>CAZWDU010000036.1:0-2354 GCA_964632845.1 uncultured Candidatus Bathyarchaeia archaeon | reverse complement strand
TATTCGCAGTGGGCTTTTCACATGGCTAAAACAGGCGATTACCTGACGCCTTGGGCTTATGGCGAATTGACCTTTTGGATTGCCAAGCCTCCCCTGTACATGTGGCTGATGTCGCTGTCTTATCAGGCGTTTGGCGTCAGCAACTTTTCCACAAGACTTGTGAGCCCCATATTTGGCATCCTAACTTTAATCATGATTTACTATCTTGGAAAAACATTGTATAACCGCAAGGTGGGATTCAATGCAGCGCTGGTTTTAGGCACTTTTGTAACGTTTTTCTCGTTTGCTAGACACGCCATGACCGACATGCCCTTCGTCTTCTTCATTGTATCTAGCATTTACTTTTTTGTTTTAAGCCAAAAAGACAGCTCGAAGGTTAATTGGTATGCTGCTTTGAGCGGCGTGTTTTTTGGTTTAGCCTTGATGACTAAGCAGATTCAAGCGTTCCTGCTGCCCCTAATAATTGTAGTTTACTTGGTTTTGACCCAGAAAAGCCTCAAGCCCCTTTTGTCTAAACGGTTTAAGCTGTTTTTAGGCTTCGGCTTCTTGGTTTTCGCGCCATGGCTCATCTACATGACGCTTCGGTTTGGTCCAACATTTTATGATTGGTACTTCCTCTACAGCGGAGTCACACGCACCATGAGTCCAATCGAGGGGCACTTTGGGAGCTACCTGTTCTATTTTGACTACTTAATCTTCAACGAAAACCTGCCGTGGGCAATTCTGTTGCCAGTTGCTGCTGGGCTCTCCGGTTTCTACACTGTTGCCAAGCGCTCAAAAGTTGACACTCTGGTTTTTGTTTGGATGGCAATCGTGCTTGGGCTATTCACGTTTGCGCAAACCAAGCTGCACTGGTACATTCTGCCAGCGTTCCCAGCATTCGCTCTAGCCATAGGCAATCTAATGCATCAAATAGGCAAGAAGATTCTGAGTCGATATCGTAATCAAAAAGTAGGTGCTTTAGAAAGGTAGGATGCCATTTGAGTGAACTAGTACTTTTGAGCTACAACTACATTCCAAGGTGAATTGGGTTTCCTATAAACTTGCACTTTAAACCCTTCAGTCTCAAGCATACCCTCAAGCTCCTGCATCGAGTAAAGCTTCACTTGCACTTGAGCAATCATTTCAGCGTTTTCCACCTCGTACCTGCCGTCCTTAACCATTTCACTGATAATAAGCAGGCGTCCATCAAGCTTAAGGACACGGTTTATCTCCCGGAAAGCTTTGGGCAAGTTGGGCCAGAAATAGCAGGTTTCAACCGCAGTAACCAAATCAAAGAAGCCGTTTTGAAAACTCAGGTTCTGAACGACACCTTGAAGTAGACTTATTTTGCCTTCCGCTACAAGCCGTCGGTTTTGGCTCTTCGAGTATTCTACCATGTCTTTTGAGTAGTCAATGCCGAAAACCCTGCCGTGGAACGCGTAGTTTGCGAGTTTGCCAACGGTTTTTCCTCCGCCAACACCTATATCCAAAACCACAAAATTAGACCCAATTTTTATATGGCTTAAGCCCCAAGACGTTAGCTGGTCATGTTCCTTGTTCATTTGTGCAGCGATAGCTCTTCCTTGCTCGCCGGTTGGGCACCTGAATTGGTTCATCAATGCATCGTCGAGTTTTTCGGTTGCCATAGAGACCACTGTAAATACTGTGACTTTTCTATTTATCGCGTGTGATTAAAATAACTAAAGCCACCCAATTAATCAGCGATGCTAGAATACCTTGTGTTCGCCGCGGCCTCTGCGACGTCGCTTGCCGCAATCCTTTACATACGCTCCATGTTCAAAAGTCAAACGATGCCCAACAGGGTAACCTGGTTTATGTGGTCCGTTGCACCGTTCATAGCATTTGCCGCTGCAGCCTCCAACGGCGTAAGTTGGGCAGCCATACCAGTATTGATGTCAGGGGTTTCGCCGTTTCTAGTGTTTGCTGCTTCATTCTTCAATAAGAAAGCATACTGGAAGCTGTCATCATTTGATTACCTCTGCGGATTACTGTCAGGTTTAGCCATTGCTCTTTGGATTTTAACCAGTGAACCAAACCTGGCGATTGCATTTGCAATTGTAAGCGATGCACTCGCCGCAATACCAACTCTGAGAAAGGCATGGCATAACCCGGAGACCGAATCTGCGTGGCCGTTTGTTGTAGGCATTTTTAGTCCAATCACAAGTTTTGTGGTTGCGTCAGCTTGGTCATTCTCAGAGTTGGGTTTCCCCCAGCTACTTGATAGCAGTGAACAGTCTACTAGTCATTTCAGTGTTAAAGAAAAAGCGATAATTCAAAGATAGCAAACAGAATTATTAGTGGCGGGCCCGCTGGTATTCGACAGCCCTGACACGAATTTATCCTGTTGCCGC
>CAZWDU010000035.1:0-3018 GCA_964632845.1 uncultured Candidatus Bathyarchaeia archaeon | reverse complement strand
TCGATAGTGATGATGGTGCTCCTGAGTCTGAAGCGTCGGCGATTACTGTTTGTGCATTTGTAGGCGTTTTTTCACTTATAGCTGTGTTATCTTATGCCTTGTTTACAAAGCTTAGGCAAAAAAATAAAATTGATTATAACCTTCAGGTTTTTTCACCTTAAAGAGTTTTATCTGCCGGGTGCTGTGGGAAAAGTAAAACTATCGTAAGTGATTGTGGCTCCTTCTGAGGTTTTAATCACAGCAGTATACAATACTGGTCGCCAATCGTACACCCAATCGTTATTTAGGTATTGCTTGCCGTCGGTTTGTGTTAGCCACTGCACTTCCCTTTTTGAAAACTCTGTAAGGTTGTAAACTTGGAAATTTAAGAAGCCCCTTGAATGCGCTTTTACAGTAAATGACCCATTTATCACTGCAAAAAGTTTGTCGGCTCGATAAATTTCAATAGCATTTATAGTCAAATCTTGGTCTTCGTTGTTGGCGATGCTTTGGTTGACATTACCTAATTCGCCTTCTCTGTAGCCAGAGTAACAACCAAACTTGGGAGTGTATGAGTTGCCGTTTTGAGCCAATTGCTGGCTATTCTCTGTTACGGCTTGGTAGGTTACGTTTTGTATGTAATATGGACCTTCTGCTATGTTGGCAATCGAAAGAATAACGTTTGGCATTGCAAAGACGCTGGCTTGTCCAGCCATTAACCCGCCATAGAAAGGAACAAAACTTGCAATGAAGCTGACTCCCAGTATAGTTAGGATTAGGCTGCTTGCAAACAGTTTTCTGTGCCTATTTCTGGGAGGTTCAGGCGGCACTCTGCACCAATCAATAAACCTGTTGCCTGCGCTCATTCCGTCTCACCTGTTATGGCTGAAAACAGTTTTTCTGCGTAATCGGAAGGCAGGCAGTCTTCTGGCAGGGTTAGGTTGCGTTCTTTTGCTTCTGCGATTAGGGCTTCTGTGCATTCTTTTAGTTGGTCGCAGTTTTTGCAGTCGCCTTCATGCTTGTACCAGAGTTGGATGCCGTTTTTTGTGGAGAACGTGATTAGGGTTTTTGTTTTGAAGTGTGGGCTGTATCCCATCAGGTAGCCTTTGGTTGGGTTTACTATTTGGATTTTAATTTTGTTTATTTTGGCTGTTTCTTCAAGTGACTCGGTGATTTTTAATTGGGCGATGTCTAGTGCTTTGTGGACTGTTTGGCGGCTTACTTGGAGTTCCCGTGCGATGCTGGCTTCTTTGAATCCAGTGCGTTTGTACTCCCAGATTTGCAGCTGTTTGGGAGTGAGGTAACCGATGCTTAAGCCCGTTTTAAGTCGCCTTCTATGTAAGCCTTACATGGCTTACTGAAATATAATAACTTCTACTTTGCGCTATTCTTATTCAAAAAATAAATTCGTGCAAATGTAAAATAGAGGCGGCAAAATAGAACAGGGCTCATCCAGTTTGGTTCCAATAGAATACTTGACCGTATTTGCCTACAACAGGGTGAGCGGGGTCATCATAGACTATGTCAAGTTTTGTGCCATACTGCCCAAGCAAGTTTTGCAATCGATCCCAGATTTGCTCCGAAATGCTGGTGCTGTTGGCGCTCCATAATCCCCAAATCCAGTCGTGCGCGTTTCGCATGCCCCAGCCAAAATCTTTAGGCAAAACCAGCGCTACCTCCGCTTTGACGCCACCATGGGCAACATTGGGGTTCTGGACTACTTCGCTCCAGAAGCGTTCCAACGCTTGAAAGTGCTCCTCCTTCAATGTGCCGTATGGTCCACTCATGTCTTCTGCGTAGTTGAAGACTATAACGTAATCGGCGCCCGCTTCGTAGGAGGCTTTCATCTGGTCAAACATTTCTGTTCCGTCAGTCAGGTATGGCGCGTGTGTGTACTTCCATGTCAGGATTGTACCCCAGCTTTTGCCCTGCAGATTTGCCGCTCCCCGCACGAGCCCGATTTCCTGCGCTACCGTGTTGTTCCAGCCAAGCTGCGCAAAAATCGTGTCGTAGCCGCCCTTGTAGTTCCACCAGTAAAGAGCATAATCAGAAGTCATAACGTTAACGTCATATTCGTCATGTAGCCATCCAACATCGTACCCTATTTTGCCATTGACATATTTTTCTGCAACTATGGCTGCGATTGTTTCATTGTAGGTTTGGAATGGGCGTGAATTCCAGACTTTTTGGTAGGGTTCAAACTGGGAGATGCTGCCGCGGTCGGTAACTATGACTGGGTTAGTTATCGACTCAGCTTGCATGGTAACAAGGGTAACAGTTCCATTAGGGTAGTAAGTCAATTCCTCGTAACTCGAGCTATTCGTGCTGGTTTTGCCAAATGTGATTGTGCCATCTTTGTTGTAGAAGGTATTGTTGCCACCAAGTGAGTCACTGTAAGACAGGGTTATTTGACCTGAAGCTTGGAACGTTTTGCTGACACTTAAGGAACCATTTTTTTGACTAATTACAAATCCACCCGGGGTTTTACTGACGTCACCAATGTAGGGAAGACTAGTATAATACAGCTCTTCATCAAGCCATTTTCCCCCAGGCTCATCCCCATAATACACTCCAAGAAAGTGGCTGCCGTAACGCTCTGTCGCGTTTTTTATGGACCCGGCATTTGTGCTTCTATACCGCTCGTTTGAACCAAAGTATAGAATGACATCTAAGCCTGCGTTGACTGCGTAATCGCAAACTTCCCTCCAATCGAAATTGCCTGGCACAGAGGTTATTACAAACAGGTTAGTGTAATCTTTGACTTTATCGATTAGGGCTATGGCATCGGCGCTGTTGCCGCCGCCGTAGGTTACGCCGACATGAACTGGTTTGGAGCCGTTGCTTTTGCTAAAGGTGGTGTAACTGATGATGGTTATTGTGCTGATAAGACCTATGAGGGTTATGGCGATTGAAAGGACATGTTTTCTTTTCATCAAGTCAGCCTCTAATGGCTGACAGATTGCTGATCTGACTTATTAGCTTTTCTGAACTCAAAGCTCTCGACCACACGCCACCTCTTTACCTGCCTTCAGTTTAGAC
>CAZWDU010000034.1:0-3155 GCA_964632845.1 uncultured Candidatus Bathyarchaeia archaeon | reverse complement strand
CGTTCCTTCAAGAGCTGACACAACCCCAATAGATAACTCAGGAAGCACTGCCACTATGCCCGCGATAACGAAGCTTACAACAAAACCTGATAGACGAAAGAACCCTGTGAGATTCATGACGCGCTTTATTGCTTCATCTGCACTGTAGACTATAGTGACTAAGCCAGCGCAAATAAGCACGAGAGCAAGCAAAACCATTATGGCTCATTGATAGAGTTAAACCATTTGATTTAAACATTTATAACAAAGACTAATTATTTTCAAAGTGGATTCCAAAGAAATCGAGAAGTTCGGAGCGCATGTTGCTTTTTAGACAGCGATGTTATGCTTAATCTTGAAGGTTTTCACATGGTTTGCCTCTGCATACCATTTTATGAAGCGAGATATATTACCAACCGTGAAATCGCCGTCTGGATTTAACTTCTATTTTCATTGCGTTTAATTAGTGGCTTTATTTTAGTCCTTTTATTTTAATAGTCTTCTTTTTATGGGTATTTTTCAGCGAGATTGCTTAAAACAGCTTCTTTCGTATCGTAATATCAACTATAAGCCCTGTGAGGGTTCTTACTTGGAAAAGCTTGGGGTCGCAATGCTCGTAGTAACTGCTTGCCTTATCGGTGCCCTAGTGGGCTCTGCTGTTACTTTTGCGGTGATGCAGCGTTCCTACAGCATCAGCAACGTAGCTCAGGTTAAGGCGGTTGGCGTGGAGATATACGTTGACCCAGAGCTAACGGTGCGCTTGACCGAGATTAATTGGGGTTCAGTTGAGCCTGGCGAGAGCAAGACTTTTACCGCGTACTTACGGAACTCTGGCAACTCGCCCATAACGCTGAGTTTGACTACTGAGAATTGGGTACCTGCCAATGCTTCTTCAGTGATTCAGGTTTTTTGGGATTATTCTGGGGGAACGGTTGACGCTTGGCAAGTGGTCATGGTCGAGTTTGAGTTGCGCGTTGACCCTGCGGTGACGGGCATTGACACTTTCGGCTTCATGATGGTGATAACGGGGAGCGGCTGATTATGGCGTACACTTCGGTTGCCTCTGTGAAACGGATTCTCCAGATTAGTGAAGGCGATACTTCCCTAGACGCTGAGATAACGAATGTGTTGCCAAGTGGCGACGCTCTCGTCGATTGCTTGTTGAAGCAGAAGGGCTTAACCGTGCCTAGTCCTGTGCCGCAGAACGTTGCAGATGCCGCCGCTTTCTTCATTGCTTGGATGGTTCGCAGACCACGTGATCCAGTTGGTGCCGAGGCGTTCTGGGTTGAGGCTAACAGGTTTCTGGATGCGTACGCTGAGGCTGAAGCCGAGCCGTATGTGGGGAGTGCATAGCAGATGGGCGCCAAACGGAACAGGCCAAGAAGTTTTGCTGTGACTCTGAAGCTGAAGGACGGCTCAGAATTCCTTGTTGAAATTAGAATTTCGCCATTGGATGACGGAGGCGTGTAGGCGACGTTCACGGTTGAGGTCAGCACTCGCGGTCTCGAGTTTGACGAAGTCTCAAGCAAATTTAGCAAAGAGCTAAGGCAGAAGCTGATCGAGAAGCTTGCGGAGGTTGCTTATGCTTCAGCGTTTTTTGGTGCTCCTTGGAAGACTGGCAAGCTTGCGGGGTCCATCGTTAAGGAGATAGGCGATGGCGAAGCGTCGATACAAGCCTTAGCGCCCTACGCGATGTACGTAGTGAAGGGGACAGCGCCTCATGAGATTAGACCTGTTAACGCTTCAGTTCTCGCTTTTGAAGTTGGCGGCAAGATGGTTTTCACGCCCTTGGTGCATCATCCAGGCACGAAACCTAACCCGTTCATGCAACGTGCCGTCGAGGATGCTCGCAGTAAAGTGGACGATGTTTTCGCTGAGGTGTGGCTGGAGCTGATTGGCTAATGGGCTTCTACACTACGTACAAGGACGTTTTTGACGCGGTAAAGGCTGCCATCGAAACGAAAAGCGCAATAAAATCCGTGCTCTTAGGCGAACAATTCACCTATGGCTCTCTTCCCAAAGCCGTGGTAAACGCTCTGCCCTCGCCGATCTCGCAAGGCACCCTTGGCGACTTGTTAGAAGTCAAGGTCAACTTCAGCGTAATCTTGGTAATCAATGAGTACGAGCCTAAGGACTGGTTCAAAGACATTATAGCTTTAATGGCTGACGTGGTCGATGCTGTTCTAGCCGACAGGACCTTGAGCGGAAAGGCGTCCGACGTTATTCCTACGAGTTTTGCTCCTGGCGAAATCAAGTTTGAGAACAAGCTGTTCTACGGCGGAGAAATCCGCTTTCAAGGAGTCGTTTACCATGCAGCCTGACTTCAAAGTCACAAAATTAAACGTTGAGGTGAAAAATGAAAGTTGAGCACTCCGATAGTTGGAAGAAACGGCGTCGTGAAGAAAGCTGGCACAGCTATAGGCTATGCGAAAGGCGTCTCAGTGTCCATCGGCGTTGAGCTGATTAAGGACTACGCTATGGAAAGCAACAAACCCGCCATACTTGAAGATGGAAATCAGAGCTACAAAGTAAGCATAGAAAGCATGTACGTGGACAACACCTATGCTCAGGTCGTTTTGACTGGAGACCCTGTGGATATTGAGTTGGATCCTGCTGGCGCTGGAACGGGAAAGCCGAAGGTCACTGTGAAGAATGTTGTTTTCTCAAGCTGGAAGCTTGACCAGAAGCAGACCGGCGTTGTGATGCAGTCGATGGAAGGCGAAGGCGATGACCTGCAACCTGGAACAATAGTGTGATGAGCTATGGCTGAGAAAAGCGAAGACCAAAAGATTGCGGAGTACAAGCAGAAGCTAGATGAACATGGTACAGAGCAAAAAGAGGTCACTGAGAGGAACGCTAGGCTTTTTGACCCAAAAGCAATTGCTGAAAACGCGAAGCAGATTCAGACGCTGATGGACAAGGATCTGGGCGAAGTCCGATACGGCTACCTAACCAGCAAAGAATTCAAAGCACTAAACCTTGGAGAAGTCAAAGACGAAGAGGAGCAGGCCTACAGAGTAGTTCACGCAATGCTGCAGAAAGCGAATCAAGCGCTGACGTACGAAGACTTTGAGGCGATGCCCTTCGACATCAAGGCTATTCTTACTGAGAGGTTGACGAAGAGGTTTCCGCTTTTTTTGCGACAGCAACAACTGAGTGGATCGCAGCCAACAAAG
>CAZWDU010000033.1:0-4593 GCA_964632845.1 uncultured Candidatus Bathyarchaeia archaeon | reverse complement strand
TATCTTGTTCACGCTACTGCTTTTCCAACCGCCAATCAGCAGTGCAGCCATCGCAATTTTTGCTTTAGGCGACAGCTCAGCGTCCATTTTCGGCAGCCTCATCCCCGCGAAGCCTTTGCCGTTCAACAGAAGCAAAACAGTAGGCGGTTCCTTGGCAGGCGTATGCTTTGCGTTTTTAGCTGGCGCCTTTTTCGTGTCACCTGCACACGCACTGATTGGCGCAGCAATCGCTATGCTTATTGAGTGTTTGCCTCTGCCAGTAAACGACAACGTTCTGATGCCGCTATGCACAGCCGCAGCACTAACGTTGATAATCTAAGAAGCGGCTTGCTGAATTCAGCTGCTTCAGCTTCAGATTTGAGCTAAAGCTTTTTCGTAGTTTTGCACAGCTATTTTTTGTTGTTACGTGAGTTGACTAACGTGAGCTTTTGCTGGTGGGTTAGCTTCTTTATTGCCTTCTCGCGTTTCATGGCTTGTGTTCTCGACTCGAAAAGCTCCAAGTAAGCGATTTTCTGTGGCTTATGCATGCGTGTGTATCTAGCGCCTTTGCCGCTTTCATGTAGCTTTATGCGCGCGTCAATGTTTTTGGTGTAGCCTGTGTAGAAGCTGCCGTCCACGCATAAAATGACGTAAACATAATAGGGCATGCGCAGCTTAATCCTCCAACGGTTAAGTGGCTGCGTCAGCAGTGATGAAGCTTTTGTGCAGTATACGTTTCAGGTAGGTTTCAGGGTCTATCTCTTGGATTCGCGTTTGGTCCACATCGATAATGTAGATTTCGTGTATGCGGGCGTTGCAGATATCGTCATGCGTTACTGGCGGGTTACGGTAATACTTGTCGCAGAGCGTCTGAATGAACTCGATGTCCTGCATGGTTCTTTTTCGCGGCGGTTTCGCTAGTGCACGCGGAAACGGCAGAATATAATGTGGTGGAACTCCAAGGGCAAATTTTCCTGCGAAGCTGCTGTACCTGATTATTTTGCTGGCTAACCGCGCTGAAGTGTACGACAGCGGGTCTAACGCGTGGTCAGGCGGAATGAAACCTGTTTCTATCTCCACAATCAAGTTTCCATAGCCTTTTGTCGAGTACAAGTCGCACGTTAAAATGTCGTTCAACGCATACTCCAATTGCACATCGTAGCCTTTCAGCACAAGATACTTGGCGCAGACAAGCTCCATCACGGAATGGTTAATTTTCACCACGTTTTCCTTTTGCAGGTTTACCAGCCAGTCCTTGAGCGCGGCGAGCTTGGTTTCTGCTTCCTTGTCCACATCGGCTGTAAGCCTCATTAACAATGTGGATAAGTCTTGGTCGAATCGTTCTTTGCTGTTCATCGGTTTATTCCTTGCTGTTGCTTGTGACGCTCAGTTTCACGTGTGTTTTGAACAGTATGTTTAAGCTTCACGATATATAAACCCGAAAACCCTGCTGCACCATAGCTGAAACGGCGCATAGACGGCTTCCGAGTTTAAATAGTATCCATCTTTAGCCGCTTTCCAGCCAACGGTATCATGCGTTTGTTTCGCTGATTTTGTCAAAAACTCTCATTGCATAAACAGCGATTTATTGTGTTATTGTACAATCAAATTTATATCCAAACGGGGCGTTAGTATACATTTGCTAAGTTGGGGAGCATGCTGGAGCGATTCAGCAAGGCAAGGTTGAGCATTGATCTGTGGTCCAAGTCCGTCCCACAAGATAACATCAAATGGGAAGGGCATCAAACTACGGGTTAACAGTTGGCTGAACTGAGTTGAGCGTTCGGGCTTAGACTCAACTTGGCAATAATTTTTTACACACCAAAATAACAAAATTGGAGCATGCCAATCGTTTTATTTCGTATAGCGCCGAAATAGCAGGTTTATTTTCTTCTTTTCAGCGTTATCTGGGTACCTATGGTTCTGAATTTTTCTCCCGAATCGTGAAGCAACGGGTTGCGTTCTTCAAGGTTTTCTTCTGCTTCGGCGTGAACGACTTCTCCCACGAGGATTACGTGGTCTCCGTCGTATTCTAGGAATTTTGTGGCTTTGCATTCTATGATGGTTTTGGCTTCTTTGATTCTTGGAACCGCTACTTTTTTTGATTTTTGCGTGTGTAAACCTTGTTTTTCCCAGAGTTTATCTCCAGAGCTATGCTGTGCTTCACAGTTTACTGCTTGTTGACCGAAATCAGTTGACACTACGCATACGACGAATTCGCCTGTTCTTTTTGCGTTGAGGTAGCTGTGTTTGTTTTTTCCTCCGATGCTTACTCCGATTAGTGGTGGGTTGAAGCTAAGGGGAAAAACCCATGAGTAAGGTGAAGAGTTCAGTTCGCCTGTCTCATCGGTGGTGTTCACGAGCACGGTTAATCGGGGAGAAATGAGGCTAGTTGCTCTTGAAAGCGGAATTTCAATCATAAAATCACCCTTCTTGACTTGACTGAGAATATTACGGAAGCCTCTAAGATAATGTTTGCTCTCTGAAAACGTTGACGGTTGGCTGGACTAAAATTTAATCCCGAAATAATCAATTGAGACTTTTTTGAGCGCCCACAAATGCCAACATAAACTGGGTTTTTGTGAACACTTTTATTTCTGTTTAAGCCTACTTATCTGTGCCGGATGATGAGAAGGCATTAGCTTGACCATCATGGGATGACAACTCAGAGTTACTCGGACGGCAAAGGCGGCTACTTGAACAGTTGTCCATCAGACAGTAATTTTTAATAAGCCTGCAAGCATCTTTTCCAATATCACATTTGAGCGAAGGAGAGATAGCAACGGGTTCAGGCGTCAAAATCGTGCTTACCGCTTCAGCCACCGAAATGAGCGACTTCTTCAACAATCCTTTCATGGCTTTCGTAGGCGGCTTCGGCATAGGACCCATCCCCTTAGGTTACGCAAGAAAAACGCTTTATCCGCGAGTCCCACGCAACTCCGACGGCAGAGCCAAATACGCGCCTTACGGCTTAAGAAAAGTCGAAGCCATGCTCTTGGAAAATGGCTTCACAGCAGCTGATGTTGCCGTTGTCCACCCTGAAGACTTAGACGCGTTCATAGGTCCAGACACAAAAATAGTCGGCATCTCCTCAATGGACCCAACAGGAATGGGCTACGTAAGCAAAACATACTCTTCAATTATCGGCGGCGGTGAACCATTAAACGCCATCGAATTTCACAAGCTTGTGAACCACCGCAGCATCAAAAAGTTTAAGCCTAAAGTAATCGTCGGCGGGTTCGGCTCATGGCAACTGGAACGCAAACACGTAGCTGAACGCTACGGCGTCGACTGCGTATTCATCGGCGGAAGACCCGACGGCATAATTGAAGTTTTCAAAAAGATACTAAATGGTGAAGTGCTTCCCCGCGTGGTACGCGCGGCTGAATCCGCAGCCAACTGGGATTACACCACCATGCCCTTGACAAAACACGCTGCCATACACGGCTCAGTAGAAATTTCCAAAGGATGCGGCAGAAACTGCCAATTCTGCACGCCTACCATGCAGCGTAAAGTGGACATACCCTTAAGCATCATCATGGACGAAGTTAAAACGACTGTAAAGGAAGGCAGCGACCACATTACTTTGGTTACTGAAGACCTGTTTCTCTACGGTGCAAAAGACAAAAAGTTCGTTCCCAACAAAGAAGCCGTTGTTGAGCTAGCGAAGAGCGTGGCTGAGTATCCTGGCGTTAAAAGCATTCAGGCGTCTCACATGTCGCTGGCGCCTATAGTCTGCAAGCCCGACATGATTAAAGAATTAGCTGAAATCTTAATTGAACGCAGCTGGTACTCTCATGGAGGCAAACCCATAATCACGGCGGAGACAGGCATCGAAACAGGCAGTGCACGCTTAATGCGAAAGTACATGGGAGGCAAAATGCTGCCGTATAAGCCTGAGCAGTGGCGAGAAATAGTCACAAGCGCCTTCGGCATCTTAAATGACAACAACTGGTACCCGCTGGCAACGTTAATTATAGGGCTGCCTGAAGAAAAAGAAGAAGACATGCTTGAAACACTTGAGTTAATGGACGCGTTAAAAGGTTACAACGCGTTTTACGTGCCGCTTTTCTTTGTGCCATTGGAAAACTGCATATTAATGAACAAGAAAGGCGCAGAGTTAGATTCTCTGTCTAAGGTACGCTGGGAATTTTTCATTCGCTGCTGGGAATACAACATCCGCATTTGGCGCGGCACGTTCCTTGAAAACAGGTTTTCCAACCCCATCCTCTACACTGCCGTAAACAACGTAGCTATACCGTCATTCGCGAAAATAATGGGATTTTATTACGGGTGGAAACGCGGCGAACAGTTGAAACAGGCTTTCTGGCGGCTGGGCATGCCCCAAAAACCAATAGAAGCCTAAACGGCGCTTTCTTGCTCCACACGTTCAAGCTGTAAGGCTTTCCGCGCGTACGTTATGTACCCCGTGTGCCCAGTCATCATCGTGTGCGGCCTAGTTTTTCCGCGTTCAACCTGCATAGCGCGCATTAGGCACTCTACGGTTTCAATACAGATGAAATTGTTCTCCCGCAAAGCCTCAGTCATCCTAACAACTTGATCTATAGTTGGGCTGAACGACACAATCATTCCAGCAGGCTTCAACGCTTCATA
>CAZWDU010000032.1:0-5133 GCA_964632845.1 uncultured Candidatus Bathyarchaeia archaeon | reverse complement strand
AGGAGTATTTGATGCAGAACAAGGCGCATTTGCCACATGGCGAGACAGAAGCAAAGCTGATTTTAAGCCAGCTTGAAAAGGGCAACGGCATAGTTGAGACGACGAGTTGCGGCAGAGTGCTGGATGCTGTCGCGGCGGTTTTAGGGCTGTGTTATGTACGCAGTTATGAGGGGGAGCCAGCTATGAAACTGGAATCCACTGCTTTGGCGGGCAAAGATGCGCTTAACCTTAAACCCATTGTGCAAGGTAACGTTTTAGACACCACTGGCTTGCTTGCAAGAATCTTTGAAAACCGCTCAAAAACGTCAGTTGCTGATTTAGCGTATTCAGCCCACGCATATTTGGCAAAGGGTTTAGCAGCCTTAGCAGCGGAAAACGCGCGTTCACACGGCGTTGAAACGGTGGGCTTTTCGGGCGGCGCAGCCTGCAACCAAATCCTAGCTCAGTTGATGCGTGAGGCGGTGGAGGCTGCTGGTTTGCGGTTTGCCGTGCACGAGTCAGTTCCAGCTGGTGACGGCGGGGTTTCTTTTGGTCAGGCAGTTGTAGCTGGATTTAGCTAGAAATGAACCAATTTCTTTTTATCAGTGTTTAACGCGTGTTAATTAACTGATTATAATGTGTTTAGCTATTCCTGCTCGGGTAATGAGCGTTGAGAGCGGCAAAGCCAACGTGGATTTTGGTCAAGGCGTACTTCGAGAAGTCAACGTATCGCTTGTTGAAGCAAAAGTTGGCGATTACGTTTTGGTTCACGCTGGATATGCGATTCAGGTTTTGGAAGAGAAAGAAGCCCAAGAAACGCTTCGTTTATGGAACGAAATTTTGGAAGCAGGTCAACAATAGATGTCACGGCGGAAAGGGCATGACTGAAAACCAGTTGTTTAGAGACCCTCGGATGGCAAAGAACATAGCCCAAAAAATCCAGGTTCTCGCCGCCAAACAAGACAAAATCAAAATGTGCCATGTCTGTGGCACGCACGAGTGGACGATTACGCATTTTGGTTTACGCAGTCTCTTGCCGCAGAACGTTGAAGTTATCGCTGGTCCAGGTTGCCCCGTTTGTATTGTGCCGGCAGCGGAGATTGATGAGGCAGTTCAGTTGGCGCAGAAGGGAATTGTGATAACTTGTTTTGGCGATGTGTTACGGGTGCCTGGAAGCCAGTCCTCGCTTTTAGAGGCTAAAGCAGTTGGCGCTGACGTTCGAATTGTTTATGCTGTTTCTGACGCCATAAAAATGGCTAAGGATGAGCCAAAGAAGCAGTTCGTGTTTTTCGCTGTTGGGTTTGAAACAACTGCGCCGTTAACAGCACTGGAAGCGCTTGGCGATTTGCCTGAAAACTTTAGTTTTTTGGTTTCTCACCGTTTGATTCCCCCTGCCATGGAATTACTGCTTGGCATCAAAGATTTGCAGATTGACGGGTTTATTGCGCCGGGGCATGTTAGTGCCATAATTGGTTTAAAACCGTATGAAAGGTTTCCCGAAAAACATGGAATGCCAACGGTTGTGGCAGGTTTTGAACCCAACGACGTGTTAATGTCCATTTACATGATACTGCGGCAGCTAAGCGAAGGCGCTGCAAGATTGGAGAATGAGTATCCACGAGTGGTTAAGCCCGAAGGCAATCCTAAAGCGTTGGAAATGATGAACCGTGCGTTCAAGGTTGCAGTTGGCAGTTGGCGCGGAATCGGCAGTTTGAAAGATTCGGCTTTGCTGTTGAAAGATGATTTATCAAGGTTTGATGCACGAGCAAAGTTTAACGTTAAAGTGGAGCAGGGTAAAGACATCATAACGGGTTGCCAGTGTCACCTTGTAATAGTCGGCAAAATCAAGCCAGACCAGTGCCCCATGTTCATGAAAGCCTGCACGCCAGCAAAACCAGTCGGCGCCTGCATGGTCAGCAGCGAAGGCACCTGCCGCGTCTGGGCTAAAACAGTAAACCAATAAAAAAGAGCTATAGCAAGGTTGATTTTATTTTTGGCTGAGTCTTAGAGAGCTTTGGCTGTTTTAGGCTTTCTGCGTATGCGAGAACGTTCATTGTTTCTTCAAGCTTTTTCGCATTCATCTGCAGCAACGTGCTTAGCCGCTTGTAGGTTTCGCTGTCGATTGCTTTGGTTTCGTGTAGCCTGTTTAGTTCGGTTTGTTGGTCATAGAATTCTTGTTGTTTTTGTGCTTTTTCCTGTTTAAATTTCGATATGGCATGTTGAATTCGTTTGTCACGGATAACATCTTTGCGTGAGTCAATGAAGAGGATAGTTATGACTAGAATGCCGATGACGATGCCTAAGGGTAGCACTATAAAATTGAAGTCAAATGCCTGCAATGTGGGTTGACCCCTTTCTGGGTTTCATGCAAAGCAGTTTACTGGAAGTATATGCTAAGCGTTATGAAATGAGACTATAGATTGCCAATCACTCTTTGATTTACAATTTTACCGTTTTAATGCCATGTTGAGGTTGCTCACTAACTGATAGTTTTTTTTCTTTTGATAAGCAAGTAAAGCAGTAGTGGTCCACCCAGAAACGCAGTTATAGCACCCACAGGCAACACGACAGGGGCAATCAACCTTCTAGCTAGGATATCAGCGAACAGTAGCAGAATTGCCCCGAAAAGACTGGAGGACAAGATTAGGAAGCGCTCGTCTCCGCCGATAACGGCTCGACAAATGTGCGGGGCAACTAGGCATATAAAGCCGATAGCGCCTGTGAAACTGACCACTGCGGCAGTGGATAAGCAAGCGGTGATTAAAACTATTGTTCGCACCCTATTTACTTCCACTCCCAAGGCTTTGGCTGAGTCATCACCCATCTTCATAAGGTTAAGGTCCCAAGACAACCAAAGGTTAATCGCTAAACCTATTACAAGTGCGCCAAGCAGGTAGGGTAGTTGCCACCAAGCTGCACGGGACAAGTCACCAACCGTCCAAAACACGGTGGCGCTTACAGCGTTTGCATCAGCGAAATACTGAAGTATAGTTGTGCATGCGGAAAAAATGTACATTACCGCTATTCCAGACAAAATTATGGTTTCAGGAGATGCACCTCTTCGTTTTACCAGCAGGAGAACAACCGCAACAGGAATAAGAGAAAAAATAAACGCGTTCCCGATAATCAAGAATGGGCCATCAGTTATGCCTTTTCCCAGAATTATGCCTATGCCAGCGCCTAAACTTGCCCCAGCTGAAACACCCAACGTGTAAGGTGTGGCTAAGGGGTTTCGAAGAATAGCCTGTGTTGTTGAACCAGACATAGCGAGGGCTGAACCAGCCAAAACAGCCAGCAACATACGAGGCAACCGTAGATTCCACACCACATTATTTGCCAGTTCGCTTACGTTAAACCAGTTTGGGAAAAACTTTGCAAACACTGCGGCGTAGGCGTCAAGAAAAGACATTGACGCTGAACCCAGCGCAAGAGAGACTCCTGCCACAACAAAAAGTAAAACCGCACAAAATATCAGGAAAAAGCTCCGTTTCAGAATTAGTTTTTTGTACTTCTTTTTTTCTTCTTCTACTGTAACTGGTGTTGGCAGGTTTACTGTGTTTTGGTCCACCATATCATGGCTACCTTCTTTTTTCTGTTAGCTACAAGTTTTCCGTTGTCTGCCGTTAGGTTTCTCTGCAAGTAATTCTTTAATTCACTTGCCTTGGCAGAGGGTATACGGTAGGAGGTTGCATACTTTTGTGCTGCATCCTCTAAGCTACCAAAGCTTTCTGACGATAGAACATCCCAAATTTCAACATTAGCTTGAATGCCTAACTCATTGAGAATGTTGTAAACGTAAATGTAATCAGGACAAACAGGGAAATCTCTATCATATGCAAGCTTATGCAAATCTTTATCCAACCATTCTGAAGCGGATAAGAACAAGTGAACACTTTTCCTTGCTAAACTGTCCATTTTCAAAAGTGCCTTTTCAATATCAACCATGAAAAGCGAAAAAGAAGCCACCACCGCATCAAAAGAAACTACGCCTGCGCCTGCATCAAAATCTTCCAAGGACTTGTTGATGCATTGTATGTTGCTGACGCCTTCTTTTTCTGCGGTTGCCTTTAAGATGGAAAGCATTTTTTGGGAGGGCTCTAAAGCTGTGATGTGCTTGACGCATTTGGCCGTTGGTATGGTTATTCTGCCTGTTCCAGCGCCAACATCAAGAATCGTATATTGAGAAAATAACGGAAGCCTAATGAGTTGAGTATGGGTTAAATCGTTCATCCGCGCAATATTTTCGTTGTAGCGTTCGGCTTGCTTATCCCAATAACTTGGGTTGCAGCACTCAATTCTTTTTGTGCTATGCAGCATCTGTTGTCGGAGTTCACTCCAGTTTATCGTGCAACCCATACTTCGCCACTCAACCTAATTCAAATTTTGAAGAAAAAAGTGAAGGGGATGTTTATGTTGCGCCGTTAGGTATACCGACGAGGTCACCGTTTATGTTTAAGGCTGGGTACAAGAAGATGCCGCTGTTGTCTAAGTTGTAGTTTAGCCGCAGATACTTTGTTATGTATTCTTGGTGTACGTTTTCAGCGTTTAAGTCAGCGAATAGGTCGGGGTAGAGAACGTTTGCTAGGTACACGGCGCCTAAGACGCCGCCCATAGCGTTGTTTCTGAAGTCGCCTGCAATTATGTAGACATGGTTGTTCTTGAAGGCTGAGACATCGGCGAATACTTCTTGTGACATGTAGTCTTTCAGACAAGTATCAATGCTAGTTATGTCGTTAGCATCTATTCCTTGCACTGGATCAGCATAGGTGAAACCGCCAAAAGTATATCGCACTGTGTGCAGGAAAATATACTCAGGGTCTTGATCAAGCACAGTCTCTGCATCAACGGCTACTGTTGTTGAATTCAGATATGATGGAAAAGACGCTGCCACGTTTGAGCCGCCAGCTAATATACAAACTTGACCTAGAGTGTCAATGGTTGCGTATTCTTTGATAGTTGTAGATGGCGTATAAGGATAAGTGTAGAGCAAAACGGAGTGCTTATTTGCCTCTGCTATTGTGCTTGTTTTAGCGTTTATTGTTGATGTTAAATTCACCAGCCAGTTTGCATACTCTGTAGCTTTAGGTACTTTGTTGAAGATGTAGCCTGCTTTTAGTATGCCTTGAAGGAATTGTGACTTTTCAGGGGCAGTTA
>CAZWDU010000031.1:0-7499 GCA_964632845.1 uncultured Candidatus Bathyarchaeia archaeon | reverse complement strand
CTCAGCCTTCCAGTTCGTAGAAAAAACGGCGAAGAATTCCCAATAGACCTTTCTGTTTCACCATTGAAACTTGATAATAAGACGCATTTGTTAGGGCTTATAAGGGATGTTTCTGAGCGCAAGAAAGCTGAAGACGCTTTAAGGATGAGCGAAGAGAAGTATCGGGCATTAATTAACGGAATGAATGACACTGCATGTGTAATAGATTTTGATGCACATTTTGTGGATGTGAATGACGCCGCAGTCAAGGTTCTGGGATACTCCAGAGAAGAATTGCTTTCCATGGGACCCGCAGACATCGACAGCAGCCTAAGCCGAGAACAAATAAGAAAACTTGCCAAAGAAATGCCCGTCTCTCAAATACAAATTTTTGAAACGACACACACTACAAAAGACGGAAAGATTATTCCAGTGGAGATTAGCTCCAGCCTCGTGACTTTCCAAGGAAAACAAGCAATTTTGAGCATTGCACGGGATATAACTGAAATGAAACGTCTGCAAAGTGAACTAGCAGAGTACTCTATGGGGTTAGAGCAGTTAGTTGAAAAAAGAACTGAACAATTGAAGCAAGCTCACGCTAAACTTGTGCAATCTGAGAGAATGGCTGCCATTGGTGAATTAGCTGGAATGGTTGGACATGACCTGCGTAACCCGCTAACAGGAATCAAAAACGCTGCATACTACTTGAAAAAGAAATATACACCCTGCGCAGACACCAGCGAAAAAGAGATGCTTGATGTCATAGACAAATCAATTGATCATGCAAACAGAATAATAGGCGACCTGCTGGATTACTCACGAGAAATGCATTTGGATCTTATAGGATGCTCGCCCAAGTCACTTTTGAAGGAAGCCTTGTCGATGATTCAAATTCCATCCAAAGTCAAAATCGCAGACTACACCTTAGACAAACCCCAGATTAAGGCTGATGTGAGCAAGATGGTTAGAGTATCCACTAACCTCATCAAGAACGCGATTGAAGCAATGCCTGAAGGAGGCACATTGAAAATCAGAAGCACGACAGCAAAAGGCAACGTGAATATCACCTTTGCAGACACGGGTAAGGGCATATCAGAAGAGGTTATGGCCAAGTTGTTCACACCATTGTTTACCACGAAAGCGCAGGGTATGGGCTTCGGTTTAGCCATCTGCAAGCGCATAGTAGAAGCCCACGGCGGCAAAATCACGGTTAAAAGCACCGTGGGCAAAGGAACAACTTTCACTATAACTTTACCAGTAGAGCCTAAGCTGTAGAATGGAGGTGAAAGACAACGATGGTTAACCCCGCCAAGATTCTTGTCGTTGACGACGACGAAAACATACGGAAAACACTATCAACCATACTGAAAAACGAAGGCTACGCAGTAGATGTGGCGCAAAACGGAAACGAAGCCATAAAGAAAGCTGAAACATCAGCGTATAATGTTGCTTTGATAGACATACGGCTTCCAGATATGGAAGGCATAGAACTTTTGACGAAAATGAAAAATGCAGTTCCCAAAACACGTAAAATAATCATTACGGGCTATCCCACGTTGAAAAACGCGGTTGCAGCTGTAAACAAGAACGCCGACGCTTACTTAATGAAGCCTGTGGACATCGACAAACTCTTAGAGACGATTCGCGAACAGCTAAAACTACAAGAAACCGAAAAAACGTACAGCGAACAAAAGGTTGCTGACTTCATAGAAACAAGAATAAAAGAATTAGAAAAAACCTAAACAAGCAGGACTCCGAAATCTACTGTTCACAACTGCTCTGGAAACAATGAATTGCTATAGAAGCGTCAAAGCAGAAATCAAGCGGCAACTTCATGAAGCCTCTTTTGCCTTAAGGCTTCCTTAATTTCCACAGCGATGCGTCTTCCCATGTACATGTTTTCCCCATACCTCAAATAAGCATAGGGCGAAGTGCCGATGCCAACGTTGGTTCCAGCTACTATGCGCGCTGAAATCTCAAACGTGTAAATCTTCAAGTCATCCGTTATCACTGTTTCCAAACAGAACGGTCCGATTATTCCCGGCGGCGCAAGCTCCCGTGCCTTCTTATGCACATTATCCCCCATCCGCATCAGTTCTGGCAGCAGCGACTCCCGGAGTACAATTGGAAAGTTGCCTACTATAGTGTAGGTCGGGTTTACTCCTATTTCTAGTTGTTCACTGGCGGGGATTTTGCCCATGGAATCGACGGCGGATTCATAGCGCCTGTCCATCGCCAAGAGTTCCACATCATCTTTGATGATTGAACTAAAATAGCTGGGGTAAACATTCACACCTAACGCGTACTCTTGCAGGTGAACCTTGTCCACATCGTCTTCGCGGAGCAAACCGCGGGCAACCATTTCTGCGAATTTTTTGCGGAAAGACTCAGGCGAGTTAGCAAGGAAGTAGCCTCTGCCGCCTTTTGCACCAGGCAGCTTGGCGATAATTAAGCGGTCAATTTCGTCTGGCGCCTTGAAAGTTGCGGGCAATCTTAATCCTGCTTTGCGCAGCCATTCTTCTTGCTCTTTGCGGTTTGCCTCCCAGTGGAGAAGCCTTCGATTTCCGAACATTGGCACATACAGGCTATTGGTCAACTGCTCGGTGCTTAAGTAGGCGGTGAACGAGCCGTGAGGAATCAGGATAACGTTAAGTTTGCGCAGTTTCTCCTGAAGCTCTTCGGTCAGCAGTTCAGTAAAGTCTTTAACGAATATTACCTCGTCAGCCAAGGGGAACTTTTTGTACATTATAGCGTCTTTTTCTTTGCATACGCACACGGTGCGAAAGCCCTCTTCTTTGGCACCTTTGAAAATGTTAAGGGAACTGTGCGAACCTAAAGTGCCAATGGCAAGTTTCCCAGTATCATATTTTCCCAAAATTTCGGCGATGTCTTGGTTATCTATCATGTAACCACTTCTGAAAGCCTATCTTCCTTAATCGCATGTTTAACTTCCATGGCAACACGTTTGCCTGGACCAACTTCCACGCCGTACTTATACTTCATGTATGGTGACGTAGGCTCAACGCATGGGCATCCTGGGACTCGTGGGCTAACATCAAAAACGTAGAACTCCAAATTCTTCGTTATCGCTCCTTGCAGGGCGAATAAGCCTATCATTCCCGGCGGATACTCTTTTTTGCAGGTTGCAACGAATTTTTCTGCTGCTTCAAAGATTTTTTCTATCTGGCTTTCGCGCATAGTTGCGCCCATGTGACCAATTTCAATATTCTGCGTTGGAATGTTCAGTTCCAGTTGCTCTTGCGCAGGCAAATCCAGTACACCGTCGAGGTCTGTTTGGATGCGTCTGTCAAAGCCTAACAGGTCAATTTCGCCTGTTAAGGGTGACCAGAACAGGTTGGCGTTGAATTTGGCGCCGACTACGTATTCTTCGATTATTGCTTGTTGCAGGGCTTCTCGGGTGATTATGCCTTGTCGTATGCGTTTTTCTGCTGTTTTCTCGTATTCTTCAGGTGATGAAGCGTAGAAGAATGCGCGTTCGATGGCTCGCGTTTTTTCTGGAACTTTAACGATTGTTAAGCGGTCAATTTCGCTGGGTGACTTGAACGTTTTTGGTGTGGCTATTTTGGCTTGCTGGAGCAAGTACAGTTGGTTTTTCGGCGTATTGCGTTCTTCTGTCCTCAGCATGGCTCTGTTGCCGATGAGGGGTACAGCGAATTTTTCTTCAATGGCTTCGTAGCTTGCGTACACGGAGAAGGAGCGATTTGGCACGAATATTGTGCATAAGTCTTGTAGTTTTTTTATGTTGCTGGGGCTTGTGATGTCTGCGAACTTGTCCAGCATTATGGTGTGGTCGAAGATGTTTCCGTAGTATCGGGTGTAGGTTTTTTCTCTGCCTTTTTGGCAGACTACTACGGTTTCGAAGCCTTCTTGTTTGGCGCCAGAGGCTATTTCGAGGGCTGAGTGTGAGCCTAAAACGCCTATGCGCACTTGTTCAGGGTCATATTTGCTTATGATTTCTTTTATTTTGTTGCTTATCATTATTTTTCACCTGTATATTGCCTGTAACTCTTGATTACTTCCGCAAGTCGCGGCACATCAAATAGCTTGCGGTTAGTCACCTCGTTAGCAGCTGCCATATACATTTCGCTGATTATGGCTTTTAACTTTGGGTCAAGTTTCGAGGGCTGTGACTTGGATAGGGCTTTCCAGTCTTTTACGCCGCGGGTTTCAGCGGTCTTTTTCGCTTCTTCCACATGTTGGTACCACGCGGTTTTCTTGTAAAATTGACGGGCAACTTCTTTACTTACGTGCACGCCGTCATAGGTGAATCTGCACTCGTCTAATGTTCCAACCACGTCAACAACCATGAGGTTTCTGGCGTTATCAAAGGCTAACTCAATTTTTCCGTCTTCATTCTTCAAGCCAGCGTTTGAGGCGGCTTCGGTTATTGTTTCGTCTGCTTTAAGCAGCACCGCTTTTGCGTCGACTAATTCTTTATCAGTTAAGCCAGCGATTTTCTGGGCTTCCTGCCATGTGACGTAGCGGTCGGTTTCTTCAAGCTTCGTGCTCACGTCAAAAATTGGTTTGGCAAGGCTTTCGCCGGGTTTAGGATAGTGGTCTAAGCCAAGGTCTTTCAGGGTTACTTTTCCCTGCTCAAGTCGTTTGAAGACTGATGAGCCTTCAGGTAAACCGTTGCGGTAGATTATTTCAAGCGGAATTAAGCAGTTTTTGAGGTTTGGGGTGTAAACGCTGTAATCATGTGTTATTTTGCCGTTGACTATGCTGGTTTGCGGCTTGTAAACGTTAACTAAACAGACTTCCATTGTGTTTGAGGGCTGCTTTAACTCGGCTATTTTGACTGTTTTGCCGTTTTCATCCACTAACCCTCTGTAGTGAGTTTTAACGCCTTTTGCTTCTAAGCGTTCAAAACAGTACGCGCCCATGAGGCATAGGGCTGCGCCTTTGCTTGGGATGTGGTCGGGCATTTCGCCCCAGTCAAAAACTGAATATCGGTCTGAGAAATGGAATTTGCCGACGCCCAGCGCGTCGCGTGTTGGCTTATGGGTTACTTCTAGGTCTTTTACGCTGCCCATGCTTGTGCACTTCGATCAGTATGTTCTGTATCAGAAATTATTCTCTTATGCTTATATCGTTTTGTTTGAGTGGCCAAGTTTGGCTGACTTCAACAAGGTTTTTCCGTAAACTATTTGTAACATGCACGTCGCGTGTTTTCCGCAGGATTGCTTTGGCTACTTCAATTTTTTAATTATGTCGTTAGCTGTTTCGATTGCCCTCTTCTTTGTCGACTGGTATTCTTTTACGTGTTTCTCCAGTTCCTTGTCTTCAACCGCGAAAATTTTCGCCACGGCAATGGCAGCGCCTTCAGGTTCAACCGTTACGACTGAGCCTATGCCGCTTGGTACTCGTAGTGAAGAGTAAATGTCTGCGCCGCTGAATTTTTCAGAGTAAAGTGGGCATGCGATGACTGGTTTTGGCGTGTTGGCGTCGACAAACGCGCTTAAAGCGTTAGAGCGTCCCGCGACGGTTACGTAAACGATTTTTTCTCCTTCGAACTCTTTCAGGATTTCCAGTACTTTTTCTGGAGTTTTATGAGCGGAAGCAACTCGGAACTCGTAGTTTACTCCTAACATTTTGAGGCACTTTGTTATTTCACGGCAAAAATCCAAGTCCCTTTCTGAACCCATTATTATGATGGCTTTTCCCTTCACACTGCACACCGTACATTGCTAACTGTAAACTTGCTAATTAATTTTTAAGGCTTAATGAAAAACGAAAGTTAATGCTTGCAGTGTCACACCTCTATTTTTGCTTAAATTGCCTCTTTTTAGGAGGATAGAAGTTCCAGTATTTTCTTGGCGACATCGATTCCCGAAATCACACCTATTAATCGTTCGTTGGCATCAGTGACAAACACGTGGTCTTGCTGGTTTTCAATCATAATCTCCGCGACCCGCTCTAAACTAGTTTTGCTGCCTATCAGCGTGGGTTTATGCATCATTGTTTCGGAAAGGCTCATTTCTTTGCGGTGCACATCAACGTATCCAAGGTCTTCCAAAGTAACAACGCCTATCACATGAGTCTGCTCATCGGTAACTGGCAAAACGCGCAGTTTGGTTCCTTCAAATGTTTCAAGCGCTTCTTCGATTGTTGTTCCATGATGCAACGCAATAGGGTTCTTAGTCATAACTTGAAGCGCAACAGTTGCTCTCAGCTTTTCTGGAATCAGCTTCTGTCCTTTAAGGAAAAACCGTTCAAGCGCTAACTCTTCTGCTTTCAGCCTTGTCCGCGGCTGAACAGGATAAAACGAATGTTTTCCAGAGACAAGGTAGCTCATGCCGCTTGCAAGCAGCGCGGGTATAGCGAAAACACCGCCTAAGGTTTCCACAACGAACGCAACAGGCGTCAAAAGAACCTTATGCGTTCCCGCTAGCAACGCAGCCATGCCCACGGCTATGAACATTACAGTGAAGTTTACGCTGAAGAAGGAAGAGAAAATGTAGCCTAAGCCGCCGCCAATTACTATTGTGGGAAAGAATAAGCCGCCGCTGCCTCCGAAATTCAACGTTGTAGCTGTGGCAAAGGTCTTTAACAGAATCACAACCAACATAACCATGATGCTGAAGCTGGTGCCCCTGATGATTTCATCCATGAAGAGGAAACCAACGCCGATGGAGTATGTGGAGAGCCATCCAGAAACGCTCAAGGTAACTGCGCCCAGTAGTATTAAGCCGAAATTCCCAATTTTCTTTCTCAGTCTAATCCCAAGATTTTCGGTAAAGGAAAAAGTTTTAGTGAAGAACACTGCGTAAAAGCCGCAGATTAAACCGAGAAACAGCGAAAGTGCAATCTCGTAAAGCGTAATGTCCATGCTGCCTACCACGCCAAAGAGGGGTTCACTGCCGAGCACAGCGACTGAAAGCAAATAAGCGGGAATAGACGTGATTGAAGCCTCAATGAAAGTTTCTCTGTCCAAATCGTTCTTGTAGGGAATTTCAAGCGCAAAAAGTATAGCCGTCAGCGGCGTCCTGAACGTAGCCGCCAAACCCGCAGCAGCCCCAGCAATAAACAGTCTCCTACGCAAGTCGGCTTGTATCTTAAAACGCTTAGACAAGGCAGCAGCTATTCCGCCGCCAGCGAGTAAACTTGGTCCTTCGGGTCCAGCGCTACCGCCCAAACCAATAGTCAACATCGCAGCAGTAGGTTTCACAAGCGTGTCTCTAAGGCTTACTTCCCCATTCGTCAAATGATACGCTTCAAGAACCGTATGCGTTCCTGAGCCGGTGGTTTTGGTGGCAGCGAAACGCTTCACCAAAATGTACGGTACACAGATGGCAAGAAAAGCTAAAGGCAGGAAAAGGGCGATGCTGTAATCTAGCATGTTTTGAGTGAGGCTCCACAATTCTAAATAGAACAAATAAAGCACTATTGATGCAGACGCAACTAACAAACCAAGTCCTGCAACTAACAAATAATACTGTAGGTTATCGCGAAGTTTGCTCATCGCTTCAGTTACACAAACCTATTACAATATAAATTTA
>CAZWDU010000030.1:0-12268 GCA_964632845.1 uncultured Candidatus Bathyarchaeia archaeon | reverse complement strand
TTCGAAGGAAAAATCGAACTCTTAGACGTGAAAACCGCCCTCAAAAAGAACCCACAGCTTAAAAATTACATGTGGAAACTCGTTGACAAAGAAAAAGACGAGTACACCCGCAAAGTAGCAGCAAGCTTCAGCGGCGGCTACTTCATGCGCATTCTCCCAGGCGCCGAAATCACGGTTCCCCTCCAATCCTGCCTCATGATTACACAAAGAAACCTTGAACAGCGAGTACACAACATCATAATCGCTGAAGAAGGCTCAAACTCACACATAATAACCAGTTGCCTGCAGCACTCTGCAGTGGATAACGCCTCACACTTGGGCATATCGGAAATCTACGTGCAAAAAGGCGCTTCGCTTAACTTCACCATGATTCACCAGTGGAGCGAAAACACTCTGGTGCGGCCTAGAACCGCCATTGAAATCGCAGATAACGCGTCGTTAGTTTCCAACTATATCTGCATGCGACCAGTCAGGGACATGCAAATGTACCCTGTGGCTTACTGCAACGGCGTTGATTCGCGCGTGAGCTTCAACAGCATCTTGTACGGGCACAAAAACTCGCAGTTGGACATAGGCTCAAGAGCTGTTCTTAATGGAAAGGGCAGCAAAGCGGAAATGGTCAGCCGCGCCATTTCGCGTGAGGGCTCAAAAATGATAGTTCGCGGTTTAATTGAAGGCAACAGCTCCGATTGCAAGGGCCATCTGGAGTGTCGCGGCTTGCTTATGGATGACGCTTCGTTTATACAGTCGATTCCTGAGTTGATAGCTCGGAAGAAAGGGGTTGAAATAACGCATGAGGCGGCTGTTGGCAAAATCTCCGAAAAAGAAGTGGCTTACCTGATGACGAGGAAACTGTCGCGTGATCAGGCTACGTCGTTGATAATTCGCGGTTTCATGGATGTCAGCATACTGGGCTTGCCCGATGCTTTAAGCGCGGAGACAAAGCGGATAATTGAGGCTTCAACTGAGGCAGCATAGCTTTATCAGCTTTTTTCTGCATTAATTAGTGTTTAGCATAAGGTGTTGACTTTGGTGTTCATGCAGGGGCTGGCGAGTGAATGAAGTACGTTCTCGTTATCGGCGATGGCATGGCTGATTACCCTGTTCCTGAACTGGGGAATTTGACTCCTCTTCAGACAGCGTGTAAGCCGAACATGGATGCGATAGCGGCTAACGGGCGCAGTGGGCTTCTCAGGACGGTGCCTGACGGTTTGACTCCTGGTTCGGACACTGCGATTCTTTCGGTGCTGGGTTATGACCCTGAAAAGGTTTGTGCGGGTAGGGGACCTTTGGAAGCGATTGCGCGGGGCATCAGGTTGGATGCGGCTGATGTGGCGTTTAGGTGTAATTTGGTAACGGAAGAAGATGGCGTGCTGGTTGATTATGCTGCGGGGCACATATCGACTGGTGAGGCTTCACAACTGATAGACGCTTTGAAGGTTGCTTTTGAGAAGCATGCGGGACTTGAGTTTTTTTCTGGTTTAGATTACAGGCATTTCTTGGTTTTAAGGGATTTTCCGTATTCGCATCTTGTCGAGTGCACACCGCCCCATGATGTTGTAGGCTGTGAAGTGGCGGCTATTTTGCCGAAAGCTAAATCGAAAGAGGCAGAGAAAGCGGTGAACTTGCTGAGAGATGCAATTCAGCAGTCCAAGAGCGTTTTAGGGTCGCATCCAGTGAATGTTGCTCGGCAAGCAGCTGGCAAAAGAGCGGGAAACCTGATTTGGCCTTGGGGTGGCGGCACAAAGCCTGTTATGCCTTCGTTTAAGGAAAAATACGGTTTAAGCGCTGCGGTTATTTCTGCTGTGGATTTGGTGAAGGGCATTGGGGCTTACGCGGGAATGAAGGTTGTTAATGTTTCTGGGGCTACTGGGTTGGCGGATACGAATTATGAAGGTAAAGCTGATGCGGCGTTGAATGCGTTGGAGGCGGCGGATTTCGTTTTTGTTCATGTTGAAGCGCCAGATGAGGCTGGGCATGTTAAGGACTACAAGTTGAAGGTTAAGACGATTGAGGATTTGGATAAGCGTTTGCTGGGTCGGATTCTGCGGGGCTTAAAGGAACCCTGCGCGATTGCGGTTTTGCCTGACCATCCCACACCGATTCAGGTTGGGACGCATACTAGAGACCCTGTGCCGTTTGCCATTCAATCGCCTTGCATAGAGGCGGATGATGTGCAAAAGTTTGATGAGGTTTCTGCAAGGGAAGGTGGTTTTGGTTTAGTTGAAAAGGGTGGTCTTATGCCGCTTCTTCTTTCTTGTACTTCCAGTGTTCGGTGAGCGGTTAGAATTAGACAGTTAAGAAAAAGTGGTTTTGCGGTGTTTCTGTTTAGGGGTTACGGTGTTGTCCTTTCGGTTTTCGTGGTGCTTCTCGTGCAATGCGCATTGCGCGTAAGATGGATTCGTTGAAAATCCATTTTTCTTCGCCTGTATCAACTGGTTTGGGGTTAACGGGAATTGTTATAGTAACTTTGGTTCCTTTTCCGAAAGAGCTTTTCAAGGAGATTTTGCCGCCGTGGGCTTCTACTATGCGTTTGCAGATGGGTAAACCGAAGCCCATGCCTTTGGCTTTAGTTGTGAAAAGCGGGAATCCCAGTTTAAGTTTGCTTAGCGTTTCTTCGGTCATGCCTGTTCCCGTGTCTTTGAAAGTGATTTTTACGTTATTTTTTTCTGCTTTGCTTGTTATGGTTAAGGTTCCTGTTTCAGGCATAGCGTCTATTGCGTTGGTGATTATGCTGATGAATACTTTGTGCATGTTTTCTGCGTCAGCTTTGATTTTGGGTTTGTCTTTGGTGGCGTCTATGATTTGGATTCTTTTTGGGATTTTAATAGATACCAAAGTGTTTTTCAGCAGTGCTTTTGGCGTAATCTCTGTGAGTTTTAAACTTGGCTTGTTTGAGTATTCCAATAGATCGTTTATGATTTTGTTAGAATGCTCTATGGCGTTTTCAATGTTTTGCAACATTTCTTTGCCTGTGGCATCTATGCGTGGGGCATACTTGGTTTTCAAGTAGTATGTTGCGCCTTTGATTCCTGTTAACGGGTTACGTAAGTCATGCCCGACCATTCCTGCGAGTTCGCCGATGGCGGCAAGCTTCTCAGCTTTAAGCAGTTTAACTTGGGTTTGCTTCAATTGTTCAGTTCTTTTTGCCACTAGCTGCTCCAGTTTTTTCGAATAGTTTGCTAACTCGCTTTGCATGCGTTTCTTTTCAGTAATGTCTACGACAAGTTCTAATGCCGCTGTGACAGTTCCCTCTTTATCTTTAATTGGCGTGGCGATAATTTCCACCCAATGTGGTTTTCCATCAATGGTCGCAAAGCAGTATTCATGAGCGTCTATCATTGCGCTGTTTTCAAAAATTTCTCTAGCACCACAAGACGCGCAAGTCGTATCTAAAGAATGAAGTGCTGCATAGCACTGTTTTCCCTCTACATCGCCCTTCTCGCGTTTTACGAAGTCATTTGTCCACAATATCTTGTAATCTCTGCTGATTATCATCAGTCCAGCGCCGATGTTTTCTGTGACGGCTTCCAGCTTGTCCCGTTCCAGTTTAAGTTCATTTTCCATTTTTTTGCGCTCTGAGATATCTCGTATGATTCCTAACATGTGTTTTTTATCTTTAATTTCCAGCGCTGCAACAGAAAGCTCTATTGGAATTTTTGTTCGATTTTTTCTTAAAGCGTTGGTTTCGATTGAACTGTCATGAATTTGTCCGTTTTCGAAAGCTTGCATAGCAGATTTTGAATGGAATCCCTTATGCTGGTCGGGGATTATCAAATCATCAATTTTTTTACCTACTGCCTCTTCATTTGTATAGCCAAAAATTCTTTCAGCAGCAGGGTTCCAATACGTGATTTTGCCTGTATCGTCTAGCAGAATGATGGCGTCCATCGCAGAAGTGTTCATTGCACGGAACATTTCTTCACTTGTTCGAAGAGAATTTTCAAGTTGCTTGCGTTCCGTTATGTCCATTGACAGTACAAAGATACCTTCTGGCACTGGTTGAATACGAAGCTCAAACCAGTCTTTTCTGCCATCAGGGAATACAAATTCGTTTTCCATAAGCTTTTCAACGCGCTTTTGCATGCATCGCTGAAGATTGGCAAATACTTCTGTTTTTTCGATGCCGGGATAAGCCTCCATCATGGTTTTGCCTACCAGTTTTTCTTTTGTTGTGTGTCCATGTTTGGCGGCAGCGTCATTTACGTATAAGTATCTCCAGTCGTAGCCTATTATTTGGCAGCCTTCTATCATGTTGTCGAGCGCTTCGCGGAAGTGTTTCTCCGATGCCCGTAATTTCTCTTCAATTTTCTTACGCTCGGTAATGTCCTTGGTTATAAATACAAGACCTATGGTATTCCCTGCAGCATTTTTGATGACGCTTGCAGAAGCTTCTGCAGGGAACTCTTTGCCGTTTTTAGTTAAGATTACTTCCTGGTTCTTTATCGAACCTTCCTTCCAGATTGTTTCTAACAGCATTGGCGCCTTTTTGTGTTCCTTTGGCGAAAGTAATTCCAAGGCGCTTTTGCCAATCAACTCGTCTTTTGATGCAAATCCATGCAGAGTTGCCGTAGCTTCGTTGCATTCGACGATATTTAGATTTAAATCAACAACTGTGATTGCGTCAGGAGACGAGTTGAATATTTTTTCAAGTTTCTCCTTCTGTTCTTTAATCTCTCTAGCTTTCTCATCCACAAGCGTCTCCATTCTCTCGGAGTATTCCATGAGTTTTGCTAGATTTCTTTTTCTTCGAGTGATGTCACGGAATAAAACGAGGTCCGCAGATTCTCCAGCATAGTTAATTTTTTTTGCTTTTACTTCAACGTACCTATGTTCATAATTTTTATTTATAAAGGCGATTTCGTACGGTTGAACGGGCAAGCCTTGCATTCTTTTTTTCAGATTTTCCAAAAGTATCTTTTTGCTTTCTGCTGTTAAGATATCCATTTCCAAGAATACCTTGCCAATAACGTTCTTACTCAAGCCAGTGACCCCTTCAAAAGCATTATTCACTAATAGAATGCGCCCTTTTTCGTCGACAATAGCCGCAGGGTCAACGATAAAATTTAGCAGTTCTAAAAAGTTGTTTTCACTACTTTCCGGAGGCTTAATTTGCACGTTTTTACCGCCTAACTAAATCGAATTCGATCTATCCGATTTCAGCGAATGATACAACATAAAATAAACACCTCCGATGAGTAAAGGCTTATGAATTGCACGTAAATATTCACGCTCCGCAATTTTCGAATGATGCTGCAAAATTTTTAACATTGTTCGAATTATGCGTAGTGAAAAAGTGAAAAAAAGAGAAAGTTTTAAAGTTTCTTGTACACGATGTCTCTTTCCTTAGCCTGTTGTGTGATCTTTAAGCCTATGCTTTGACCCGCTTCTGCCCTCTGAATATTTTTGTGCTCAATCTGCATGGACTCGACGACCTGTTCAAAATCAGTCAACGGACCCTTAACGAGTATGCGGTCACCCACGGCTAAAGATGCTGTTAACTCCAAGACAGCGACATTAATTTTTGAAAAGAAATGTGTTATATGTCCAATCTCAACAACATTTTCCTCGCTCAAGCGGCTCAGCCCCAACAGATTAATGTGCCTTGAAGACATAAAAAACTTTGCAAAACATTCAGGAAGCTTACAGGAGTAGGTTAGGTTGCGGCTTTTTGAGCGTTGCGATTTAACATTAAGGATTCAGAATTCGCAAATGCTTTATTAAAAAACCTACAACCAACAAGCGGAGCGTGCAAGTATGCATAGGTCTAAACTGGAACTTTATGAAGAAGTGTTACAGGCATTAGCTAAGAAACCTCTTACAATTGACAGCATAGCCTACGAATGTAGCATGGACTGCATAATACTCAATCAACGATTAGAGTTCTTAACTAAAAACGGACTCATACAAAAAGAAGTTCGCAAAAACAAAACATTCTACGCCTTAACGAAAAGGGGTACAGCCATTTCCAAAACGCTTGCACTTACAAGGCGCTTGGAGCAACTGCAAACCACAATGGAACAACTGGACAATGCGTTACAAGAGCTTCCCACAATCTCAGAACACGTTGAAGCTGCACCAAAGCGAACGCGGCGAAACGAAAACTATTAACAAGCCGTAACGCCTAAAAGAAATCATGGTGCCGCTTTCCCCTGAAACCGTTTGGAACACAACCACACGAACCCTTTCCAACTTACTAAACGCTGGCACGCTGGCTTCGAAACCGTTGGAAGCCCGCTTTTATGCGCCAAGCTTTATGCACTACCGCACAAGCCATTACTGTTCTAAGCCAAACCAGTTTCCAACAATATCCGTGACAGGCAGAGGCTGCGCGTTTAACTGCAAGCACTGCGGAGGAAAACTCCTTGAAACGATGCATCCCGCTGAAACGCCTGAAGTACTTTTCGCTTTAAGCTCACGGTTGAAGCAGGATGGCGCTTCAGGCTGCCTTGTAAGCGGCGGATGCTTACCAGACGGCTCCGTGCCGCTTAAGCAGTTTATTCCTGTTCTTGAAAAAGTTAAACGTGAATTAGGCTTAACAGTAATCGTGCACACGGGCATAGTGGACGCTGCCACGGCTGAAGCGCTCAAAACAGCTGGAGTAGACGCTGCGTTAATTGACATTATCGGCTCCAACAAAACAATAGCTGCTATTTCCAACCTGAACGTGACAGTTGAGGACTACGCGCGCTCGCTGCAAGCACTACATGAGGCACGTTTACGTTTTGTGCCGCACGTTATTGTTGGGCTTCACAACGGCAAACTGCAAGGCGAACTCCGCGCGTTAAAGCTGATTGCGCATTATCAGCCTTCCGCTTTAGTGATAATCGCCTTCATGCCTATTCGCGGCACAACGATGGCTCTGGTTAAGCCGCCGTTACCCCTTGACATCGCTCGCGTCGCCGCAACCGCGCGATTAATGTTTCCTGAAACGCCCCTTGCGCTTGGATGCATGCGTCCGAAAGGCAAGCACCGCGCTGAAACTGATGTATTATGTTTGAAAGCTGGCGTTGACGCGATAGCGTTTCCCAGCGAAGAAGCAATAGCCTATGCGGAGAGGAATGGATACGCTTTGTCGTTTTCGTCGTGTTGCTGTTCGCAAATATATGCGGATAAAACCGTGGAGTAGCCTTTCGAAGTGTTTCGAAGCAACAGCTGAAGAGGCTTTTTTCACAAGCTATCGGCTTTGCACTATGGCTTTTTTGAACGTGACGCGTGCCTGAGCATCTTGCCACTCACGACTACAGCCCACACTGAGCCTGCGAACGCTGATACGGCTTCAGGTATAGCCACGCCCGAGACATAGTAAATTGCAAAGTAGAGCACCCACGGCGTAGCGGCGGCAACAGCTACAAGCAACGTGAACACAGCCAGCCGCACTTGATGCATAAGCCAAAAAGCTCCAGTGATGACTACCATAGCTATGGGGAGAAGCACGAAAAACATCACGGAAACAATATAGTGCGTTGGGTGAATGTTTTCGGGGAAAACGCCGATTGCAAAGAGCGCCACGCTGGCTAAAAGGAAGATGACGGCACCGATTTTGCCCATTGCCCTTTCTTTCAGGAACGCGAATACGCCGGTTGCAAAGACAAAGCATAGCGCACCGCTGATGAGCAAGGCCGAGTTGAACAGTAATGCGGTAGCGCCCGTTACGACGCCTAAGTCGCTTAGGGCATTGTCCACCCAGCTGAATTCAGCGTAAGAGGCTATGGCAGAGAAGATGAGCGCAAACGCTGTGAGGGGCGCTAGGAAACCGCATGCCCCCGCCGCCTTCAGCCAAAGCACATTATTGGATTTTGCCATGTTAATATGCTTCCCTCAGAGAGCTTATGTTTGGTTCGCGGTTAAAGGTTTGCGTTTTCAGGAACAAATCGCCTGAGCCGCTGCAGCGACTGAGCTTTTTCTTTGTCGCCTACTTTTGCAGCTTGCACCGTTTGCCTAAGCAGTTGGATTGATTCGTCCATGGCTCTACGGTTAACTGGGTAAGGCACACCGTCTTTGCCGCCGTAAGCGAAAGAATACTTAACGGGGTCTTCCCAGCTTGGTTTTTCACCGTAAACCAGCTCCGCCACGAGCGCTAAGCCCCTCACGGTAGCAGGTCCAACGCCTTTAACGCTTAAGAGCTCCTCATAGTTTTCGGGTTGAAACTCGTAAACCTGCTTGAGCCTCTTCCAATTTATGTCCCGCGGCATCTGAAGAATCGCCATGCCCTGCTGCTGGCTGCTGCTTTGCGGAAGCCACTCCCGCAATGATTTCTGCTGCAACGGTCTCGCCGCTTCGAACAAACGCATGAGGCGATTAGGCGGTTCTTTAGCTATGTCCACTGAGGCTTTACGTGCGCCCTCACTGGTTTTCGCAGTCATATTCAACGCTCTCGCACGTTTAGCGTTACCGACTACGGCGTTGTGCGGTTCCACAATTAAGCTTGTGACGTTATCGGAGAGCCAGTGGTAGCGGCGTGCAGTACGGTCTTCTCTGCTCATGCCCTGCTGGATTACCGCCCACTTCTTTTTTTCCGTCAAGAGAAAAGCGTGATGATAAAGCTGGTAGCCTGCTTGAACAGCGGTGTTGTCCACTTTAGCGGTCATGCGGCTGGTGTACACAAGCGCCTCTATACCCTTGTCAGAGAAACCGAACTGCTCAGCGACATCAGCGATTTCCTCAGGCGCTTTTCTGCTGGTTTTGCCTTTTCCGCCGCACACAGCCACGCCATGCCCACTTGGCGAAAGCGCTTGCTTGAGGATGCCTGTGACTACGGTGGTGACGCCTGAGCTGTGCCAGTCGTAGCCTAAAACGCAGCCTAACGCTTGGAACCAGTAGGGGTCAGATAACCGCGTTAGCAAAGTGTCAGTGCCGTATTCATTGACTATGATGGCGGTTATTTCCTTGGCGAGCTTTCGCATGCGTACAGTTAGCCACGCGGGTGCTTTGCCGCCGTGAAGTGGCAAGCTAGCTACGCCTGTCCTGAACATCGTCTCGTAAGCATCTCCAGTATAAGCATTCTGAGGAGCGTTTAAAATGGCACTGCAGAAAAGACAAACAGCAACCGCAGAGAGGTGAGTTAAAGTGGTCTCCTTTTTGCAGGATTTCATGGTGCTTTTGGTAGCCGTTTTTTCTCTGAAGAACAAACCCAAAAGCTTACATTTTCATGATAACCCATAACATACAGGAGATCATAATTGAAGAAGAAAACTCGGCGTTTTCTCTTTTTCGCTTTTACCTTCTTATTGTTTATAAATAGTTTGTTTTTGTTGTTTTACTCTTCAGCATCTGTCTCAGCTTCTTCTGTGCCTCCAGCTGCAGAATGGCAAAAAATTTATCGCTTTGGAGAAGCTGGCTATGTTTTACGTCAAACAGACGACGGCGGATACGCAATCTGCGGCGGTGGCTACTCTAAATCCATAAAACCTACTGCAACATTAATCACAATAGATTCTTCTGGCAGCATGCAGTGGAATAAAAACCTAAGTTCGATTTTCACATCCACCTTAGTGCTTACAAGTGACGGCGGATACGCAGCTTCGGGCGTTAAGGGCGAAGTGGGCACTCTCTATAAACTGGATTCAGAAGGCAACTCTCAATGGAACCAAACCTACACAGGCGGGGCAGACATTCCGTTTGGGGGTAGTCTTGCAATGATTCAAACCAGCGACGACGGATATGCTTTAGCACTCAACTCTAACACGGGGCAAGTCCTTTTCGGTCGGGACGCAAACTTTATCATGCTTATCAAGCTAGATTCGTCTGGAAACGTCCAATGGGCAAAAAACTGCAATTTCACCAATGACTACTCTGTCAGTTATTCAGCTGCTTCTCTGATTCAAACCAGCGATGGCGGATATGCAATAGCAGGATACATTTTCTCAAGCAACATTAACGAAGCAGATTTTTGTTTCATCAAAACTAGCCCAGAAGGCAACGTGGAATGGACAAAGAGATTTGGCGGTGTAGATGACGATAGAGCAAATTCAGTGATTCAAACCAGCGACGGCGGATACGTCTTAGCGGGTAACACCAACTCTTTTGGAGCTGGTGACTCTGACGCTTGGCTCATCAAAACCGACCCCACAGGTAACCAACTGTGGACTCAGACCTATGGAGGAACAGGATGGCTAACCGAGTTGAACGGCGTTCCACTTGGCTTCGAGACAGATGGCGTCCGAATGGGCTCCACAAGGGGTTCAAATGGAAGTGAAGGCGACGTAGCTAACTGCGTTATACAAACGAGTGACGGAGGCTTTGCTTTCACAGGGCAGAGCGGGGGATTCATGTGGCTGGTTGCGACAGATTCATCTGGAAAACCACTGTGGAACCAGACATACTCCACATACAGCCGCGAAGACATCGGCGTTGAGGCAAGTTCCTTAAACACGTGGGGCGGAAACTCGCTTATTGAGACAAGCGATGGAGCTCTCGCCATAATAGGCTGGGCGCAGATGGGCGGCTTCGCCTACCTTAATGGTGCGTACTTTTTGGTCAAGACTGAGCCGTTTCTGTCTTCTACGAGTCCACGCTCGACTCCTACAGCGTCGCCTTCAGTTTTCGCGTTTCCAGCAACCACAATCCGCGCTGACGGAGATGTTGACCCTTCGACGGCGCCTATTCAACGTAACGGAGACGCCTACACGTTCACAGGAAACTTGAATGGTCCCATAGTTGTCGAGCGAGATAACATAGTGATTGATGGCGCAGGTCACTCACTTCAGGGCAATGGTACTGCAGGAGAGCTCTTTATCCGAAAGAGCCAGACTGGGATAAACCTGACAGATCGAACCAACATCACAATAAGGAACCTGAAAATATGTAGTTACAATTATGGCATCTATCTTGACAACTCTACACATGTTAACATTTCAGAAAATAACATAACGCAAAATGGCAACGGCATTTTTGAAACGGCTTCAACATTCGCCACCATTTCTGGAAACAACATAGCGCAGAATGATTATGGTGTTTTTGTGACTGCCCAATCCTCCAACAACAAGATAAGTGGCAACAATCTCGGGGCAAGTTCTTCCTTTGGCATTACGCTGAACTATTCAGATGGTAATGTAATTTTTGACAATAACATAAGCAGTTCGGGTATTAATCTTGAATATGGTTCAAACAACCTTATCGCTGGGAACTTGTTGTATAGTGATTTCTACGGCATCTTCATGAATGGAGAAACAGGTTCAATTATTGCTGCAAATAATTTTACAGCATGCAGTTTTGGTATCTCCTCTCCTGGCGGTGCTTCTGGCAACTTATTCTACATGAACGATTTTAACAACACTCACACTAACGAATTCAAAGGAAATGAAAAAAACTCTTGGGATAATGGCACAGTCGGAAACTACTGGAGCGACTACTTGACTAGATACCCTAATTCCACGGAAATCGACAACTCAGGAATTGGAGACACCCCGTATGCGGTGATCTACGGATATATTCCTGATTCACTTGGCCCGCTTTTTGATTCAAACACTCCGAACCTGAACAACGTGGACCATTATCCGCTTTTGACGCCAGTTTCGAGTGCTTCAGCCGCCGTTTTAGCGCAAGCATTAGTTTCAGCACATTCTTGGTCCTCAACTTCAACGCAGTCTACTTCAACGGATACTATCTTGCTGGCTTCTTTGGCATTGATTGCCGTTGTAATTGTTCTTGTGGTTGTTATGGTTTTGAGGCGCCGGAAAAAGCAGACTTAAGCCACTTTATCCGCTCCTATTTGGAGCCTATTAGAAACTATATGCAGAAACCTGTAGGAAACAGGTGTGTATTGGCTGTTTTTTCGTCAAAAGCACGCTAAAAACCACATAGCCTATCCGATAAATGCAATAAAGCTACTTTAAGCCACTGGAAGGTACTGCCCGCTACTAAATGCATCCAATTTACAGTTCACGCGCTCCACACGCAACATTTAATTCCTGCTTAAACATAACGTTTATATTGGCTGAAATCGCATCTGAATAAACTCAGCTACGATTAGCTAGCCCCGCAATAACAATTTGGCGGCGGCTCAACCCCAACCGAAAAGGCGTAATGCCCTACAGGGATGCGGGAGTTGGCCTCCAATTGCGGGGACATACATGTGGACTTGACGCTGTTAAGTCTGAATTGGGCTTTGACGTTAAGTGGTTAAAACTCCCTCCAAATCCAGAAAAGACGATTTGCGAGAAGTACCAAAAATTTGAATATCCTGCACGATCACGGGGTGCGCGTTGTGCGTAACTCCGGTTGATCCTGCCGGACCCCACTGCTATCGGGATAGGACTAAGACATG
>CAZWDU010000029.1:0-12967 GCA_964632845.1 uncultured Candidatus Bathyarchaeia archaeon | reverse complement strand
AAACGCGAGAAGATGAGGAACAATGGCAATAGACATTTCCGTCATACCATGGGCACCATTGTCAATAATGCTCATTTCAGTGGCCATTTCGTTCATGAACGTTGGGCTTAACCGTTTTCTAATCAGCCGCATGGTCGGCTGGCACGAATACCGAACAATGCAGAAGGAACTAGCAGAATATAACGCTCTACGAATGAAAGCCATGCGCGCAAATGACACAAAGACGCTCGAGAAACTGAAAAAGAAAGATGCCCAAATGAAAACCATGCAAATGAAAATGTCCAAGCCGCAGTTGCTCCTCCTTCCAATAACCCTCATTTACTTCATCCTATGGCCTGTCCTACAAGGGTTTTATATAGTCAATGGTGTCCAACAAAGCGTGGTTTATATACCAGGCTTCGGAGGGCAACCGTTCTACATCTGGTACTTGTTGTGCTCGCTTTTCTTCGGAACACTCGCTTCCAAGATAATAGGCATAACGCCGATACAATAAAAAAGGGGATTGGCGGTTAAGAGGCAACGCCATGAGCAGAACAAAGAAAAAAACAGTCATCTGCATTTCTGGAATGGCTGGCACGGGAAAAAGCACGTTAGCCAAAAAACTCGCCCAAAAATACGGTTTAAAATACTATTCAGGCGGCGACGCCCTGAAAGCTTTGGCTATAGAAGAAGGCTGCAGCGCTTCTAATAATGGCTGGTGGGAAAGCCCCGAAGGCCTCGCTTTTCTAAGACAAAGAGAAAAAGACCCGCAATTTGATAAGGCAGTTGACGATAAACTTTTGGAGTATGCACAGCAAGGCAATGTACTCTTAGACAGTTGGACAATGCCGTGGCTGCTGAAAACAGGCTTCAAAATATGGTTGCTGGCGTCAATAGAAAAAAGAGCGGAAAGAGTTGCGGAAAGAGACAACATCACCGTAAAAGACGCCTTACGGATACTGAAAGAGAAAGAAGCCAGAACGAAGGCTATTTACCAGAAACTTTACGGATTCACTTTAGGCGAAGATTACGCGCCGTTCAATATGGTTCTAGACACGGATAACTTGAACGCGGAAGAAGTCTTCGAGACCCTCTGCGAAGTGCTTGACAGGGTAGTTCTCAACAGCTAAAAGCGCGGAGCGTTCCTGCTCTGGCAATTTAGCGGAAAAGAGTTTCTCTGCTGTTTACGGCAAACAAGTATCACAAGTTTTAATACCTCATGACTAACTAATGTAGAATTAATCTACAGCACTAATCTCTTTACAGCGCTTTACTGCCGAGGAGGGAGGAGAAGAGTGAATCGAAAGAAAAAGGTATGCACTATTTTGGTTTCGTTGCTCTTCTTGGCAGTGACCGCGTTGTGCGTGATTGCAGCTTTCAGCTTTATCAACATAGAAGCTACGATTATACTCCTGTCATTCAACCTCCTTTTTATCTGCCTCACTTTTGAGTTAAATGGAACTCTAAATAGAAAACTGGGCATGCTGACAATAGGCAACGTTATTGGGCTGCTTTGGAACATCATCCTATTCTTCTTCGCTGCTGCTGGAAGCGCGTATTTTGGCGAAGCATTCAACGTTTTTTACGCAGTTTTCAGACCATTTCTAAACTTTATGTGGATAATATCCTTTTGGTCACTAAGCATAGCTGCTTTTCCTAAACCTGAAAATTGCACGGGGAGGCAAACCTTTGATTCTTGAAGCTTTAGAAGTCGTGTTTGTGCTGTTAACGGCTCTGATGATTGTTTATCTTGTCAGGCATTATGTTTTTACGTTAACTGTTTTGAGAAGAGCTAAGAACGCCAAAAAAGTCAATGATGCCGCAAATGCGGAGTTTAAACCAACTGTCTCTATCCTTATTCCAGCACGCGACGAAGAGAACGTTATTGGAAGATTGCTGCAGCGGATGACGGAGTTGACATACCCGAAAGACAAACTGCAAGTCATAGTCATCAACGACGGTTCATCTGACAGTACAGGACGAATTGCAGATGAATACGTCAGCCGATACAAGTTCATAGAAGTGCTACATCGAAACAAACAGGAAGGCGGCAAGGGCAAAGCAGCAGCGATGAACGCGGGTTTTGCGCAAGCAACAGGCGAAATCATACTCTGCTTTGACGCGGATTACTACCCGCAGAAGGGCATTGTAGAGAAACTTACGAAAGAATTTGATGAACCGAACGTTGGGGCTGTGCAAGGCAGAGTTGTCGTCTTGAACGAGCCTGAAAACGTAGTGACACGGCTAGTGGCATTAGAGCGAATAGGCGGATACCGCGTTGACCAAGAAGCACGAGATAACCTAAGCCTCATCCCTCAGTTCGGCGGAACCGTTGGCGGCTTCAAACGTAGCTTACTGGAAAGTCTAGGCGGCTGGGATGAATCCACATTAGCAGAGGACACAGACTTAACTTTTAGAGCTTACCTTGCAGGCTACAAAGTTCGCTACGTCGGCGACGCCGAGTGTTACGAAGAAGCAGTAAACAACTGGAAAGCGTATCGGAACCAACGTTACAGGTGGGCACGAGGACACATGCAGTGCTGCTTTAAGCATTCCTTAAAAGTTTTACAAAGCAAAAACTTGAGGAAAAAAGAGAAAATCGATGGCTTGCTTCTGTTAAACGTATACTTTATGCCCGTTATCGTGCTTGTTTCATTTATCGTCGGCGTTCCATTAATCTTATTTGAAGCCTCAAAGCTTGTTGGTGCACTTTGGTTTTCAATACCAGTTTTCCTTTACAGTTTCGTTGGAAACTTCGCGCCTTTTTTTGAAGTAGGCATCGGCGCATACTTGGATGGCAGAACAAGAATTCAATGGCTTATTCCGCTTTTGATATTCACGTTCTTTTATAACATACCTATCTGCATGAAGGCTTTTCTCGACTTGCTTGCATCAAAAATCCTTGGAAAGACCCATAATATTTGGGTGAAAACTTCACATTTAGGCAATGGAAATAGTTATATTGTGAAATGAGCAATATGCTCCAAAGATTGTGATGTTTCCAGATCTGACTTCGGTAATCGCTATTTTAACTCTCGGGGTGCCCCTTCTCATCGTGTTCATGCTTTTGCCAGCTATTTTGGAACTGAAAAAACCAAAAGATGGAGGTCCCCGCAGAATAATGGACAATATTTCCGAGGTGCAAATCCAAATAATGCGTACAACGCGTATAGTTAACATTGAGAACGAGCAGAGATTTGACAACGCAGTAATCCAGCCGCTATCGAAGATTATTGCGATTTTACCAAACTTAGAGGCTTAACTTCATTTTTATTTAACAGAAGACGCGCGTTTTTCCATTGTTCTTTAGCCAGCATTAAGTTGCCATAGGGGCTTCCGTGAAGAGAATAGAAAATGTAACATAGGTAAGTGCACTGGGTGCATTGTCGGTAAGTTTTGCGTAGCGAGTTGAATTTTTCGCTGTTCCATTCTTTTGGCAAGTCAAACACAGACCCCGCAAAATTATGGTTGTGGCATCCTGCGATTCTGCCCAGATGGTCTATGACTAAGAAGTTGCGGAGTGCACGGCAATGCCATTTTCGCTTGCCTTCTGCGTAGATATCCCTAAGTGCTTTCAGCAGAGCGGTTGTCATGAGGATATTCGTGTCTTTCTTTTTCATTTCAATAAGCGTGCCGCAGAGTTTGACCATTGCTTGGTTGTCCTTTATCACAAACTCGTCATTTGCTTTGCCAATTCTGAAAAGCTGGTTCGCGTCTACGGAACGGTCATATGAGTAAAGGCAATACGTCAGTGGGATTCCTTTTTGGGAGAAATAGTTTGTAATGTCTACGATTTCGTAGAGGTTTAGCTGCGAGATAGTGGGGCTGACGTATACTTTTATTCCTTCGTTGTACAGTGTTTCCACGGTTGCCATGGCTTTTTTCCAGGAGCCTTCAACGCCTTTTATATAATCGTTTTTGGCGGGGTCTAGGCTGTCTATTGAAATTGCCACAAAGTCCACGTTGCGTAAGGCTTCAATTTTTTTAGCTGCCATACTGCCGTTATCGTACACTGTGGTTACAAAAAAGCGAGAAGCGTACTCAATGATTTCGGCGGCGTCGTCTCTTAAGAGCGGGTCGCCTCCGGAGAACACGATTTCTACAGTGCCGAGGTTTTTTAGTATGTCTAATCCGCGTTTAATTTCGTCTGTTGATAGTTCTTTCTGGTCTTGTTCTTGCCAGACATTGCAGCCTTTGCAGCGATAGTTGCATTTTCTTGTGATTAGCCACTGCACATGGTGCGGTTTGCCTGGAATGAGCGAACGGGCAGCGACTGTAACGGCTTTTTTTAGGCTTTGATTCAAATATCGTTTCACTAGCTGATTTGTTGATACTGAAGGTAATTAAGTTAGCCCTATAAAAACCATATAGCACGATGCGCATATTAATGGGAAGGATATGAGGATGTGACGGATGGACTCTGTTGACGTTGTGCTGCTGACGAAAAACAGCGAAAGGGTTCTGGAAAAATGCCTCTGGTCAGTGTACAGAAACGTACCTGTTGGGCAGTTGATAGCCGTGGATGGCGGTTCAACCGACAAGACGCTTGGCATACTACGCCAGTTCAACGAGAAATATAGCAACGTAAAAATTATTCACGATAGAGGAACCCGCGCAACTGCTAGACAGAAAGGTATACAGCAAGTCAGCACGGAGTGGTTCATGTTCGTCGACAGCGACGTTGTTCTCTGCAGAAACTGGCATCAAAAAGCCATAAAACACATAGACGAGAACGTGGGTGCAGTGTGGGGAATCGAAGTCTGGTCAACCATCCAGAATCAGGCTACGCTCAAGCTTTTCCTGTGGATAACACGGAAAATATTTGAGATTCGCGGCGGCACACACGACACACTTATCCGCACTGAACTGGTAGCGGATATTGAAATTCCGAAAAACCTTCACGTTTTTGAAGACGCCTACATCAAAGAGTGGATAAACAAGAAAGGATACAAAACAATTGCGTGTTACGACCCGTACTGCATTCACTATAGACCACAAAGCGTCTGGACATTAAAGGGCAGTTTAAGCATAATCGCCGACGCTATACGATTCGGCAGTTTCAAACTGATAATCAACTTGATATCTGCGTATGGCTTCTACACAGCGTACTCCGTTTACCAACTGTTTACGAACAGGACAAAACACGGCAGCACCTGAGTTTTATGCGCTTGCCGCCTCAATTAAGCATGGAAGTTTTGGGTGAGAACTTAAATAGGTTCCTACTTCTACACTGTTTCAATATCGCGTACTCTTCAGGGAGTAGAGCGTTGACAAACTCAGGGGACACAGGGAATGCAGGCAATCGACGTTGTGGTTCTTACAAAAAACAGCGAACACTTACTGGCTAAGTGCTTAGCCGCTATCTACGCGAATGTGCCCGTTAAGAACCTGATAGTTATCGATGGTTTCTCAACCGACAGCACCCTGCAAATTCTGGACAAAGCCAACAAGAAACACGGAAACATCAACGTCGTAAGCGTAAACGGTTCAAGAGCTAAAGCCCGAGAAAAAGCCGTACAGCAAGTCAGCACCGAATGGTTCATGTTCGTCGACAGCGACGTAATCCTCAGCAAAAACTGGTTTAAAAAAGCTGAAAAACACATCAAGCCTGGCGTAGGTGCCATCTGGGGAGTAAACATTGATGTGATACCTAACGTTAAGGATAAGCACTTCATAAAACTCCAGCGCCTAATTGCGCAACAGTGCTTTGAGCTGCGCGGCGGCACACACGACACACTTATCCGCCGTGACGTCGTGCAGAACATAAGAATTCCTGAGCAACTGCACGTTTACGAAGACACGTACCTCATCAATTGGATTAAAGAGAAAGGGTACAAAGTCGTGATAGGCGACGACGTGTACTGCTTGCATTTTAAGCCGCCTACAAACTGGAACTTGGAGAACGCCGTGTCCCAAGCTATCCTAGAATTCAAATGCGGCATAGTTTACTCGCACATGTTCCTGTACGCTTTTTACTACCCGTTTTTCATGTTTTACTGGTTCGTGCAACTTGCCATTCAAGGCGCGCAAAGGCTTTCACCGCCTTAGTGCAGTCCACAAATGGTCAGACAATGGCCTCGGCAAAGCTTGCGTCACGCCGTCTTTTCGTATGAGCACACGCTGCTGCGTGCCTTCCAGAAACTCGCCTATTACTGAAGCCTCAATCTGCTGCTGCGCTAAACTCGCAACTATCTTTTCTGCGCTTTGTGCTTCTGCAGAAACTAGCAATGCGCCTGAACTTATCAACTGCAAAGGGTCAATTTCAAAATGGCTGCAGATTATAGCTGTTTCAGGCGGGACTGGAATTGCTTGTTCGAAAATTTTTACGCTTAAACCTGAAGCGTCTGCCATTTCGTGGATTCCGCCTGCTACACCGCCTTCAGTTGGGTCATGCATAGCGTGGACGCCGCCTGCCTTGTAAGCGGTTAAAGCGTCTTTGACAACGCTTATCCGATTGTAGAAGTTCTTAGCGCTCTGCAACATTTTGCCGTTCAAGGTTTTCTTTAGCTCTTTCGCTCGGTCAGACGCGAGAATCGCAGTGCCTTCTATTCCCGCGCTTTTAGTTAAAATGAGCTTATCGCCGAGGCGTGCTCCGCCTGCAGTCACGTAGCAGCCTTTTTCTGTAAAACCCATCATGCAGCCCACAACTATCGGATTGGTCAAGTTGGGTGTAGATTCGCAGTGCCCGCCGACTATGGCTACGCCTAAGGCTTCGGCTGCCGCGTTCATCTGAGTACAAATTGCCTCAACTATTTTGCTGTCGGCGTTTTCGGGAAGCATAATGCATGAGAAGAGAAATGCGGGGTCAACGCCGAAAGTGGCTACGTCATTGGCGTTTACGTTAACGGCGAGCCAGCCGATTCGCTCCACCGCGCCCGTAATCGGGTCCATGGAAACAATTAATGATTTATCGCCTATGTCTATGACCGCGCCGTCCACTCCAGCCGCTGGACCCACAGTGACCCCTCGGCGTTCAGCACCTAGGTTTTTGAAGACAACTTCCTTGAGGAGGTCTATTGGGATTTTTCCCGGCGGCAACTTCATAATGAATCACAATTTAGAATGGTGTAGCTCTAGCTTTTAAGTTATGGGAAAACTCTTGTGCTATTGATGTTCTATGGGCTTGAAGCTACTGTTTAAACGGCGCGGGTAATCTTTTGCGTATAAGCAAGACTATGGGGATGCCTATTATCGCGCTTACGATTATCTGGGATATGTTGCCTGGGACTTCTGTTAAGGCTGCCCAGCCCAGTTGAAGCGGAAAGAACTCTGCCAGAAAGTAGCCTAATATCATTTCTGAGCCGGCTAAGACAACTGCGAGCACATCCCGCCTCATGTTCACTCGGTCAGATATTAGCCCCGCAATTACGCCTTCAATGCCTTTTATCACAAAGGTGAATGGGGCAAAATAAGCGTAACCAGCTGCTATGTCCGCTATTGATGAGCCAATTGAGCCAGCTAAACCGCCAACTATTGGACCGAAGGCTAAGGCGCTTACGAAAATCATTATGTCGCCGAAATTTATGTATCCGTGTGTTGCTGGATTGGGAATTTGCACGAAGAATGTTGCCACGGCCACAAGCGCGGCCATGATTCCAGCAAGGACTAGTTGCAGCAGTGCTAGTTGTCTTCCTTTGGTTTTCTCAACCATTTCGTTAGTCACCGCGGTTAGTATAGCTGCAACTGTGCTATATGAATATCTTTATGCGGTGTGCGTAGGGGAAAATCTAAATGTTAGTGCGCAGCAAGATAATAGCGAGTTGGCAACAACATGACCGAAAAAGTAAGAGAAGACCCAGTTAAAATGCACAAAGACGCAAACAACATCATGGAATCAGGCAAATACCCAGAAGCAAGAGAACTCTTCCTACGCACAGCAGAACTCTACCACAAAGCCCAAAACTACTTCGACGCCACAACAATGTACTACAAAGCAGGCGAATGCAGCTTCGCCCTGAAAGAATACGAAAACGCAATCGAACACTTCACGAAATCAGCAGAACTCTCACTCAAAAAAGGCTACGACCGCTTCGCCGTAAGTGCACTAGACTACGCAAAAGACTGCCACAAAGCTTTAGGCAACACCGAAAAAGTAGCAGAACTAGAAAAGAAAATCAAAGAAACAAAAGAAAAACTCGAAAGCAGCTTCTAAGCAAACACAAAACAAAACCACGCCTTCCTTTTTATCCAGCCCACTCAGCGCTCAGCCACAGTGGGAAATCCATAATAAAAACTTGCACAGTAATAACACTCAGCATGAGGCACAAATAACAATGGACCCAGCGGACAAAAAAGCGTTCGCCTCCGAATTCTACAGCCGTCAAACAGCCATGAAAGAACTAGGCGCAGAGGGACAACGGAAACTAGCGAAAGCAAAAGTAGCCGTTGTCGGCGTAGGCGGATTAGGCACCGTTTCCTCACTCTACTTAGCGCTTGCTGGAGTTGGACACCTGCGATTAATAGACCAAGACACAGTGGAACCCCAAAACCTCCACCGCCAAATCCTCTACACCACACGTGACCTGCGTTACCCGAAAGCGGAAATCGCCGCAAAACAACTTACAAAACTAAACCCACTCATAGAAACTGAGCCGATAACAGAGAATTTACACGCGGACAATGTTGAAGCGCTGCTATCTGGCGTAGACTGTGTCGTAGACGGCTTAGACAACATGCAGACCCGTTATATAGTCAACCGCGAATGCATAAAGCTTGGTGTGCCGTACGTGTTCGGCGCAGCCATCGGCATAGAAGGAAACCTCTCAGTGTTCGCTCCGCCCAGCACGCCCTGTTTAGAGTGCATACTGCCCAACTTGCTGGATAACGATTTGTTGAAGTGCAGCACTCGCGGAGTGGTTGGTGCTACGCCAGGCATAATTGGCGCAATGCAAGCCATGGAAACCATAAAAGTGTTAACGGGCATAGGTACGCCTTTGAAGGGCAAACTTATGGTCTGCGATTTCAATGACATGACATTTACGGCTATAGATGTTTTGAAACGTGAAGGCTGCCCCGCTTGCCAACGCACTTCGCTGCATAGGCTGGGTGGGAAGCTTGTTTGGCTCTGTGGACAAAACACGGCGAACGTGAATCCTGAAAAACCGTTAAGCCTGAACCTTGCTGAGGTTTATCCCGCGATAAAGCAGCAGTTTAATTTGCGTGTGAAATCGCGTTTGGCAGTAATATTTGATTATGATGGTTTGGAAGTTAGCTTGTTCAGCGGTGGGCGCATGCTTATAAAAAACGTTCATGACGAGGAAGCAGCGTTGAACGCGTATAGGGAAATCCTCAAAAGGCTTAATGTGAACCAGTAATCGCTGCAGAGATGCGATGTCAAGGTGAATGGAGAACAAGAAAGTGAATAGTATAGATATAGCGTTGAATTTTGCTAGCATCGCCAACTTTATCGGTTTGATTCTGCTGTTGAGGACTGTTATAAAGAACAGAAACTTTTTGAGAGGATTCAGTGCAAGCGGGTGCCTTCTAACTTTCGTGGCGATCTGCGGTTTCCAAATTGCCTACTTCCTCATGGATAACATGATAAGCTTTGCATTAGGATTAACTGCTGCGGTGTTTTGGTTTGTAGCTTTTGTTTACAGTTTTAGGCAGATGATGCGAGCAAACGGTGTGGAGAAAGAAGAGGCTGCTGGAACTGAAAAACAAATAGTGCCACGTGGCATGTGAGCCAATAATATTTTTATTTCAGTCTCAACCTAGAGTCTCTGCGCTGGGGTGGCCGAACCGTTCAGGCGGCAGCCTGCAGAGCTGCTATATATGGGTTCAACTCCCATCCCCAGCTCCACGGACAAATCCATATACTTTTGCATCATTTTCGTTTCCTGAAGAGTTTAAGGCTCTCCATGTCACATACATATTGGTAGCCCGCTTCGATAAGTTCTTTGGCTTCTTTAACACTCTCGGCTGCCTTGCAGATATATTCGTCGTCTTCGAAAGTTACCAACTGGGTATAGATGAGCGTGTTTTTGATGTTCTTGTGGCCCAGCAATCTCATGACATGCAGGATGTCTTTGGTCTTATGGTACTCCATGGTTGCTTTCCAGTGGCGGAAGGTGTGAAAGGTTATCTGTATCATCCGTGGATTTCCGAGTTTGAGCGCTGTTCTTTTGCGTTGTTTAATGAAGGAGCTTCTGAATCCTCGCAGGTCGTAGGTGCCGAATAGCTTGTCTGTTTTTCTGGGGAGCGCTGATATCATCGCTAGTAATTTGCTTGATATTTTGAACATTCGGGCGTGGCTACCTTTTTCTGGTGTGACGCGTAGGGTTGAGTTAACGAAGTCTATGTCGATCCATTTGAGTTTCCAAGCTTCACCTATTCGCATTGCTGTTTCTTTGAGTATCTGAAGAACGACAGATGTTTTTCCTCCGCAACCGGCAATGAGTTGGTCGATTTCTTGTTCTGTGGGTATGAAGGGTATCTTTTCAACTCTGCAGTATTTCGGTGGATCCCATTTGCCTCCGGTCATTATCAGAAAGTTTGAGTATGCTTCTGTGACGTATTCTTTTCTGCCGTCGCTCCATGTTTGCTTTGCTAGAACTTCTTTTATCGACTCTGGGTCAAACAGGCTTGCTCCGAGCTTGACTAGCCGCTTCATGACTTTTATTCTGCCTTCGATGGTGCTTTGGGCATATCCGCGTTTCATTAGCCAGAATTCGTATTCGACGATTTTTCCGTTGGTTATCGCTGCTTCGTTCCTAAGCAGAACTTCAGTTTGTTGTTCTGCTGCCAAGTTTTTCATCTCAGTGACGCATATTTGGCGAGTAGTAACTATGCCAGTTTTGCTTTTTAATGACTGCGTATCAACTGTTTCAACAGATCTAGCCGCTGCTTCTTTGGCTCTTTTTGTGTCGTTTGGGTCTGAGAAGCGCATTGTGCAGTCTCTGCAGGACCAGCGTTGGATTTCAAAGCCGTTAGGTGTGTATCGTTTGGCGTCTTTCCAGACTCTTTTGGAGTGACATCGTGGGCATAGGGGGCTGGTGCCGACGTCTCGCTTGGGGGACGACTTACTTTCTGTTTCGGCTTTGTTGCCAAATATGCTTTCTTCCGGTGTAAGTCCAGCCATTCCCTCCCACCTCTCTTAAGCGACTCCGGATCGCCCGTTTTTGGTTTCTGCGGCTTTTAGTGCCATCTTGAGTAGTTGTGCAGCAAGAACGGTGCAATCCGCTAAGGCTTCCTCATAGCCGTCAGGGTAAACTTCAGAGTCAGCGCAAGATTCGCTCATTCAGGCTCGTCTCCCGGCAACTCAAAATTGTCCATAAAATCGGAAGGTTGATCGTCGGTTACGCTAGTTACGGAAGTTACGGTTTTTTTGAGCGGCGCATCACTTTTTGTGCCACAATTGAATAGAGGGCTGTCTTGTACGCTGGGCTTAGAATCTGTAACTCCCGTAACTTCTGTAACCGTGTTGGGTTTGTAGTTGACTATGAATTCTCTGAGTCGCTTCTCAAGCCTTGCTGGATCGAAGAATATTACCCGTTGAGTGCGTCCATCGACTTTAATGGAGTTCACTAAGCCTTTTTCAACGATTCCTAAACTGGCCAATGCTTTTCGGATGGCTTGGGAACTCCACTTGAACTGGTCTGACAAATGCTTAGTTGTTAAGGCTGTCTTGTGTTCTGTTTCTCTTTCATCAACGGTTTCTATCTCGGTTTTTTCTAGGAAGTAGAAGATGTTTGGACGCCACTTCTCAAACAGACGGTCGCCTATTTTTTCCCAAAGGAAATTGACGATTAAGCCGTCCATGCTATTGGCTTTTTCTTCAACTTTAGCCCTCTCAACCTCTTTAGCCGTCTTAGTGATAGTGTCCTTTAGGCTTGGTTCATGGTTGCTCAAAGCGAGAAGCGGAAGAAGAGAAGCAACTAAGCGGTGGTCGCATAATTCGTTGACCCATGCTTCCTTGTTGATTGTGACGAGGCGGTAGTATTTCATCCTTAGATAGAGGAGCTTATTTTGTAATTCTAGCCCGCGTTTGAGCATGTCATCGGTTTCGATTACTGGGAGTTTTTTGTCGCTGGTTTCGCTGTAGAAGGGTAGGGCTCGGCTCTCCGTTGCGTTGTCGTCGAAGGGTTTGCGTTGCGTCAAGATCGTTAAGCCAAAGTTGCTGAATGTATCTGTGATATTTGCGTTGGTTGGGTTCTGTCTACTCAAAGGTGTTCCTGTTGCTCGACAGTTGAGGAAATGTACAAGTTCGCTTTTCTCATTGGTATTGGCGAAATCTGCCTCGTCAAGCACCAATGTGCCTTGCCAGAGGTCCATTGGTCGGTAGAGGCTGGGGATTCTGTAGGTGGACATTTCAAAATAGGGCTTGTAGCTTAGCAGCCGCAGGACAAAGGCTAAGCGGTTTTTTCCGCTCTGGCTTGGCCCACGGATTGGGATTATGGGTGCGAATTTTCCGCTGCCGGCTATGTCATAGATTGGGTCGGCGACGAAGCGGTCAAGAAACCACGATCCAACACATATCCTCGATAGCAGTTTAACAAGGGCGTCTTGTCCGCATGGGTCATAGCTTAGAAGGGCAAATTCATCTATCTCCCAAAATATCTCCGTGAAACTTGTTTCGGTGTATCCTGTTGGAACGATGACCAAGCCTTTTTTGAGCGAGTCATTGAAAACGGGAATGTAGATGATGTTTTGTCCTTTGGCGTTAGTTTCACCGAGAGAAATTTCCCATAGCGTTTCAAATCGGTCGTCGTTAAAGCGGTAGACCAGGTATTGCGGCGGGTCTCTTCGGTTCCAAATTTCCTCGGCTATGAACTCGGGTGTGATGATTGTCGGCCTTGGGATATAGACGTCTTTTTCTTCGACTTCTTTCTCTATCTTGTTTAGTTTGCCGCTTATCATTGGGCTCGCTTCTCCTGAACCGTTTTTCTGCTGCGGATGGCGTCTACGACTTCTCGGATTCCTGAGGTGCCCTTGAGGTTTCCGACGTTCATGCGGTGGGTAAACTGGTAGTCTACTTTGCCAAGAAACT
>CAZWDU010000028.1:0-13159 GCA_964632845.1 uncultured Candidatus Bathyarchaeia archaeon | reverse complement strand
GATCTATAGTTGGGCTGAACGACACAATCATTCCAGCAGGCTTCAACGCTTCATACGCGCTCGGCGCAACCAGCCACGGCGTCGCCAAATCCAAAACCACCGCATCCACGTCATGCTCCTCTATGCCAGTGATAACGTCTTTGCTTTTCAACTCAACAAACTCCAGCAAGCCAGCGCGTTTAAGGTTCTTTTCGGCTGCTTTCTGAAATTCTTCGCGAATCTCATAAGTGTAAACCTTGCCTGTTGGCTTAACGTAGTGTGCAAGAGCAGTTGTTAACGCGCCTGTGCCTGTGCCTGACTCGACAACGCGGCTTCCTGAGCCGATGCCGCTGAACATGACGATTAACGCGGTGTCCTTCGGGTAGGTTATCTGCGTTTTGCGCGATGACTTCATTATATAATCCGTTAACACGGGCTTCAACACTGTGAAAGCGATACCTAAACTGCTTTGAATTGTGGCGCCAAACTCTTTGCCAACTAGCTCATCCAGCTTCATGTATCCCTTGTGTGTGTGAAAGGTTTTTCCCGCTTCCACTTTTACCATGTACGTTCGCCGCACATCCAAGTAGAGGATTACGTAGTCGCCTTCGCTTATCGCCTGATTAACCAACTCATTCACCTGAAACGTCTTAGCTGAGAGTAACCTTACGCTGTGTTCCATTTAAACTTTGAAAATTCAAGGTAGCCTAGTCAGGCATATTCAGCAAAAAAACTGTGGCTCATCGGATTGTACGGAGTAAATGCTGATAAATGTACACGAAGTACACCACTGCAAAAACAGTCAAGGCTACTTCAAGCATAAGCACCACAACGTTCTGCTCCACTGCCATAAAATAGCCCTGCTGAAGTATACCTGTGAACACTAAGATTTGGAGAAATATGGCGCCGCCTAAACAGCTTAAACCTAAGAGGTGAAAGAAGACGCGAATCCTGTGGCTAAACATCGGCGTTGCTGTCATTGCAATCAAGAAAGGTAAAGGCGGCACTAATGACATATAACTTATGAAACACAGAACAGAAGCACAACTAAGAATTAACATTCAATAACAGCAAAGCCCAAAGTAGCTGCATAAAAACGCTGGGCAAACACTACCGATTTTTTCTATTTCTTCAGCAATAACAGCACACAAAATGCGCGCAAGCAAACGTTATATCACGCGACGCTTTGAACCTACAGCGTTCAGGAGCAAAAACAGTTGGATTTCAGTTTCTTCCTCAGCGGCATCATAATCGGCTTTTCCATCGCTGCACCCGTCGGTCCAATAGGTGTACTTTGCATACGCCGCACGCTTGCAGAAGGACGTCTACACGGCTTGGTTTCAGGGTTAGGCGCGGCTACCGCTGACGCCGCGTACGGCTGTATCGCCGCCTTCGGCTTAACTGCCATCACTACCCTGCTTATCCAGCAACAGCTTTGGCTTCGCTTGATTGGCGGTGCATTTCTGCTGTTTTTAGGCATAAAAACTATGCTGAGCAGACCGTCTGAAAAGCCTACATCAGACAAGCGCACAGGACTTCTAAATGCGTATGGTTCAACGTTCTTTCTAACAATCACGAATCCTGTAACGATTTTGTCTTTTGCTGCGATATTCGCTGGAATCGGCTTAGGCAGTGTTGTTGCTGATTATGCTTCCGCAGGGCTACTAGTGTTCAGCGTATTCGCGGGTTCTGCCCTGTGGTGGCTAATCCTAAGCGGAACCGTGAGCCTGTTGCGGAGAAAAGTGACACAGCGTGTTTTGCTGTGGATTAACAGGGTGTCAGGCGCCATAATCACGGGCTTCGGCGTCTTCATCCTCATAAGCTTGCTCGCGTAAGTGTTACAGGGTGTATTCTCGGCATTTTTCGACGTGGGTTACTTGGCTTTTCAGGTCGCGAGTGAACTTGGCGAAGAGTTCTGCGTTTTCCGTGTGTATAGGAAACGTCCTAGCGGCGTTCATCTCTTTAAGCGCTGCTTTCAACTGCAGAGGCATCATGTGTCCGCTGACGTGCACTTGATACTGGGGTACGCCATAATGGTTTAGCCAGTTGGTTAAGCGTTCATAATCGATTTCCATTTCCTCGTTGAACGGTTCTGAAGAGGACAAGATGTAGCAGCTTCCCGCTGTAGGCTGCAGCGAAACCAGCTCTTCAAAATCGTAGAAGGCCATGGCTAAAATAACGTTGCATTGCTGCTTCGAAGCTTCGAACACGTCGAAAACCTTGTTTTGCGGCGCGTACTGCTCAATCAGTTGGGTTTCCCACTTGTCAAAGCGCTTCTTCGACTTTCGAAAAATCAACATGACATCATCGTCTAAGCACGGAATCCGCAATCCCTTGTCTTTTCGCAGTGCATCCAGCAAATGCGCCTGCTTCAGTGAAACAGCAAGGCACCGGTGGTTCTGTTTGGCAATGTGATAGAACGAGTTCAAGCGGTCAACATCCGAATTAGCAAAGCCAGCCATCACGATGCCATCAGTTCGCGTGACAATACGGTTCAGTTTGTCTTCAACTTCGTTTTCCGAGGAAACAGTTGCGCCTGTCATGTTAGTGGCTTCAGTAACTACGGCCACAGGCTGCGCGTTCTTGGCTTTTTCCACAAATTCGCGGGTCATCTCTGGCTTGGCACCGTGGTCTCTAAAATCACCCGTGTAAACAACTGCACCGTTCGAAGTGTGGATAATGAAGCCGTAAGCGCCAGGAACCGAGTGGTCAACGTGCACAGGCTCAATTTCCAAGTTGTCTACTGTTATTTTTTTGCCAGTGCGGAAGTTTCGGAAGTCCAAGTCTGCAACGTTAAATTCTAGGTCTGCGCGGCGGCTTTCGCTTAGTGCTTGCAGGATTGTCTGTGTGGTTTCTCCGCAGTAAACTGGAATTTCCCGTTTGATGAATGACAAGTGCGCAGAGTGGTCCAAGTGCGCATGTGAAAGGAATACCGCGGCAACTTCAGGCGGTTTTGGATCAAACTTGTAGATACCCGCGATTTTTGGGAGAATTTCGAGTTCTTGGAGGCTTATTTCGCTCTTGGGTGAGAGGAAAGGCGGCGAATAAAACTGTTTCTTCATAGCAAAGGACATGCCGAAGTCGAAAAACACTTTCGTGTCGCCGTCTTTGAGTAGGATTTTGTTTCCGCCAATTTCGTTGACGCCGCCGTAGAAGGCTAAACTTGTTGTGTTTTTCACCATTGTTTTTTACCTCAGGGGTTCAGTTTTTTTGCAGACGTTTGACATTGCAAGTATCACAGCGGGCAGGGTGAAAATGCTGAAAACTCGCGTGTACTTGGAGGCTCCTGCTTTTTGGATAGTGTCTGCGTCACCGCCAGCTTTCAAGTAGCCTTTGACGAAAGCTTTAGCGATTAATTCAGCGTGTTTGTTGCCGTTAAACGGTGGAAGGTAATGTCCTGAATAATACAGGAATTCAGCTACGTCCCATGCTTTGTCGCCGCCGTGAGAAGCCTGCTCAAAATCTAATAAGTAAATTTTGTCGGTCGGGGCGACGATTACGTTTTCTGGTTTTGTGTCGCCCAACGCAAAGTTAAGCGCATGTACTTGCGCAAGTGCCTCGCCAACACGTGTGATGCTGGCTAAATCGTGCTGTGTTTTCTCTTTGTCTTTGGATGTTGCGATTCGTTTGATGGCGATGCTGAGGTTTTCTCCTTCTATGTACTCCATGAATATCAAGCGTTCATTGTGGCTTACGTGTAAAACTTTTGGAATGTTGAATCCTTCGCGTCGCAGAAGTTCACTCATGGCGCATTCGCTTTCCAGCCTGTACCTGCCTAGGACGGTGAAGGATCGAGCGCCAAGCGACCACAGGGTTAATGGGAACCACTTGAAGCCTGACCAATCTTTGAAGCGTTTAACGAGAACCTTTTTTTCTGAGCCATTTGAATTGGATTTAATCAAGTACACGTCGTTTAAGACGCCGCCGACGCGTTCATACTTGATTGTGGCGGTTTTGTCGTTCAAGAACAGTTTTCGGGCGAATGCTCTGATGTCGACGCTGTCTGCTAAGGAGACTAAGCCTTCTGCTGTGGGAACAAAAATGTGTTTCTGTGGGTCTATGAATTGTCGTGTTGCGGTGGCTTCCAGTTTTGGTGGGAACTTTTGGAAATTTAGCAGGGCTTCAGTGTTCTGTGCTAAAAAGTTTAGTAGTTGCGGGAAAACTCCGAACACTGATGTGAATAGGGTTCTCGGCGCGTTTCGTGAAATGTTTGCAAGGCGAACTTTCGGGTTTTTGCTTTCAGCCACTAGCGTTTTGGGAATCATCACGTAGCCTTCGGAGAGAATGACTTTTTTCTCTGTTTCCAGTTGTTCCAATGCTTCCATGTAGCCGCGGAGAACAGAAGCGATGTCTTTTATGGTGAATTTGCTGTGAATGGAGTTGGCTATGCCATAAGCTATTGGAGGAAAAATCCGGACGCGGTTCAATACGACTTCGTACACGAAGTATTGAGGTTCAATGTGGAGAAGATATGAGAGTTCTGGAAAGCTTAGAACCAAGTTTGACAGCAATTCCAGAATCAGTCGCTTCTTCAATATGATTTCTTGTTCATGTAAATATTCTCTGCCTTCCAAGGCGCTGTAGGGAAAAATTAATGTACTTGCGAAAGCCTCGCCGAGAAAGCCGCGTTCAACGTCGCGGTCAAAAACCCAATGGTCAACCGCAAAAATAACGGCGCTTCTTCCTTCAATAACTTTTACGTAACTCAGCAGTCGAGGTTGAAAATCGTGAATCACCACCACTATTTCCAGCGTTGCCTTCACGCTTGACGCTGTTATGGAATCGTTGTCAAGCACGATTACAGCGGTGATTTTGGCAGTTCCAGCAAGGTGCCTGCAAAAATCGAGAATTTGACGGCGCAACTCGCCACTCATGCTATTGGAACTTGGATTCAAGTTGTCACCTTGCAAGAGAGACTATACAGAATATGTGGAAGAGAAATATATTTGCAGCGTGTTCGCTGCCATGCTTTCGCAGAAAGAAGATGCAAGTAGCTATGAATTTAAAGAAACTTGACTGTTGCACATTAAAAAGTTAAATGATGTGAAGCGCGTTTATGCGCTGGTTTTTGCTAGACTTGCAGGCGTTTTTGAGCTTGGGAAAGAGGGGTTATAGTAATGGGTGTGTGTTGATTTTTCGTATCATCGGTCTTAGTGTTGCTCGGTCGGATTGCTCATCGGTTATGCCTGCTTCAGGGGAGATGCTGATTTTTCTGCAGATCAAGTTGAGTGAGTCTTCGGTGAAGTTTAGCATGCTTTGTCCTTCGGTTGTTAGTTTGTACACTTTTCTGGGTCGTTCGCTGGTCATGTTCCACTCGCTGCTTACGTAGCCTTTTTCTTCGAGTGTGCCTAGAAGCGGGTAGATTGTGCTTGGGCCAAAGTAGACGCCGAATGATTTGCGGATTTTGGTTATTATTTGGTATCCGTGCATTGGTTCGGTGTTGAGGAATTGCAGGATTATTAGGTCTAGTAAACCTTTCATCAATTTGACTTGGACTTCTTTTTGGTTGTTTACCATTTTTTGTTTCCTTCTGTTTGTGTGTTGAACAGTTTTTCTGTTATACTTGTGTACAATATGTCTGTTTCCAGACATATCACGTGTCGTTATACATCCTAAACACCCATATAAAGGTTCATACACACCACAAGCATATCAAAACATACCACAAACACACCAATTAGTTCATTTTATACATAAATTAAATAAGCCAAAACATAAGAAAGTCAAACCAAAACCAGCAGCAAAGGGAAAATCATGGCTGAAACATACCGAAAAGGAATTGTACAACGCATAATCAAAAACTTGCTAGACATCCAACTTTTGCGGCTGGTCGATGCCCAACCCTTATGGGGTTATAAGATAAAAAAGAAAGTAGAAACAGATTTCAACATAAAAATAAGACATGGTGCCCTCTACCCCATGCTCAACCGCCTAGAAAAACAGGGATTTCTCACAAGCCAAAAACAACGGCAAGGCGGAAGAACCAGAAAAGTATACACTATAACACAAACTGGCAAAGAATACCTGCAAAGCTATTACGAAATATTAAAAGAACAACTTGAAAACAAGAACAGCGAATAGCTTTTTTCTCTCTCCCTCTGCAACATAAGCTCCGGCATCTGACCAAACAAAACCAAAAGTAACAGCAAACTGCGACATGACAAAAAAGCTTTTATCCTTAAAGGTCGAGACGAAGCTACAGAGGGAAATCAAGTGACTTTAGAAACAAACAAGAATCTAGGCGGCATAGGCGCAATACTGATGTTCATCGGCTTCTTGCCCTACGTAAGCTTTTACGGAATACTACCGCTTGTAGGCCTCATACTCGTCATGATTGCGATGTACGGCTTAGCAAAAGAATACATGGAAAGCGGCATATTCAACAATGCACTCTACGGAATAATCACAGCCATCGTAGGCGGAATAATATTCGCTGCTGTAGCTGTTTTTGCGCTTTTCGGCTTCTTCGCACAACTTGGCCTAAACCTCGGAGCTGGAAACATTGCAGACTGGTCAGCGATGATGTCGGGAATGGACTGGACAAACCTGAGCCTCGACTTCATGGGAGTCTTCACAGACTTCGCGCTGTACATAATCTTAGACCTTGTCGTCTTATTTGTCTTCGTCATCATCACAGCCGTGTTCCTGCGAAAATCACTGGGTGCGCTATCCGCAAAATCAGGCGTCGGCATGTTCGGCACAACAGGACTAATAATCCTCATAGGCGCAGTCCTAACAATAATCGTCATCGGACTAATCCTAATATGGATCTCGCTACTACTGCTTGCAGTCGCCTTCTTCCAACTAAAACCCCAACAAGCACAGCCGCCACCACCCTATTAAACACAACATAAACATCCTCCCATTTTTTTTAAACACCCAGCATAACCAGAAAGAACCTAACAAAAACGTGCAAACCACAGCTTACGGTATATAAAGGGGAGGGGGTAGTCTCGTGGAGCATAACAAATCCCATGTGAGCAACATAATATGCATTTTCCACAGTTAGAGAGAGCGGTATTCCAGCGGCTTATAACCAGCAACTGCCGAAACAAGATTCTGGAAGTAGATTAACATTTCAGCACCGTAAACATGCGCTGCAATTGTTAAGGTTTGTGTGAATTTAGTTGGCGGTTTATGTCAGTTGGTGTAACAGCGATAGTATTTCCCTTAGCTCTGTTCCTTCAATTTGCAGGTTCTTTGAGATGTCTATGCTTCTATTCTCATATATGGCGCCAAGCCAGAACAACTTGTCGTCTTTCACAATGAAATGGGTCTGGGGAGAAATCCCCGCGTATATTCCGTCATGACGGTGGTTTAGGAAAAGCAGAGAAGTTTTGTCTTCTTTCATGAGGGGGCTGTCCTTGAACTCGACCTGAACAGGTAGAGAGTCTACTTTTGGAGCCCAAATTCCACCAAATTGGTTAACAGTGACGGTGTTCCCGCTTTTGACTTCATTGAATGAGTCTTTTATTACTTCTTGCACGAAAACTTCATGGAGCGTGAATATGTTGTCTTGCGGGTTCAATTGAGACTCTACGACTTTTCCCACTATAACTAAGTCGTGGTTTTCCATCAAGCTTTCGAAGGAAGGATACCAACGTGCCCAACTTGACTCAACAAAAACTGTTCCCGATTCCGCAACAAGTTGATTGTTTTTTAAAAAGGCGTTATTTCCTTTTGAAAAAAGCTGCCACGCAAGGATAGTTCCCGATGTTAGCATAAGTGCTACCAAAAGCACGAAAAGGATTTTGCTGCGCACATGAACACACCTTTGTTATGATATAACTGGAATTTCTTAAAATCCTATGTTCTGGAACATTATGTCCCAATAATTGGAACATATGTTACATCATATATTTCCAAGAATTCTTGCCGAATCGTTCTTATTTATCGCGTGTCATACAAGTTTGAAGTAGTATGAGAAAATTTGCTTTATTGAAACCGTTTATACTCATTTTAGTTGTTACGCTTTGCAGTACTTTGCTTACGATTAACGCGCATGCTGAAACGTGGACTTGGAGTAAAGTGACAATCCCAACCGAGGCATATTTTCAGTCAGTGGATATGGTTAACTCAGATGATGGATGGGCAGTAGGAAATGATGGAAGTATCATTAGATGGGACGGAACAAAGTGGAATAATGTAGCAAGCCCAACCACGTATCAATTAGTTTCAGTGAATATGATTAACTCAAATGATGGATGGGCAATTAATTCACGAACAGATGGTTATGGAAATAACCAGTCAATAATTAGGTGGGATGGAACAAACTGGAAAAATGTAACGAGTCCAACCGATGGTGTGCTAAACTCCGTAGATATGGTTGACTCAAATGATGGATGGGCAGTAGGCTTAAGCGGTGTTATTATCCGGTGGAATGGAACAAACTGGAATCGTGTCGATGACCCAATTAATTATCCGTTAGAATCCGTTACTATGGTTAACGCGACTGACGGGTGGGCAGTAGGGCAAAGGGCAGTAATACTGCGGTGGAATGGAACAAGCTGGAATCTGGAAAACGAACCTGAGCTTCTTGGTGCGCCATGGTTATGGTCTGTGGATATGATTAGCTCAACGGATGGATGGGCAGTTGGAAGCGGCGGGGACATAAGGAGATGGAATAGAACAGGCTGGGAACATGTACCAAGTCCAACTACGAAACACCTGTTTTCGGTGGATATGGTCAGCTCAACCGACGGGTGGGCGGTAGGCTCAGACGGATGTATAATCCATTGGGATGGAATAAGCTGGAGCAACGTTACAAGTCCAACTACTGCGTGGTTATCATGCGTGGATATGGTTAGCGCCACTGACGGGTGGATAGTAGGCGCCGATGGAATATACCGTTGGCAAGAAGTTAGTGATTTCCCTACTAATTGGCTTATTGTCATAATTGCAGTTATCGTTGTGGTTGCCGTGGTTGTTTGGTTTTTCTTAAGAAAGAGAACACTTCATACACGCACTGGAAGAGTAGTTTCCGCACAGTAAACTTATCGGTCTACCAAAAGAATAAAGGACCACACCATGGATTTCACCCTATTTGCTGAGCCGTCGAAAGATTACCAGAGACAAAGCATGTAAACTGGCCTTGCAATGTGGATTTTGGATTCATATTTGCTCTTCATAAGTTAGTTAAATATCTTGAGCATACTTTGGTGCAACAACATTGGAGAATATCATATGAAACAACAGGTTACATCCACAAGTAGAAAAGAGTTAGAAGCGAAAATGGCGACAGTTTTCGGCGAAAAAATCAAAGCACTCTCGACAGAATTGCAAAAAATATTGCTAGACGACATGGTCACAGCCTTCGAAAATAGACTGAACGTGTTAAACCGTGCAAGCGTTAAAGGGCGTTACTGCTGAGCATCAACGGAGAAAAAGATGTATTACTAATCCATAAAAGCTTTATAATGAAAGCAGAGAATATGGCTAAAAAGAGGCCTATGTATGAGACGTTCAAAACTTGAAATGTACATCGATATCTTAAAAGTCCTAGCACAACGTGGACCACTAAAGCTAACACATGTAATGTACAAGGCTAACGTTAACTGCAGCGTACTCAAAGAGTACATGGACTTCCTGATCAAGCAAGGCCTAGTTGAGGAAAGAACCATTGGAAAACGCCGCGTTGTCTACGCAGTTACGCAACGAGGCATAACAGTGCTTAAGTACTTCAGAGAACTGAAGCAAGTGCTTCCTATCGTGGAAGAAACTGGAAACCAAATGTCAGTACCCTTCTAAACTCTCCATTTTTCAATTTTAAATTGCTTTTTTGGTTTTTGAAGCATCACTACTGCTTTAGCTTATAGCGTTTTACGTTCATGGTGTAAGCAGTTGGTTGAAGTGTTTTTGGTGTAAGTAATGTGTATAGTTGTTGTGAATAGTTACCCATCTTTCGTAAGACTTAATAAACCCTTCATGTTTAGCTTACTGTACACGCGCAGAACAAACGGGGAAGATTTGTGGCTAACGAAGAAGTTTTAGGCAAAAAACCGCTACACGTGCTTGAAAAAATACGAGAGAGCTTGGAGCGGTTGAACGAGAAAATGGAAGTCATGATTGAACTGCAAAAGCACGGCAAGCAGGATATTCAGCCTATGTCAGCAGATGCGCCATTGGATGTGATGACTTTATTGTCTATGCCTGATCACCTTCGGAAAACTGCCATGACTATTTGCAGGTCTGGCAGGGCTACAGCTGAGGAGATCGCTCAGCAAACGAATCGTGCTCGTGCTGTGGAAAGCGCATATTTGAATCAGCTTGTGATCATGGGTTATCTGAAGAAGGAGCGTAAGGGCAGAAAGGCTTATTTTTATGCTGACAGAGAAAGTCAGGGGTTGAAGTGACAATGGGTAAGATCATTGCGGTGCACTCGTACAAAGGCGGAACAGGCAAGACTTTGCTTTCGCTGAATTTAGCGGCTACTTTCGCGAAGCACGGCAAAAAAGTGTGCCTGTGTGATTTGGATTTTCGAGCACCAAGTCTCTGCACAATTCTGAAAGTGGATAAGGCGGAGTGCTGGTTGAACGATTATTTGAACGGCACCTGTGACATCAGCAGGGTTCTTGTGGATTTAAGCAGCAGGCTTGAGAGCAACGGCAATTTCTTTGTAGGATTGGCGAATCCGTCAACTGAGGCTATCAGGGACATGTCTGCGAAAGACAGGAAATGGGAGATGCACGCGTTAGGAAGGCTGCTGGCGCTTAGAAATGCGCTTCTAAATGAGAAAGAGTTTGATTATTTGGTGTTTGACACTAGTCCAGGCTTGCAGTATTCATCTATTAACGCGATTGTAGCTGCGGATTTTGTGGTTGTGGCTACAACTGGTGACCGCTCAGACGTGGATGGTACACGGCGTATGCTGCGTGAACTTTATAACTTGTTTGAGAAGAAAACGGGTTTGGTTCTTAACAAGGTGCTTGATGTGGCTTCAAAATCGAACACAGACGAGCTGCAGAGCAAAGTTAAAACCATTTATCAAGTGCCCATGCTAGGCTTTGTGCCCTGTTTCTGTGATGTTCTGAGGGCAGAGGGCAACTACATATTTGCGCAGGATAAACCTGATCATCCGTTCACGAAGATACTGACTGAAATGACGCGGAAAATCGAAGCCAGCGAAGTCAACTAACTGGCACATTACTCCTTTTTTAGTTATTGTTTTTGCTGTTTGTATACGGAAGCATCAACTGAACTTTGATGCAAAGGCTTATAGAATGCAGAAATCACTGTGATTCCGTACTGGATGGCGAAAAGGCTATTGGATAAATCAGCGATTATCTTGGCTGACGGCTTTTCCGGCAAGTTCGGTCAAGACAAGTGCGTTTTGGAGCTTGCGGGCAAGCCGTTGATAAGGCATATTGTAGATGCGGTGAAGCCGCTTGTTAATGAAGTAATTATCGTGATTGAATCGCAGGAGCAAAGGGCAAAATACGCAGCGGTCGCAGGTGCGGATGTGCGGTTTGTTGTTGACCCGTGCGGGTTGAAGACTCCGTTGTCAGGTGCTTTGACGGGGTTCGGTGTTGCAAGCGGAAAGTATTCGTTGCTGGTTTCATGTGATATGCCGTTTGTCTCTGCGGATGTGGTCACGTTACTTTTTGAGTTATGTGGTGGCAAGGCTGCTGTGGTTCCACGATGGACGGATAGACAAATTGAGCCGTTGCAGGCTGTTTACCAGACGAAAATGGCGTTGGATGCGGCGCAGAACGCGGTGGATGAAGAGCAGGAGTCGCTACAGGTTATGGTTGAAGGGCTACGTGGAGTGCGCTACGTTTCTACGCTGGTCATACAGCAGTTGGACCCTGATTTCAGGACGTTTTTCAAAGTAAACACGTCTGTGGACTTGAAGAAAGCCATGAACATGGTTAAACCGAGAAAAAGCAAGTGACGCCTGCATTTTTGAACTGTGTGAACTATCGGGTGTAAAAACTTATACCATCTCTTTCTATACTCCTTTTAAGGTGCTTTTGTTTTTTGCAAGCGAAATTTCGTATTCGGCGTCTTGTTTTGTCAATTACAATGTGAACTGCTTGATTCACAAAGATGAACATCATGAGAGCAGAGGAGGCAAAGACATTCTTCACAATTTAGTTTCGTCTGTTCTTTTCGTCTTTTCTTGTTTTGCGAGATTTCCGCAAGTTGACGAGCCGTTGGATTTGGCAGAACGCACATAAGAATCCCTTCAAGGCGTTGCATCAGATTTTTCGAGGGGTTTAACCTCTTTTAGCTGTGATTTTTTCTTCCCCACGCGCCACATGAAAACTGAGAAAAGCGTCATTATAATGCTTAAGCAGTAGAATCCAATGGTTCCAAAACCGAATAGTGCACTGCTGAATAGTGCCGCAAAAATTATGTCGTCAATAGGACTGACCACAAAAACGGTGAGTGCAAGCGCTAGGTACGCGACGAATTTGCTGTTTTTCCTCACTCTTTAATCACCTGCGTTCCTAGAGCCACCAATGAGCGCTTCAGCGTTGGAAAAATCAATGTGCACCTCAAACTTTGGTCAGAGGCGGGCAATGTACCAAAAAGCCTCCTTTTTTTCGCGTCCTTCAGGTTCCTCTTCAGTCTGCTCCAGCATTTTTTGTATGAAGGGCAATCCAGACAAGTAAAGGTAACTGAAACACTTGTTGCAGCGTACCACAAGTTCTTCCAAACCGTGACTGTTAGCTGTTAGCTCTAAAATGGAGCAAGTCTTTTCAGCGTTTATTTGAAAATCGTCTGGAGATATCTTGGTTCCGCATCTTGGACAAGAAAAGTCTCCAGTTCCCTCTATTCTGCTCAAATCTATTTTGTATGCACGCATTTGCTTCACTGTTTTGCCTCCTATGCAATTCCACGTAGCTGAGAGATTATTAAGCGGTTTTTCAAATTATTGCCCAAATCATTACCTAATTAATACCTGATTGCACCCTATCACAGAAAGAGCGTGTCCTCATCCCTAGGTATATCCATATTGATATTGACTTGAATTACACCTAACTAAACTATTGAAAACAAGAATCAATACAGGTATGTTCAGAATTCAGTATACTCTGCGTATCAGTAGTTTCAACATGTTTCTACGTGGTTTTTCTGGAGGTTTTTTTAGCCTGACTGGCGTGTCGAGCGGTTCATCCGAACTTATAGTGTTTTTTGATTTTATCTTTAATTTCCCACGTGCATTTAAGCCCCTGAG
>CAZWDU010000027.1:0-13579 GCA_964632845.1 uncultured Candidatus Bathyarchaeia archaeon | reverse complement strand
TGTTTATGAGAGGATACACTTTTTGAAATAAGACGTAGTTGTAGTTTTCAAGACCCACAAAGTTTCCTGTGCCTTCAGAGAGGAAACTCATGTAAATTGTATCAACTATTGGGTAAAATACAAAGATAGTCAGCAAAAGGAATGCGGGAATCAGAAATAGACGTGAAACAGTGAAAACACGACGTAGCCACAAAAAAAAGGAGGAAGTTGTTTTTTGAGTCCCCGTGCGTCATCACCCGTGGTTACTTTTTCTATGTACCTTCTTGTTGTATTGCAGCCGCTTTGAGAGCGTCAAGCACGCTGTTCATGGTTGACGTGCTTGGGCTTGTCCATAAAAGCTTCAGTTGATCCCAGAACGTAGTTTGCCATTGACCACCTATCGTGTCATCCAAGTCTGGAACGATTGTTATGCCCGCTGTCCCCATGAAATCCACAACTTTCTTGTCAATCGCTTTATATGCAGAAGATGGAACCTGAGTGTTAGTTGCCAAGAAACCGCCTTGTTTGACCATGATTTCCTGTGCGTCTGCCCCTCCCAAGTATTGAACCAACTGCTTTGCCTCATTCAAATGTGGCGCGTCTTTTGTGATAACTGCATAATCAACTGCGCCAACTACACCGTCCGTGCCTGGAAAACCGAAGAAATCCAAGTCAGCGATATCCAGCACTTCTGGCAAGGTTGTAACAAAACTGCCTTGCCAATACAAGCCGTATTTTCCGTTCCAAAGCTTCGCGAGTTGGCTTTCCCATTCAGCAGGTGTACTGAAGTAGCCGTCTTCAAGTAGCTGCGTCAGGTCGGTGAAAACAGAGGTGACTTCCGAGTCAGTCCAGTTGCGTGCACTTGGTCCAGTTTCCAAGTCCAACTGAAGTTGATAACCGCCTAATCCGATTATGAAGCCCTCTGCTGTGTCGGAAAGTGGCCAACCTACCGTGTCTCCGCTGGCTATTGCCTCTTCAACGCCTGACACTGCCGCAATAGCTGGAAGAAGAGTATTCTTGAATTCGTCGTAGGTTGTAGGTACGGTTAACCCATTGGCCTCAAAGAAAGACTTTCGGTACCAAAAGCCTGGTTTGCCCGACAGCTTGAACGGAGCAGCCCATATCTCGCCATCTGAATCTTTCACTGGATCCAGTATGTTCGCTGGAAACTGCGAAGCGGTAATCACATTGGTTACGGGTGTTAAGTAAGGCGAGTTCTGCAAAATCCAGTAGGGCCATGGCGCTATTATTACGTCTACGTCGTAGGGCGGAGACTGCAGTTGCAAGGGTACGGTTATCAGTAAATCTTGGGTCGTATAGCTAACATAGTCCACTTTTACTCCAGTGTTCTGCGTGAAGTTGCCTAAAACTTGTTCAAAGTTGGTTTGCTCAGCTCCAGACCACAGCGCATAAACGGTGAGCGTTGGTTTCGGCAAGGTTGAAGTGTAAGCAATGTAGCCTGCAACGCCTGCAATTACAATCACAACGATGAGCAAAAGAACCACCACTGTTCTTGATATTCCACAAGACACTCTTTTTGCCCCCACTACCTTGTTGTTGCAAAAAATTTTTAAATCTTTCTAGTTATGTTTAAAAACAGCGGTAATTGATTCAGAAATGTTCTGATTTTATCATCTGGGACAATAACAAAGAGGGCTATATAGGCTGTTCTACACCGTGGATAAATACAAGTGGGCGCAGTTCTGGGTTAAGTTTGTTCATGAGATTATTGCGTCGTAATTAAGCTATCGCATAACGTACTTCAACGGTGAGTGTGTGGGATAAATGCTGAACTTCTAAGGATAAAATTATATGTTGAATGTTTTATTATGAAGTGTCTTGTGTGGGTCCGTGGCGCAGCACGGATAGCGCGTCAGCCTTCTAAGCTGAAAGTCCTGGGTTCAAATCCCAGCGGGCCCGCCACTCTAAAAGCGAATTTAGCCTACTCTCTATTTTCCCTCTTTTTCTTTTTTTCAATAAATAATTCTGATTTTCTGAAGGAGATGAGCTTTTGAAGATTTATAGTGATGACCCTAACCTACCGTATAAAACCACTAAGTTGAAGGCTCTTTATACTAAGAGCGAGATTGACGGCTTGTTTGCCAAGTGGGGCGTTAAAGATGTTTATTGGCATTGGGACCCTGAGCGCAACGATATTTTTGTTCAGTTTAAGATAGTGGAAGAAATAGACGGCGTGCCCTTGCAGGTTTCTGCTAAGGTTGAGGCGCCTGCCATTTGGGATCACAAAACGCGGTCTAAGGCTGAAAGCGTAAATTGGAACATCAGCATGCGCACCATGTACTGGTTCATCAAGTCACATCTCGAAGCTGCCTATCTTCTGCAGAGTTCCAAAACCGCTGCGTTTCTGCCGTACATTGCCTCGAAAGACGGCGCTAAGTTGCTGAAGGACGTGATTATTCCAAGGATGAACGAGGTTCAACAGCTAACGGCTTTGCCTGAAAGCCCCAGCGCTCGAAAAGTGATAGATGTCGATGGTGAGGAGGCTTAGGCTTGAGAAAGTACAAGACGTGGGCGAGCTTGAACGCTGAAGGCAAGGCAGTTTGGGGCGACGTCTTTCCCGACGGCGAAGTCCCAGTTCAAAACATCATCGCTCAACCTGCAACATTGGAAGGCATCGACAAAACAGAAAGAGTCTTCCTAGTTGATTGGAAGGAGCTAACGCCTCAGCAGCAGGATGCGGTTCTTGAGAAACTCGGCAAACGAAGCGGCGTCTCCAAAACCGTGGTACTCAAAGATGTCCTGAAAATCGGTTTGCCACTGCGCGAAAAATACACGGACAGTTGCGGAACAACTCGGCTGGAACTTTTCATTTAAGGGTGAACCTTTTGGCTGAATCCTGTAATGGTAGAAGTCAAAATTTTTCTGTTTCAAAGTCAAAAGTCAAATTTGACTTCACTACCGTTCGAACCCGCATCATACCAATAATGAAACGTATTGAGGTCGGAGATTATCCTGCTAAGATTGGTCGCATGTATGGTTGGAGCAAACAGCACGTATCTTACTATCTGAACAAATTGGAAAAGGCAGGTCTTGTCTGTCGCAAGAAGCGTAGTAGCGCGGTGTTTTTTGAGTTAACGCTTAGAGGTCAAAATTTTCTCGGGTCATGTGAGGGCGTGCTTTTCGGTTCTGGCGTTTTTCGTTTGGAGAAGGTGCAGTATCGTTATGTGATTTTGGCTGAGGGCGTGTTGCCTAAGGATTTTAGGCGTATAGAGATGCAGAATTGGTCTGCTTTATTGGGTTTGGAGCAGGGTGTGAAGGTTAGGCATACTTCGCGGTCTTGGATTGTGCACATGGAGACGTTGTATGGTCGCAGTCCGGGTGAGTTGTTTACTCTTTCAAAGAATTTGGCTGACCGTGTAGCTAAGGGTTTGATGGTTAAGTATGGTTGTCGATTGGCTGAGGGCGAAATTTGCCGAGGGCATGAAATAGCGATTGATGATCCTGTGGCTCAGTTGCTTAGCAGGTACTTCACTGTAAGTGTTCCTGGCAAGTGCCGCATGGACCATAGCCCTGGAGAGCTGGAGGGTGAGATTGATTTTACGCAGAGGGATATGGCGGTTGAGTATTTACTGATGCCTGAGCGTGTGAAGAAGCTGGAGGGCCAGCTTGCGGCTCTGAATTGTGACTTGGAGCGAATCAGCAGTTGCTTGGAGAAGTTGACGGCTGTTCTGGGGAAGCTTTGTGAGGGCCAAGGTGAAGGCGAAAATAACGCTGTTAAGAGTATTGGAGGAAGCCAGTATGTGTCTTAAGCTTAGCCTCAGAGATGCTCGTAGTAATGCGTTAATGGCAGTTGAAACCTGTTCAAAAGGCATTTTTGGGCTGTTGTTCGGGCATGGGAAAAGTCCATGCTTTTTACGATGTTGCTTTTCTGCAGTGGTTGGTGTAGATGGCGCAGTGTCCATTTTGGCTTCTGTTAATGTTGCGGATTTCTTGGAGTGCGCATTCTGACATGGAAAACTCTAAAAAGGCTGTTCAGAAGCCTAAGAAGAAGCGTAGTCAGAGCGATAAGATTGGGCGTTTAAAGTATAATCAGCAGCTACTAAAGCGGATTTTGTCAGAGGTTGAAGAGGTTAAGCTTATGCTCCGCACTATATTTGCGGGTTTGAAGGGTTCCTTCAATTTTGAGCAGTCGCTTATCGAGCGAGTCGCCTGCACAGATGAGGTTGATCGGGAGCTTCTGCAGTTGCTCTTTGAGGCAGGTAGTCATGGTTTGTTACCGAAAGATTTAGCCGTAAGGTTAGAGCGGTTCAAAATCACTCGCCATCAGTTAAGCCGGAGAATTCTCAGAATGAATAAGCGTTTGGAAAAAGAGTTCGGAGAACGTGTTGCAGAGAAGCGAGGCTGGCACTGGGCGCTCACCGCTTTTGCCTTCGAAGTTTGGGGTAAAACAGAAAAGGAATGGAATTCAGAAACCTAAATAAATCAAAATTATCGATAAGTAGGTAAAAACTCTAACGACAACTATAGTTAAGAAATTCAGGAGTGCTCCATCAGTGAGGCGAGCCGTAATCTTTTCAGTGGTTGCAGTGCTCTTAATACTAATCGCTGTATTCGCCGTTAACCACTTTTCTTTGATTAAAAACAAAAAGGAGCATAAAACGTTCTATGTCGGAGTTACCTTCGGCGGGAACACTACCATAGAAGCTAAAATGCTTATTGACAAAGTAAAGAATTACACTAACATGTTCGTTCTTCAATCTGGACCGTTAATGAGAGACGAAACTGCTGTTAAAGAGATAGGCGACTGCGCCTTAGCCAATGGGTTGCGTTTTGCCGCTTTCTTTGAGAGCGGTGCTTTGTTTCCGCCGCAAGAAGCACGTTGGTTGGGCGCTGCTGAGGAACGGTGGGGTGACATGTTTGCTGGCGTATATTTTGGGGATGAGAAGGGCGGAAAAATGCTCGACACATACGTGGACCTTTCCGAAAACTCTACTCAGGGAGCCGTGATAAAGTTAGGTACTGGCGGTGTAATGGTTGGCAACACAACCTATCTGCCAAATGGCACAATTACGGTCAGTGGCGGAACAGGTGTGCCCCCCGATCCATCCTTCTACCGCAACTCATCAAACAACGTTACCCCTGACATGTTTGAATCTAATCAAACTAACACTAAAATTACGTACTTCCCTGACGGGACTATTACAATAGAAGAGAGTGTTATCCTATCCACTTACTATTCCAATGGATCTATAACCATAAAAGACAGGCGCGACAACTTTTACACGATGGAAAACGGCACAGACCACATCTCCCAAGAAGAATCTTACGAGGAAGTTTTAAGCAGACATCCAATCCCGACTTGCGATGCAGCCACAGAATTGTTCGTGACCAGAAACCAGAAGTATATCGACGGTTTGAGTCATCAGTGGCAGTTAGGCAATAGATCGTTTCCCATTTTCACGGCGGACTACGCTCTTTACTGGTGGGATTTCCAAAGTGGCTACGACCTCATCCTCGCGGAACTTGGCTGGAACAACACTGTAGCGCAGGAAATCGGTCTCGTGAGAGGAGCGGCCAACCTTCAGAATAAACGGTGGGGCACGATAATCACTTGGACCTATACTCAGCCTCCATACTTGACGAGTGGCGATGAGATGTACGAGCAGATGCGTATGTCTTATGAAAGCGGTGCCGAATACGTCATCGTATTTAACTATGCGGAGGAAATGGAAGGACCATACGGAACACTGCGTGACGAGCATTTTGAGGCTTTAGAACGGTTCTGGAAGAATGTGGTTCAAAACCCCGCAGTCGTCCACGGAGGAGTCAAAGCTGAAGCCGCGTTTGTTTTTCCCAAGAACTACGGCTGGGGTTTGAGGCGTCTAGAGGACTCGGTTTGGGGCTTGTGGGAGCCGACGGCGGAAGCCAAACAAGCGTGGCCACTTCTGCAGGATGCATTGGCTAAGCATGGTTTGCGGTTGGATATAGTTTATGACGACGCTGCGTATCCGTTCGCAGGCAAGTATCGTCAGGTTTACTACTGGAACCAAATAAGCTAGAGCGCAGTAAAGCGTGTTTAGGCTTTGGGTTTCTTGAATTTCTTGAAATATAGCGCTGCAAAAACTCCGAACGCCGCCGTTGCTATTGCTGCGACAACCCAGATTAATGGAAAAGAGTCTGACTGACCGTCAGGAACAATCTGGTTCACGAGTGGGTAGTGGTCTACGTTGGTTTCGTCGATGAAGTATGGCGTGTCCCACACAGTGGCGTTGTTTAGTTCTTTGGCGTCGGGATATTTTTCTTTGTAATCGTTCCAGTAGTTGCCTTGTTTACCATCATCCCAAGCATTAGAAGGAGCGTACTCAGCATAGGCTTGACCGGCTCCGTTGTCATAGGGAGACCTAGCTGAGGCATCTTCGACTATGACCTGATTGGTGTTATTTAGGAAGTTGTTGGTGGTAAAGGTGTTGTTCGAAGACAAGGAAATCCAAACACCGCAATAGCTGTCGGCTATGTTGTTTCTTGACAGGGTGTTGCTTGTAGATCCGCATATAATGGTGTTATTTGGAGTGTAGGAAACACCTCTGGCGCTGAGGTGGATGCTCTGTTCGTTTGCAGTCAAAGTGTTTTCTGAAATAATGTTCTGTGTGGACGCGAGCAGTTCCACGCCGTGCTTGTTTCTTGTTACCTCGTTTTTTTGGATGTTGTTTTCTGAGGAGGAATCGAGGTAGATGCCTTGCTGGTTACCCGTCACGTTGTTGTAACCTATGAAGCTGTTAACGGAGTTTTTAAGTTGGATGCCAACATAACTGGCTATTATAGTATTCTCGGTGATAGTGTTGTTTGATGATTCTTCGAGATAGATGCATATGTCGTTGTTTGCTAACGCATTCTTAGTTACTGTCGAGTTTGTGGTTAAGATGAGGAGTATTTCTTGTCCGAAAGCAAGGTTTAGGCTTTCAATCTTTATTCGTGTAGAGTTTATGAGGGCAACCCATCCAGCGTCGGTTGGTACAGTCATGTCTTGCTTGTTTATCCAATAGTAGATCGGTTTGCCTTCTGCGAGGTTTGAATTGTCAATGTCCTGAACGTAGTTGGGAAATGCTGACCAAGAGTTGTAGAAAATCCGTTTGTTTTTGCTGAAGCTGTTGTCTCTTAGAACGTTATGTGAGGACTGCTCAAAGCTTATCCCATAGCCGTTGTTTGTTATGTCGTTTTCCGAGATGTTGTTGAATGACCATGATATTTTGATGCCATATTCCGAGTTGCTTTGTATGTTGTTGTCTTGGATGTTGTCGTGTGCGGTGATGAGGGCTATGCCTTGCTTGTTATCGCTTATTGTGTTGCCTGAAATGTTATCGTTGGAGGAGGAATGGATCCATATTCCATGATTGTTACCCTGTATTTGATTTTGAGTTATATTGTTGTCTGCCGTGTATTCAAGCTCGATAGCGCACCAGAAGTCGGTAATCTTCAAATTTTTGATTGTTAAACCTTTGGCGTAGCTGTATATTCCTGTGTTATTCGATTCGGGAGTAATGTACGGGTCAGGCAGCTGTCCTCTTGAAATTAAATAATTAGGGTCAGAGAGTCTAGTTTGGTCGATTGGTTCCACACTAGGTCTATAGTCTTCTGCTCCTGTGCCACTAAGCGTATAGCCGGCGCCATCGATCACGACACTGTCCCGTTCAATAATAATCGAACCCGAGATATCCTCTCCAAAAGTGTAGATGTCACCATCATGTATGATAGGCGTTGTTGAAGGGTCAATTGAACCGTCAGGTCTAATGTAAATGGTATTTTCTTCATTAGTTGTACCTTCGGGTTTCGCAGGTGGGACATATTCTGTTTTGTAGTCGATTGTGAACTCACTTTGCGAGTCTTTCTTGTACATGTTCAGGAGAGGAGAATAAGTCTTAACGAAAATCTTTTCTTGAGTTGGCGATAATTCAAGTATTCTCAGCCATCCATTCTCAACGTTAGAGTCGTTTTGGTAGTCGGCCAGAATCTGATAAACTATATGCCCATTTATCTTGTCGGTTATCAAGTCTTCTGCGCCCGCGTGACCGCAAAGGACAAGAAAAATCTGGTTTGAATGAGGCTTCACTAAGCTATGCCATATGCGTTCGCCAATATCTGACCGTTGGCCTACTCTTGCAAAGCCCATCAAATAGTCGTGTGTTGCAACAATAACCTTTCTATCGGGATAGGCGTCGATTACGTTGCTTGCCCAGAAGAGCACATCATCGCCTGGGTTGTACTGAAGCAGAAGAACCAGGTAATCGTCTCCGCCAGCAGAAAACAAGTGGTAACTGTTAGCGTTGTCACCGATACGGTAGGCTCCACCAAACCATGCCTCGTCGCTGAACCTGTCATACCCAAAATATGTGTTGTAATTCGTAAGTTTGTCATTAAACATGTCATGGTTGCCTGGTAAGACTGCCCAAGGAACGTTTCCTTCCAGAACGCTCATGCTGTGGTTCGCATTTTCCCACTGGGTCAAGTTGTCAGAGTTGTCAACGAGGTCGCCCAACTGCGCGACGAACTGGATGTTCAACGCTTCCTTGTTGTCAATTATCCATCGCGTTTGGTTATCGAGAATCCACGGATAATATTTGACGTAGCCTTGCGTGTCTGGAAGAATTATTAGAGTGAAATTCTCTGCTGATGAATTATCCGCGGCGTAGGCTATGGGCAGAAAATTATATGTTGCTTGACTGTTTTCCTCACTAAAGAGCGGGATAACCGGAGCCATTATTATCATAAAGGCAATTAGAACAGTTATTGCCGTTGATTTGAGCTTCAATTGGAATAGCTTCCTATTTTCATGTTGTTTCCATGCCGCTCTGTCTTCGGGAAGTGCTTTATAGCTTTCGCCACAGAACGTTTGTATTCTGCTTGAGAACAGTGATTGCTGAAAAACCTAATAAGAATTTTCCAAAATTAATACAAACAGTTTTGGTTCTTTAGAGTCAGCGTGCGACTTATGGGCTCGAATTCATAAGAAAAAGCTGTACTGATTATTAGCCATGTTTGAAGTAAGCTCGGTCATGCTTACGCCTAATCGCGTTGCCCATTCAAGGTCTGTTATTGCCTCCAACAGCTTTTTTTGTGCGTTTTTGCGTGAGCGGGTTACGCTAGGCGGGTCAGTGTTGATTTTCCGAGCTATCTTATAGTCACTAAACCCCTGCCGCGCCAGTTGCAAAATCATGCGTTCTCGTTCTGTAAGGCTCATTCTGACTTCCATTTCTTTATCCGAAGGCATAAATACGTTATTATCGCAAAAAGGCTAACAACCTATTTCTGCTTTATGTTTACAACTTACTTTTGACTCTAAAATGGAAAAAAGCGAAACATCCGAGCAAGGCATTAATCAAGCGCAATGTAAGAGTTCCAACCGTGCACTTGAACATTTTTCAGCAGTCTTGCCTTTTAGCGTAATCGAAAAGATTGTTGATAAGCCTTTGCGGATTCGCGGCGTAGCCATGGCTGTGGGCATGAGCAGAAACTTTAACGTCTATACGCCTGAAGAACTGCAAGAGTTCAGTTCGAAGCTTGTTGGTGCACCAATTTACATTGAGCATGTTTCCGTCAATAACGCCGTTGGCAAGGTCACTAAGACAGATTGGGACGGCCACGCCCTGTGGTATGAAGCAGAGATTTATGAGAGCGAAGTTGCCGACAAGATTCGCAAGGGTTTAGTTCAGCATGTGAGTGTTGGCGCAGATTACACCGCATTGGATGTCGTGGATGCTTCTGTTCCGCATGGTTTGCATAACGCTGAACTCAGCTTGGTTGCAGTACCCGGTATTCCCGAAACGAATATTCAGGTGCTTGAGAGGCTTCGGGAAAGTCTAAGCGTTAAGGGTCCCGTTAAAATCAAGGAGCAGAACGAAGATGTCACTTGTGCGGTTTGTGGGGGACCTGCAGATTTTTTGGTGAGCATTTGTCAGAAATGCCTTGATAAAGCAAGTGGAGGGTTGGAATCAGTTGCTCCGCTTGTTGCCGGACAAGGCTTGGAAAAACTCATTGTTGAAGCGGTGCAGAAAGGGAACGTGGAGCTTAAGGCGACTCGGGAGAAGCTTGTTGAGACGGAAGGCAAACTTGGCACTGCGGAAAAGGCGCTAACTGAAATCAAAGACAAGTTGGCGGACACGGAGAGACGGCTTGCCGAGGCTCAGTCGACTATTGAGCAGTTGAAGAATGCGCAGCCGTCGAACGGGCTTGTTAAAGATCCGCCTAAGACGATGCCTGTGGCTGAGGCAATCACGGTTCTTGAGGGGCTTCTGCCGAGTCCAACGGTTGAACGTAGCACTTTGGGCATGCAGCGCGAGTGCCAAGCCATACGCAGCGCCATTCTGAAGCTAAAGGAGAGGCTGCAAAGTGCCTGAGAAGAAGAGTTTTTACAAGCTGAGTCAGGAACGTGTCCTTGACAACAAGGAGCTTGCTGAGTGGCTTCGCCAGTTGGAGGAGAAGCTGGGCAAGAAATGATCACGCTCACTTTTTGTGAGGAGAGTAAGCCAAGGACGAACTTGGCTGAAATCGAACCGTTGGAGAGTGATTTGATTGGCAGATAAAACTGGCAAAACTTGGATGGCCATAGGTGAAACTGACGATCCGAACGCGATTATTGAGAGCTTTGAGGCTGAAGCAGCCATAACCAAAGGTGACCCGGTTTACTTGAGCGCGGACGACAAAGTGTCTCCAGCCGCGGCTGCGCAAGACTGCATAGGCATAGCCACAAAAAGCGTCTCTTCAGGACAGCCATGTCCAGTTCTCACTCAAGGAAGAGTCAAAGTCAAAGCAGGCGGCGCCATAACGCGAGGCAAAGCAGTGTACGGCGCGGATGGTTCAAAAAGAATTCTGCAGTTGACCGACCAAGCCGTGAACGAAGGGGGCTCAGCAAACTACACCGTCTATTACAACCGCAAACTCGGCACAGCGCTGGAAACCACCTCGGCAGCGGATGACTTGCTCTTCATTGTAGTGGAGAAGTGATAGGCGTGAAACCGAAGCTTTTTGAAAGTTTGATGCAGAAGGACACGGAGCAGAAGCAAGTCTATGAGCAATTGAAGCTAAAGGCTGATCATCCATTTCTGAAGCGTTACATTCAGATGGGCGTAAAAGAGGCGCTTTTCAGTGACGCGGCTAGTGCCTTAGGCAAAATGCACGACACGCTCGTGCAGAGTGCTTGGCCTGAACTGATCGGCAGAAACATCATTACGGTAAGACCTACCACGGAAGCGATGGAGCGGTTCCCGCTGGATGTTGGTGCAGTAGCTTACAAGTACGCTGAAGGCTCTGTAACGCGATTAAGCGGCAAGAAAAACAGCACGGTCGACATTTCCACGAACGTTCTCGCTGAATCTTCTGAGGAGTGGACACGCGAGTTTATCGAAGACGCCACGTGGAACGTCATGGATAACATGGTTGAAAAAGTGGGCAGAGCTCTAGGGCAGAGCGAAACAGAAGACATAATCGCCTTGTACGCTGCTATCGCAGCTGGTGATTTAGCTGGCGGAGCCGAGATTGTTGGCGGAGGCGCCGTGTTAGGTTGGGCTGGATTGCTTGCTTTGCATAACGCTGTTCGCGGCGAGAATTGGCGCCCTACGGTGTTAGCGGTTAACGAGATGCAATTACACCAGCTGCTGAACGATGACAAATTCATTCACGCGCAGTACTTGCCTTCTGGACAGACAGATTTGGAGCAAGGAACTGTCACAAGTGTGCTGGGCATGAAGGTGCAAGCAAGCACCTTGGTGCCTAACGGGACGGCGTATGCGATTGACACTCGCGTAGCTGCTATGATGCTGTTGCGCAGGGATGTTACGGCTGAGGACTGGGAAGACGTCAAGAGCGGAAAGTACGGTGTCCGTGCGACTACTCGTTTCGGTCTGGGCGTCCTGAGAAGCAACGCTGTTGCCAGAATGACTAACATTAAGCAGACGTTGACTTAAGCCGGTGCCTCTTGTTGGCTGCGTTCAGCGGTAAGTGCTCTAGATGCGGTCGCGAGTACCACGGGAACCATGGCGATGTGGTGGTTTGCGATTGCTGGGAGCATTGCCCTCTGTGCGGCCAAAGGATGGAGCCTTACACTCCTGACTTAGCACCGAATACATACGGCGTGGATGGCAAGCACGATCTGCTGATACTACGAGTATGCAACAACCATATTCCTCCTTTCTTTTCGGAGCAGAAACCTGTTGAGGTCGAATTGCAGAGTGAAGGCGCTTAAAGAGAATATTGAGCGTATGCGTGTGGTTTTGTGTGAGCTTAGCCAATGCTCTTTAACCTACACAGCGTTAGGAAAGCGTTTCATTCAGAAAACGTCAGGTTCCATTGCGAATTTTGAGTCTAGTTTCAGGTTTCTTGTTGAAGACGGCTGCATTGAAAAATGCAGTGTCGAGTATAGAGCGCCTTTTCGCATAACGCAGAAGGGTAAAGCGTTTTTGGCTTGGAGGGCTTCCAATGAGCAAGGTCGTTAAGAAGCTTCGGGAGTTCTTGTCTTCAGCGCCTGTTTTTGGAAGTGCCTCTCCAGAGGGCAGGGTGGTTTTTGAGACCGCGGACATAAAGCTCGAAGATGTTTGGGCGCTTTACGAGCGAGACTCAACGTGCAAGTCAAGCGTGGATCTGATTGCGGCTGGCACAGTGGGCATGGGTTTCTACACCACGGTTGATGAGGATTACGAGAAGGCGGATGAGGCCAAGGATGCGGTTGACAAGTTCTGCGAAGACGTTAATTTAGACAGCTTGCTTAACGATATGGCTAGGCGCTTGATTGCTTGTGGGAACGATTTTTGGTTGAAGCTGTTGCCTGAAACTTTGACGGACGTCTTGCGGTTGCCTCTTGACGCGGTTGAGAAAATCGCATTGGAGTACGTTGAGGGGTTTAAGGTTCCGTTTCGGGCTAAGGGCTACGTTCTCAAGGGCACTTATTGCGAAAACAGTTTCGGAGAAGACACCAGAACTCTGAAGCCTGAAGCCGTGATTCACTGGGGTCTTAACAGCAAGTACTCTGGGGGCTTGGGCACTGGGCTTTTGCAGGTGCTCTTGCACACGTTGACGATCAACAATGATAAGCGTCCTGCGTATGCTTGGATGAAGGCGAAAATTGAGAAGATCATGCCGAAGATTTTTGAGAAGTACGCTGGTCCTGATGTGTTGGCTATTCTGGAGAACGCGAAGGAAGAGGTTACTCAGAAGTTTCAACAGACAATTAAGAATCGTCCTGAAGAAGGCGCTTGGTTGTTTTACGGAGGCAAAGGCGCCAAAGGGCAAGTCTTTCCTGTAACCATTGATCCGCGAGCTCGCTTCGAGTATTACGTTGACCACATTGTTAACCAGTTTTATTTGGGCGTTGAGACGCCTCTTCCACGGTTGTTTAGCACGCCTGGCTTTACCGAGGCTTCGGCAAAAGCGGCTTTGGAGCTGCAGGACATGTTGATTAAGCCGGTGCAGCGGTATGTGAAGCGTCAGGTTGAACGGGACATTTTCGTTCCTGTTCTTGCGCAGGCGGGTTTTGATCCTGTTAAGGCTAAGGTTCGTCTTAACTGGGGTTCTCCCGAGTCTCCCGAGATAAACGTGGCGGATATGCTTCGAGCTGCTGAGCTCAGGCTTATTCGCCCTGACGAGTTCCGCA
>CAZWDU010000026.1:0-13761 GCA_964632845.1 uncultured Candidatus Bathyarchaeia archaeon | reverse complement strand
TCTGTCTCCTTTTTAGTTAACAAGGATGTTTGCCTTTCTTTTGGGCAAATTGTGCGTATAGATTCAGGTGAAAGAATCTTCTACGCGCGGGTTGTTAACTCTGAAAGCAGCTCCACCCTCGAGCTGATTGAACAGCTGCGGGAAGCTGAGGGCAAGGAAGCTTTCGGTCCCTACTCGGCTTACCGAAGCGTTGACGCGATACTGTTCCTAGAGAAACGCTTAGGCAGGGTGCGTTCTCCAACATTCAACCCGAATTATCGGGACAAAGTTTACGCTGCCAGCGAAGAAGACTGCTCTATACTCAAGCTTTCAGGCGAGCTTGAAGTGGGGCATCTGCGTTCAGAAGACCAACTGTTGGGATCAGTGGGCGTAAACATTGAAGCTATACCCAGAATGATGGGCATGTTCGGCATGACTGGCTCGGGAAAAACCAACACGGAGTTAATTCTGAACGCCCAGATTATCGACAATAGCCCTAAAACCGTGGCTTTGATTTTTGATTTTGCAGGACAGCTTTTAGAAGGCAAGGAAATTAAGCCACAATGCGGTTTAAAGGACCACCCTCTATTCTACAGCAGAGTTCAATACTACTCGTCCAGAGACGGGAAAATGGTTGTCGGCCTGCACACGATAACTCCTGCTAAGCTGAGCACTCTTTTCCCTGAAATCCAGTCGCCCCAACGAAGGCTCGCTTGGGCATTGTACAAGCATTTTGGGGCCGAATGGATTGAACGCGCGCGTGAACTATACCAAACTGAAGGCAACGTCAGCATACGCGCGCAGAAGGTTGTTGTTGAGGCCCTTATGCAAAAGCTCTTGTCTCTGCCGCATGACCTGTTTCCTGCTTCAAACTACACCTTCATCGAAAGCGCCCTGCAGAACATATGCAAAGGCATAACTTGCTTAGTTGACATTTCAGGCCTACGCTCTGAAGATCAAAACCGCGTTGTTTGCCTCTTAGCCTCAGCGATAGCGGAGCATTACAAGCGCCTGTGGGAGGATAACTATGAAGAGTGGCGCAAACTTCCCACGCTGCTCATAACTCTTGAAGAAGCACACGAGTTTCTTGACCCTAACAAGTCGCGAACCATTTTCTCCGACATCGCTCTTACCTACCGAAAGTACCGCGTTGGTCTTAACGCTGTGACGCCTAGGCCTTCAAGAATAAACTTTGACGTTTTCGCTGAGTTGTGGACTAAAGTTATCATGAAGACTGAACTGAAGAAGGATCGGCTGTACTTGACTGAGAACACGCCTTACATGGAGTACAGCGAAACCGAGATTAAAATGCTTGATGTCGGCGAGGCCCTGCTGATTTCTGAGCCTAAAATCAAATTTGCAGTGCCGGTGAAAGTTGCTCATTATCCCGAGTACTTGGCTAAGCGGGGCAAAGCTGACTATGCGCTGCCTGACACGCCGGGTCTTTCCGACATGGATGCCCGCCTCAAGCAGTTGCGTAACCAAGGCACGGCTTCCTTGGAATAATCACGCCTGTTCTGGTTCTGCTTTTTTCAAGAATTTTACCATTTCTTCTTTGACGCTGTATTTGAAGGGAATTTTTCCCGTTTCCCTCTCCAGATAGCCCTTTTCGTACAGTTTCTTCATTAGCCTCGCGGTGTGCTCTCTGCTGAGCTGCACTCTCTCCTTAATTTCAGGCGCAGTCTTCGGGCCTTCAGTCGAGAGCATTTCTAAAACTGATAGCTCGGTGTCCGTTAGTGCAGCCATGGCTTTGTCTCTTTTAATCGGTATAACTGGCTCACTTTTTACTTCGGGTATTACTGAAAACTTTTGTATTTGCTCATCCAGCGCCGTGATTTTCTCCCTTAACGTTTCCTGTGACGCTTCGACATCACGCATTTTTGTGTCAACGTCGGTTAACCTCGCTGAAATGGTTAGGTTGTTCTCAGCGATGCCCTTAACTTGGTCTTCAAGAGGCCCGAATTTCTTCTCGAGGCTGTCCACCTTTTTAACACTCACATCTGCTTTAGATGCTGTCCCTTCCACTTTAAATGCCACAATCTCCAACCTGTCAGTTTCGCGCTTAAGTTCCCTGTTGAAACTTAACACGATGTCTTCGACAGCGTTTTTTGCTTTCTCGTATTCTTTTTGTGCCTTGCGAATCTGCTTGTAGTATTCCAAGGCCACGCCTGCCGTCGCGGCAAGCAGAATGCCTGCAAGTATCAGTGAAAACTCAATCACAACTACGCCTTCTGTGATTTGCCCGTGATTTTAACAGTTGCATCACACATCACAGTTTATCCATGGAAATTTAAGGTTTATGGTGCACCAAGTCACCCCTGCTGCATGATATCACACATCACAGTTTCCTTCACATGATTACTGCGCCGTTTTACTGCATGCCTGCTGCGGTAGAAACCCGTTTTTAACCCTTTTTTTACGATTTAACCCCTGTTCTTGGCTTTGTTATTTCCCCTGCTTCACATGTAGCATTTGTGCAGCATGGGTGTGATTTGTGACGTCACAGTGTGCCTTCCGATGAACTAGACAGCCTTTTAAGGCTTGTTTCGAGCTCTTCTCGTATGATTTCTATGACCTTTAGATGGTCTTTTAGCTCCTCGCTGCCTTCTGGTATGCCTTTATGTGCTTCGATATATTCATGCAGTTTATTGGCTATTTCAAGATAGGGGTCAAGAGTTGTGCTTTCAAAAATGCCCAAGTATCCTAGAAGTAACACTGTGTATATTGATTTTATGACGTTTTCTTTGGACTGTTTTAATGTCCTGTTAAAGGCTCCACGGCTTATTTTCGCCTTTGTTAGTCTTAATCGGGCCTTTTCGTCGTATTTTAGCTGTTTGCCAGACATATTTTCGGCTAAAACGTCTATGAGTAGCGTTTCTAGCTGTGTTTTTGTTAATTGGCTGTTTTTGTAAAGTATTTGCACAATGGGGTCATTTAAGGCCCCTGTTAAGAACGCTTGAACGCCTTCTTTTAGCTTCAAAGCTTGTTCCTCTTGATAATCCCAAATGGATACACTTTTGTATACTGGCTCCAAATTTAAACCTATTGCATACATGCTGAAACCGTTGACCACGACTGAAGCACCGTTTTCTACGCCGAACAACGCCTTATAAAAGGCTTAAAAAAAATTTAGCATTATAATGCTGATTATTAAATGATTTTAGGCTTGAATTGTGCGCTTTTTAGGAAAAAGGCCTTGAAATAAACCTTTTATATTTTTCTGCTGCATCCTTTTTGAAACGCTCATTCTGAGAGAAAAAAAGCCCTTTCCTTTTTTAGTACGATTTTTTCAGTGTTCATCCTGTTTTTACAATAACCCATAATTTTCAACCCTAACCAGTTGCCAATTCTTGGTTTGCAGCAAGCTACACGTTATTCCATTGTTTCATGCCCCGTTCAGCCTCTTGTGCAAATTCTGTTTCCAATATCGGGTTGGCTGTATGGTCTTTGTGGCATGGAGCTTTCGGACGTGACGTCACTTATCACGCAGGAATCACGTGTGATTACGCCTGTTCTTTTGATATCACAGCAGATGTGATGCGGCTGTGATTCGTGACGAGTTGAGGTTGCCCGTCTTGCCGCTGTCAGAGGTTTTCCGAGTACTTTTTCAGTTCGTCGAAGAGTTCTGGACGCAGGTCTCTGAGGGTAGGAATAAACGTTTCCGCAGGTCGCATGTCGCTATAATCAACTTCGAACGTGACGAAATCTTCTTCATCGTATTTTGCTTTGGCAAGAACATCCCCTGTTGGGCTCACCACTCTGCTTCCTCCCCAGAATTGTAGCCCCTCCTCTACACCTACGAGGTTGACATACGCTAGGAAAGCCGTGTTTTCCAAAGCTCTTGCCGCCGTTAAAACTTCAAAGTAGCTTCTGCGGACGGCTGGCGAAGCCGATATAGTCACTATTAACTGTGCGCCTTTCAACCGCGTTAGGCGATATACTTCTGGGAAGAAAATATCGTAGCAAATGCACAGTCCTATGTTTCCCAGTGCCGTGTTGAACACGGCGGTTTGGTAGCCAGGGCGGAAATATCTTTTTTCTTCGAAGACGCTATGCGTAGGCAGGTACCTTTTGCGGTATTTCCCGATGAAGCCTTTTGGTCCCACTAAGACTGCGGTGTTGAATATTGTTGCCTGCGTTTTTCCGCTCCGTTCGGGCATGCCAAAAACGATGTGCACCCCAGTTTTCTTTGCTATCGCCTCTGTTGTTTTGATTGCGGGTCCAGGTATTGTTTCCGCTATTTCGTAAATCTGGTCTTTCACCACGTAACCTGTCAATGCGAGTTCTGGGAAAATCACAAGGTCTACAGCTTGCGTTTTTGCTTTTACAGTGTATTCTTCGATTTTCTGTAGGTTAGCTTGTTTGTTTTCGCGTTTGCTGCTTATCTGTGCAAGGGCGATCTTGATTTTTTCTTTCATACTTTTTCCTCTGTGACTTTTAGTAGTTATCTCGTGGAAGTCTGAAGTCTGTTCCCACAGTGCGATATTCAAGCTTTGCTGTTAGCGGCATCCGCCTTTTGTGTTCTTCAGCGAGCCAACGGCTTTTCACTTTCTTAACAAGCGCGTTTCCAATGTTCAGTTGCTGTGCTATTTCTTCGGTACCCATGAACCGTTCCAGCCCGTAAAGGATTAGGTCCAGCGTTTCGTATTTGATGCCGAGTTCTGTTTCAGCAAGCTGGTTGGGCCACAAGGCGGGGGTGGAGGGTTTTTCCGCAAGTTCGGTTGGAATTCCCAAGTGCGCCGCGAGTTTGCGAACTTGAGTTTTGTACAAATCCATTATTGGCGATATGTCTGCGGATACGTCGCCCCATTTCGTGAAGTAGCCCATCATGGTTTCTGACTTGTCCGAGCTTCCACAGACTATTCGGTTAGACTTGTTTGCGTAGTAGTAAAGGTAAATCATTCTTGTTCTCGCTTTTATGTTGCCTTTGCAGAGCTTGTCTGCTGCGTCAAATATTGGTATCGTCTTGTAAAAGCCTTCCAGAGCAGGCGTGATGTCACAGACTTGAGTTTTCACGCCGAATTTCTCTGCAACGATTCTCGCATCCTCTATGTCCTTAGGGTTGCAAGTTTCTTTTTCTGGCAACATAAGCCCCAGCACATGGTCTCCGCCTATTGCGAGGCTAGACAACGCGGCTATTGTATTGCTGTCAACTCCGCCAGACAATCCGAGAACTATGCCGTCTGCTCCCGCGTTCTCAACATAATTTTTGATAAACCTTTTGATTCTCTTCTCTGTCTCAGCCAAGTCTAATTCTAAGACAGAAGGCGCCAATTTCACCTTGGCTCACGCATCCTTGATGTTCTATTGGTTGTAGGCAACTATTTAAGGACGCGCATAAATACTATTGCGCGTTAATTCACGTTTACGGAAGGATGTTATGAATGGGGCGAAGAAGGAGAAAAGTTGTCCACATCCCCAAGAAGCGTTTACCCAAGTTCTTCTCTTGCCCTAAATGTGGTAAAGAAACAGTTCGCGTGGAAATCTTCAGAGAAGAAAGCCGCGCCGTGGTGGGCTGCAGCAGCTGTGGCGTTCACGAAGAATTCCCAATAAAGATTGCTCAAGGCGAAGTTGACGTTTACTGCATGTTCACTGACAAGGTTTACGGTTCTTCACGCAGGCCATCAGCAGCTAACACCACTGGCACTTAGACAGGAGGGCTGCGCATGCCTAGCCGTGTTGAGAAGTACCTGCTCGAAAGAATCAAAGCCAACGGCGCCATTCACATAACTCTTGTAGACCCGGAAAAAATCACGCCTTCTCAAGCCGCAAAAATCGCTGAAAACTCTAAAAACAGCGGAACTTCCGCAATAATGATTGGCGGCTCAACTTTTGTTTCACAAGCTCACCTTGACGCCGTTATCAAAGCGATTAAGCGCGCCGTGAGAATTCCAACAATTCTTTTCCCCAACAACGTAACAGGAATCAGCCGCTACGCAGACGCCATATGGTTCATGTCCCTTTTGAACTCTGTAGACCCTTACTTCCTCATGGGCGTCCAAGTTTTGGGTGCCCCACTAGTGAAAAAATACGGTTTAGAACCCATTTCTCTGGGTTATATAATCGTAGGCGAAGGCGGCACTGCAGGAATTATAGGCAAAGCTATCCCTGTGCCTTATAACAAACCTGAACTCGCAGCCGCTCACGCTCTTGCAGGGCAGTACCTTGGCATGCGCTTCATATACCTTGAAGGCGGATCTGGAGTGAAGCACCCTGTGCCTCCTGAAATGATAAACACGGTCAAAAAATTCATCGGCAGCCCTCTCATAGTGGGTGGCGGCATAAGAAGCAAAGAACAAGCGTTAGCCGCGGTTTCAGCAGGCGCAGACATAATAGTCACAGGCAACATCATCGAAGACACCGATGCTAAACAGAAAATTTCTGAAATAATCAGCGGCGTCAAAAGAACAAAACCGTAGCCCCGTACCATTTTGAGTTGAACACGCCGAAGCAAACCTTTCCCAGCGGAGTTTTTTCGATTTTTATGCTAGAAAGCCAAAATAAACGCGGCACGCACATGATGTACGAGGACACGGCCGCTTGAACCACAAAATGAGCGAAAGCTACCAGCACTACATCGAAACGTTGGAGAGCCAGCTTAAACAATTATACTTCATAAGCGACACCGCTAGGACAAAGGGACTTGACCCTTCGTTGAAGACTGAATGTGCCATTGCAAAGGACATAGCTGACTTGGTTGAAGGGCTAGTGGGTCCCAAAGAAGTGGCTATCAGCATCCGTGAATTAAGCTCAAAACTGCAGCGGGAGGAACTAGCCTTCAAGGTTGCCGAAGAAATCATCTACGGCAAATTTGGACACATGGAGCCCGAAGCGGCGGCAGAACAAGCCATCCGCACGGCTCTGGCAATTTTCACAGAAGGTCTAACAGCTGCTCCCATACAGGGTGTAGCGCACGTGAAGATCAAGAACAACTTTGACCGCACGCGGTATCTTGCCATATACTTCGCGGGACCCATACGTTCTGCTGGGGGCACAGACCAGGCGTTAACGCTTGTTGTCGGAGATTTTGTGCGCCGCTTGCTGGGGCTTGACCGTTACAAGCCTACGGCTGAAGAAATTTCCCGTTTTCTCGAAGAACTGCGCGTGTACGAGCGTTCAGTGGGGCGTTTTCAGTATCACATTTCGGATGAAGAAATCAAGAAGGCGCTTGATTGGCTTCCAGTTGAGGTTACGGGCACAGAGTCTGATCCAGTGGAGGTTTCTTCCTTCAGAAACCTTCAGCGTGTAGAGACTAATCGAGTAAGAGGCGGAGCCCTCCGCGTTGTAAACGACGGCATTGTAGGGCGCGCTCCAAAAGTTCTAGTAATTATCGAAAAGCTTGGTTTTCAAGGTTGGGACTGGCTTAGAGAGTTCCGCAAAAAACCATCGGACGATAAGGCGCAAAAGTCCGCTGGGTTCATGGACGACGTTATCGCTGGACGCCCCATCTTTTCCTTCCCCTCTAGACGCGGCGGCTTCAGGCTACGATATGGTAGGTCACGGAACACTGGGCTTTCTGCTGTGGGGGTTCATCCTGCTACTATGCTTGTGGTGGAGCGTTTTCTTGCGGCGGGCACGCAAATGCGTTTGGAACTTCCTGGGAAAGGCGGGGTCACGGTGCCTGTGGACACGCTTGAGCCGCCTGTGGTCTTGTTGAAAGATGGCTCTGTCGTCCGTGTTTCCCTTGAAAACTTTAAGGCTGTAAAAGACAAGGTTGAAAAGATTCTTTTCTTAGGTGACATCCTGATAAGTTTTGGCGATTTCCTTTACACCAGTAAACCGCTTTCACCGTCGGGCTACGTTGAAGAATGGTGGGTTAAAGACTTAAAGATCGCTTTTGCTGAAAAGTTTGGCGGCGACTTGGAGAAGGCTGCAGAAACCGCCTCTGTTCCAGAGGAGCGCCTGAAAGCTTTTTTGGCTGACCCGTTCAGCAACGCGCCCACTGTTAAGGAAGCAATACTGTTGTCTCTGCATTTGGGTGTGCCCTTGCATCCGCGGTCTACGTTTTTCTGGTCAAACCTCCAATCGGTTCAAGAGGTTGAGCTGCTACGGAAATGGCTGTCAGATTCCGAAGTGCTGGTTGAGGGTGACGCTGTGCGCAAGGTTGTTGGGACACTTGAGCCGAATGTGAGTCAGGCTTTGAGAAAAATCTTTGCGCCGCATGAGCTTCTGGACGGCAAAATTGTTCTCGAAGGCGAAGATGCACGTGCTTTTGCTTTCTCGCTTGGTTACGGTAACAGTGCTTGCCAAACGGCAGAAGCTGCCTTAGCGGATTCCGTGTTGAAGGCAGTTAGTTTGCTTTCAGGCGTAGATGTTAAGGATAAGGCACCTACGTTTGTGGGCGCGCGTATGGGGCGTCCTGAAAAGGCAAAACGGCGGGAGATGAAGCCTTTAGTGCATGTACTTTTTCCTGTGAGTTTAGCTGGAGGTTCCCACCGTGACCTTTTGGAGGCAGCGAAGAAGGGTCCCGTGTTCGTTGAGGTTGCTAAGCGCAAGTGTCCTAACTGCAAAACTTTTACTTTCAAAGCGAAGTGCAACGCGTGCGGCTGCGAAACGGTTATCGAGAAGAGTTGCCCGCGTTGTGGACGACCGCTGAAGGAAGATGGGTGCCCAACGTGTAAAGCTGACGCTGTGCCGTATCAGCGTCAAGCTGTAAACTTTAAGGAGATGCTTGATGACGCGTGCCGTGGGCTTGGGCTTTCTGTTCCGAAACTGTTGAAAGGTGTTAAGGGTTTAACGAATGCGGAGAAGACTCCTGAAATCATAGAGAAAGGTGTTTTGCGGGCGAAACATGACTTATCAGTTTACAAGGATGGCACCATCCGTTTTGACGCCACTAACGCGCCTTTGACGCATTTTAAGCCTGCTGAAGTTGGAGTTACGGTTGAGAAGCTTAGGCAGCTCGGCTACACTTGCGACGTGTTTGGCGCCGCTTTAACTGAGCCTAATCAAGTTTGTGAGCTCAAAATTCAGGACGTTGTTATCCCACGAAACGCAGCTGGGTATTTTGTGCAAGTCGCAAATTTCATAGACGACATGTTAACTCGCGTTTACCAGCTTCCAAGCTACTACAATGTTAAAAGTGCTGACGAGTTGGTTGGGCATTTGATTATGGGTTTGGCTCCTCACACATGCGTTAGCATTTTGGGTCGCGTTGTGGGTTTCACGGGGCTCAGCGTTTGTTATGCTCATCCGATTTGGCATTCAGCCAAGCGGCGGGACTGCGATGGTGATGAGGACGCGGTTATGCTTGCGTTGGATACATTGTTGAATTTTTCGCGTAAGTACCTGCCCGCGCAGATAGGCGGGATTATGGATGCGCCTTTGTTGCTGATTCCATTTGTGAATACTAAGGAGGTGCAGCGGCAAGCGCATGATTTTGATGTTGACGGGGATTATTCTCTTGAGTTTTACGGGAAAACTTTGGAGCGCGCTGAAGCTAAGCAAGTTAGTTCCATAGTGGATCTTGTTAGTAATAGGCTTGGAACTGAAGCGCAGTTTGAAGGTTTCAAGTTTACGACGCCTGTTTCTGACATAAACCTTGGTAATTCAGCGAGTTCCTACAAGCAGTTTAAGTCTATGATTGAAAAATTGAACTTGCAGTTGGAGTTAGGTGAAAAAATTGACGCAGTAGACGTGAAATACGTCGCTTTGAAGGTGTTGACAACACATTTTATTCGAGACATCGCTGGTAACTTGCGTGCTTTCTCAACACAGGGCTTCCGTTGCAAATCGTGCAATAAGCGTTTTCGCCGTTTGCCTCTCCGTGGCAAGTGCCTTTACTGTGGTGGACCGTTGGCTCTGACGGTTTACCGAGGTGGGATCGAAAAGTATTTGGAGGCAGCGCAGCATTTGGTTGACAAATATGGCTTGCCTGATTATTACACTCAGCGACTCACGTTAATTAAAGAGGAAATCACCTCGATGTTCGATAATAATAAGCCAAAGCAAGTAAGCCTTACCGCCTTCACGTAGCCTAAAGCTTTTCAGCATAAACCGCTCATTTATTATCGGTGACCCCTGATTAAAGCAGCTTATCACCCGAATGCTTACTTGCAGCGTATAAGGAACGTGAAAAGTGGTCTCAAAGCCAGAACTCTCCTATTGAACGTTCTAGATAAACAGGTTTCTACTGCAAGCGCGATAGCAAAGGAAAAAGCTCTGTCGTATGCCGTGGTGATTCATCATTTGCGGCTGCTAGAGGCTGAGGGCGTCGTCAGCCGAAGAGGACGCAGACCTTGCTCTTGGATGTTAACAGGTTTAGGGCAGAAACGGCTAATTAGCTAGAACGTGCATTGGCATGGAGCCTTTTGGCATTTGGGGCACTTGTTGTTGTACTTGTTAATGGCTGCCTTTTCAAGGTCGATTCCAGTTATGTTCGCCAGAGACGCAAGCCACGCGATGACATCCGCGAATTCTTTCTCGGCAGCTTCCACATCCTTTCCTTCGAGGGCTTCCTTTAATTCTGCGACTTCGTCCACAAGCCAGTCGTACGTTCCTTTTACTCCGCGTTCTGAATCCCTGTGGAAGTATAAGCGTTTCATCATATCCTGAAATTCGTGTATGTGCACGGTGTTTTCCGCCTTTCGCTGTGTCTTTTAGCGTTCTTTCCAGAGTTAAAGATTTAGGAAGCCTCGTAGGAATGCACAAGGTTAATAATCAGGAAAAAATTATAGAACTACAGCGTTTCATTAGCATGATAGGGAAAAAGCGATGAGTAAGAAAAAACAGAAAGATAAATCTCCGATGCCCGCGGCAAGTGCGGGGTTGCTAAGGTTCTTCGAGGAAGAAACTGAAGGCATTAAGATTAGACCCGAGCTTCTCGTGGTGGTCGCGGTAGCTTTGATAGTGGTCTCTGTTCTAGCCAGAGTGTTCTTCCCTGTTTAAAACTCTCTTCTTTAGACGTTTTTTAACGTCGTGGTGGAGGATGCAAAACTTCTATTCTTTGCACTGAATCCAGATGTAGGAATAACTCGCTTCTTTCTTCTCTGCTCGCAACCTGAGGTATAGGCTGAGCGATTGTTGCCCTTAAAACAACAGCTTCAGCGTCTGAAAGCCATATTCCAGAGGGTTCATGCGTTACAGCTGCCAGTGTTCCTTCAAAACCGTATGCTGGATCCAGAATAACCCTGATTTTTTTGCCCAAGTTCCTCTCGAGCATGTGAAATATCGTAGGGGGAACTTCTTGCTCTGGCATAGGCTTCGCAAAACTATTATAATACGCGCTCTACAAATAAAACAATTGCTCCACTAACATACACCGCGTCCACGATAAAATACCATAAGCGCTCCTTTGTGTTGCTTTACACTTTAACTGTTTCATGTAAACATCGTAGCTCATTCTACCCGAAATTACTTCCTAAGACGCTTAAGTGTAGAAAATTTCACTCCCTAACTTGGCTAGACTTTAATAAGCAATACTTTATCTCATAAAGAACCCGATTTGAGATGGTGAACGTGGCGACTGAGAACTCGATGAATCACTCCATAAACAAGGCAGTGAAACATTACGCTTCACTGTTCTTTCTTCCCACATTCAAAAGAGCCCTTGCAGCCGTGGCGGTACTCTGCATAGGCATAGCGGGGCTTTCCACAGTTGCCCTTTTCCCGTCAGTTGAGGGCTTACTTTACAGCTTGTTTTTCGGCATCTCCCTTTTCGCCATGACTATTATCGCTGATTACTTAGTTAGCAAAATCGTTCTACGTGACCCAATTTACGTTCTGAGACGAACAGTAGCACTTTCCCTCTTCGGCTGGCTTTTCTGGCTGTTCTTCATAATTCTCGGCGTTATTATCGGCGGCATATTCAGTTTTTGGTGGTGGATTAGACTTTGTCTCTTAGGATTTGCAGCGGTGCTGACTCTACGGTTTGTTGTTTTCCTCGCAAGCTCCTCAGTAGCAATCTCGCGGCGACTATTGTCTTCTCTGCTTCAGCCATGCCTTTGCATAATTGTGTTTATCATTTTTTGGGTAAAACTCGCCAGCATTAACCCTCTTCAAATTATGCCTTTCCTGATTATAACACCCATAGCCTCTTGCGCTTCAGCTTTCTTGTTTATTCGCATAATAGACCGCTTAGGACAGCGAGTATACGGCGTGCCCTCTATGCCCATTTTCAGGGCATTCATGCTCAACTGGGTAGTTGCTCTTAACGCGCCCTTCGAGGAACTTCTTGAGAAACTAGGCGAAAACGAAGACATTGAAGTTTCCTTCTTAAAATTCGATTCCTCTAAGCCTAAAGCCGCAATAATCGTTCCTCTCGTTCACCCCGGCCCCTTCAAAAACATCGGTAGCAGTCTTCTGCCCTCGCTGCTCAAGAGTGCTTTTGGAAAAAAGTTTGGCTGTGACGCCTGCGTTCCCTTAGGCATTCTTGGTCATGAACTTGACTTAGCCTCGCAAGCACAAAACCACAGGATAATCGATAGCGTGCTTGCTGCAGCAGAATTCGAAGCATCTGCTGATAAAGCAACGCCCCTCCTTAAAGTTTCGGAAAACGGCATTACTGCTGTGTGCCAAGTTTTTGGCAAAACTGCTTTCCTATCATTTACGTTGGCTCCCAAAACCACTGAAGATATGCCACAGGAGCTAGGACGTATAGTTCACGAAGAAGCAGAGAAATGCGGACTTGACTGCACCATCGTAGTCAACGCCCACAATAGCATCGACAACACAGGCACTATGGATGCCTCGTTAGAGGCGCTGCATGCAGTAGCTTCCAAATGCCTCAAAAAAGCTGCTTCTTTACCCGCTAAAACTTTCGAGGTAGGCGCCGCCACGTTATTCCCCAAGGAGTTCAGTCTCCAAGACGGCATGGGCTCAGGTGGAATCACCGCGATTGTGGTTAAAGTTGCTGAGCAAAAATCCGCCTACGTGGTCATCGACGGAAACAACATGGTCTCTGGGCTGCGCGAAAAAATCCTTTCAGCGCTAGCTGCCAGCGGATTTGATGAAAGCGAAGTTTTCACAACTGACACGCACGCGGTCAGCGCGGTAGTGGTGGGTCGTCGTGGTTACCATCCTGTAGGCGAAGTCATGAACAATGAACTGCTGATTAGTTACATAACAGACGCCGCAAAAGCAGCAGAAACTACCTTGGAACGCTGTAAGGCTGGGTGCAAGCGCCTTGTCGTTCCACAAGTCAGGGTCATTGGGCAGTCTCGTTTGGAATCCTTGTCGCTGCTTGTTGATGCGGGGCTTAAGAAGGCGAAGCAAATTCTTGTTCCGATTTTTGCGCTTGAAGGACTGTTTTTGATTTTGCTTCTAATGTTTTTGTAAGCCACGGCTGCTGTCATAGACGCCCTAAATTACTAGAAGCTGCTTGGTTTCGCTATTACTTCCTTTATTCGCAGGTCGAAGAATCTTGCGGAGTTAGCTGGTTTAATGCGCAGTGCCGTGTCCGCGCCGCTTCCTGTGCCGCCCACAGCGACAACATCTTGGTTGGCGGGGATTAACCCTGCGTCCATAGCCATAAGCGTTATTTCCACGCACACTTTTGTTCCCTGTCCCATCAGCCTAAGCGTGTTAGCGATCAGCTCCAGCGGCTCCAACGTGCCGAAAGCGCTACGCACTGCTCTTTCTGCGCTGCTTAAGGCGTGGGTTCCAGTGAAAATTTTTGCTCCGCTCGCTAGAATTTCGTTTTTAAATTTTTCTTGTAGTTCAGACTTGTCTGGTTGGCGAAAGCCGTGGCAGTACGTTACTACGACTATGTTTTTGCCTTTGAAGACTTTAGTCACTTTGGCGCCTGTTTCACCCGTGGACGAGGCTACGATGATGGTGGTGATG
>CAZWDU010000025.1:0-15874 GCA_964632845.1 uncultured Candidatus Bathyarchaeia archaeon | reverse complement strand
GCTACGGAGATTGATGCGAATTTTTACTCGATTGATGCTGCGTCGATTATGTCTAAGTGGTTGGGTGAGGCTGAGCAGAATGTGGCGAAGTTGTTTGGTTCGGCGCGGAAGTCTTCGGCTGAGGGTAAGCCTGCGATTGTGTTTGTGGATGAGTTGGATTCTTTGATGGGTGCGCATCAGAATGAGGTTGGCGGGGAAATTCGTGTTCGTAATCAGTTTTTGAAGGAAATGGATGGTATTGTTGATAAGGGTAAGAATTTGCATGTTTATGTGATTGGGGCTACGAATAAGCCGTGGGATTTGGATTGGGCTTTCATAAGGCGGTTCCAGAAGCGTATTTTGGTTCCTTTGCCGGATCATCATACGCGGTTGATGATGCTTAAGCTTTATACTGGTAATCTTCAGATTGCGCGTGATGTGGATTTGCATGAGTTGGCTAGGCTTTCGGAAGGTTTCTCGGGAAGTGACATTCGTGATGTGTGTCAAGCTGCGCAGTTGAGCCTTATCGGTGAGTTTTTTGAGTCGGGTAAAGCTGCGGATAAGGAGGCTAAGCCGCGGTTTTTGACGATGACCGATTTCCGACAGATATTGGAGGAGCGGAAGCCGAGTGTTTCGTTGGATATGCTGTCGATGTACAACCGCTGGTTTGAGGCTTTCAAAGCTCTATAGGAAAGGAGGGCAGGACGGGGGAAATTAGGTAAACGCTTGGGTGGAATGGTTTGGAGAAAGATCTTCTTTTTGCACGCTCTCCCTTTCTCCCCCAAATTTAATCTCCAAACCCCACAACCCAACAATGCGCTTTGTGTTATTTCATTTCTTGCTTGAAGATTTCTGATAATGCTTGTTTGTTTATGTTAAGTTCTTCTGATAGGTTTTTGACCATTTTTACGTATGTGCGGAATAGGTTTTGGAGGATTTCGGCTTTTTCTTGTTCTGAGAGTTCTTTTTCTTCTGCGAGCAGCAAGGCGAACCATTTGCCTGCGTCCGTGAGCTGATATGCTTTGACCCAGATTATGCGTCCTTCGCGTTCGTTTTTTTCCATGTCTTCGTTTAGTGCACCGAGGTTTGTTAGGGATTTGAGGTTTTGGATGATGGTTTTGTTTGAGTAGTTGAGTTTTCTGCATAAATCTTGCTGGTACAGGTTTTTTGAGATGCCTTGTTTGAGTGAGAATTTTAGGATATCTACGGCTGCTTTTGAGCCGAAGATGGCGCTTAGGATTTTGTTTTTTTCTTCGGTTGGAAGAAACACTACATAGGGATGTAATTTTACATTCAACGGTAGCCCTTTGTATTCTTGGGGAAGCAGTGGGATTTAAGAATTACGTCTTTAGTATTGCAGCGTCTACTGCTGGTCTATAGTGCAATTTTTTCTATAGCTCCCTTTTATATATAATGTGAATAGTGAACATGATGTTAGGAGTTTTCTTTGGTTTGGTGTTTTGGCGAAACATCAATATTGTTATGTGAATATTCTTTTTGGGTGTTGCAGTATTGGCTTTGGCTTGGTTGAGATTGGATGAAGTGTAAATTGTTTGTGTTCAGGCATGCTGAGACGACGGACAACAGCCGCGGGATATTCTCGGGTTGGCGCGATTCAGAAATCACTTCAAGAGGGCTTCTTCAAGCGCAGGAAATTGCGAAGCAGCTCCGCTGTTGCAGAATTGATTATGCTTTTACTTCGCATCTTAAGCGGGCTAGGCACACGTTGAAATTTGTTCTTGAAAAGCATCCGCCGATTCCAGTGTTCGTGGATGACAGGCTTATCGAACGTTCCTATGGGTTGCTTCAGGGTAGAAGTAAGCGGATAATTGAGCGTGAAGACCCTGATTTTTACGCGCGTTTTCACAGGGGTTATTATTTAGCTCCGCCTGAGGGTGAGAGTTTGGAAATGGTTGACAAGCGGGTTATGGCGTTTTTCAGTCAGTTCAGAGAGTGGCTTACGCGAAACCCGGGTAATGTGGCGATTTCTTGTCACAGCAATTCCATTCGTCCCTTCAGAAGGTTTTTTGAGAACTTGAGCTTAACTGAGATGTGCCAAATTGAGAGCCCACAAGATCGAGCGTTGATTTACGACCTTGACTTAGACGATTTGGGGTTGATTCACTCAAAACAAATAGGCGTCAAGGCTGATTGGGAAGGTGTACTAGTTCCGAAACAGTTGAGACTGGCAACAGGCTCCCAAAATCCATTGAGGAAATATTACTAGGTATCAGTAAGATTTGAACAACTCGCAGTTTTTTTACGAGATGTCTTCACCTATGGTTTTAGCCATGAAGCGTGTTCAGAGATTAACGTTTAATCCTGATTGGAAGGCGGTCATTTTTTGCCTTTCGAATGTTTTGTAGGAAGCGAAACTTGCTTTTTCTGTTTTCTTTTCAGGTCTTTCTCTCGCTGTAGTTTCTTATGCTGCTCTAAACCTTCAGCTTTCTTTTTTCTTCGTGACAAAATCTCACCAACTTAACAAGCAATACAAGTTTACACATTAAAACCTTAGCTTTTTACCAACACCTTTTCTGAACACATCCAGCATTCGCTAAAGCGGGTTTGGTTGGATTAACTTTTAATATGTATGCGCTGATGTGGTAGTCATGAAGAATTCTGAATGCACAATTTACGTCATGTCAAAACATGGGTGGGTACAGAAATATCAAAAAGGAGCGGAGGGCTGGGTTCAAACTGGCGCAAATGGTGCAGTGCGCTCTTTAAGTGCAGAGCAGTTGCTTTCTCATATTCTTCCGCTTTTGGCGGGAATAGGGCATTTCACCGTAAGAGTTGAACCGGACAACAGAACTGAAATTTAGCTGGACTGGTTGGGTTAGAATCATTTTTTCCCGTTTTTGTCGATTACACGAATAAATGCGCCGCATATCGCCCCTGAAAAAGATAATACCGCGAAGAAAATGAGAAGTGGCATATTCCTGAGAATCCATCCAAGTGTAGCGAGTAGACCAAGCGCCACTAAGAAGTGTATGAAGTAAAAATTGCTTAACAGTGTTCTCAGTTTCATATGCTCAATGCATCTTGCGTGTGAAATAAGCTTTATGCGTGTGCACTCTGTACCTGCATAGGCATCGATTGCTGTAACCACATGGGCAATAGCTTTTGTTAGTCAAACTTGACAAACAAGAAGGTACAGCGGAGATTCTCAGAATCTGCTGCATACAGCCATATACTCGATTCACGCGCGCGTAAATTGCGTGGTGCCTCATATTGTCAAAGACGCTCCAGCTTCGTTTTTCTCGGTTTTCGTAGTACCTTTTCACGTTTTGGAGCGTAAACCTTTAAATGAGTTATTCTGCTATTCAAAAACAAGTAATTGAGAATTTCCGATTTTCAATTTCAATCACAGACCAATGAGGTGATTTTACACGACTCAGGAAAGAATGTTTGAAATCAAATGCGACGAATGCGGCAGAAAAGCCACAGTCCCCTTCAAGCCTACGCCAGGCAGACCCGTTTATTGTAGCACCTGCTTCTCTAAACAACGGTCAAACCAGCCAAGTAAGACCCGACTAAACTTCAGTTTTAACGAGAAGAATGCATGGGCAAGACGAGGCGATGATTTCACAGGCAGAAGGGAAGCACATCCAACCAGCATTTTTCAAAAATAAGTGGCTTCTTTGAAGCGACTGAACCGAAAGACGCGGAATGGAGGCACGATGTGCGCGCTTTTGTTGCGTTTATTAGTTTGTCTGTTAATGTTTAATCCCGATGTTCAGTGTCTACTTGGACGCGGAATATTGTATATAGTCAAATAAACAACAAAAAAGGAGTGAAAGAAATGACGGAAGAAACAAACCCGAAACCTGCAGTTGAAAAGGCCGAAGAACAGACTTCTAAACAAGCAGCTGAAGATTTAGAAAAATCCACCCCTGAAGCAGTCGTTGAAGAACAGAAGAAAACGACCAAGAAACCCGTAGAGAAGGAACCAGAGGTCGTTTTCATCGGAAACAAACCACCAATGAGCTATGTCATGGCGGTCATGACCGCGTTATCTTCAGGTGCTATCACTGAAATTACGCTTAAGGCCAGAGGCAGAGCAATAACCACTGCTGTGGATGTGGCTGAAATAACCTGCAAGCGCTTCATGAAAGACCTAAGAGTTACAGCGATTGGTCTCGGAACAGAAGAGATGCCTGCAAGAGAAGGCGATAACGGGCCAAGGAACGTTTCAACATTGGATATAAAACTTGCGAAGAAATAGAATCACAAGTAAATCCACCTAGTTCTCTTTTTTTAGCGCGCATACAAAAAGCAATAGCGCTAACCTGAACTAAAAACTGCAAAGATCAAAAACAAGCCTTTTTTTCTCCAAATACTATCCCGTGCTTAACGAAGACGCGGTTAATTGCTACCGTATAAAAGCAACATCAATTGCCGCAACCGCATATGCAATAGCTTTTTTAGTCTTTAGCTTAATTTATTCCGCGGTGTGTTAAAACGTCTTCAACTACTAACTGGGTGCCCGCTGACGGAGACACCTTCGTAACCAAAGACGGTTTCATATTCAACACCTTCGGCTACGAGCACCCAACCGACCGCGTTTTCGCTTTCCTCAAGTACATCCCAGCCGACTTCAAAGACCTCTTCCACGTTGAAATGCTGGAGCGCACGTGGAACTATGGCGAAACCAAACTTTTCCGCGCAGAAAAACTGTACACCGCAAAAAACTACAAATCATTCATAGACACGTTCAGGAAAAACTTCCCCGCCTACCTCTACTACTGCTACCTCCGAAACAAAGAACTCATAACCGCGCCATTAAGCCTAATCGAGCATGTTTATGTTCCCAAAGACTGCCTAACCACTTTAACACAACTGAAACAGCCTGACACGTTGCAGAAAATGGCGCTCGGCCTTATCCGCATGCTGTCCAAGGAATCAGGCGTAGCCATAGCCGACTTCGGCATCCACGGCTCCATAGCCCTGAACATGCACGCGCCCGTGTCGGACATAGACTTCGTCGTCTACGGCTCAGAAAACTTCCGCAAAGTCGAACAGACAATAGCCCAGTTAGTCAACGCTGGCAAGTTAAGCTACATCATCAGCAACCGCTTGGACGCAGCAAGAAAATTCCAAGGACGCTACAACAAAAAAATCTTCATGTACAACGCCACCCGCAAACCCGCAGAAAACAAAGCCCGATATGGCACGCACCGCTTCTCGTCTCTCATGCCACTGCGCTTCCAATGCACCGTGAGCGACGACACTGAAACCATGTTCCGCCCAGCCACCTACAAAATCACCGATTACATGCCCCTAGACGCGGCATCTGAACTGTCCGCCGACAGGGTTCCCGACCGCGTGATCGCGAACATAGGCTGCTACCGCAACATCGCCCGCAAAGGCAGCCAAATCAAAGTCGCAGGCACAATCGAACGCGTAGAATCCATCAAAACAGGTGCAGTCTACTACCAAGTCGTAGTCGGCACAGCCACCTCCGAGGAAGAGTACATTTGGCCACTTTAACGCTTAGAGACCGCGACGCCATAGTCACCCGCGAAGGCATAATCCTCCGCGTATTCGGCTACTCCCACCCGCCCGACGCGTACATATGCGACGCAGAATACGCCTCAGAAAAAGTTTTCACATCAACCGACCCAAGAGCACCAAGAAACGGAAAAGACCAAACGTTCTACAAGTTTTACAATGACGAAGGCTGGAAACTCATCTTCAAGCGTTTCCCACAATACACGGTTTTCCACGAGATGCTAGGGCAAAAGGTCGTAGGCATAAATCACGCTGACATTGCTGAAGTAAGAAAACCTGAGCAACGCCTACAAGCGCTAATTGAAACCGCCTCAAAGGATGAACTGCAAGACGCCACACAACGCGTCCTAAACATTGTATTGCAGCGTTCTGGCTTATCCACGGCAGACTTCGGCGTGTTCGGCAGCATGCTCCACGATTTCCACCACCCCCAGCTTTCAGACATAGACCTCTTAATCTACGGCAAAGCGGAAAACAACAAAATCCGCGAAACGCTGGCGGCATTGTACGCGGATGCGCGTTCTGGCTTCAGAAACGAGTTTGAAAGCGACTCAGCCATGGCAGGCAAGCAGTGGCGCTTCCAAAACTACACCGTAAAAGAATTCATCTGGCACCAAGAACGCAAGCAGATCTACGGCTTATTCGACGACGCAAAAAGCGGAAGAACCATAAAAGCCGAGTTTGAACCCGTGAAGGCATGGAGCGAAATCACCTCAGAATACGACTCAACAACGCGCATCGTGCGGAAAGGCTGGGTTAAAATCACCGCCCGCGTAACAGCCGACGACGAAGCACCCTTTATTCCATCAGTATACGGCATACAGCCCTTAACAGTTTTAACTGGCACAAGAGCCGCTTTGGAAGCAGTGCGTGTGGTCTCTTACATGGAAGAGTTCCGAGCCCAAGCAAGAAAAAATGAAACAGTCTGCGTTGAGGGCAACTTGGAAGAAGTGGCAACGCCGAAAGGCAACTTCCACCAAATCACCCTAACGTATTGCCCACGCTACTACGAACAAGTTTTGAAAGTAACCGCTTAAGCCCGCGACAACACCATGAAATCCAATGGCATGTTACCCAGTATCAACCTGTAATGTTCACGCGATGTCTGCGTGTTTGTCACGCGTTCAACTTTCCCCTGTGCTATGATTGCTTCGCCTGTTCGGGCTTGCTCACAGAACCTGCCGCGGAAAGACGCAATCTCCCTTATTGGCTCCAGTTTTGCGCCGTCAACAATTTGCGTGTTCTCCAGCTTGTACGTGCACGGCGTGAACAGCGCCTCCGTGTCATCCGCAACCGTAGACGTTATCCGCGCGTAGCCGCAGTCCTTGTAGCGTACGTCGCCATATTGTTCGCTTGTTTCGTTCCAGTTTTTCACAAAGCGGATGAAGTAGTCTGTTCCCTCGTACATGCCTTGGAACGCTTTTCGCGATTCGACCAAAGCGAAGTCTTCGAAGCTCATTTTGGTGTCTTTCGAACGGAAATCGAACAGCGCCTGCAACCCCTTGCGGCTGTACCGCTTAAACCGTGAATCACCAGTCTCCAACAGGTTTTCCAGTGCAGCGTAAGCCTTGCGGCAGCTTTCAACACCGTAAACAACAGGGTCAATATCCGACTGCAGCGTGTACAACCCAACCAGCAGTGAACCTGAAATTCCAATGCTGCTCCACGGGATACCCGCGGCTTCCTTCAAATCTTCCGCCAACTGCACAGCCTTCCTCTCCAAATCGTTCAGCGTTTTAGTTGAACGCAGCTTCTGCAGCTTGCCAACAGGGTTATAATGTGTCGTAATCTGGTCGATTGGCACTTCGCATAAGGTTGCGTCAAAAACCTCGTCATGCACTATAAGCTCGGGCGCGTTTTCTTGCAGAAACTTGAAGCGGTCAGTGAAGCTGTAAACTTTGCCGTACAAGTCACCTGCATGTCCACGAGTGCCTTGAGGCGAAGGAATGTATCTTGGGAACGCTATGACGCGGTTTGGCGGATGCACTAAACCTTTAACGTCGAAGATTACATTGTCTCGTGTTTTGATTAGTTCGCCTTCGCGAGCCTGCAAGGGAGAAAACTCCTGCGCTTATTATGTAAGCAGCTTCAATTGTTTGTAGTTTTTTACACAACGTTAATAAACCTTTTTTGAACATTTCCCCTTATGCCTCACTGCGAAAAAGCAAAACACATCAGCAAATGCCTCGAACTGGCCATACTGCTGGAAGTCAGCGCCGACAAACCCGGCAACGTAAACTTCGTCGTCGGCTTCGAAGGCACACGCGTTGAACATTTCTTGGCTTCAGCAGTGGCTGCACACGCATCGTTTGAGGAAGCAGCAAACCGCGGCATAGCCATATCCAACCACAAACTTGGCATAGGCGAAGCTGGCATGGGCGCACTCATACGAAACTGCGCCGCGGACATTGACACTTGGCAGAAAGGCGGCAACACGTTAATCGGCACGGTGATGCTGTTCGTGCCGTTGGCGGTTGCAGCAGGCATGACGCAGATGAGCGACGGCGGCTTCAACTTTCCAGAGCTGAGGCGTAACCTGAAGTTGGCGGTTGAGTCAACTACGCCTCAGGATGCGGTTAACCTTTACGAAGCTATAGACATAGCTAAACCCAGCGGGCTTAACAGTGCTCCAGACTTGGACGTTCACGACCCCAACTCTAAAGAGCGTTTGCTCGCCGAGAACGTTTCGCTCTTTCAGGTTTTCAAAATAGCCGCTGGCTACGACGATATCTGCTCCGAGTGGGTGAACAATTACCCCATAACGTTTGATCTGGCTTACCCCTACCTGATGGAGCAGCTTAAAAGCAGGGATTTGAACACAGCTATTATCCACACGTTCCTGAAGGTATTATCTGAGTATCCAGATACGTTCATAGCCCGAAAAGTCGGCATAGAAAAAACCCGTGAAATTTCGCTGGATGCACGCGGGATTCTCGCGTTAGGCGGTGTGGAAACCACAAGCGGGCGCCAAAGCATCCTTGAGTTTGACAAGAAACTGAGGGCGTCTGGAAACCTGTATAACCCTGGAACGACAGCGGATATAACTGCAGCGGCACTGGCGTTGTGCACTCTCAGCGGGTACAGACCTTAATTTTGGCATAGAAACTCGAGTTTTCTGGAATCCACTTTTAAATAACCCGTTCAGACTAAATGTGAGCGGTGAATGTCATGCGTCAAGTCGACGTAGTAAAGCTTGACCTCTTAACTGGTAAAACTCAGAAAGCCATAGATTACGTTGCTGAGGAGGTGCCTTTTCAAATATTTGTAGATGCCAATCACGCCTTTGTGATTTGGTGTTCACCAATGCAGTTGAAGGAGTTGGCGATGGGGTACTTGCTTTCTAAAGACATACTGAAATCAGTTGAGGAAATCGAAGAGTTAACACTGAAAGAAAGCGAATACACCTGTCACGTCAAGCTTAAAGCAGATGTCAATATGGAAGAGCGCCTAAACGTTTCACGCCGCCATGCACGGAGCGGTTCTTTAATTAACGCAAGCACATCACCTTACCCGCACAAAGAGAAAATCCCCACAGTTGAATCAAAACTAACCGTGAAAGCCCAAGTAATCCACGCCTGCATCAACGATATGAATAACCGCGCCACAGGTTTCAAAAAGACAGGTGCTCTTCACGGCTCCGCAATCTACACAGCAGACGGCGCGATAGTTGCGTTTGCTGAAGATGTTAGTAGACACAATACAGTTGACAAAGTAATAGGAATGGCAGCGTTGAACAAAGTTGACTTCGGCTCCTGCTTCTTGGCTATAACTGGACGCGTGCCAAGCGACCTGATTTTTAAAGCAGCAAAAGTCGGCTTGCCCATCTTTGCCTCTGTTGCGGCGGTGCTTTCTTCCGGCATCACTGCAGCTAAAACGGCGAATATTGCTTTGGTTGGGTTTGTGCGGGAGAAACGCATGAACATCTACACGGGAGCCGAAAGAATAATCATCTAAAAAGACATTTAACCTTACTTGCACAAGTTACCGTGGTGAATTCTGAATGGACAGACCCGACATTCGAAGGCTGCTCAAGAGGGCTAACCCGAAAGAAGCACAGGACTTGCTGCTTAACACCGTTCGCAAAACAACTCTGCAGAAAGAAACCGTGCCGCTTGAAAACTGTCTCGGAAGAGTCTTAGCTGAAGACGTGTTTTCAGACTTGGATATTCCCAGTTACGATAAGACCTTTATAGACGGCTACGCAGTCAACCCCGAAGAAACCAGCACGGCGTCAACCACAAAACCCGCCACGTTCAAAATAGTTGGCAAACTGTTTCCAGCAGACTACCCAACCACAGCACACATCCACCGCGGAGAAGCAATCTACGTTGCATGCGGTGCTCCCATCCCCAGAGGTGCATCAGCAACAGTTAAAGTTGAAGAAACCCGTCTACGCGAAGGCACAATCGAAGTCGTCAGGAAAATCAAAGCAGGCGAAGGCGTGATTCCACTGGGTGACGACGTGAAAAAAGACGCCTTACTCCTCAAGAAAGGTCAACTGCTTAGACCTCAGGACATCGGACTTTTGGCTTCAGTCCGAATGACCAGTGCGGAAGTCTTCAAGAGACCCGTTGTCTCGATTATTTCTGGCGGAGATGAACTCATCAACCAATCCCAGAAAGACCCTAAGGTAATAGCAAACAACTACGCACTTGTGGTTGCAGGTTTACTTTCAGAATTAGGTGCTGAACCAGAGCTGCAGGGAATAATGCCCGACGCCTTAGGCAAAGTCACAGAAAAAATCCGCAAAGCCTTAGCAAGCTCAGACGTAGTTGTCACCATCGGTGGCTCCTCAGTGGGCGTGAAAGACTTCGTGCCAGACGCCATCAACGCGCTTGGGAAACCCGGAGTGGTAGTGCAGGGCGTTCTGCTGAGACCCGGAGCCATTTCAGGCTTCGGCTTAGTCAACGGTAAGCCTGTTATCATGCTTCCTGGGCACATAGGCTCATGCATCGCTGGTTTCTACCTCTTCGTTGCACCGTTGATTAGCGTTTACTGTGGCTTAAGCGGAGACATTGCGCTTCCGCGAATAACTGCCGTGCTCCACTGTGCAGTGGAAACGGGTTCACAATTCAGGTTCTTGCTGGTTCGCGTAAGGCGGGTTGACGGGAAATTTGTAGTGGAGCCCGCAGAAGGTGGTTCAAGCGCGTTAACTACCATTGTGAAATCCAATGGCTACGCTTTGCTTCCTCCTCATGCGCAAGTGGCTGAAGGCGAGGAAGTCACGGTTTTCCTGTTCAATAAACTAGAAATGGCGCAGGTTTCCCAATAGCCAGTTAGTATTTTGGCGGGTACCTGTCGCTGTGCCCTGCCTTGCCCATGACCCATGATTCGCACCATGCTTTGTCAGCCCATGCTCGTTCTGCAAGGAACCTGCATCTGTTTTTCAAGTGCATTTCTGCTTCTATTCTGTAGTCTTCTGCGGCAGCCAGAAAGGCGTCTTTGCTCTTAAAGTCCAGTTCCGCAGGGCTTTCAGGTTCTTTTTGAAGTTGCGACCACGCCAGCAGGGTTTCGCCTTCTTTTTCGCGGCTGACACCTGCCCAGAAAGGCGAATTTTGTTTTTTTAATTCTGCTGCGCAAGCTGAAAAAGCGGTTGAGGCTTCTGCGAATTTGTGTTCGTGGCATAGTGCTGCGGCTTCTCGGAGCCGCCGTAGTTCTGGCGCCACTAGGGCACCTAATTCTGCTTTGAAGTTCTCATTGACGTTGCCGCGTGCTGGTTGAGTGCGTTGCTTGCCTAGGTCTTCGGGGCGGTTGATGTTCACGAAGCTCTTCAATTCAGGGTCAAGCGTCCTCAGTTTCTCAATGGGCGAAACGAAGAGAACTTTTGAGGCGCCTCTTATGATGTCGTCGGAGCGTGGGCGTCTTAAACGGCAAAGTGTTTCCGTGATTTCTGTGGCGCTGTCTCTTTCAAGAACCATAACAAGCGTTTCCAGCCTGCCGTTTGGCCACATCGGCACAGCCACCTGCGCCCCCTCAGTAACATCAAACAAGTAGTTGATGATTTCGGGTTTAATGAAGGGCATGTCGCACGGAATCGTTACACCGCAATCCGCTTGAGTTGCTTTTAGTCCCGTCATTATGGCTACAGTAGGACCGTTTACGCGACTGATTTTTTCGTCAACAACAAACTTGACTTCGCTCACGTTGCACTTCTCTAAGGCTTCGGCATAGTTTGTTTTTCGCGTTTCGTCGCTGACGCACACTACAACTTCATCCACAACCGCCGCGACGTTCTCGACAACGTGAATTAGTAAGGGTTTTCCTGAAAGCTGAGCCAGCGCCTTGTCTTGCCATTCTTCTTGTTTACTTTGGAATCGGCGGGCTTTTCCTCCCGCAAGGACAAGCGCAGCCCGTTTCGTCATAGCAGCTTACCTTAATCAGCCGTTTTTCCGGTGGGAACCCGCTTAGAACTAGTAGGCTTGTCTTTCAAGCATTTTTTTACGAGTTGCAGGAGCTGTTCTCCTTCTGTGGCTATGTTTATTATCGGTATTTTCAAGTCAGCTATTGCAGGTTTGTTCTGGGAAATTACTCCTGTAACCGCAAGAACCGGCTCGACTGTTCCCTCCAACGTTCGTTTAAGGTTAGCTTCGTCTTTAGCCGTGATTATCTTCGGGATATCGGTTCTTTTAGCTATTAGGCTGTGGAAGCCCTCAATGAAGACGATGTCCAGTGGTTCATGCTCCAACAGCGCAATTATGTTGCCTAAATCGTTCAGCGCGGCATCGGTTTTCTTTAGTATAGCAATTTCCTCAGGCGATATGGCAACTATAACCTTTGACCCTGCTTTGGCGTATCTCCACGTGTTGGTGCCTTCCTTATCCATCGTGAAACCTTTATGATGAACGTGTTTTATTGAGCCGATTTTGTAGCCTTCAGCGGAGAGATGCTGAACCAAGTATTCCAGCGTGGTTGTTTTGCCTGAGCCACTTGTGCCCACCGCGGCGATAACTAAAACCAATCAATTCCGCCTCGAGAAGAAACCAGTTGAATCAGGCTCTAATAAACACCACGATTCCCCTTCAAGCTTTCACATGGAATTCTCTGTAGTTAAACTCAACCCATATTATCCAGTTCCCTCATCTTTACAGTCAGGTGCAAATATATGCCCAAGTGCATGGCAGTAGTCGGCGGGAAACATTCTGGAAAAACCACCATAATCGAAAACTTAGTTCGCCAACTCAAAAACCGCGGATACCGCGTAGGAACCATAAAAGAAATGGTGCGTATCCCCACTTTGGACACGCCTGACACGGAAACAGACAAGTACTCCGAGGCAGGCGCGGAAACTGTTGTAGCTGTTCCCCGCGATGAAACCGTGATTTTCCTCAGAAAACGCCTCACGCTAACGACTATTTTGCCTTACCTTCAAGGCTTAGACTACGTGTTGCTGGAAGGCTTCGAATCAGAAAAAACGCTGCCAAAAATAATCGCTGCCAAAACCGCTGAAGAAGCCGTCAGCTTCTCTGACGGTCTAGCCACCGCCATTTCAGGACCAATTTTGGAGTCAAAAACCGAAACTGCGAAAGCCGCGAAACTGCAGATTCCACTGCTAAGTAGCCTAAATCAGGCGAAGGAACTTGCCGACGTCGTTGAACAAAAAGCCTTCGCTAAACTTCCAGGTTTACCTCACTGTGGTGAATGCGGCTTCGAATTCTGCTATGAAATGGCAAAAGCACTGGTCAAAGGCGATGCTAAAGCCAAAGGTTGCGCTTTAACAAAAATAGTCGCTGTCACCCTTGAAGTTAACGGCACTCGAATTCCTCTGAAGGAGTTTCCCCAGCAGATCATCAGTTGTATGTTGGAGGGTATGGTTTCCTCCCTTGAAGGCATCCCAGACATAAGTAAGCTTAAAATCGAGTTAACAAAGCAGTAACTTTCTTAGCTGACTTCGATTGCTGACACGCCTCGGACCCACCTCTGCGCGTAGTGGTCAACGTCTGTGATTAGTCGAACTGGGGTCTTTGCTTCCTGACGAAAGAGGCGTTAATGCTTCGCTGTCCTTCTGGTAGACCAATAGCCTCAAGAAACGCGTGTGTTCAGCACGTAATTTAGGTTATCTTTATTTCTGTAACGAACTTTATCCAGTTTTGCCCCCATTTGTACTCGTCGGTTGGAGCAAAAAGCCTGAATGGTCCGCCTTGACTTGTTGGTAAGGGCTGTCCGTTTTCTTGGTAGCCAATCATCATTTGCCCGTCTCTGACTTGGTCTAGTGTGAAGTTTTTCGTGTAGCCGTCGATTCCGATAATGCTGACTTTTTCAGCAGTATCTGATATTTTTGCGGCTTCGAGAACATCTAAAATGGGTATGCCTGTCCAGTCTGAGGTTCTGTTGGCTTCTCCTCCTGGTCTAAACTCGGCGTGTACTGTTTTTGGTTGAAACGCTGTTAGGTTTTCCCCTGTGATTGTCAGTGGGTTTGCCACGTTACCTGTTATGGCGACAGTCCATGGTTCACTGTGGATTTCTGTTACTTGTTCAATTTGGTAATTGTCGGCAAAATATGGGGCTATTAATTTGACTGGTCCGCCTGTAGTGTTAGTCAGCCATTGTCCGTCTTTTATGAAAGCCAATACCATTACGTTATAGTCGTAGTTGTATGGGTAGTGGGTGCTGTTCCATGCTTGGAAAATGTTTAGTGTTGCGGATTGCCCGTTTTCGCTGATGATGTTTAGTGGTCCTACGTCCCAAGCTATGTCTGTTAGGTTGCAGAATTCGATAAGTGTGACGCCGCGGTACGTTGCGTTTTCACTTTTCACTATGACGTCGGTTAGGGGCATTGTGACTATTTCGTTCAGCGTCCAAGTTTGCTCCTCGCTTAGGTCGCCTGTGATTTTGATTTGCCACTGGGCTGGTTCTCCCTCGGGCAGTTGCTTTGTGCTTGTCTGTGGGTTGTTCGGTGTTGTTTGCATGAGGTAGACTGCTGCGGCTGCTGCCAAAACAACTATTACGGTTGTGGCTACTGCGAGGATTGCGTTTCTTTTTTTCGTGTTTGGCATTTCTTGAATATCACCATATTGTAACTGTTGGCTTTGAACCGATATGATTTAATAGTCACATCAGCGCAGTTTTATTTAAATTTTCACACCGCGAAAAAGGCTTCGCATGGAAAAGAAGGGAAAACCGTGAAAAAACAAGCAGCAATATACGCCCACACTTTGACACTAATAACCCTTGCAGTTGCCCTGCTAATTACAGCCGGCACTCAACCCTGCGTTGCCTCAGCGGATTCCCCTTCTAGCTTTTCGATAATTTGGATTACCGACACACAGTACCTTTCCGAGAGTCATCCAGAATATTACGGTGACCTGTGCCGCTGGATAGTGGACAACAAAGACACCTATAACGTGAAAATGGTTGTTCACACAGGCGACCTCGTTAACCAAGAAGGGAACCGTACTCAATGGGCAAGCGCGAACCAATCAATGAGCATACTTCTCGCCAACGGTGTACCGTACTGCTGGAACGCGGGAAACCACGACTACAACGCGACATGCTGGATAGGCAACCAGTTTTCAGCGTTTAACCCGCAGATGATGCAGGCAAAGCCGTATTGGGTAAGCGACGCGTTCGACGGCATGAACACGGCGGTTCGCTTTGACGTTGCAGGTTGGGCTTGTATAGTAGTAAATATTGCGTATAATGCGAATGACACGGTGTTAGCTTGGGCTAACAACCTTTTGGATTCTAACTCGCAATCGCATGTTATCGTGGCAATGCATGCTTACATTAATCGCTATTGCCAATATGATTCGTGGGCAACCAACTTCAAAAACAGCGTCCTAGATACCCATGCTAACGTGTTCCTGACTTTAAGTGGGCATTATTATCCGACTTCTGGTAACAGGACATGCGTAGGTAACCGTGACGAGTTGCTTTTTAATCAACAAGATACTTACGAACAAACTGGGGCTGCTAGTGCAAGAATCCTGACTTTTGATATTGTTAATGGAACAGTGACTGTGCAAACTTACGTTCTTAACGCAAGCCAGTTCCTGCAAGACCCAGATAATAGTTTCACGTTGGAGACGGATTTCCGCAATGATTTGGCAGGTAAAAGCCCTTATGACCTTTCAGTGATTGCAGTTTTGGTTGCGAGTTTATCTTTCGCCGCGTTGTGTTCAGTTTACCTCTGGAAAGCCCGCGTTAAAGAGGGCGCTAAGAAGACTTTGATGGATAGCTGATGCTTTGTTGTTTTTGATTAGATTTATGAAGATTTATTTCTTAAAAATCCGATATTATTATATAGTAATATCGTAATTTTTGTGCATTAAGGGAAATCAAATGACTTCCAAAACAAAAACAGGCAAATTTAGCACGAAACTCTTAGCAGCGGTCGCAATAACAATAGTTGCTGTCGCTGTAGTAGCAGTTGCAGCAGTATACATGT
>CAZWDU010000024.1:0-19680 GCA_964632845.1 uncultured Candidatus Bathyarchaeia archaeon | reverse complement strand
GTATTTTTTAGCACCGTAAAGCGCTACTCCTGCAATCAGGCATGTGACGCCAACTATCCACGCTTGCGTTGAAGCAAAAATGCTGAACGCCAAAAACACCAAACAAGTAACTAACCCCAGCACATGCACCAGCTTATGATACCGTCTTTTAGCGTTATTCAGTTTGAACGCCGCCAAATTCGCAACAGCATAATAAAAAAGAATAGCAAAAGTGCTTACCGCTACAACCTGCGTCAAATCCACAAACAAAACCAGCAAAGCCATCACGCCTCCAGCTATCCAAATTGAATAATAAGGCGTACCAAACTTCCCATGCAACTTGCTTAAAGCTTGCGGCATGTCCTTCCGCCTAGCCATCGCATAAGCCACCCTCGAAACACCTAAAACAGACGTAAGCAAAACGCTGGCTGTCGCCACCAAACCGCCAAAAGACATCACCTGCATAGCCACTGAGCTTCCAGTAGCGCCAACTGCATCAGTTAACGGCGAATTCGACGTTGCAAGCTCAGCGGAACCCGCAAGCCCCACAGCCACCATACCCACAAGAACGTACACTAAAGTGGAAATAGCCAGCGACAACAACACAGCCTTAGGCACAACCCGCTTAGAATCCTTAACTTCCTCTGCCACAACAGCTACTCTCGCGAAACCGCCATAAGCAAAGAAAATGAAATACGCGCCATAAAGCACACCGCTGTCAAAAGGCGTGAATGGCATGAAATTGGCAGAGTTAACGTGGAGCAAGCCAAACACCACAAAGAACCCCAAGATAACCAGCTTAACAGCAACAAGTACATTGTTAAACAACGCTGACTGCTTAATCCCCACAAAATTAAGCGCCGTAAACGCCACACAAATCACCGCCGCAACAACATTAACAGGCAAAGCAGGAAACGCCGCAGCCAAATAATACGCAAAGCCCAACGCAACCGCTGCCCCCGCAAAAGTGTTAGACACAATCCACATCCAGCCCGTCAAAAAACCCGAAAACGGCGAAAGCAACTGGCTCGCATAAGCGTAAACGCTGCCCTCCGCAGGTTGCCACGCCGTCAACTCGGCAAAACTTAAAGCCGTGAACACCGCAATAACCGCCGCAACAACCATAGACACCACAAGCGCTGAACCAGCCAAGCCCGCTGCAATGCCCGTCACAACGAAGATTCCGCCGCCGATTATGGCACCTACGTTTATGGCTATGGCACTCCAGAAACCCAAATACGGCTTCAGCGCCCTATGCTCTTCCCTACCGCTCATGCTGTCACAACTACAAATTTTTCTAACCACCCAAACTATTAAGGCTTAACGGCTCTGACGCCAAAAGAGCAACAAAAATAAGCGCGAAAAAGCATACAGTAACATGAGGTTTTAGCTAACAATGAACTGTGAACGCTGCGGATTATCGCTTAACGAAGGCGAAAGCTACGATTTCCACGGAAAAACCGTGTGCGAAGACTGCTACTTTTACTTGACAAACCCGCCTAAAGCCTGCGACCCCATGGCAGTAGCAGCAGCCTTGTCCGTTAGGAAACAGCTTGGTCAAACAGGCGCAGAGGGTTTAACGGAACTGCAACGGCAAATTTACCGCGTAATCGAAGAAAAGGGCAAAGTCACCCGAGAAGAACTGTTAGCAGCTATCAAGATTAAACCTGAAGAACTGGAACAGCAATTTGCCATTCTACGGCACTGCGAGTTAATTCGCGCATTCAAAGAAGACGGCAAAACGTACCTGACAAAATGGTAGCTTACCGCTTAACATCACGATTTCCATCCAAAATAGCTCACAGTGAACAGTTACACTTTTATTTTCTGCTCCGTTTCTACCAGAATAGCTTCCTACCCCAACACTTCAGAGAACGACAGGTGAAATTTGATGAAAACAGCCTTAATTGTTTACTGGTCAAGCACTGGAAACACCGCGAAAGCGGCGTTAGCCATAAAAGAAGGATTAGAAACCGCAAACGTCAAAGTCACACTGAAAAAACCCGCAGAAGCAGCAGACCTAGACTACTTCGATTATGACTTAGTATGCGTTGGCTCACCTTCCCTACAATGGCATATAGCAAAACCACTAGACGACTTCCTAAAAACCAAACTATCCAAATACCGCCAACAAGGCAAAATCAAACCAACCGCCCCAAAAATCCCCGGAAAATATGCCCTAATCTTCTGCACCTATTCAGGTCCACACACAGGACTCGACGAAGCCACACCAGCAGGCAAATACATGCGCCAATTCTTCGAACACCTCGGATTCGCAGTCCTAGACGAATGGTACATCCTAAGCGAATTCCACGGCAACTTGGAAAACAGCACCAAAGGCAGAATGGGCGACATCCGCGGAAAACCAACTGAGCAGGACTTAGCAAAAATCAGGAAAGACGCTGAAGCCGTTGCTGCCAAGCTACTCTGAGTGCGCTATTTTTCTCTCAGCGCCTTCGGAATGTAGCCGCATCTGGGGTCAGCCTCGAGAACGTCGCCTGTGAAGAAGTACGCTGATGTGCGGCATCCTCCACAGATTTCTTTGTACTCGCACACTCCGCATTTGCCTTTAATGTTGTTTTTGTCTCGGACTTTCGCGAAGAACTCCGAAGTTTGTAAGTCGTCCCAAATAGCTTTTAACGGTTTGTCTTTGACGTTTCCGAACCTGTGCACATCGTTGAAGCTGCATGGAATTGCATCACCGTTTTCAGCTATGCTCATGAATTTCCCGAACCAGCATCTGCCCAAGAAGAAGTTTTCGTACCAGTCATTGAAGTTTGGCATTCCTCTTTGTTTTGCTATACGGGCGAAAAACGGATCGTACACGTTGACATCAGGTTTGCCTTTGTATACTGTGCGTAAGTCGTAGAGTTTGTTCCAAGCCCACTCATATTGCTGTGGTGAGGGATTTGCTTTGAGACTGGCTTCTGCGCTGCTGTAGGGGATGAATCCGTGGAAGACCGTCCATTTTGCGCCGTATTGTTGCGCTAGATTGATTACGTGGGTGAAGTCTTCGGTGTCTACGTTTGTTGTTCCATCGTCTAGGTTAGCGAAGGTGTACACTAGACAGTTCAGCAGTTTCTCTCGGGAGAACTTCTTGATTGCGTCAACGGCTTTAGCGTATGAGCCTTTTCCGCGGATTGCATCGTTTGCTTTCTCAGCGCCGTCAATGCTGATTGACACGCTAGCTTCAATCTTAACTAGGTTCTCGAAGGCTGCGTCATCAAGCAAGTGTCCATCTGTAATCATGCTTACGTTTAAGCCGATTTTTTTGGCGTAGTTCACTATCTGGAAGAAGTCCTTGCGCAGGAACGGTTCTCCACCGTTTATTCCAAGATAAGTTGCTCCGAAATCGTATATCTGGTCAACTATGCGCATGGCGTCTGCGGTGTTAACTTCGTCTGGAACAGGCGGTTTTCCTGCGGAAGCACAGTGTGCGCAGTTGCTGTCACAGGCAAAAGTGCATCGCCAAGGCACAATAAACAAAGGTCCTTTACTCTTCAAACTGTTCTACTCCCATTGAATCGGCAACTGGCTAGTTGAACGTAAAATATTATTTAACTCTTCACGTAACACGGCAATAATCGCCTCACGTGCCTCCTAAAGCTGGTAGAAGCTCCCAACACTGTTCCACACGAAAGCATCAGGCAAAGCCTTTGCCACAGTACACATGGCTCGCCAACCAGTGCAATGCGAAGGCGCCACCAACTTAGGATTAAACCGCTTAAGCGCCTTCACCGTTTGCCCAATTCTTTTCTCGCCCTCTTTCCCCGCCAAGTGAAAACCTCCAAGCACCGCATACACGTCCACACCGCCACTGATTTGTTGCGCATACGATACGCTGTTGATTACCCCAGCGTGAGCACAACCTAAAATGACGACTAAGCCTTTCTCTTTAACGTTAAAGGCGATTGCGCGGTCATCCCAAATCCACGGATCAGCCTGCCACGATCCCTTAACCCTAGTTCTATGTTGCAGGTAACCTTTCTCAAAGCTTGTTTCACGTGGAATTTCACCCGTTACAAGCAGCAAGTCTTCAGCAAACAGAAAAGGCTGCTTTGTAACAATCAACTGCGCCGATTTCACGAGTTGTTCTAATGGAAATTCTGGGTACCCGCGAACTTTGCCGCTGTGCTTAGCTGTGCCTCTCGCTTTGAACATGTCCTCGTGAACTATCACAGGCAACTTAACTTTGCCAACCGCCTTCAATGCGGATAGAAGCCCGCCGAAATGGTCATAATGTCCATGCGACAAGACTATGCATTCCACTTCTTTCAGGTCTACACCCAAGCGTTCCGCGTTTTCCACAACGCCTTCAGAACTGCAGCCAGTATCAAACAAGATGCAATGCGTCTTTTTGCCTTTTAAGATGCGGATAAGCATTGAAAAGCCGTGTTCCGCAAAAGGCAAATTGGCGTGTGTTCGTGCTTCTTCTTTTCCGTTACGCTTTTTTGTCCATTGCCTAAACAACTGCACCTCTTTCCTGCTGGACGTGGAGAGAAAATCCAACGAGTTATCTACCAAACTGAGAATTTCTAAACCATCAGCTTCCGCAATCTTGAACTGCGCACGCTCAATCGCGCTCATGCAGTAACCTTCCAACTGCTATAGGGAGCCCCTGTACTTGTTCGTCGTTGGACAACCAACACACTTCTGGTTTTCGTATCGGTTGCACGGGTCGCAGTCAACATTGCACGGGGTTACTTTGCGTCCTTTATGCGCTAAGCCTTCTCTTACCTGAAGGAAAGGAGAAAAATACGTGTCGCTTATGGGGTAGAATTCTGACCTGCGTATTCCTTGACTGCACCGCAAAGAACATTTCTCCATTGATATGCTCTCAAGCGTTTCCCGAGTTTCCGCAACCACAAGAGCGATTAAGTTGTAGCCGCCTATAGTTTTGAAAATCTGAATTACCCTAGGGCAATCTTCAAACCTGTCAAGCAGTTTCTGCATTGCTTCAGCGCTTTCCATTTCCAACATCACGATTGCCGGATGCAACTTAAGCGCGTTCGGATTGATCAAAGCGGACACTTTAATCATGCCTGTTTCCACAAGCTTCTCCAGTCTCTTCTTGACGCCCATGCTTGTGAAACCTACGGTTTTAGCTAAATCCTGTAATGTTGTTCGCCCGTCTGCTTGAAGCTGCGCGATTATTTTTTTGTCAACATCGTCCAAACCATTCGCCTGTTTACTTTATAAACATAAAGTATTAATAAGGTTTATGTATTAAACTACCTCCACGTTTAACGGTGAAAAAATGACAAACCCTCTGAAGCAAGCAAACACAACCGAAGAATGCGACGGTGTATGCGGTTCCTGCTCAACTTCCAACGAGTGCAACGACCCCAAAAAAGAAAGCTACATACAAGAACAGAGACTGAAACTGAAAATGAGCAAAGTAAAACACAAAATCGCAGTGATAAGCGGCAAAGGTGGAGTCGGCAAAAGCACCGTAACCGTAAATCTCGCCATGGCTTTCGCGTTACACGGGCACAAGGATAAAGTCGGAGTTCTGGACGCGGACATTCATGGACCTTGCGTGCCAAAAATGCTCGGGTTGAAAGGACAGAAACTCGTAGGCGGTCCCGCAGGAATGCTCTTTCCAGTTACAGGTCGCCTAGGCATCAAAGTTGCATCGATGGATTTTCTGCTTCCAACCGATGAGGCACCCGTAATCTGGCGTGGTCCCTTGAAAATGAGGCTTATCCAGCAGTTCTTGTCCGACATAGAATGGGGCGAACTTGACTTTCTATTAATAGACCTCCCGCCGGGGACAGGTGATGAACCGCTAAGTGTCATGCAGTTGCTCCCTGAAATGGACGGCGTGATAATCGTGACAATGCCCTCTGAAGTTTCGGAGGCTGTCGTCAAGAAAGCTGTCTCGTTCGCCAGACAAGTTGGCGTTCCAATAATCGGGATAGTTGAGAACATGAGCGGTTTCGTCTGCCCCGATTGCGGAGCCAAAATTGACATATTCCGAACTGGAGGAGGAAAAAGAATCACTGAAGCCTTGTCCGTGCCATACCTAGGAAGCATTCCAATAGACCCGGAGATTTGCAACTTCGCGGACAGTGGCGTGTCCTTCATTGCTGAAAATCCCGATTCGCCCTCAGCTAAAGCTTTCGTGGAAATAGTCACAAAAATTGAGCAGTTCATAGAGAACAGCAAGACGGCGCGTGTATGCGCGGAAAACTTGAACCGCAAAGGTGGCAGAAGATGAAACTGTTCAGGCTGATTATTTGGCGGCGGAATTCTCGTTTTTCACCGTATCATAGTTTAAGAGATGATAAAAATTGAAAGTTTGTGTAACCTCATCAGGAAACAATTTAGACGCGCAGTTAGACCCCAGATTTGGCAGATGCTCCTATCTAGTAATGGTTGACTCTGAAACCCTGCAGTTTGAAGCTATTCCAAACTCGGCTTCTGGTGCAACAGGCGGCGCGGGAATTCAAGCCGCACAATCTATCGCAAACAAAGGGGCAAAAGTGCTTGTTACCGGAAATGTTGGACCTAATGCGTTTCAGGCGCTTTCAGCTGCTGGAATCGACATCATAACAGGTGCATCAGGAACTGTTAGAGACGCAGTTGAGAAGTTCAGGAAAGGCGAGTTTAGAAAAACTGACGCACCTACGGTTGGAGACCATTTTGGTGCCGGCAGCGGAAGGGGTTGGAGATGAAGGCGCAAATAGTTCGCTTGTTGAGAATTCAGGTAAATAAATCGGAAGAAGCTTATGTTAAGCAGGGGTGGAGGTGAATAGTTGATGAAGAGAATACTGGTTCCTGTAGTAGACCAGCAAGGCTTGAATGCTCGATTAGCTGAGCATTTTGGAAGAGCGCCCGGCTTCGCCGTTGTGGATTTGGACGAGAACGGTGAAATCTCAAACGTTAAGACCGTTTCCAACACCAGTGAGCATGTAGGCGGTATGGGTTATGCGCATGACAATGTTTTGGAGTTGCAACCGAATGTGCTGATACTCTATGGTATGGGTCCTAGGGGCTTGAACACTTTCAGAGGTGCAGGAGTGACAGTGCTGAAAGCCAACGCAGACACAGTTGGCGAAGTGATTGCTGCATACAAGAAAGGCGAGCTTGAAGAACTTGACGAAGGTTGCCCACATGCACACCACCATTAAGGCAGAAGCTACGGACGATGCGTAATAGTGGTGGAGGTGAAAAAACGTCAAGGAAACTATCAGAAGAAGAACTGAAGCTGATGGTGGAATCAGGGTATTCCAAGAAGGCTATTGATTTGTATGTGAACAACGTTAACGTGGGCGCATTGGATGCTCCAAGTGTTGCCACAACCTTTCTTGGTCCATGCGGCGACCTCATCAAGTTATACCTGAGAATCAACGAAAAGAACATCATAGAAGCTGCAAAATTCTACTATCTGGGTTGTCCAGGTTCAGCTTCATCAGCGTCTGCACTGACTACGCTCTTGAAAGGCAACACCGTTAATCAGGCAAAGAAACTGACAGAGGCGGATGTGTTGGCGGAGCTTGGAGGTTTACCAAAGTCAAAGCTTGATTGCGCTAGGCTGTCCATAAGAACGCTGCAAAAAGCACTTGCCGAGTACGAGAAGGGAAAGGGGCGCTCAGAGATATAACCAACCAGCCAAGGTTTCCTGCGTTTTTTAACGAAGTTTTTCCTGAAGTGCATTTGGATGATTGTATCGGTTGCTAGTGGAAAAGGCGGAACTGGAAAAACATCAGTAGCTGTGAACATGGCTCTTTCGGTAGGCAATGTTCAATTTTTAGACTGCGATGTTGAAGAGCCGAACGCCTATTTGCTTTTGCATCCGAAGCTGCAGAGAACCGAACCTGTTTTCACTTTTATTCCACACATAAACGAAACTCTGTGCAACCACTGTGGAGCATGCTCAAAGTTCTGTCAATTCAACGCTATGTTTACCAGCGCGGAGAAAATTTTGGTGTTTCCAGAGCTTTGCCATAGCTGCGGCGGATGCGCCATAGTTTGCACCGCTAAAGCGATTAGTTGGGAAAAACATAGAATTGGCACTTTAACGTTTGGTTCAGTTGGAGAGTTGGCGCTTATTTACGGGGAACTTGAAGTGGGCAAGCCCATGGCTGTTCCAGTAATAAAAGCCGTTAAGAATCAGATAGGCAAGGCTGGAAATGTGATTCTTGATTCGCCTCCTGGAGCGTCATGTCCTTTTGTGGAAACTGTACGGGGCAGTGATTTCTGTGTTCTCGTTACCGAGCCTACGCCGTTTGGCTTGCACGATTTGAAGATCGCCGTTCAAGTCTTGAGGGATATGGCAATTCCTTTTGGTGTTGTCATCAACCGCGCAGGAGTAGGCGACGAAAAAGTCTACGCGTACTGCAAAGAAGAAGGTATTCGCGTGTTGATGGAGATTCCTTATCAACGAAAAATTGCAGAACTTTATTCGCGAGGTGTTCCCTTCAGCGTGGAGATGCCTGAGTGGAAAGAAAAGTTCCAGACGCTATACGCTGAAGTGAGGGGGATTGTTGGCGAATGAGGCAGTTGACGGTTTTAAGCGGCAAAGGCGGAACGGGCAAAACAACCATAACTGCGTCTTTTGTCGTCCTTGCGAAAAATGCTGTTGTGGCAGACTGTGATGTTGATGCGCCTGACCTGCACATGCTTTTGCATCCTGAAGTAATTGAAACGCAGGAGTTCCGCGGTTCAAAATTAGCCGTTATCGACGAAGCAAAGTGCACAAAATGTGGTTTGTGTAGAGACAAATGTGCTTTTGACGCGGTGACTGAAGATTTGAAGATTGACGCGGTTGCCTGCGAAGGATGCGGTGTCTGTGCCATTGTTTGCCCCTTTCACGCCGTAACTTTGGCTGAAAGAGTGTCTGGGGAAGCTTACCTTTCAAAGACGAAGTACGGTTTTATGTCGCACGCGATGCTTTATGCTGGCGAGGCTAACTCAGGAAAGCTCGTCACTTTGGTTAGGCAGAACGCTAAGATACTGGCTAAACGGGAAAACCGCGATTTAATTATTATTGATGGTTCGCCGGGAATTGGTTGTCCTGTTATCGCTTCGATTTCGGGGGTGGATGCTGCTTTGGTGGTTACTGAACCGACGATGTCGGGTATCCATGATCTTGAACGCGTGTTGCAGTTGCTTGGGCATTTCCATGTGACGCCTTTCGTGTGCGTGAATATGTACGACATAAACGTGGGTAATACTGAAAGAATTGTGAGTTTTTGCAGAGAAAACGGCGTGGAGGTTGTTGGCAGACTTTCTTTTAGCTCCAAAGTCACAGAGGCTATGGTTAATGGGAAGACAATCGTAGAGTATTCGCCGCGGAGTGTTGCTGCTGAAGAGATAGTTGGTGCGTGGCAGAAAGTGTCAAAAGTTTTGGACGAAATTGGGCGATGACACTGTTTAATGATTGCTTGTTGCACTCAGGTTTATTACTGGAAGACTTGAAGTGGATTATAGGGTTTTAGCTTTTTGAAACAAATTTTTAAATGGAATACCTGTTTTCTATAGGTAAGGAATGGGGTAGGTAAATTTGTTGTCGAAAATTCCGATAGACCTTGAAAAAATAAGCAAAGAAAACTTGGATAAAGAAATACTGCGAGCGGGAATAATCGCTGAATTGGACGCTATAAATCTTTATGAGCAGATGGCTGCCCTAACTCAAAATGAGGATATTAAGCGAATTCTCTTGGACATAGCGAAAGAAGAGAAAACACATGTGGGCGAGTTTCAAGCGTTGCTGTTGATGAACGATAAGGAACAAACGAAAGAGTTGGAAGAGGGCAAGAAAGAAGTCGACGAACTACGCGGCTAATAAGCCACACGGTAAGCATCCAAAACTCTGTTGCGTCTGTGTCGAAGAAACGGGCATTCTTAAGTGTGCTCGTTTCATTCGTATATTTCTATGTTTGAATGCTTTTTTGCTTCAACAGCAACAACTGGGATTGTGGCTATCCTATCGGAGGCAACTTCTGGAGCAATCACACTGGGGCGGATGAGAAAAGCGGGGATAGTCAAAATCTTACTGGAAACGACGGGATATGTGATACACCCTTCAGAATTGATTCTAATAACAGCGATCGTTATCCACTTATGGTGCCTTGGTGCGGTCAATCCCCGTCAGCAAACTTGATTCTATGCGTTACAATTGGAATAATTATCCTTCTGATAACAAGCTGCGTGATTTTATACTTAGTCAAAATCAGAAAGCAACCGTTTTCCATCCGAAACTTGAGGTAGCTTATGTATAGGCCGAATTATTTCTTGTTTTCTTTATAAAGAGGGGAGGGGTCTTGGAATGAGCAAGCTTAAAGAACGGTTGTTGTTTATTCTTTTGGCAGTTGTTTTGTCTCTTTTGTTGTTTTGGCTTAGTGTAGCGTGGTATGGTTGGGGCAACATAGGTTTCACCGCTTTGAACATTTTGCTTTTCGGGTCGTTCATTTTCTTCATCCAGTATAGGGAAAAGATGGAGCGTCTTCCTTCAAGTGTGTATTTGGCTTTTGTCATCTCATTATATGCTGAAATGTACGGCTTCCCTTTGACCATGTATATTTTTTCATGGCTTCTCGGGTATCAAAACATCTATACGTTAACGTATTTCCTTGCTGATTTAATAGGAGAAAACGCGTTCGCCTTTCTTTTTCATCTATTTATCTTGCCTCTTTCATCCGTAATTATGCTGGTTGGAATGCTCTTAATTACCGTTGGTTGGAAAAAAATTCACAAAGCTAAAAATCACATTGTAACGTTAGGCATCTATGGTCACATTCGTCATCCACAGTTTAGGGGTTCTATTAATTACGTCGGGTATGAATATTCAGTGGGTTACTATTCCTACGCTTCTGGCTTTGGCTTGCCCTCGTTGTGTTGTATTATCGGCTTGCTAAGGAAGAGGATAAGAAAATGGAAGAGAAGTTTGGCTAAGAATACCAAAAATACAAGAGTGCAGTTCCAATGTTTATACCGCGAATAAGAACAAGAAAGCGCACATAGTTTAAGAGCGGCAAGCGATCTATGGCGTTTCTAGTGGCTGCTTCGTCAATTGTTGTTCGTTGCAGCTTCAATTACAGAAACTGGTGCTAAGCTTGTGCTTGCTGAGCCATTGTGGCACAGAGCGGAGCCGTAAACAGTTTACTTTATAAACACAAACTATTAATAGGGTTTAACATTGAAACAAATTAGGACTGATTATATCTATTTGGCATTAACCGAAAAACCTATTCCTTCGCATCGCTTGATGTAAACTAGTGTGAAAAGGGGACACCAAACTTGAAACAACGTTTCATCCTTTCACTTGTCTTAGTAGTTATCTTAATAGTAGCACTAGTGATTTCAATTGATTCACCCAGTGGCAACGAGGCGGCTCAGTCCTTCTATATAGGCGTCGCTTTCTGTGGAGACACAACAGCAGAAGCTAAGCTGCTTATTGACAGAGTGAAAAATTACACTAACCTTTTTGTGCTTCAATCAGGACCAATAAGCAAGAACGAAACAGCAATCAACGAAATCTGCGATTACGCGGTAGCAGCAGGATTACACATTATAGCTTACTTCGGCTATTTTGATGATGATTGCCCGTGGCAGGTACCTTGGCTTGATTTTGCCCAGGAGAGGTGGAGCGACAGATTCTTAGGCGTTTACTACTACGACGAGCCAGGCGGCAACCAACTGGATTTTAATTGGTCACGTTGGTTTAACCATCTGAAACTGCAGAATGCATCGATGTATCGGGCGCATGAGTCGGCGATGGAGGCGTTCTTGAATGGTTCGCTTGCCTCAAATTACGATCTAGCGGCAAAAATATACATGGACATAATCAAGGATGATTCAGGTATTCGAGAACTCAAAAACCGTTCGATTACAATTTTCACTTCCGATTATGCTCTCTACTGGTGGGATTACTTAGGAGGATACGATGTTCTGCTTGCACAACTCGGCTGGAATGAAACTCTATCCAAAAGTATTGGGTTGATACGAGGCGCTGCTCGGATGCAAAATAAGCCGTGGGGTACAATCATAACGTGGAAGTACGATGAGCCGCCTTACCTTGACAGTGGAGAAAACATTTATCAGCAAATGCTTTTGTCGTACAAAGCTGGCGCAGAATACGTTGTGGTTTTCAACTACCCCAAAATGGAAGGTAATCCTTACGGCATATTGACGGATGAGCATTTTGAAGCGCTTGAACGATTCTGGAATGACGTTATAACCCTGCCGCAGAGTACCCACGGCTCAATTGAAGCTGAAGCCGCATTGGTATTGCCTGAAAACTATGGGTGGGGCATGAGGCATTCTGGCGACCGCATTTGGTGTTGGCCAGCAGGAGAGAGCACCCAGAGCCTCTGGGAGTTGTCACAATCACTTCTGACCGAGTACGATATGCGCTTGGACATAATTTACGATAGTCCAGATTTTCCAGCAGCTGGCAAATACGAGAAAATCTTCTATTGGAATAATTCACTTTAATGCTGGAAAAAACTTGCGAGTTCAAATTGCGAAATGATGCAACAATTTTGCTTTCAGGCTGTGTCTTCTGCGGTTGGTGTTTAATTGCGCGGAGTCTTGTTCATCCAAAGGATGAGAATGGTTATTCTGGAACTGAATCTGGTTCAGTTTACCGTTTATTTCAGGACGTAACGCCTTGCTATTCTGTTAAAACTATTGTTTAGCGTTCATGTATGCTTGAAAAAAAGAGAAAGGTGGTTGTTGCTTCAGCGGGCACATCACTGAGTTAATGTGCTTCCGCTTTTAGAAAGCACGTATTTGTCTTCTTTTTCCTCTACGAATCCAGCGTTTTTAAGTTCACGAAGCCCACTACGTACTCTGAATAAGGGTTGACCTGTTTTGCCTGCGACTTCTTCAGGCGATAATGTGCCATTCTTCAGGGCTTTTAGCGTTGCCATGCCGCTTGCTGTGGGTTTGCCATCTGGCGCGACGCAGGGCATGTTATCCGCTCTCTGGGATTTTCTTCGTGCAGAGATACCAGTCCTTGCATTCGTAGCCTTGTTTAAGTCTTTCTTCTGCCTGTTCGGTTGTGGCTGGTGGCGGAACGACAACGGGGTCGCCTGGCTTCCAGTTTGCTGGAGTAGCTACTTTGTATTTGTCTGTTGTTTGCAGGGCGTCTATTAGCCTGAGGATTTCGTTCATGTTTCTGCCTGTGGTCAGCGGATAGTATAGCATGGCGCGGATTTTGCTTTCGGGGTCGATGATGAAGACGCAGCGCACAGTTTCGGTCTTGCTTTGCTCTGGATGTATCATGCCATATTTCATAGCGACTTCTTTGTTTAGGTCTGCAATTATGGGAAAGGGGATTTTAACGCCCATTTTCTCTTCGCAGTTTCTTATCCACGCTATGTGTGAAGAAACGCTGTCGACGCTTAAGCCTAGGAGCTCAACATTTCGTTTCTTTAGTTCGTCGTAAATTTTGGAGAAGGCTATGAATTCTGTTGTGCAAACTGGCGTGAAGTCTGCTGGGTGAGAGAACAGCACTAGCCACATGCCTTGGTAATCTGAGAGCCTCAATGTCCCTTGTGTGGTTACTGCTTCAAACTCTGGTGCTTTCTGGCCTAGTATGGGTAAGCCTGTTTCTTGTTTTTGAACTTCGGACATTTTGTTTTCACCTTTGTTTTTCAAAAAGAAACCATATAACCTAGCATATGCGTTTCATAAAAATATTTTTATCATGAAGTTTAGAGAGTAACTTCCGCTTCTCCATGTCACGTTTTTGTTTTGGCTGATCACATTTTTGAAGTGTTGTATTTTTTGGTTAAGCGTCTTGGTTGTTTGACTTAGATACTGCCTTGTTGATGGCTGCGGCAACGGTGATTTCGGGGTCTACTATCAGGGCGGCTATTTTATGGTACTCCAGTAGTTCTGCTGCGCCAGGCCCCAACTGAGATGTTATTACCATGTCTACTTTTAGTTCTGCTAACGTTTTTGACGCTATGGGTCCCGAACCCTGATTGTAAGCTGCAGCGGGGTTATCGACTGTTTTCACGTCTTTAATTTTGCCATCTTCAACGTTAACTATTGTGAACGTTTTCGTTTTTCCAAAAACATTTGATACCGTATCGTTTAGGCCGTCATAGCCTTCTGTAACTACGGCGATTTTACGTCTATTCAATATGTTGCTTTCACCTTTTTTCAGATTTTTTAATGTTTAAGGGTAAAAAGTGGTTGTTTGTTTATTTGTTGAGTTCGTTCAGTCTTTCCTGAATTTTCTTGAGTGTTTCCTGCATAGTTTTCAGCTGTTCTTCTATCAAAGTTTTCTGTTGATTTAGCAGGGTTGCTTCGTCTTCAGGTTTTGCTGGTGGCACTGCCGTGTAGGGTCCGTATAGGTACCAGCATGCGCCTCTGCCGTAGAGCCAGCCAGGTCTTTGCCATGGTGGTAAATTGCTGAATGGTCCTCTTCCAGACCAGGTGTTTGCCCATCCTCTTCCTCTCCATCCCATTTTTGTGTTTCACCTCTGTAGATTATTTTTGTGTTTATGCACATAAACAATTGTGTGATAGTGCACAGAAATATATAAAAGTTACGCAGCAAAATCATAAACCGAACAACAATGGGCTGGGGATGCAGACACAGACGCGGCAGAAGAGGTCGCCTTCCAAAACCAATCACCATACAGAACCCGCCGTCAATCAGCTCGTTCTCGCCTATGCCTCAGGCAAACCCGACGCCCATCCTTATTGAACCCGCGGAAATAGAAGCCCTCAGACTCGTTGATTTAGAAAATCTCTCACAAGAGGAAGCTGGAGAAAAAATGGGTGTCTCAAGAGGAACAGTATGGCGACTTCTGCAAAGTGCTAGAAAGAAAACTTCTCAAGCCTTAACTGAAGGAAGACCCCTGCAAGTTACTGCCGACCAATCCAGCGAAAAACTCTGAGACCGCTTAAGTTATTCTGTGTACGAAGTGCAGTTTGTATAAAGTTGCCTGTTCGCTGGGTGGGTGCATTTGGAATAAGGGTGGCAGCTTGTTTTCGTTGTGGTTAACCTAATATAGGTAGTTGCTCTTTCATTGTGGGTGCTGGAGTTGTCTAAGAAAGCGTTAATCTGGTCTGTGCAGATGTTTGCTTTTCTGCAATGGTTCTGGCGATTGAACTGGCGACGGGTTTGAGAGACAAAAGGGTACCGTTGGGCGAATATCTCGCTTTTCTTTCAGTAAAGTATAGTGTTGATCCTGACGCGCTTTTTCAAGCTTTGCTTTCAACGAAGGAGCAGCAAAAAGCTATGTGTGACGAAATTTCAATTGAGTGCCGCGGCATGGTGGGTAACGAAAGAGTTTTTTTGATGATGCAGGGTTCCACGGTGGTGGCGCAGTTAAGGGTTTCCGAAGAGTTTCTTTCAGAGAAGGCTAATCCGATTAGAAAGTTTATGAGTGCTGAAAGAATTCGCAGGTACGTGGCTAGAAAGAGTGATGTAGTTCGGTCGAATTTAATCAAGGATTTGCGGGTTGGCATGCGCAATGTTAACCTTAAAGCCATGGTGCTGGAGATTCCTGAGCCAACGTGCGTTTATACGCGGTTTGGAAATAACGCTATTGTAACTAACGTGTTGATTGGGGATGCAACTGGAACAATCAAGCTTTGTCTCTGGAACGACCAGATAGGCTGCATTTCAGTGGGTGACAACATCCAGATTAGGAATGCCCGTACGTTTGCGTTCAGAGGCGAGAAGCAACTACGGGTTGGAAACAAAGGATCACTTAGTGTGCACCAAGAAAGCATAATCAAAGCCTAAACACACTTTCTCCATGACGCTGGTAGGCTACATTTTTGCCCAAATGGCTGCATGTGTTTTTCACACGTATCGTTGAGTGGTTTAAGCTGTTTCGAAAACGCAAATAAGTTGGTACGATGTCCTATAACTTTGGACGATGAGGAAATCGAGGTACGCCGAGGCTGAAGGCGGGGAATTTAAGCTGGAGGCTAGTGAGCGCTTTTTCCGCTACTGAGTCCAAAATTACAAACCTTGTTTGGCAAAACAACGGCTAATGCTCTGTAAATAAAAAAGGGAGGGGTTATGGATGTGGCGCTTGCAGTATCTTGGCGCCTTCCGCTTCCGTCCAAGCTTTCATCGTCACCGTGCGGATGTTTCCCATGCTACCGACGCACAAAAGAATAGCCATCACATCATCATCCTTCGGAACTTCCACAATCATCACGAAATCGTACTTTCCCATCGTGTAAAAGAGCTGCATTTTCCCGCCGGCCTTCTCAACCATCCTATGCGTTTCCTTGATTCTCTCAGGCGCCTTGCTAACACCGCGAATGCCCTGCTCAGTCCAGTTCCCAAGAACAACAAAACTCGGCAAAACTTCCACCTGCAAATAACCCAGCAGCACTTAAAATATAAAAACTTTACACCACGCCGCACTCTGTCCATTTGCCCTTTAAATAGAGAAGCCATAAACTGCACCGAGCATTAACTTAGCAACAATCAAACAAGAAATCCAGCGCAACACGTAACCTATCAATTTGCGAGATAAAAGAGAAAGAGGTTGTAGCGGTTCTCTACTGTCTGTCCCTGTTTCCAGTGAAGTATGCCCAAAGGCTTACCAAGACAAGCGTCAATGCAGCACCAGCTAACCCAGAAACTACGAACCTGACCTGCATAAGTGCTGGCAACACAGCCATCAGCCACGGAAGCACATAATCTGCCGTCAACTGCACGATTACTCCAGCCATGAACCCCAAGAGCGCTACTATCCCAAACACCTTTAACCTTTCACTCATTCAATTCACCTTTGTATTTTAGCATTGGATTAAGCTTCTTTTTAGTGTAACTTACACTTTTTTGTCTAATATCCGAAAACTGCTCCCCCCGTCTTTTAATTTTCCAATTAAAGCTTAAAACAAGTTTTAACAGCCCGTATATCTCCACATATATACGTGCATATTGTCATCATATTAACAATGTATAAGACAGTTCGACGCATCTGTTGTTTTTCGGAGGTATTAATTTGTCAGAAAGGTTCGCAAAAAAATGGGAAACTAGAAGGAACGACCAACCATTCACAGACCGCATACGGGAAACAGTGAAACCACCAGGTCCACTGAAGCCACGTTTAGACTTCGCCGTTAGACGCATCGAACTGCAAGTGCAGAAACTCGACCAAGCCACAGATCGCTTCACACAACGCGACAAAGCAATCTTCGCAAGAATAGTTGACGCCTACACCAAGCACGACACATCCCGCGCAAACGTCTTCGCAAATGAACTTGCCGAAGTCCGCAAAATGGAACGCCTAATCATAAACGCCAGACTAGCCCTCGAACAAATCGTATTAAGGTTACGAACAGTATCCGAACTTGGAGATGTAGTATCCACACTAGGACCAGCAGTTGGAGTTCTACGCTCCGTCAGAGCAGGATTAGTAAGCGTATTCCCAGAAGCAGAAAACGAACTCGGCGAAATAGGTAACATGCTCAGCGGAATCATGATCGAAGCAGGACAAGGCTCAGGAATGACACTTAACTTCGACGCAGTAAACGAAGACGCACAGAAAATCCTCACAGAAGCCGCAACCGTAGCAGAACAGAAAATCAAAGACAAATTCCCCGATCTGCCAGCAGGAATGCCCGCAGTCGCGCAAACAGAGAAAACAGCAACCGAAGGATACTAAATTAAAGGAGGAAAAATATGTCTCAAATCTCCAATCTTTTTCTTTTCATCGGTAAACCAGTTAAAGATGAATACAACAACCCAATCGGAAAAATCGCCTCATTTGCATTAACCCCCAACGGACAATTTGACGCCGCATTTATCGAGTTCAACGACGGAAGATTCTCCAAACAGTCCATGGAAAACCTAAATTTCGATGGAACTGAAGTCACATTCATCTCAGCAATCAAATCCCGCGCAAACGTTCTCTGCGACCAAATTCCACTTATATGGCGCAAAGACCAAGCCCTCAAAGACTTAGCCGAAAAAAAGAAAATCTCACCCGAAATCTACCAAGAACTCCACACTAACTTCGACAGCATCCTAAACCAGCTGAAAAAAAACGCACAAATCATCTCAGACGAAATCGACGCCGAAATCGCCAATTGTGAAGACGAAACAAAAACCCTCAGCTACGCCATAGTCAACCTCGAACTGGAACACGAAATAGGAAAAATCGAAGATGGACCCTACAAATCCGCTTTCACGCTGCTCCAAGAAGCCCTCAAACGCGTAAACGCACAAAAAAGCGACATGGAACTCACACAAAGCAAAATCTCAAACATAGTACTAGGCGATTCACCGGAAATAGAAGAACAAAAAATCAAACCAAAACTTCCCACTGAAACCAAAGTCTCTGTTGAAACCAAAATTCCTGATGAACCAGTTAACGAAACACCACCAGCAGAACTACCTGAACCACCTGTAGTAGTCTACGTGAAAGAAGTCGGAAAAGCTGGAATATAACCTAAAAACGGCAGGCAATTACCAGGTGGAGGGAAAACACGTGAAAGGTTTATTGAATTCAAGCCCTCCACCCATACGTGAAGTTGCTGCGAAATCGATACTTACGCTTAGAGTGCAGCAAAATAAGCTCGAGCAGGCAAGTTACCGGCTGAAAGAACGCGACAAGTTACTGTTCCAGTCGTGCATGGGTGCGTTGAAGAAGAATAATAAGGAAAAGGCTGCGATATGCGCTAACGAGCTTGCTGAAATTAGAAAGCTGATAAAGTTTCTTCACAATGTGCAGTTAGCTATTGAACGTGTTGTTCTCCGACTTGAGACGATTAAGGAACTGAGTGAAATCGTTGTCGACTTGAAGCCTGCGTTGAAGCTTCTGCAGAACGTTTCACAGGACTTGTTCCAGGTTCTGCCTGATGTCTCCAATGAATTAAACAACGTTAACACTACGATAACTGAAACGCTTCATGCTACCAAGATTCGGACCGATGAGTCAGTTATACCTGTTGATATGAAGACAGTTGGTGGCGAAGAAATACTGAAGGAAGTTTCCACTTTCCTTGAGCAGAAGTTGACCGACGCTCTTCCTGAACCGCCTGCAACTTCGCCTGTGTCTGCTGAGAAGACTGCGGTGAAAGAGCTTGTTGCTTTGTCAGCGACGAGTTCGCAGGTAGTTGGACGAAAAGCGGTCAATGAGGTTGGTAGAGACCCTTCTCAAACCCTATTTTCTTATAAAAAATCTGAAATTAAAGAGATTTCCTTAACGGTGGAAAAGCCCTCTATTGAGGATATGCTTCTGGAGTACGTGAGAAAAAGCAACGGCGAAATCGATTTGAGCCGTTGTTCAATTGATTTGCAAACCTCAAATGAGGAAATTGAGCGAGCCCTTGAGAATTTGGGCACCAAGGGAAAAATTAAAATCGAGTTGAAATCGCCCGAATAAAAAAATGGTGAAAAAAGAGAATGAGTGCTTCACAGGAGCTTGAAAAAGCGGCAACAGCTTACGCGTTAGATGCCGTGCGCTTGGATAAACAAGGCGCAAAAGGCAGAGCGATTACTTTGTATCAGAAGGCAATTGAGAGTCTTTTGCAGTTGGTGCAGCTTTATCCTGAGTATGGTTTGAACAAGGTGTATGTTCAGCGGGCAATTGCTTATCAGGAGCGGATTAAGGCTTTGCAGGGTGCGGTTTCGCCGATGGATATGCGGATGGAGGCGAATAATGGCGGTGAAGGCGTCGAAAAAACGGGAGAAGGCAATGGGAAGTCTGCTGAGCTTGTGGTTACTGAAAAGCCTGAGGTGAATTGGGCTGAGGTTGTGGGTTT
>CAZWDU010000023.1:0-23119 GCA_964632845.1 uncultured Candidatus Bathyarchaeia archaeon | reverse complement strand
GTGATGCTTTCGATGTTGAAGTCTCGGCGTCGGAACATGTTGGCTACGCTGTGGAGTACGCCTGGCTTGTTTTCCACGAGCGCGGCGATTACGATGGTTTTGGGTTTTTCCATTTTAGTAGTCACCTACCTGCTGGTTTAGTCCGCATCCTGGCGGTACCATGGGCACGACGTCTTCTTCCATGGAGATTGGTACGTCGATGACTGTGGTGACGGTGCTTTTTAGTGCTTGTTTGATGGCTTTTTGGAATTCGGGGATTGATTGGACGTGGTAGCCTTGGGCGCCGTATGCTTCTGCGAGTTTGACGAAGTCGGGTGATTTGCCGAGTTTTACTGCCATGTAGCGTTTTTTGTAGAACATGCGTTGCCATTGGGCGACCATGCCGAGGACGCCGTTGTTGAGGACTATGACGGTGACTGGTATGTCTTCGAGTACGCTGCATGCTAGTTCTTGTTCGGTCATTATGAAGCTGCCGTCGCCTGCTATGTCTACGACTTGGCGTTTTGGGCAGGCGGTTTTTGCGCCGATGGCGGCGGGGAATCCGAAGCCCATTGTGCCTAGTCCGCCGCTGCTTATGAATGTGCGTGGTTTAAGTGTTTGGAAGTATAGTGCTGCCCACATTTGGTTTTGTCCGACTTCTGTGGTGAGTATGGCGTCTTGGGGTAGTAGTTTGCGTAGTGTTTGGAGTAGGGGTTTGGGTTTGAGTTCTGTTGCTTCGCCTTTTTCGGGTGGGTTGAGGAGTTGTTTGGATGTTTTGACGCGTTGGAGCCATGGGGTGTCGGCTTTTTTCTTGGCATGTTTGATTAGGCGTTCGTATATGGCTGCGAGGGCTTTTTTTGCGTCGGCGACTATGGGTACGTCGACTTCGACGTTTTTGCCGATTTCCGCTGCGTCAACGTCTACGTGGATTATTTTGGCTTCAGGGCAGAACGTGCTGAGGACGCCTGTGGAGCGGTCGGAGAAGCGTGCGCCAACAGTTAGGAGCACATCAGCCTCCAGTAGCAGCTTGTTAGCGAGTGGGTTGCCGTGCATGCCTATGTTGCCTATGCTTAGGGGGTGGATTTCGGGGAAGCTGCTTTTGCCCATGAACGTGGTAGCGACTGGTGCCATCAGCAACTCAGCCACGGTTAACAGTTCATCGGCTGCGTTTGCGGTTATGACTCCGCCGCCTGCTAGGATGGCTGGGCGTTCTGCGTCTATGAGTGTTTCGACGGCTTTGCGTATTTGTAGTGGGTGTGGGTTGCTTGGGGGTCGGTAGCCTGGGATGTCGATTTTGCCGTTGAAGGTTATGTCGGCGGTTTCGGCTTGTACGTTTTTTGGGAAGTCTATTAGTACGGGTCCTGGGCGTCCTGTTGTGGCTATGTAGAAGGCGGAGTTTATGGCTTGGGGGATTTCTGCGGCTGAGCGGAGTTGGTGGTTGTATTTGGTGATGGGCGTGGTTATGCCGATGATGTCGGCTTCCTGAAATGCGTCTCTGCCGATTATGTAGCTGCTGTCTGTGCCGTTTGATGGGACTTGTCCTGTTACGGCTATGACGGGTGATGAGTCCATGTACGCGTTGGCTATGCCTGTGACTAGGTTTGTGGCGCCTGGTCCGCTGGTGGCGAAGCATACGCCTGGTTTGCCTGATGCGCGTGCGTAGCCGTCGGCTGCGTGGGCTGCGCCTTGTTCGTGTCTGGCTAGAATGTGTCGTATTTTTGGGTGGCGGCATAGTTCGTCGTATACGGGGAGGATTGCGCCGCCTAGTATGCCGAACACGTGTGTGACGCCTTGTTTTTCTAGGGATTGTAGTAGCGCGTCTGCGCCTGTCATTTTAGTTGTGGACATTTTGGTTTATGCTCCTTTTGTGTGAAGAAAAGACTGCGAATAAATTATACGAGGCGTGGTTTGATGGTTTTTCGGAGGCGGGTTTAGGGGGTGTTTTAGGTGGGTCAAAGAATAAGTACCCAACGATCCCAGCTATTGAGGTGACGATCCCTCACATTAATGCCTCCGTGAAACACCACGTACCGTAAACCATACGGAACCAAACAAATAAAAAGCTTACGGTACACACAAACAACTGACAGCTTAAGGCGAGCAAAAACAATTGTTAAACTGCAAACACTTTTTCGTAAATTTCAAACAAACAATGAACATCTAAGGTTTTTGGAAAATAAACAAATATTCATGAGCCATTAAGTATTCCACCAAAGTGCTATTGAAGTAGAATTCTGTTGACTTGTCCTGATGTTGCGATTTTATTATTATGTTTAATAAATCATACTTTTCCTTGAGAAAACAATTCATTACCTTAAATCCTAAAGGGAGCATTCGCCCATTCTTTCGGATATCGCCAATTAAGACGGCACATTTCTTTCCATGACCCAGTAGCCCGAAACATTGTCGTGCGACAGCTTGAACTTCCTGACAAAACCCAGTTACATCACGCAAGTGAGATAGATCACCCTTCTCATACTCAGTATATTTCAATGCGTTCAGATATGGAGTATGCATCAACAAAAGGTCAACGGAACACTCACCAAAGCCCAGTCTTTCCATGATTTTCTCAATGTTGCGAGAATCATCGCGAATTACAATAGGCTCACATTTTTCGCTGAGGTTTATTTCCGTTGTGTTTTTGGATTGCAGTTTCATTTCATATATTCTCTGTTTTGAAAGTTGTTCCGCGATGGGATTTATGTCGATACCTACGGATTTCCTCCCTTCAAGCCATGCTTCAATAAGCGTCGTTCCCCCTCCAGCGAAAGGATCAAGAACTAAGTCACCTTTTTTTGTGTATTTTAGTATCAAATTTCTAGGCAATTGAGGAGGCCAGTTGCCTCTATAATCACTTTTATGAACTGCCCAGTTGCCTCTTCTCGGGAAATTCCAAAGGGTTGTTTTTTCTAATTCAAAATGCTTTGGTCGCCATGTCGTGATTTTCTGTTTTTTCTGCGCTTGAATATTAGCTTGACCAGTTTCAACCATTATTTTTATGTTCTTTTCTATCACAGTCCATGAGAAAATCAACCTGCCGTTCTTGTCTCGATATTTGTCCATAATGCTTTTGTATGAAAGCCCTTGATTAAACAGCGCGACAAAATTCAAACACCAATTTTTCCACACTTCAGGGTGCTTTCTAGAGATGTGGGGTACAATAGAGGAGTTACAATTCTCACCACAAAAACATCGGACGGTGCGGTAGCCATCCTCGTAAGAGACAATAATTTCGTTGGTTAGATCGTTTTCCTCGCTGAAAGCCATTTTCTGCCCAGTCTTTCTTTTAAGGCTTAAACTGTATTATCTTTTTCGATATTCGAACAGGCGTTTGTTGAAAGATTTCAATTTATACTCTTTTATGCACTATACTGCAAGTTGTCGAAGTGCCTGAAGTAACAGGCATAAAAAATCATATATACTAAAAAAAAGATACGGAAAATCTAACTCGGTGTAGAATTTGCTATCCGAACGGGAAGCAAAAACGCGGATTCAGAATCTTCGAAATGAAGATGAAAAACGAATAAATACGCTACTACTTAACTTAGGTTTCACCGCAGTCGATTTCAACCCGGTAATAATGGATGGGAACAGACGGGCAATCGGAGAGATTGACAGTTTATTTTTGTTCGAAGATCATTTGCTCATTGTTGAGGTTACGCGGGAGACTAACTTGCCCACAGACAGTATTGTTGCATGGTTTTCAAAATGGTCAGACGAAGACAATATTTGCAGAATATTTTCCAGATACGGTCTTTCTGCACGACACCCACATAAGATCCACTTTTGGATAGCACAAAAACGACCACGGTCTCTCTCCGCAAATATTGACCGTGTTCTTTTGGATAGTACCAACAAACTCGTTTTTTTAGACGAAGTTGAACGGTACGAAGAGAACTATGAACTGATAGGCCACTGGGAAAAGAACAACTTTCTCAATTTCTTGGGTATAAAAAGGCAGACGTCTATAAAGCTAACTCCCGCTGTTCTTTTCTATGTTTCTGAGAAACCGGCATATGCCTTTAGCTTAAGTGCTCAGGAACTTTTAGAAATCTGTTTCTTGTCCAGACGATATAAGAATGAAATGGGATTTCAACGTGCAATAGACAAAAAGAGAATTGACAAAATTCGGCGCGCCATAGAAAAAAGAGAAATTCTTGCGTTTCCCAATTCAATATTAATCAATAGTCTTTCGACATTGCTACCCCAAAAACCATCTCGCGCTTCTTGCCCAGCGAACGTAACAATAAATCTCCCGCAAGACTATTCCTCTTGTAAGGTGATCGACGGGCAGCACCGAATGCTCGGATTTTCTAAAGTGAGTAACGAGGTCGCACGTTCATATAACCTTCCAGTAATAGCCTTTGAGAATTTAAGTAATCAAGAAGAGATGGATACTTTCATTATTATCAATTCAGAACAAAAGAAAGTAGACTCAAACCTAGTTCTGCTTCTCAAATCCGATTCCAATTGGCCCACAGATAGTCGTTTCTTCTTGGAAAAGATCGCTGTCAACGTAGTTAAGAGATTGGATGAGTCTTCATGTCTCAAAGGGAAAATTTACATGGGCTATGCTGATCAAGAGCGGTCAGCCACTTGGGTGACTCTTTCAACTTTAGTGCGAGCAATTATCCTAAACAAATTCATAGGCAATCAGGCTTTGTTTCAAAGCGACGTTAACGATATTGAAACACCTTATGGAGAAATTCGAAGAATTTTCGCAGAAATGAAAAGGCGCCGCTTTCCTTTCTTCGTAAATTCTACCAACAAGTTCTTCTTGACGAACAAAGGGCTGAGAATTCTATTCAGATTTATATATCTGTTTCATAGAAACGCCAACGCTCAAAAGATTTCTATCGAGTTTAACAGAGCCCTTGAAATTTTATCTAATACAATTAACAGCGCTTTGAGGAAACAGTTGGAAAGCTACTACGGAGAAGGAGGGGCAAAAAAAGCGGTGGAGTATTTGGTTGAATCATTAAAGGCTAGCAACAATACCGAGTTTGCAAATTTTGAATCTGATCTTAGAAGACTAAGATAGAAAGACCTGAAAACTCCTGTTTACCTTTTTATGGACTCTATTATAGTGTATATATAGAGGGGGTATAGTTTTTTCTTTGCGCTAGTGTGGTTTGTTGTTGTAGTCTGTGGTTAGCACGTTCATGCAGCCTAGCACCGCGTCTAGGCTTGCCATCACGATGTCCTCGCGCACACCCATAGCTGTCGCTGTCCTGTCGCCTTTCCGCATGCGCACCATCACTTCCACCATCGCGTCAGTTCCGCCAGTAATCGCCTTCACCGCGTACCGCTCCAAATTAATCTGCTCCACTTCAGCAATAGCCTTCTTCACCGCGTTTATGGCAGCGTCCACTGGACCCACACCAACCGCAGCGCCGCTGACTTCTTTACCGTTAAGCGTAAGCCGCACAGACGCAGTAGGCGTAACCGTGTTACCGCTAACCACCGTAATCTCCCGAAGCTGAATAGGCTTCACCATACTCAACCCAAGCACGTTCTCCGCTATAGCCAGCAAATCCGCATCAGTAACCGTCTTGCCCTTATCACCAACCGTTTTAACACGCAGCTGAATCTCCTTCAACTGCTCCTCACTCGGCGTTAAACCCATATCCGCCAGCGTTGCCTTCAACCCAGCGGAACCCGCATGCTTCCCAGCCGCCAAGCGTCTTGTGCCGCCAACCAACTCAGGCTCAAACGCCTCATACATAGAAGAATGCGCAAGCATACCCTGAGTGTGAATCCCAGACTCATGCGTAAACGCATTCTCGCCGACAACTGCTTTGTTCGGCTGCAGGGCAACACCCGTTAACCGCGAAACCAACCGCGAAACACCGTATAACATCTCTGTTTTAACGCCAAGCTTACGCTGGTACAGCGACCGCAACGAAACCACAATCTCCTCCAACGAAGCGTTCCCAGCGCGTTCGCCTAAACCGTTAATCGTAGCATGAAACTGATTCGCCCCACCACGCAACGCAGCAATAGTATTAGCCACAGCCATCCCAAAATCATTATGACAATGCACACTAATCACGGGCACAGCCAGCGACTTACGCAAATCCGCAAACAACTCAAACGCCCGCTCAGGAGTTAACACGCCAACCGTATCACACGCCACAACACGGTCAGCACCAGCTTCTATACCCGTAGCAAACACCTTCTTCAAATACTCAACATCCGCACGCGTAGCATCCTCAGCCGACAACTCCACAACCAAACCGCAGTCCTTAGCGTAACGCACCATATCCCGCGTAACCTGCAACATCTGCTCACGCGTCTTCCGCAACTTCGCCTCAATATGCAAATCAGAAACAGGAATAATCAAATGCACACTATCAGCGCCAGCTTTAGCCACCGCGTCCACGTCACCACGCGTACCACGAGCCGCACTGCATATTTCAGCCCTTAAACCAGCTTCAGCGATAAGCTTCACTGCTTCCAGCTCACCTTCAGAAACCGCCGCAAAACCAGCCTCAATAACGTCCACGCCAAGCTCATCTAAACGCTGCGCTATACGCAACTTGTTTTCAGGAACCAACGAAACTCCAGGGGTTTGTTCACCATCACGAAGGGTGGTATCAAAAACTCTAATCTTCTCAGGTAACCCGCTAAATAAAACGATACCCCATTTTACATCCCATGCAACCCGAAACAAAGGAAAACACCAACATATAAAACTATCGCACACCAAACCCACACAAACACAATTCTTTAATCCCACCCAACCATAAACCATAACCAACAACCCACAAAAAAGAGGCAAAAAGAACATGCGCAGCGACGAAGTAAAAAAAGGAACAGAAAAAACACCCCACCGAGCACTCCTAAAAGCGCTAGGATTAACAGACAACGACATAGCCAAACCATTCATAGGCGTAGCCAACAGCTACACCAACATAGTCCCAGGACACATCCACCTACAAGCAATCGCAGAAGCAGTTAAAACAGGCATATACGCCGCAGGCGGAACACCCTTCGAATTCAACACCATAGCCGTATGCGACGGAATCGCCATGGGACACCAAGGCATGCGCTACTCACTCCCAAGCCGCGAACTCATAGCAGACTCAGTAGAAGTCATGACCCAAGCACACAGGCTAGATGGCTTAGTGCTAGTTACAAACTGCGACAAAATCACGCCCGGCATGCTTATGGCGGCAGCGCGACTGGACGTGCCAGCAATAGCGGTGACTGGCGGACCAATGGCATCAGGCACACTCAACGGAAAAAAAATCGGCTACTCAAACGTCCCAGAAGCCCTAGGACAATACGCCGCAGGCAAAATCAGCCAAGAAGAGCTGGCGCAGCTGGAGAACACAGCGTGCCCAGGCTGTGGCTCCTGCAATGGTATGTTTACGGCGAACACAATGGCTTGCGTAACCGAAGCGTTAGGCATGTCTTTGCCCTATTGCGCCACTGCTTTGGCTAACAGCGCGTTAAAGCTGCGAATAGCTAAAGAATCAGGTGAAAGAATCGTTAAGCTCACATGCGACAACGTGAAGCCTTCAGATATCTTGCGCAAAGAAGCTTTCGAGAACGCAGTTGTGGTGGATATGGCTTTAGGCGGTTCCACAAACACTGTTTTGCACTTGTCCGCAGTCGCACGGGAAGCTGGGATTCCTCTACCTTTAGCGGTTTTCGATGAGGTTGGCAAGCGTGTTCCACATCTTTGCAGCATGATTCCAAGCGGACCTTACGCTATGGAAGACTTGCACGCTGCTGGCGGCATACCTGCAGTAATGAACGAACTGAAAACGCTGCTTAATCTGAATGCGCTTACGGTAACGGGAAAACCCATACGCGAAAACATCGCAAGCGCCAAAGTGGTAGACGCCAACGTAATTCACTCTTTAGATAATCCTGTACACAAAGAAGGCGGCATAGCCGTGTTAACGGGAAACTTGGCACCTAAAGGAGCCGTAGTGAAAACCGCGGCAGTTTCACCTAAAATGCTTCGACACAGTGGTCCCGCAAAAGTTTTTGATTCTGAACAAGAAGCAGTTACCGCGATTAGAAGCGGCAAAATTCAGCCAGGCGACGTGGTAGTTATCCGTTATGAAGGCCCAAAAGGTGGACCTGGAATGCCTGAAATGCTGTTCCCAACTGCTTCAATTGCAGGCATGGGTCTAAGCGAATGCGTAGCGTTAATTACAGATGGACGATTTTCAGGCGCCACAACTGGACCTTGCATTGGACATGTTGCACCTGAAGCCGCTGAGAGTGGCCCAATTGCGATTGTCAGAAACGGCGACGTTATCGAGATCGACATCCCTCGCAGAACTTTAAATGTAAAGCTGACTGAGCAGGAGCTTAAGGAGCGATTGGCAGCGTGGAAACCAAGGAAACCGAAGATTACAAAGGGCTATTTGACGCGGTATTCGCCAACACCAATGGAGTAAACTGGCAGCACTAGCGCGTGGAAAAACTTATACCTACTCTGTTTAAATGGTGATATGTAGGCTAAATTTAGATGTGCAGTTGGTTTAGCTTTTGGGTGTTGTTTTTTCTATTGTGGTGTTTAGGCTGAGCATTTGTATGTGTGCTTTTCTGAGTAGATCGGCAATGTTTTCTTTTGTGGGGACGGCTGCGCTTATTGACAGAGCAAAGGCTTTTTGGTGCGCGGTTTGCAGGAGCGCGTCTATGTTGTCGTGTGTTGGGTAGGCTATGCTTAGGGATAGGGCGAAGGCGTCGCCGTGGCTTTGTTCAACGGTTTTTCGGGTTTCGTTTACGTCGATTTTCAGGTGGTCGCCTGTTATCATTAAGCCTTCGTCGTAGACTGCGGTCATTGATAATCCTGCTTCAACTGCTTTTACGCCGAGTTTGGAGAGTACGGCGGCGAGGCGTTCGTTGATGGTTTCGCCTTTGCGGACTACTAGTGTATCTTTGCTTACCCATACGCTGCCTGATTCGATTCTGGTTGGCAAACCAACAGTGTTGAGTTGGCTAATTATTGGGCCTGGTGGTTGCCCAGTGTTTCCCGCTGGGATAACCACGTCCATTGCGGCGGTGTCGCCTGATTTGGCGGTGGTTTTAACTTTGCCTCTTTCCAGAAGAAGTGCCAGTTTGAATGGGTTGAGGTCTGTAAATAGGAAAAGGTTTGACCCTTCCAAGTACGCTTCAAGCTGTTTCAGTTCTGCAGTGTCCATGTTTTCGAGGGCTATTTTGAGGAGCGTGTTTTTCAGGACGCGCATGCAGACTTTGCCAGCCAAGTTTTTCTTTAATTCCTGAAGCTGCGCAGCGCGGACTTTTTGCAGGCTGGCGATGCCTATAGATTTGTATTCGGTTAGGATTTCTTTTATTTCTTCAACTTGGCTGGATTTTTCTTCTAAGACTTGTTGGGAGGGCATGTGTTTTCCTTCCTGTTATGGTTTGATTTTTACTGGGGTTCCCATGGATGTTTTTATGTAGGCAAGCTTTATGTTTTTGAGGCCTCTTTTGAGCTTGCCGTCTAGGAACCTCAAAACGGCCTGGATGTTATCGTATAATTCTTCTTCGTTCATGTTTTCTGTTCCGATGGAGCATTGAATGATGGGCTGGTTGCGCATTCGCACAACTACCGTCTTGCGGTGTTTCGCGATTACAGCCGCTATGTCAATGTTAGGCGGAACAGGCACAGGCAATTTTCCCCTTGGACCTAAAACTGGACCCAAAATTCTGCCCACAAGCGGCATTAATGGGGCTTCAGCTATGAACACGTCAAAATCGCTGGCTAACTTGCGCAGGTCTTTCTTTTTGCCCGCTAACGCTTCCAAGTCAGCTTTTTCTACGACTTTGTCGGCGTTTGCTTTGCGGGATTTAAGCGCTAATTCGCCAGAGGCAACAATGCAAATTTTGTTCGGTTTTCCCGTGACGTGAGGAAGGTCTATAACGGCTTGGATCTTGCCTTCTGGTGCTTTCATGTCGATCTCTTGAATGTTCAGAATTAAGTCTATTGTTTGGTTGAACTTTTTCTGTCCAGACTTCTCTTTTGCCTCTTTAACTGCGTCTACTATAGTCTTCTTGTCTAAGGGCATCTTCTGAGCCTCGTGCCAATGAGGTGTTGGAACCCGATTATAAAAATATTCGCTTATTATTCGCCTTTGCCTGATGATTTTCTGCGCCTTACGAGCCTATTAAATGATAGAAACTGGGCGGTGCCGCCGTTTTAAGCGCGGTATCCGTTTGCGGCTGATTACGCGTTTGCAAAAGCTTACCTTTGAACATTATCACGCTATCCATTAGAGTGCACAGTTTAGTTAGCCTATGAATAGACTCCTATGTTTCTAAATTGAATTTCTACTAGACTCCAAAAACATGAAAGGGCTTCCATCGCTATGCTTGGAACAAATTACATCCATTTACAGAAAAGCCGGAACATAAAGCTATACTACTTTGATAAGCGTGTCCAAAGAGCACAGCTCACATTTTTGTAAGGGCTGAAGTTGAGGCGAAAGCGAAATCACTTAAGCAGCCAGAGTAAAAGGTTGAGAGTATCCTGTGGCCTAGTTAGTTTTGCTGATGATTTTCTTCAAAGTCTCCAATAGCCGCGTGTTGTTTTCTGCCGACCTGACTGTGACTCTGAAGTAACTGTCATCTAAGCCCACAAAAGTGCTGCAGTCTCTGATTAGGAGCCCTTCTTTTGCCAACTCTTCTCTTAGCCAAGTGGAAGTGAGCCTTGGCTTTAGGATTTTCACAAGCAAGAAGTTTGTTTCAGATGGAAAAACGTGTAGTCCGCCGATTTCAGTAAGCATTTTTGCAAACTTGGCCTTTTCTTTAGCGATTGTGCGCTTGGTGTTTTCAATGAACTCCGCATCCTTAAACGCTGCTAAGGTGGCGTAGCTCGCTAAGCTGTTGATGCTCCACGGTTGCCGTACGGTCTGCAAGGTTTCTATGAAGCTTTCTGCTGTGATACCGTAGCCGAAGCGTATGCCAGGCATCCCGTAGAATTTCGTAACCGACCTGATAACAAAAAGATTTGCGTACTTTTTCACGTAGCCTGCTACGGTGGCGTCTTGGCCTTTACTACTGAATTCTATGTAATTCTCGTCTATGCTGACGACTATATCTTTTTTCTGGCAGAACTCAACTAAATCCAAAATCGTTTCTCGACTATAGAGTGTACCTGATGGACTGTGAGGGTTGCAGATATATATTATCCGCGTGTCATCCGTGACCGCCTTCTTCACGCTTTCAGTGTTTAACGCGAAGTCGCTGGGTAGTTGCACGAAAATTGCTTCACCGCCTACGCGCAACACTGCTTTTTCGTACTCGGTGAATGACGGCACGGGAATTATGGCTTTAAAGTTCCGCGGAAAAACTTCGGTAGGCATGTAGATGAGTTCTATGGAGCCGTTGCCAAGCAGGATGTTTTCTGCGCAGACGCCATGCCCAACGTACGCGGCAATTTCCGTTCGCAATTCCACAGGGTTTGGGTCAGGATAGAAACGAATCAGACGAGCGTTCTGCTTCACGGCTTCTACCGCTTTAGGCGAGGGACCGAGAAAATTAACTGGTCCACTGAAGTCAAGCACTTTCTCGATGGGAATGTTGTATTTCCTGCTGAAGCCCCATACGTCACCGCCGTGGCTGACAAACCTTTTTTTCTTACACGTGCTCGACAACTTTCTTTTCCTCCAGTAAACGCGCGATTTCTTTCTCCACTTTCCATTGTGCTTTGAAGTGAGCGTTGTACAGGTTTATAACTCTGTAAAGCCAGTAAACTCCGCCCACTCCTAATGTAACTATAGTGAGCAAGGCATATTTTTTTATCGGTATCGTCTGCGTCATAAATATCCGCTCTGGAAAAGCATGCGCGAGAAACATGTCCTGATGCTGCTCGTGAGCCTGTAAGTCTCTGGACAAGTAATAAGTTATGACAAACGCGGGAATTATGAGGATTATGGAGGCTGCCCACGCTTTCGCGTTCCTGTCCATAGGGCAAGCGGTTGCCTGCGCTTCTTTGCCTTGTTTAACAAGCCACTGGTTAATCTGCTGTTCCAGCGTGGCTTCTCGGCGGAAATGCTTGTTTCTGCTGTCAATCAAGCGGTAGAACATGGGAAAAAACGCAACGCCGAAAGTGGCTATTGCCCCCAAAAACCACATGGAAAACCATATTGTTCGGTCTGTTTCCATTCTGCCAAGCATACTCGTTGCCATTTTTTACGTCAATTCTTGATTAATCAGAGCCTGATAAAATTCACAGCCAAAGTTTATAAATTCTTTCGTTGAGCATCTTAATAAGATGCAAAAAAATGAAATGTTGCTTTCCGTGGTAATTCCCGTGTTCAACGAGGAGCCGACGATAGGTGACGTAATAGCACGATTGAAAGCAACAATGCAAAAGGTCAGTTTAAAACATGAAGTAATAGTTGTGGACGACTGTTCCACAGACAGGTCGCTGGAAATTTCGAGAAAATATCGCGTCAGAGTTTGCTCGTTGAAAAAGCACATGGGCAAAGGTTGCGCGCTGCGGGTTGGCTTCACAAAAGCAAAAGGCGAAATAATAGCTACAATAGACTCAGATGGTTCACACCGTCCAGAGGAGTTACCGCTTTTGCTGGCGCCCATACTGCGAGACCAAGCAGATTTTGTCATCGGCTCCCGATTCCTAAACAACAAACCCGTTTCAGCTAAGAAACTGAACGCGATTGGCGTTCGCTTATTCAACGCTTTAATTAAGTTTTTCACAAGTGCAGAAGTTACTGATTCACAGTCAGGTTACCGCGCAATGAACTCTGAAATTTTAAAAGCTTCAAAGTTAACATCGGATGGATACGAAATAGAATCTGAAATGCTTGTAAAGACGGCCCACAAAGGCTTCAGAGTAAAAGAAGTGCCGATAAGCTTCGAGCAGAGAACGTACGGAAGGTCGCGATTAGACCCGATGGTTGACGGCTTCAGAATTCTATTGTCAATAGTTGCAGCATACATAAAAGGTGGATGAAAACAGTGAATGCTGTTGCTCCACCCAAAATTTCAATAATCATCGCAACACTCAACAATGAACAAACTATAAGCGAGTGCCTAAAATCCATTTGCGAGTTAAACTACCCCAAAGATTCTCTGGAAATAATCCTTGTCGACGGATGCTCGAAGGATACAACCGTGCAAATAGCTGAGCAGTATCCAGTTAAAGTAGTTTCTACACCTCTTAATGCTCCAGCCGCGTACAACTATGCAATTAAAATCGCATGCCACGACATTGTAGGGTTTATTGATTCAGACGCGAAAGTAGAAAAAGAATGGCTGAACAAGCTTGTACGTCATTTGGATGACCCTAAAGTGGCAGGGGTAAGCGGCGGCATCGAAACTTGGAACACTGAAAACCCGTGGGCGAGAAGCATCGGGTACGAAATGGCGAATAGGTATGCCCGCTTGAAGAAATATGCTACACGCATCGCAACAATGAACCTTCTGATGAAAAAAAGCGTAATTGAAGAAGCAGGTGGTTTTGATGAGCACTTGCCGTCGCAGTATGATACAGACCTTGGGTTCAAAATAACTCATATGGGCTACAAGATAGTTTTCGACGCAAACGCCAAGTGCTATCACTTCAACAGAGCCACGGTGCATGCTTTTTACAGGCAGCAACTGCAGTACGGCAAGAACACAATTAAGCTTTACTTTAAACACGCCAAGCTAGCTAAAGGAGACGAAATAACCGATTTCCTCATGAACATTCAACCTGCTTTGATGCTTACGGTGATAGCGCTGTTCCTGCTCGGATTAATAGAAATGCTGAGACCTTTATGGTACGCGTCCGCCCTCATTCTAACGCTTATTTTTGTCTACTATGTTTACTCCGCCGCGAAGCTTGCTGTCAAGTTCAAAGACAAAACCGCCATGCGGCTAGTCGTGCTTTACTTTGTCAGGGCGTTTGCGTGGTTAACAGGCGCCGCAATCACCACCGTGCGGTTCCTAATAGGAGAAAGGAAGTGAAAGACAACATGGTTAAAGTGTGCTTCATCTCGCCAGAGTACCTGCCTCTTTCAGGCGGCACAGGAGCTTACGTTTACTACCTCTCGAATGAACTTATAAAACGCGGAAACTCCATCTGCGTCGTAACGGGATACGATACAAGCGCAGACGTGAAAGTAAACCCACAGTTATCTGCGTTTTTCCTTAAAACGCCTAAAACGCCGTTGATTAAGTCTTTCCTGTTCGCAGGCACAGCCCATAGGAAAATGAACAAGATACACAACAGCTGGACCGCAGATATTGCGCATACTAATTTGCCGCTGGTACCGAGTTTTGCTGTGCCTGCAAACTTTGGAAAAACACTTGTGACAACTGTGCATTCGACATGGAAGGGCGAAGCTGAAGCCATCCGAGGCGAGCCGTACAGCAGGCTTAACCCGAACGAGAAGTTCATGGTGAGCTTCAACTGGTTCCTAAGGATTTTTGAAGAGAAAATGCTTGAACGAGCAAACAGGATAATCGCCGTAAGCGACTTCACGAGAAGAGAACTTGAGCAGTACTATAAGGTGAACGCAGCGAAAATCCGCGTCATCCACAACGGCGTAGACACCCACAAGTTCCAGCCTGCAACTGATAAGCGCAAAGTGAAAGAAGAACTTGGCTTAAACCCCGAAGATATAGCCATACTCTCAGTGGGCAGATTATACGCGCGGAAAGGCTTGTTTACGCTAATCGAAAGCATGCCCGCTGTAGTGAAGCGGTTTAGAGACGCCAAGTTTGTAATTTCAGGCAAAGGGCAAAGCAACGAGATGAAGAAACTTATTGCCCATGCAGAAAGGCTCGGCGTGAGAAACAGCATAATCTTCACTGGATACTTTCCAGACAAGAAGTTGCCGCGACTGTATCAGGCGGCGGATGTTTTTGCGTTTTCCACGTTCTACGAGAACTTGCCCTTCGCCGTGCTGGAAGCGTTGTCAACAGGCTTGCCTGTGGTTACCACAGGCGTAGGTGGCATTCCAGAAATGATTGACAGCGGAAAGAACGGGTTTTTGGTGCAGCCGTTCAATGCGAAACAGTTGGCTGACAAGATTCTGCATTGCCTGGAGCATCCTGCTGACGCGGCGGAGATGGGTATCTTGGCACGGCAAACGATTCTGGAAAGGTTTGACTGGCGGCTAATTGTTCAAAAAGTGCTTAGGGTTTACGAGGAAGCGTTGAGCTAAGCTGTTTGCAGAGCTGTGCCCCTGTACGTCGTGGTTACTTTCTGAAAGAGCTTCACGACTCCCAGCGAGCAGAAAAACGCCTTTGTGAGGAATTCGTGTTTATAAATTTTCATCTGCGCTTTCACGGGCAAATCTATTCTGGGCGGCTCAAACTTGTGAGCAACATCTGTTACCCGCAAACCCTGCACGCTGACGGCGTCTTCGCGGAAGCCCGTTTTTTGCGCTATGTAGTGCAGATATGTTTCCTTCCAGTTTAAACGCATGATTCGTGTAGCTATGATGTCTGTGGCTAAAGCGCAGTTACTGGTTAACATTAAGTCCATTTTCACGGGGTTGCCTTTCGTCGGACCGTTACCCTCTATACCGACGCGCGCATCCATGATGGTTAACTGGGGCTTAAGCAGGGCATAAAGCAGATAGAGCACCTCAGGCAGGTACGGGTGCAAGTATATACGCCTGTTGCTGGGCACACAGCCGAAGAGGTTTTTGATTGCGCCACTGTACATCATAAACTCATGCGTTTTCATGAGAGGCAAATCCACTACGGCATCCGCGTCTAACAACGTTTTAGGCAGAAACAACTGCTTAACTGCACTGTTGCCGCCGAATTTCACTTTGACTACTTTGTCTTCTGAAAGATTAATCACGGTTCCGCCAGCCCGCTTCACCGCTGCCGCTGTGCCAGTTTTCTCGAACGCTAAACGGCACGGATAGTTGAAGCCGTCAGACTCGCCCACAATCACCTCTGCAGCTCCATCGCGCAGCAAGCTGACCAGCTCAAACGTTAACGCGGGGTCGGTTACTACGCCAGCCACATATTCGGGGTGGCTTAGGTTGGGCTTTACGAAAATTCGTTCTTTCCCACGTAACCCTGCTTCGTGTACTGCTTGCTTTAGAATCTCGTTCATGCTGCTGTGGGTTCTGAATATACTAACGGTTTTCTGCGGCATCACACATTCCCCGCTTCCTTAGCCAGTGCGCAGCCGGGGTCTGAGGCTAGGTAGTCGCCTGCGTGGTATGCGCTTGCTCTTGCTCGGCAACCGCCACATATGTATTTGTAACTGCATTTGCTACAGGCGTCTTTCAGCTTTGACCTGTCTCTTAACGCGTTGAAGAGCTGTGAGTTTAACCAGATATCTGTGAAGTTTTGGGTTTTTAGGTTGCCGACGTTCGTGGGGAGGAAGACACATGGGTGTACGTCACCTTGCGGTGACAGCGAGCAGTAAAGCCTCCCTGCGCCGCAGCCGCCTATGAAATCCGCCAGCGGCACGGCTTTTTTGCTTACTTTGACGGTTTGCATGTGCGCCATGGACATGGTGACTTCGCCTGTTCCGCTTGGACCTTGACACTGCAACGCGACGCGCGCTAGCTGTGGCGCAGTTGTAAGGATTGTGGTTTTGCAACCTTTCGACATTCTGTTAAGCAGGTACCGCATGAGTTTTTCGCGTTGCTGTGGGGTGGGGTCTTGGTCGAAATGTTCTTTGGCTCTGCCTGTGGGTACAAAGTTGAAGTAGGTGAAGCGTTCCGCGCCGATTTCCTCCGCCAAGTCGATTATAGCTGGGAACTCTTCTAAGTTGTTTTTTGTGGCTGTAGTTGCGATGCAGGCGCACAGGTCTGCTTCAACGCAGTTCTTCAAGCCTTCTACGGCTTTGTCAAAAGCACCATTCACTCCACGGAAAGCATCATGAGTTTGGGCGGTGGCGCCGTCGATACTGATTTCCACGTAGTGGATGCTGGCTTTTTTGAGTTTTTGCGTCATCTCCTTAGTCAAGAGGGTGCCGTTGGTGGCGACAGACACGTACAGTCCGCGTTTGACTGCGCGTCCTGCTACTTCGAAGAAGTCTTTTCTGCTTAGTGGTTCGCCGCCTGAAAACGCCAGCGCGGTTACTCCAGCGTCGGCTAACTGGTCTACCACGGCGATGGCTTCTTTGGTGGAGAGTTCCTCTTCTTCTACGGCGCCGCTTTTGCTGTAACAGTGCTTACAGCGCAGGTTGCATTTGTGCGTGAAGTCCCAGACTACGAGGAACGGCGCGTAAAGGCTGAGGGGCTTTTTTATTCCGAAATGCTCAAAGGAGCGCGCGATGTCGAGGACAGCTCTTCTCGCGTAGGGGTCAGCGAGGAGCTTCACTACTTTTTCCCGTTTAATGTTCATGCTTTTCCGCAGGAACTCTATCCAGAAGCCGATAATTCGCGAGTAAGCGCCACTGCACTTGGCGCATTTCAGGTCGGTTTTGCCCACGTAATCGTCCAGTGCCGCTTCGAGGACTGTTCTACCACAAGCGGGGCATTTTTTCAGCGACAGCTTTAGCATTTTCTTGGTTGTCGGGAAGCTGATTATAGCGTTCCAGAGGCTGTTGTGGCTCAGTATGCTCATCGGGTGTTCTCCTGAAGCAGCAAACCTGCACATTAGATTGGATGCGCGCGGATGTTAAAGATTTCCCCAAAAAACGCGTCCACGCAATCAGCCAGCAGAAGCAGTTTCAACGCGACAGGTGAGCCACAACTGCGTGATCAGCACTGTTTGCGTCTATTCGTGGTTTAAACAGCGAGGGCTATAGAAAAACTTGCATGTCAGCCACTGCATCCCCGCAAACGCTCTTTTCAATTAAAGCTTATAAACTGCGTATCCATCAAACGTGTTAGGCAAAAATGAAAGTTACAGAGGCAAAAACTTGCCCGCCAACTTGTCAAACACCACACACAACCACAGGAGAAAACGATAGTTGATTCTGCTAATGACCACTGCACCACCATCCAACGCCCCATGGTACCTAGGAAAAAAACTCCCACCCTTAGGCTTAGCATACGTTGCCGCTTCCCTAGAAAAAGCAAACTACAAAGTACATATGCTCGACAACTACATGCTCAAGAAACCAACCAGCGAAATCCAACAACTATTCCAACAGCTTAAGCCTGAAATCGTGGGCATAACATGCGGCTCCGCAACCTACCACCGATGCGTCGAAACCGCAAAAGCCGTGAAAGAAACCCTGCCCACGTGTAAAGTAGTCGTTGGTGGTTGGCACGCATCCTACATGCCCGAAAGCCTGCTCCAACACCCAGAGATAGATTACGCAGTCATGGGTGAAGGCGAACGCGCCATGACCGAATTAGCAACCCATATTACCCAAGGCAAAGGCAACAAAGCACTCACCGACATTGCAGGCATAGCTTACCGCCACAACAACGCCATAAAGAAAAACCCGCCTGAATTCATCAGCAACATGGACGAAATCCCCTTCCCCGCAAGACACCTGCTACCCATGCACCTCTACGACCGCACAATAGAATTCCTCGACGCCAAACCAGCTGACGTGATGAGCATTGCTCGAGGTTGCCCATACAACTGCGGCTTCTGCGAAACCAAAAAACTCTGGGGAAACACATGCCGCTCATTCAGCCCAAACAGAACCTTAGACGAAATCAACTACATGATTGACAAGTTTGGCACTAAAGGCATATACTTCATAAACGATAACTTCACCCTCAAGAAAAAAGAGACCACTGAACTCTGCGAGTTAATGGTGAAGAACAAGCTGGACCTTGAATGGGTGTGCGACACCAGAGCCAACTTGATTTCACGAGAACTTCTCAGCAAAATGAAGGCAGCTGGGTGCAAAACCATATGGTTCGGTGTAGAATCAGGGTCACCGCGCATCCTGAAAAAAATCAACAGGAGCATCACACTGGAACAAACAGAAAACGCGTTTAAACTCTGCAGAGAACAGGGAATACAAATTGCCTGCTCATTCATGCTTGGCTTCCCTGAAGAAACACGCAAAGACATGGAAGCCACATTAAAGATCGCCAAAAAACTGAACCCTGACTGGTGCCAGTTTAATATTTTCATAGCCTACCCAGACAGCAGCCTATACGAGGAAATACTGCACAAAAATATTTACGAACAGCTGGACGACTTCTTGTTCAGCGTCAAAACAGAAGATTTCGACTACAAAACACTACTGCAAATTCAGAGGCGATTCCACACAGAGTTCAATAGGTCACCAAGAAGGATTCTTCGAAAAATAAAACGCACAGGTCTCCTAAGTTTCGTAAAACAAAATATCACACGGTCATCAACTTCTAGAAACTAGAATACGCGAAAACGCTTTTGACCACTTAACTTTGAAAAGCTTGCCTGTGTAAAACAACGATGAAGCCATTAAATAAACAAGGCTTCACGCAACTTAGCAGACAAAAAGCTAAAAAAAGAAAGGCGATAAAGGCTTATTCGCGCCTTCTTAGCACCCTGATGTTGACCAAGCACGTGACGACAGCCACGATTATTAAGGCAATTATGACTAGAACTACAGTGTAATCAGGTTCTTCAGATGGCGCTAGATTAACCATCATTGTGGTTGTTGCGTATGAACTCCAATAGGAGTCATCTCCCTCGAACGTGACTGTAATTTTGTACAAATCTTCATCCGTCGGAGTCCACTTGAAACGAAAGATTCCATCGGAATCACTCATAGCCTGGCCTAAAGTTATTACTGTGCCATCTGAACGAGTAGCTTGCAGCGTCACTGGAACGCCAGTTACGTTTGCGGGATACTGCTGCTGCATGAGCACGTATTCCAGCCACGCGCCCATGCTGTCCTTGGATACGCATGCAGTGTCCTTCTGGGCTGGTGATTGATCAGTGACCGAACCGGTTATACCCACGCTCTCGCCTGTGTTTATTTGTGATTTTGTCACCGAGACTGTTGCAGCCGTCTGACCCTTACCAAAGCAGTAAATGCGATTGTCATAGGCATTGTACGCTAAGAGATAACCGTCAGCGATAGCCTGCACAGCCATCATCCCAGTTATGTTCCACAAACCTTCTCCATTAGTAGCGTTAATGGCGAACAGCCTTTGTCCTCTGTTCAAAGGTTGAGTGGGAGAATGGTCACCTGTGCCTGCGAAGACTACTCCGCCAGCAACAATTGGACCCCAAAAGAAGGCATATGCACCATAATGAGTTTCTGTGCCGCTGTTTCCACTGTAGAAGTGCCATAATCGGTTACCTGTCTTGATGTCAAACGCTGTCACGTAGCCAGCGAGGTCTAATGTGTAAAGTTTGCCGTAGGCGATAGTTGAAGAAAGACTGTATGCGCCCCAAGGATATTCCAGCGGTTCACTTTCCCATAACTGGTTCCCTGTGGCAAGACTGTAGGCGACATATTGCCTATTCGTCGGATCGGCCTGAACGTAGAGTCCCTCTCCTGCCGCTATAAGAGTTGGGAATTGGCGACTGCCATCCGTTCGGTCAAAGGCCCACAACTGTTCACCTGTTTTCGTGCTGTAACCTATATGAAAACGGGAATCATTAGGAGTACCCACGAAAGTAACTATTGAATCATCCGTAATGGTTTGAATGGTTTGGGTCACATCCATGCCCGTCACTGTTACGTTCCATTGCGGTGTCGTCACGTTCCACTCTAGTCCTTTCCTCCAATCAAACGTTTCTGTCTTAAGGCTCCATACCGTTCTGTTATTCGGAGAAAACGTAATCATTCCGTTCGCATAGAAGGCTCTAGTTGAGTTCCACTTAGCCAACCAATTGTTTACGCCGTCAATGACGTAAACGAACATTGTCCCATCATCACCATACACAACCGTGCCCGTTGAGGCATTTGCAAAGCTTAATATCAAGTCTCCTGTGGATGCATCAAACATTCGGTACGTAGTGTCGATACTCCACAAGTACGGGACAACCCCCGACTCATTCCCTGAGATGTAGTGGTACAACTGAGCACAGGTTATAGTATAGTCATTATTTTTCCATAGCTCCTCTCCAGTGCTCAGGTCTACGCAAACAAAACCAGGTAACGCCACCGTTGATGGATATACATTGTAGTAAAGCCTTCCGTTTATGATCACTGGTGGAATAAGTTTCGGTTCGTATGATAACCCTGAGAAGTAGCTTTCAGAACCAAACTCTCCTCCAGCGAGACCTCCTATCGCTAGCTCTTTGGTCCATACTACGTGGGCAGATTCTGGCGCTGTGGTATATGGATTAAAAGCTGCAACTGAGTCAAAAGCGCGATAAGTGGCATTGTAACTGCGCATTAACCAATTTCCTGAAATCGACCACCACTCTCTGTTCATTCCGCTTATTGGACGGTCCCAGTAGCCAGTTGGCAACGGTGTGTCTGAGTGATCAGGGATTGGTTGCTGCTGTACGATCAGCGCTACCTCTGGAGAGGTAGCGGGTAGGTAATTTACAGTGCCGTTGGCAAATGATTCTCCAGGATAAGTAAGCTGGAAATAGTATGTGCCAACACTGTTAGGCGTGAATGTAAAGTATCGCGATCCGACCAGTGAGGACGCAAGTGGTCCGATTGTTTCAGTTGTGTTATCAGGCTTGGTAATTGTGATTTCAAAATCATGGAAGACATCCTTAGGCGTTGGTGGGATGGGTACAACCCACAGCGAAACACCAACAGACTGACCAACACCAGCAGGATTAGGAGTTAAAGCCACAAAAGCTATAGTTTCGAGATTAACAGATGCAGCCTTGATGGATGGCACATTTGCCATAAAAACTGCAACAGTTAACATTAGAACCAAAGCAAGATTAACGAGAACTTTGGTTTTCTTAAGAAAAATCATTTATAGCTTTCCCCTATTTTTTTGATACCTACCAACGAAGTTGGTTAATATTAATATTCCGCCAAATAAAGACGCGGCTTCAATTCAGCAATAAAACATGAACTAACGAAAACATAGAGGCCTTTCAGTCGTTTTTAGCAAAAATTTTCTCCGCTCTTTGTCGTCTGCGCAATCACTACAATTGAGAGAGAATATTATTAGTTGTTAGCTGTTGATTTGCGTAACATCAGAATAATCGTAGGTGTGGGAACCCCTACAACGGGCGGTAAGCGTTTAACTTCGTGCACCTCGAATTTTGAACCAGGCATCTGCTTTAAGCCTTCCAATGTGAAGTATTGTATGTGAGAGTCCCAACGCAAGCCTTCTCTCCCTTCAGGGACTTCTATTATCAAATGACCGTTAGTTTTAAGAATTCTATGAGCTTCGTCCAAGAAAGCGTGCGGATTCCACAAATGCTCTAATACTTCGGAGGCCAATACCACATCGAAACTGTTTTCTGCGAAGGCTAATTGCTCTGCTTCACTAGCCACAACTAACAAAGCTCGCCGTTTGTGAGCTAACGAAGTAATCGTTGGCAAGTCTGCGCATGTTACGTCATGCCCCAGTTTCCATATGTGCTCGCTAATAATTCCATGTCCACATCCAACATCTAAGACTTGCAAACCATGACCTACACTATTGATCATATTAGAAATAGTCTGGATTCTTGCCACATTTATTGGGCGCACTTGTGCCTCTGCTGTACTATGCAGTAAATGCGCGATGTATTGATCATATCTCTGCCACTCCAACCAATTCTGCTTATTTTGATATCTCTGTCCATATCGAGTTTCTCTTATGATTATGCGCTTTAACTGAGGAGGATGTAACAATAAATATGTAACTCCTAGAACTTGGCGTTTAAGCACCTTTGGCAATGGCTCGTTCGCATGAAAGGAACTCATCAGGAACGCGGTCAGTCGGTTCATATTCTCATATCTCGGGTGTTATGTAGCCAAATCTTGTTATAAAAGTTGCCTGTTCTTGGCTTTAACCTTAGACTTCGCGGTTTCCTACTTTTTGAGGACACCCGCTGGTTTGCAAGTTAAATGGTTTTAGTCATTACTTTCCTCTTTAAACACAAAAAAGAAAAAAGGAATTTTGAAGAGTTTATTGTCGTTTTCTGAGTATCAGTATTGTGGCTATGGCGACTGCGATGATCATGGCTATGCCTGTGCCTATGATGGACAGCGTGTAGTCTATCGGTGCTTGCGGCGGTTCAGGCGTCGGCGTTGCTGCAGCAGCTTCAACTACGCTAACGTAAGTTGTAGCGAACGAGCTGCCGTACGAGTCATCACCCATGAACGTTGCCGTAACAGTGTACTGCCCTGCAATGTCAGGAGTCCACGTGTAACCGAAAGTGCCAC
>CAZWDU010000022.1:0-25257 GCA_964632845.1 uncultured Candidatus Bathyarchaeia archaeon | reverse complement strand
GTGGCACTTTCGGTTACACGTGGACTCCTGACATTGCAGGGCAGTACACTGTTACAGCAACGTTCATGGGTGATGACTCGTACGGCAGCTCGTCCGCTACAACTTACGTTAGCGTGGTTGAACCGGTAGAAGCAACGGTAACGCCGACGCCTGAACCAGAAGCACCGATAGACTACACGCTGTCCATCATAGGCACAGGCATCGCCATGATCATCGCAGTAGCTATTGTTGGCGTGTTGATACTCAGGAAGCGAGCTTAAAAATGGCAAAAAATCAAAACTCAACTTCCCCCTTTTTAGTCTAGTCATTGTTCCAAGCGGCTGGAAGGGGCTGAGAGGGCTCTGAACGAAGAAACGATTACAATAGCTGTCTTCAAAAAAGGGTTTCGTATTTTCCCCTTTTTTCTCCTTTAAGTTTCTTCGGAGCCCCAGCAAACCCTTCCCTGCTGCAAAAGAACAGCAGAGCCACATAGTGACTGTTAGCTTTATGCTAAAAAGCTATTCAAATATTTTGCCATTATTCACCGTGTAAGCGCACAGAACGGCGCGGCTGGCAAACGGGTTTATCCGAGGAAAACCTGCGAGGAAGTTTGCAGGAGGGGTAACTGATAGTGCAGTCTTCGGCGGTTTCAATGAAGTTTATACATGACTCTTTTTTAAAAAAACCTTTGATTTTTGCATCTGTTGCATCTGTACTTATTCGGTTTTTGCATTTTTGTTTTCTCCTTTAACACTGTTTCTTCAATACAGTACACATATTAAGATTTGATATCGCCCTTTTTTATTGTTTCATATGAAAACATCAACGTTAATTTTATGTTTGCTTGACAATTAAATTAGGAAAATCTTAAATATTAAATGCTCTAACCTTGAGCTAACAAATAAAAAGGAGAATAAAGAACACATGAAATTTTCAAAGAATGTGGCAAAGGCATCTGTTGCAATCATTTTGGTTCTTTTGTTTGCTTCTGTTACGTTGACGACTGTGCAAATTACACCTGTTGAGGGTCAGCTTTCTTCTTTTCAGCAGTCATTAACTGTGCCAACTGGCGAAGTTCCTTATGTCACAACTGATACAAAGGCGGTGATTAGCTTTAGGCCTAATCCTATAGGTCTCGGTCAGGCCTTGCTGATTAACGTTTGGATCAATCCTGCGCTTAACACGAACCGGGGCTTCTTGAGTGGCCAAACGGGATGCCATAAGGTGACGTTAACGAAGCCGGATGAGACTCAGGAGGTTCTTACTATGCGAAGCACCTTCTCGGATACAGCTTCATATGTTGAGTACACTGTGGATCAGGCTGGCGAGTGGAAGATCAAGTTCGAGTTTCTCGGAACGTACTTCCCAGCAGGGCGATACTACAACGGGTACCTGGTGGAAAACAGTTCAGGCAGCTACATTGAGTCAGCTTACTATAAGCCTAGTTCTACTGATGAGTACACGTTTACTGTGCAGAACGAAATGGTGCTTTCTTGGCCTCCGTCACCGTTGCCCACTGACTACTGGACGCGGCCTGTGCATTACGCTCATAGAGAGTGGTGGCCGATTCTAGGCAACTGGCCAACCACTGGCTATCAAGGCGATTACTTCGGCGTTCTATGGGACCAATACTATCCTGACACCAATCCGAAATGGAGCAGCAACTACCTGTTCCATCCGTGGGTTCAGGGACCAGCGAGTGCACACGTGGTGTGGAAGCGAGAGATAGGCGGCTCAGTTCAAGGCGGCATCATCGGAGCATACGGTACCCAAGAAGGACAGATGGTTGATCCCGGTGTGCCAAGCATAGTTTACGGCGGAAGATGCTACCAGACAATTCAAAAAGCAGTGGGTACTACATCGGTGTACTTCTTGCAGTGCTATGATCTGCGTACTGGCGAAATCTACTGGGAAAATGAAGCACCATCAACGCAAACGGTTGTTAGCATGTTTGGCATGACGTTTATTAGTACTGTTGTTGTGGCGCCTCAATACGTTTCGTATATCACGCCCTCTGTATCTACACGGTACAGTGAGGTGTTGGCAGGCGGAACGCACAACGTGGAGCTTGTAGGCATAACTGGCGATAGGCTTTACAAGTGGCATCCGTACACTGGCGCTATTACTGGGAACTATTCGATTGAGCCGTTGAGTGGCGGCACTTATTATAATCAGTTGGATGGCTACGTCTTGTCAATACAGAACATTGGTAACATGACGAATCCTAACTATCGTTTGATTAACTGGACCACCGCTGGAAGCAGCAGCACGTTATCTGGCAGAATAATGAGCAACACGTCCTATGCACGGAGCAGTCTACCCAGCTATATCGATTGGAACGAAGGCATCGGTGTTGTTACAAATATGCCTACTCCTGACGGAATAGGTGCATGGTACGGATTATCCGTAGACGTCTTCGATTTGTACACAGGCGAATTGCTGCGTACCATAACCAGTAATCACCCAGACACGTCTTACAGTCCCTTGGCTACGTGCGTTGACCACGGCAAAGTCGCAGTAATTACGCAGGGCGGGGCTGTGAAGGCTTGGGATCTGCGTACAGGGCAAGTCGCATGGACATTTGAAATGGACTATCCTTGGGGTTCAACTGGCTTCGGCGTTTACGGTGTAGCTTCAGCTTACGGTTTGTTCTTCCGGCCATCTTACGATGGGCTCTACGCTATTGACTGGGAAACAGGCGAACTTGCATGGAAGTCAAGTCGGTATACACGGGCAGCTTTTGAAAGTCCTTACACTGACGTTATAGGCGGCAGCGAAGTTAATCCTGGCATGACTAACGTTCGCATTGCAGACGGCAAAGTATACATCTACGACGGCGAGCACAGTCCAGACCAGCCTCGAGACCGCGGCTGGAGTCTCTGGTGTTTCAACGCTACTACTGGCGAGTACCTATGGGACATTGCAATATTTGGCAGCACCGCGTTCGGACAGGAACCAAGCACTGGTCCTATTGTTGACGGCTACATGCTGTTCCCGTCTACTCTCGGCATCCAGTACGTCTTTGGCAAGGGCAAGAGCGCTACTACGGTTTCTGCGCCGTTGACTGCTATAACGCAGGGAGAGAGCGTGATTTTGACGGGTACTGTGCTGGATTTGTCTCCTGCGCAGCCTGGCACTCCGTGTGTGTCTCAGGGTTCGATGCGTACGCAGATGGAGTACTTGCACTTCCAGTTCCCAATTGGCGGCATCTGGAATAACGAGACGATTACCGGTGTTTCAGTGTCTTTGGATGTTTGTGATCCTAACGGCAACTACCAGCACATTGATGACGTTGTTACTGAAGGGTACAGTGGCACTTTTGGCTACACTTGGACTCCAGATCTTGTTGGACAATACACTGTCACAGCAACGTTCTGCGGCGATGACTCGTACGGCAGCTCGTCCGCTACAACCTACGTTAGCGTAGTTGAAGCTCCTGCAGCAACACCAACACCTGAACCGCCGCAAGCACCGCCAGACAGCATACCTTACATCATAGGCATCGGCATCGCAATACTCATTGCAATCGCAGTTGTTGCCTTACTGATCCTCAGAAAACGATAATAAAAATGGCAAAACAAAATCAAAACTCAATTTCCCCTTTTTTAGTCTAGTCATTGTTTCAGGCGGCTGGAAGGGGCTGAGAGGGCTCTGAGCGAAGAAACGATTACAACAGCTGTCTTCAAAAAAAGGGGCTGCCTTTTCCCCCTTTTTTCTCCTTTAAGTTTCTTCGGAGCCCCAGCAAACCCTTCCCTGCTACCAAAAAACAGCATTAAATAACATGTGGTACTTCTCGCTCATTCTGTTCCGTTTTTTCCTTTAAGCATACCTATGCCTAAGCCTAAAAGCGTTACAGGCCAAATTTCAACCAAGAACATAGAGCTTAAAGTGTTAGTAACTACTGAATAAAATATGAAAATCACAAAGTACAAACCCAGCATGATTAATGCGAGAGCAAAAAATTTTATGCTTCGCTTTTGGTTATCCTTTCTCAGGAGAGCATGAAGTCCAGTAAATGCGAAGGCAATCGACAAAGACAAAGTGATTATCGCGTTGAGAAAACCCAGCAGCGTAATTCCACTCAGAATTGACTCCATGTCTGCAATAGCAGCGGCATTAAGCCAACTTAACACGTTGTTAACCCAAATACCCGCTAAATAGCTTACTGTAGCGATGCTTGCCCACTTGAGCAGGTTTGTTTTTGCGGGTTCAGTGTAAGCCCAGATTTTACGGCTAAGCACTATCAGAACTGGCGAAACCAGCAGAATTTGCATTATGTACGCAAGCATGAGTATAGGCGCTACTCCACGGGCGAGCGCTATTAATGTAATAGGCATTACCGTCAAAAAAAATATGCCTTCAAAGAGGACAGCTGCCGCAACATACTTTTTGACGCTTGAGAACGCCTTCGGCTTAGGTCCCCACAGTAAGTACGCTGAAAACAACGCGAGAAACGCACCTGCCAAGCGAATTGGGTTTCCAATTACTCCTGCAAGCACATAATCCACCCAAAACCTCCACCATGTAACTTGGACAGCGGGTTCTACTAATCCCAACATGTGGAGGACGCTCACCAAAACGCCATGAAGCCAACGAAGATTGTACGCTGCTAAGGAGCATAGAGTAATGACCACCCATGCTTTGTTCCAGCGCGTGAAAGCCATTTTTCTTCACGGAATACGGTTGCCGCAGTTAGCATATAGTTTTTTCTAGTTGCGGCATCAGTGTTCGCCGTAAAGGCTCAGTTTCCGAGTAAAGCTGCCTAAGCTCATCGACATAATTAAGTAATAGCATTCACAATTCTAAGTGCATCCAAATCGGAATTGCTGGAGGGTGTGTTAACCTCGGGAAAAATCTTAGTCACATCAGCATGGCCTTACATTAACGTGACGCCTCACTTAGGCAACCTAGTTGGCTCAGTTTTATCTGCAGATGTTGCTGCACGCTATTATAGGCTGCAAAGCGACGATGTGCTTATGGTAAGCGGCTCAGATGAGCATGGCACACCCATCGAAGTGGAAGCGTTAAAACAGGGCATAACGCCGAAGGCACTGACTGACAGAAACCACGCGTACGTGGCTGAATTATTCAAGCGTTGGGATGTATCTTTTGACAATTACACGCGGACTGAAAACCCCGTACACAAGGAATTCGTGCAGTCACTGTTGATGAAGATTTACGAGCGCGGCTACATTTTCTCCGAGACCACGCAGATGCTTTACTGCGAGAATGACAAGCGGTTTTTGCCTGACCGCTTCGTGGAGGGCGAGTGCCCCTATTGCGGATACGAGCATGCACGCGGAGACCAGTGTGACCGCTGCGGAAGACTGTTAGAAACTACTTTTCTTGTAAAGCCCCATTGCGTAATCTGCGGGAACGCACCTGTTGTGAAAACTACCCAGCACTGGTACATTGACCTTTCACGGTTGGCTGACCCGCTCAGCGAGTACATTCAGGACAACAAGCAGTTGCCAGCTAACGCGAAGAACTTCAGCTTAAACTGGATAAAAGAAGGCTTGAAGCCTAGAGCGGTTACGCGTGATGTCGAGTGGGGGATTCCTGCGCCGTTTCCCGGTGCCGAGGGCAAAACAATTTACGTGTGGGTTGAAGCAGTTTTAGGCTACGTTTCAGCTACCATTGAGTATTGCCAGCGTGTAGGCAAGCCTGAGCTGTGGCGGGAATTCTGGTTTAACAAGGATGCGCGGACATTGTTTTTTGTGGGGAAGGATAACATTCCTTTTCACACGATTATTTTGCCAGCTTTGCTTTTAGCTTCTGGTGAAGGATATAATTTGCCTTGGAATGTGTCGGCAACCGAGTTTCTCCAGTTCAAAGGCGAAAAAGCCTCTAAAAGCCGACGAATCGGCATATGGATAGACGAAGCACTGGAGCTGTTTCCTGTGGATTACTGGCGCTTCTTTTTGGTTGCTACGCGACCTGAAACGAAGGACGCGAATTTTTCATGGGAATTTTTCGTGGATAAAATTAACGCGGATTTAAATGACACGTTTGGAAATTTCGTTCACCGAACTTTAACTTTTATTAACTCGCGATTTGACGGCGCAGTTCCGCAGGCTGAACAGTTGACGGCGGAGGATGAGACAGTGTTGCAGGGCATACGCGAGAAAGTGGATACGATTGCTGAGGAGTTCGAGTCAGCTAAACTGCAGTCTGCCGCGAACACGCTGATAAGCCTGAGCCGCATGGGGAATCAGTATTTGAATGAGAAGGAGCCTTGGAACCTGCTTAAAACCGACAAAACAAAAGCGGCAACTGTGTTGTACGTGGCTACGCAGGTGGTTAAGGCGCTTGCCGTGGCGTCGGCACCTATAATGCCGGGCACGGCGGAGCAGTTGTGGCAAACGCTTGGTTTGCAGAATAGCATTTGCGAGTGCAAGTGGAGTGAGGCACTTAAGCCGTTGGCTGCTGGACATAAGATAGCTAAGGCGAAGCCGCTTTTCCGCAAGATAGATGCCACTGCGGAGCAGTTGGATGAGTTGTTGTTGAAAGTCAGAGAGAAAATGGCAAATGCTAAATGATAGTGAATTGCGGGTTAAAGTTGACCTTCACGTGCACACTGTTTACTCGTCTGACTCGTTAATCACGCTTGAGCAACTTGTGTTTTGGGCTAAACGGCGCGGGTTAAGTGCGGTAGCGGTTACGGACCATAACTGCGTTGAAGGCGCGTTGAAGATGGCTAAGGAAAAGAATTTTTTGGTAATTCCCGGCACCGAAGTCACCAGCAGAGATGGGCACATAGTAGCACTTAACGTGCGCGAAGTGATTCCACGAGATTTAAGCGCGGATGAAACTGTGGCGCGGATTCACGCGGCAGGCGGCGTAGCAGTGGCTTGCCACCCGTTTGCGCTGTTCAAAGGCAGCCTAGGTAAGCATACAAGCGGCAAGTTCGACGCGATTGAAACCATTAACGCTTCTGCTTCGCCGTTCAAGCGAAGCGTGCGAAAAGCTGAGGAGGTTGCTGCACGCTTTGGGCTTCCGCGGGTTGCGGGGACTGACGCGCATTATGCGCCTGCTATTGGTTATGCTTACACTGTTGTTGATGCTGAGTTGAGTGTTGACGCTGTTGTGAAAGCGATAGCGGCTGGGCGTTGCCAGCCTTTCGGTGTGCCTGTGCCGTTTAAGTTAAAGCTTGAGAAGCATTATCATTATTTTAAGGGAAAGATTGCGGGCGCTTAACACGCCAAAACATACGCCTAAAGCAGTAATCATGTTAGCCGTAACACCGCAGCCATAAGCAATTCTGGCTAAACGGAAAAGTACCCCATCTTTGTTACTGCGTATTCTGTAGACCTCCATGTTTTTAGCTTCCAGTACACGCCGTGTATCCCAGCAAAAGCCAGCTTCACCCTTTATCTGGCTCTTTATATAGAACCCTGTTGTTCTAATCGTCATTTTTCGTAAAGTTTGTATTTCTAACGATTAAAACGTAAAAGCATAAAGTGTTAACCCAAGCAGACCAGTGTTCAGTGTTTACATTTCTTGAAGTAAACCAACAGCCCCATACCTACAACAATTACTGACGCTCCAGAAGCAACGCCGACAAGCACCGTTGGGAAAGGCACGGGCTCTTGCAGAATAGTGCCATACCCAAACGGAGTATACTGCTCAACTACGTTTGTCGTTCCCACTGGATGCCCTTCATACGGAAAAGCTTCGCCTTCCCAGCCAAGACTACCACCCATCGCGTAGATGACATCATTCACCAATGCTAACGCAAGACTGGAACGATTAGTAGGCATAGAAGCCGCAGCAATCCAGCTGTCTGACGCTGGATCGTAAACATTAACTACGTTAGTAACTTCGGTAAACCCGCCGCCTATGACGTAGACCCGCTTAGGCGCCATCACGCCTGTCGTCGCGACGGCAGCACCATGATATGTAGCGGTTGGCAATGATGCCCCGAGACTCCAAGTATCCGCCTCGGCATCATAAATCTGATTAGCAACCCATGCTTGTGAGTCGTCAACCTGATTGGAAGTTCCGCCAAGTACATAGATCTTGCTGTCAACAACTGCAGAGGCGTAGCGTGCGATAGCAAATAGCGTTGGCTGCTTTGTGATCCATGAATCGGTGGCAGGGTCATAGACTTCGTTCACTGCTGTATGATTTTGGTGATGGTTGTTTTCATCTTCGTAGGTTATTCCTCCTATGACATGGATTCTTCCGTTTACGACATTCGCATCTACGTATTTTCTGGATGTTGGCATCGGCTTCTTGGTTTCCCAGGTGTCTGTTGAAGGGTCATATACCTCGTTAGTTGACAAAAAATAATGCCTCTTCGAACTGAGAGCTTTGTCTTCTCCACCTATTACGTAAATCTTGTTTTGAAAAACTGCAATTCCAAAAGAGCCTCTTGTAGTTGGCATAGGCTTTTTAACAGTCCAATTATCCATTGCTGGATTGTACTCGTAATTGAACGTACCCGTCATGATGTATATTTTTCCATTTACTGCAACAGCTTTGGCCCCACTAATCGCTTGGGGCAGTGAAGTCTTGGTCGTCCAAGAATTTTCTTTCGCCTCAGCAGAAGATGCAGACACGGCGATACCTGTGCTCAACGCGGCCAGTAAAACGAGAACAAGCAGCAGAGCAACACTTTTACTCATGCTTATCCCCAAAATACGATAGTAACTTCATTACTAAAGGGTTTTTGTAAAGATTTCTTGACAAAGTTGCAGTCAAGATTTCTTGACCAAATAAGCATCCCAGTCAAATTTTCTTGACAAACTCTATAGCACAATCGCTTTATATAGAGGGGCTATAGCTTTTTCCACGCGCTAGTTCTAACTGCCTAAAAATCGCATAAGACGAAAATCAACACTGAAAAAACAAAAAGTAAGAAAAGAGTGCAGCCTGTTAATAGTTTTCCATTTGGTACAGATCTAAGTCCACGTTCAACTTTTTCTCTGTTTCTCCGCTCTGCTCCAAATCATACAGCTTGTGCATAGCTTTATCCACATTACCCTGCACTGAGTTCACCCTCAACTTCACAGGCGCAACTTTAGGCACACGTTCCTTTGCTGGCTTAACGGGTCCATTGCAAATAACAAGAGCCTCATTGCAAACTAACTCAGCAGTGCTCGCGATAACCTTGTCATTATCATCCAAACCCAAATGTGCTTTCACTGCCATTTCATCAGCATGCTTAGTCAACGCCCTTTCGCCTCCACACTTCAGCACTGATTAAATCTCGAATTGCCACGCGAATAGCCTCAGCCCTGTTCGGGTAAAAACATTCAGTTACAAGCTGATCCAAAGCCTTTATATACGTTTCAGGCAGATACAGAGTTATTAGCTTCATACATTCTCTCCCTCGGTAAACTGTTAAAAGCATGCATGTAGGTTATACCGCTATATGTTATGGAGCAAATATGTATTAAACATGTTCGTGCCATGCCTTATAAAGCATAAACACTCAGAGTTACAACTTCCTGTAAAAACCCGCCAAAGCAACCTTTATTTTTTTATACCTTATTACCTGCATCCAAACAAGCAACGATGAAAAACATGCGCATACACATCAAAACCTACGGATGCTCCACAAACCAAGCAGACAGCGAAACCATCGCAGGATGCCTAACCCAAGCAGGCTACAAACTAACACACTCAGCCACAGCAGCAAACGTAATAATCTACAACACATGCGCCGTAAAAGGCCCCACAGAAAACCGCATAATCGAAACCATAAAACGCACACCAAAAAACAAAAAAATAATCATCACCGGCTGCTTGCCACTCATCAACTTTGAACGCCTACAACGAGAAACGCGCTTCAACGCCGTAGCTGGACCAGCAGCAGCCCAACAAATCGTAGACATCACCAAACGCGTCTTAAACGGCGAAACCATTCTTGCCTTAAACAACGCCTTAACAGCCAAACCACCCCTGAACTTGCCACAAGTAAAATCCAACTCAGCCATCAGCATAATCCCCATAAACTACGGCTGCCTAGGCAAATGCGCCTACTGCTGCGTAACCTTCGCTCGCGGCAACTTGCGCAGCTACAGTATCACTGAAATAGCTGAACGGGTAAAACAGGATTTAGCCACAGGCACAAAAGAATTCTGGCTCACTTCACAAGACACAGCTTGCTACGGAAAAGACACAGGCACAAACCTCGCAACGCTACTCAACAACATAACCAACGTGAAAGGTGACTTTAGAATACGCGTTGGCATGATGACAACCAACACGACTAAGCCATTCTTAAACAGCCTCATTGAAGCATTCAAAAACGAAAAAATATTCAAGTTCATACACTTACCCGTGCAAAGCGGCGACAATACAGTGCTCGCACATATGCAGAGATTCTACACCACTGAAGACTTCAAAACCACAGTAAAAGCGTTCCGAACAGCTTTTCCACAACTCACGCTGGCTACAGACATCATTTGCGGTTTCCCAAGCGAAACCCGCTCAGCCTTCCAAAACACGCTCAAACTTATCAAGGAAGTGCAACCTGACATCACCAACATATCCAAATTCTTCCCCAGACCGCACACGCCAGCAGCTGAAATGCGCGCAGAGTTTGTGGCTCCAGCAGAAATCAAACAGCGCAGTGCTAGAGCGGCTCAGTTGGCAAAGCAGATAGCGCTCGAAAGAAACCAGCGCTGGATAGGCTGGACAGGCAAAGTGCTAATAGACGAAAAAGGGAAAACCCACGGTTCATGGATAAGCCGCAACTTCACCTACAAACCCATCGTCATCAAGACCTCAACAAACATGCTCGGCAAAACCGTGAATGTACAAGTCACAAAGGCTTTCACAACCTACCTCGCAGGAACAATTCTCTAAACAAACCCTGCATCAACAAATCGCTGTAACTCTAACATTTTCCACAGACACCCATACGCAGCAGTTCAGATACATCTCTACGCTAATATACTGTTATTTCATTATTCTTTCCAGCCAATAGCTTTCTCTGGTGAACCATTTGACTAAAACAGCAAGTTGCGAAAAAACCGATCTGCCACAGCGTGTTCGCGTTTCAATAGGTTCCGCCATAGTTCTCGGACTTTTAGAAGGCAAACTTGACGCTGAACCCACAACCGCATATTTGATGACTTACAAAGCTGACAAATGCACTGCAAACTGCGGATTTTGCCCTCAAGCCAGAAGCAGCCACAGCAAGACTGAATTGCTCTCACGAGTTTCATGGCCTGTTTTCCCCACAAAAAGCGTTCTTCAAAAGTTTGAAAGCGCTGTCGCTGATGCCAGAATAAGGCGCGTTTGCATCCAAGCTTTAAACTACCCTACAGTTTTTGCTGATCTCGTTGCTCTCGTGAAAGCAGTAACGCAACATGCAACGGTTCCAGTTTCAGTTTCGTGCCAGCCGCTGAACACCGAGAATATACGGCGTTTAGCGGAAGCAGGTGTAGACCGCATTGGCATAGCTTTAGATGCAGCAACAGAGAAGCTATTCAACGAAGTTAAGGGTTCAGTTGCAGGTGGTCCATACAGTTGGAGAAGCCAGTTCAGGCAGCTGCAGGAAGCTGTTGAGGTTTTTGGGAGCGGAAACGTCAGCACGCACTTAATCATTGGCTTAGGTGAAACTGAGAAAGATGCAGTAAACGTTATTCAGCAATGCGTAGACCTGCATGTTCTGCCAGCCCTTTTTGCTTTCACGCCTATTCGCGGCACAATGCTCGAAAACAAACCGCAACCTCCGATTGCATCGTATAGGCGAGTGCAGCTTGCAAGATACTTAATTGTTAGCGGCTTAGCGCGTTATGAGGACATGTGTTTTGATGCCCGTTGCCGAATAGTGGATTTCAACGTTAAAAAAGAAATGCTGAAATGTGTGGTAGCCGCTGGACAGCCGTTCCTTACTTCTGGATGTCCAGACTGCAATCGCCCATTTTACAATGAAAAACCCAGTGGTCCATTGTACAATTATCCGAGAAGCTTACGTCCAGAGGAGATTGCGGGAATAAGACAGCAGTTGAATTTTGAACCGTGTGATTCTATGCCGTTAAGGTCAGTTGGATGCTGAAGGTGGCTGTTTTTTGGTGTTTTCGGGTGGCTTCGGTTTTTGCCGCGTTATAGTTTCAACTAAACGCCAAAACTCGTCCATAGCTAAGCCTTTCTGTAGCTCTTTCTGTAGCTTTTTCACTTGGTAGAATGTCATTTGGGTTTCGCCTTTATCTAGGTTTTCCTGTGGGCTTTTGATATGCCTAAATAACTCGTCCATTTGTCGCGGTGATGCTCTTACTCCAGCTTGTTCCAGAAGCCTTTGAATCAGCGTTTGCCCCGTGTTTCTGCCTACGAAAAACTTTGTTTCGCGTCCAACAATCTCGGGCGGAAACGGTTCAAAAAGTAGCGGTTGCGCTCGTAGTTTCTCCACTTCATCGTCTACTTCACGTGAAAATGGGTTTTCGCCTATTATTGGTTTGTGGAATTGAACTGGTAGCGCGAATGCTTTTTCGGCTGACTGGGAAAGCCTGTATACTCTTTCTAGGTCAATTCCTGTGTCGATGTTATACAGTAGTTCCAAGCTGGTGACAACTTCTTCAAATGGTGCTATTCCTGCGCGTTCTCCGAAGCCTGCGATGCACGTATGCAAGTAACTTGCGCCTTCTTCTACTGCTGCTAAGGTGTTGGCTGTTGCCAAGCCGAAGTCGTTGTGGCAGTGAACGGAAAGTGCTGTTTTTTTCTTTGTGTTTTCAGTTAAGCCTTCTCTGATATGTGACAGTAAATAGTGCATTGATAGTGGTCTTAGAAAACCCACTGAATCTGCTATGCCTAGCTTGCTTGCGCCTGCTGTTGCTGCGGTTTCAAAAATTTGCAGGATAGTTTCAAGTGGTGTTCGTGATGCGTCCCTAAGCATGAGTTCTACGGTTGCCCCGTGTTTTAATGCGTAGTCAATGCTTTCGCTGGTTCCTTTTAGCAGTTGTTCCTTTGTTATGTTAAGTCTGTATTTGAGGTTGAGTCCGTTGAATGGGGTTTCTATGGTTATTTCTTTTATGCCGCATTCTAGGCATGCGTCTACGCTGCTTTTTGTCGGTTGCGCTGATGCTGTGAGGATTACGTTGTCGAAGCTTTCGTTTACGATTCGTTTGACGGCGCGTTTGTCGTCTTCTGATAGGGCAGGAAAGCCAACGTTGATTGTGGCTATTCCCGATTCGTCCATTAGTTTGGCAAGTTTAACTTGTTCGACGTAAGTTAGAAAAACCGTGGGTGCCTTGATTCCTTCTCGGAAAGTTTCATCGCTTATGAAAACTCTTGCGGGAAGCTTCGATGGCAAGTTTTTTCGCAAACGGTTATAGTTTGCGATTAGTCCTTGAGCTTCAAGTTTTTTGAATATGGTCTTTCTCATTTAAAGACACAGCCCAACAATATGAAGATGCACCCCTGTTTTATCTGCAGATTCTCATATAAAAATTGCATGTATACGAGTGGAAAGCAGAGGTTGCAAAACTCTTAAGTGCTGAAACTGATGAAATAAAGATTAAAGAATGGAACCGATATGAGTAGTTTCAAAAGCATCGTGGAAAAAATCAGGACTCTCGAAAATGAACGGAAAAATCTGCTGTTGGAAATTGAAGAACTCAAGAAAATGGCTGACGCAAAAGCTAAAGCATTAGAAAGTGAAATTGACATGCTGCGGGATGAAGTGAAGTCGCTGCGTACTCTTTTAAGCGGAGACGAACAGGAAACTGAGTTGGGACAAAAAAAGAAGAAATGATGCCTAGTTGTAAAAAGTCAAAAAGTTATGTGCGTTTGTAGGTTATAGTGCTTGTTGCGGTTTATAGCCCCTCTTTAAATAGTCTGGGCTAGTGCTTGAGAAAAGCTGTGTTTTCATTATTTTGAGAAAGTATGTGAAGGCTGAGTTGTGGCTTTCGTGTTTGTCACGAAACTTTGACTACGAAATGGCTCGTTTAGTCAAGAAATCTTTACAAAAACGCCTTTCAGGCGAAATCATTTATCAGTAGTTGGTGCTGATGTGAAAAGAATTGCGTTAGTGTTGTTGCTCGTTTTTGTGCTTGCTTTTTCAGCTGTGATTATAACTTAACACCTATGCGCCGCCAAGCGTGTGTCGTAATCGTTAAAAGCGCTGTTCACGCCATATAACTAAACGGATTGCAATGCATAAAAAGCTGATACTAGCAGCAACTATCGTTTTTCTGCTTTTGCTCTCAGCAGTAGCCGCAGTCCAACTCGTTAATAGAGACGAAACGAATCCACCTCCAAGCTCACCTTTCATCGCAATGCCTGAAGAATACGTCAACTACACAATCACCATTGTCAATGGAAGCCTATGGGCAAAAATCGACGGCACCTACCCGTTGCATGTGCTGTTCTGGCAAGGTGCATTGCCCCTAGTATACCCTACGCCTCCTGGCACAACCAACATCTCCCTGAAAATGGATGAAACAGAACTCAGCTGGAGCAATTTCACTGAGGTCTATCCAGAAGCCCTCCACTTCACAGCCCTAGGCAACTGGCCCATGATAAACTGCACAATCCAACCCGTCCCAGAATATTTCACGCTGAAAATCCACTATGAGCATCCTATCACAGTGATAAACGGTAGCCACACGTTACTCTACGACCTCAACATAAGCCCCTACCTTTCAGAGTGGTCCACTAAATCCACAGCCTACTTTACCATACGCATGGAAACAAACTACACAAACCTCCACGTGAAAGCCATAGCCCCAGACGAAACCTTAACCCAGATAAACTACACAACCACAGCAGACAATGCAGCAGAAACAGTAACTTTCCCAATAGTATCCGAATACTCTCAACCCCTCATAGGCGACATACTCGTTACTTTCAGCCGTCAATAAGCCAACTGCCCGAGATTTCCTACTTATCATTCTGCCGATAGCCGTAATCGTAGCACTAATAGTACACATAGCCTACAAAAAGCACATCACTGCATGAAGTACCGCAGCAGTTACAGACTAGTGTTCACGCGATCCATGTATGCATTAACGAACAAACATCAAAGCACTGCCTGTTTTCTTCCGAAAAAACCGTGCAACATTTTCGCCATGTCAGCTCCCTGACGAGCGAACAATGTACAGATAAAAATTTGGTTCAATTCTGAGAAAGAGTTTTATAATTCTTGGTTACCTTATGCACATTTAAAGTTCAGACCGAGGAGAATTACCATGAAAAAAAATGTAATATCTGTTCTTACTCTTGCCATTGCAGTAGGTTTATGTCTAGCTTTTGTTCCTAACGTGTTCAGTCAGCCAGACAACGTTGATGTTCTCAGCTACAGTTGGTACCTAGACCCTTATATCACTGATCGCTTGGTCGTGGTTGGTGAAGCCAAGAATACTGGTTCAAGCGTAATCGATTATCTGACGGTGACAGGAATCTTCTACACAGAAGACGGCAACCCTTACCTACTTAGCTCCACCAAGTCATTAGTAAGTGAAATTCTTCCCCAACAGAAAACACCATTTTACCTAGTCTTTACCCCATACAGCGTCGTAAGTGGCGCCGAGTGGGGAACTCAAGCCGTTGCAAACTTCACAATAGCCATCAATTATGCTGGCTCAACTAACAGCCGTCAATATCAAGACTTAGAAGTGATTAGCCACTCAGCCTCCCACGACGAGGACGGCTATTACATGGTGACAGGTGTTGTGCAGAACACAGGTACTCAATCAACGAATCAAACATGGGTTTTAGCAACTTTCTACAATTCCACAGGTAGCGTGGTTGCAGTAGGTTACAGCAATTATTTGACTCCAACCTCTATAGCCCCTGGTGGCACAGCGTCATTCAAGCTTTATCCCCTTGATTACGCGCCTGAAGCAGTGGCTCAAATCTCAACTTACTCGCTTGTAATCCAGACTAAGCTTACGGCGCCTTCTGCAACTCCCACTCCGGAGCCTAGTTCGTCAGTTTCACCAACGCCCACTGCCTCCTCAAGTTCACCGACGTCGACTCCAACCCCAACTCCAACGTCGCCTACCGATGGAACAACCATACCAGACACGTATGTCTACGCGGCAATAGTTGCTGTCATAGTTGTTGTTGCTGTAGTGGCACTTGTGCTCAGAAAACGCGGTGGCAAACGCACCGCAACTTCCCAGCAAGCAAACTAACGGCGCGCACTGTAAGTGTCGCGTCCACACATGCCTTTTTTTAATGGCATATCCCACTTTGATGAGGTAGATTGCTGTAAGAAAAACGTTGGCGGCAAAAAGAGAACCGCCAGCGTGTACACTTCTGAAAAAGCGGTTTATTCCACGTAGATCGCTGGTTGATAGGGCATTGCCATTGTTGCCCGCTGCTTAGGGTCATAGCGCGCCGCGTCTTCTTCGCTGTAAACTGCAACTTGCGCGTTAAAACGTTCCTTTAAAAATGCTACTGCTTCCTCAATTATTTCCTTTTCATTAGCAAGCTCAACCTGTGCGATGCGTGCTTTTCTGTCGCTGGGAAGCTTGCTCAACGCTTTTAACACTTTCGGAACGAACGCGGCTACAGCTTTCATGTTAGCTTTTAAGGCGCTGTCCTTTGCGAGTTCCTTCATGACTTCGTTAACTTTAACCTCGCCTTGCACCGCTTTAGCAAGAATGTTATGATACACTTTCCGTTTCCACAAAGTAGCCGTGTAATAACATATCCGCGTAGGCGTGATTTTCGTCGCCTTCAGCACGTTCAACGTATCTTCAATCAAGTCAGTTAGCACGTTCTCCCGTTCCTCAGAAAGCGCGTCCACTTTGCTTTCATCAAGCTTTGGCCACTCAGCCATGGAAATAAAGCCCGCTTTGCCCATAGTGCTCCATATTTCCTCGCACATGTAGGGCGCGAAGGGCGCCAGCAGTTTAATCCATACTTCTAACGCCGCCATAAGGGCTTTTGCGTCTGTTTTTCCTTTCCTGCGAGTGTACCAGCGGAAATCGTTCCACGTTTCGAATAGAGCAATTTCCAGCGCGGTTCTTGTTTTTAACTCATCGAGGCTTGCGGTGACGGCGGCTATGCGCTGTTGAAGTTTGCTCAGCAACCACTTTTCCAAATACGTTTCCTTATCGTTTTGCGCTGTCTCAATTATGCCTTTGGCGAAGTTGTAGAGTGTTTCCAGCTTGCTTTGGATGTCTGCGGCGTTATCGCTTCTCCAATCAGGGTCATCCATGCCCTCCGCGCCTAACAAGAGCGCGCAGCGTGTTGCGTCTGCACCGTACCGTTCAACCGCGTTTTTCATCGTTACAAAGTTGCCTTTTGACTTGTGCATCTGCTTGCCCTCAATCATCAACATGCCGTTGACGCCGATGGCTCGGGGCCACTGCTCGGGCGGAAACAGCGCCGCATGCTGGAAAATGCAGAATGTCAAGTGGTTCGGCACGAGCTCTTTGGCGGAGATGCGCAGGTCAAACGGATACCAGTACAAAAATTCGTTGCGCATAGCTTGCAGTGTTCCAGCGTTTAAGTTTGCGTTGCCGAGTTCTGTCGCGTCGCCTTTCCCGTAAAAAATGTAATCAAAAACTTCATGTGTGAGCGCTTCAGGCTTTATGTTGTGCTGCCGTATATGCTTGTTTATCGTGTAAAACGACATGTAAATGGTGGAGTCGCTGAGAGTTTCGATTATCCAGCCTTTGCCCCACGGCAGGGGCGTTCCGAACCCTGTGGTTCTTGCGCATGCCCACTCTTTCAGCCAGTCAATCACGGCGATGAACCATTGGGTGGCGGTTTCAGGGTACACCTTCATGTGCGCCACTGCGGTTTTGGCTTTCTCCTTCCAAGCTGGGTCGGAATAGTTGAGGAACCACTGGTCTGAAAGGACTTTCACTATGCAGGGCGTCATACAGCGGCAAACCACGGACTGCGGCAAGTCGTACATGCTGTCGGCGATGCCGAGCTTTTTAAAATCACGTATTAACGTGTCTTTGGCTTCGCGAACTGTTTTCCCAGAGTAAGCACCGCAGTTTTGTTTAAGCACGCCTGCGTGGAACTCTTTTTTGTATAAGGTTTTTGTGGCTTCATCCGCTTGTGGGTCATGCTGGTCTTTTATTGTCATCTTTTCGACAAGCTCCACGGCGGGGTAATCGTCGAAACCTTCTATCTTAATCAGCGAAATCGGTTTGATGCGCATTACGGTTTCAGGGTTTATGCCGAATTCTTTTAGAACTTCGGGTTTCTGCTGCAAATCCCTGAGGGCAAGCCAGTCGTAGGGCGCGTGGGCGGGTACGCTGTAAACTATGCCTGTAGCCTGCTTTGGGTCAACGAACCATCCTGGCAAGATAGGGAACGTGGCTTTTGTAACTGGGTTTTCAAACGTTTTGCCAATAAGCTCTCTACCCTTAAACGTGCGTTGCACTGCCACGGTTCGTTCTTGTTCGCGGAGTTTTTCAGCGGCTTCTTGGCTGATTATCCAGTTTTCGCCGTTCACCGTAGCTTCCACGTACGTGGCGTCGGGGTTGATCCACATGTTGGTTACGCCGTAGATTGTTTCAGGCCTGAATGTGGCTGCAGGCAAAAACGTGTGTTCATCTAGCTTGTATTTTATGAGTGTGTACTCTTCAGGCGTGACGCCTTCGCCTACTTGACGGTCATGGTCGCCAGTTGGACTTTTATCCTTCGGGCACCAGACCACTGGGTGCGTTCCTTTCGAAACGTAACCTTTCTCCTTCAAATGCGTGTACTGCCATTCTATGAATTTCTGGTAAGTAGGCATGACGGTGTTGAATTCTCTTCGCCAGTCAATTGAGAAGCCAATACGCTTCGCGGCGAGCCGCCCCTCATTAGTATAATACTGCGCCATGTACAACGGCTCGACGAACTTCTTAAGCTCCGTTTCAGGTACGCCGTCAACATCCCTTAAAACGCGAATGTACGCTTCGTCGCCTCTTGCCACGCGCTCGCTGGCGCCCAATAGTGGCTGTCCTGTCCAGTGCCAGGACCACGGCCAGAGCACGTTGTAGCCTTGCATGCGTTTGAACCGCGCGTAAGCATCCACACGCGACGCCGTAAACGTGTGCCCCACATGCAAAGGCCCGTTCATGTAGGGGTAAGGAAAAGTTACCAGAAGCTTAGGCTTATCCGGTGTGGGGTCAGCTTCGAATAGGCGGGCGTTTTCCCATTTGGCGCGCCATTTCTCCTCAATTTGCTTCAACTGACTCATGAAACTTGTTCAATCAACCCATTAGCTATTAAGAGTTACGCTTTTGGGGATGCGCACACGCTTATTGGCACTGGAAAAACGTTTAATCAACAAATTGGTGTCTTTGTGAACAGCCAAGAACCTAAAAAGGTAAATAGTAACCTAGCCTAAAATAGATTGGTGCTCCTTTGTGAACAAAGAGACTTTAGTGGAACAGACATTAACTGTCTTGCGGAATCGCGGGCAGGAATCTCTGGAAATCGCTAAACAATACCTTGTGAAAGAAAGGATAAGATACAAGACTCTAAAACAAGCACTTTGTTACTTCGCAGAGACCGTTTTTCGAGATATCATGCACCCTGGTTTGCTTTCTATTTACTGTGAAGCAGTCGGCGGTGACCCTGACGAAACTACTAAGGTAGGCTCAGCAATTGTGTTGCTTGTTGGGGCAGCAGATTTACATGATGACATAATAGACGGCTCCACGAGCAAGAATGGGGTACCAACGGTCTTTGGCAAATTCGGCAAGGATGTTGCCATTCTCACGGGGGATGCCCTCTTAATTGAAGGCATGTTGCTGTTAAATGAAGCAACTATGGCGCTTTCTGAGAACAAGCGGAAAACAATTTTGGAGTTGATAAAGAAGGCGTTCTTTGACCTTAGCAGTGCTGAAGCGGAAGAAACTCTTTTCAGAGGAATCACTGATCTCTCGGGAAAAGACTATTTTGAATTGATAAAGAAAAAAATGGCAGTTGCGGAAGCAACCGCAAAGATAGGGGCTATTCTTGGCGAGGGAACAGCTAACGACGTAAAGATGTTAGGCGAGATTGGTCGCAATCTAGGTTTGTTGAACACTTTGAGAGATGAGTTTATAGATGTTTTTGAGCCTGATGAACTTGGTAACAGGTTCGCTAGAGAAATCCTTCCCCTTCCAATTTTGAACGTTTTTCAAGACCCAAAGAAAAAAGATGAAATACTACAGTTACTGAAAGGGCGCAAAATTACAAAATCGAAAACAGGAAAAATTGTGGATATTGTCATGGAAGCAAAAGAAACAGCGGCGTTGAAAACTAAGATGAGGTTTCTTATAAAGACCGGAATCCGCCAAGCCTCTTCCCTGAAGGGGACTAACCAAACACTTCAATTACTTCTAGAAGCTAGCGCCGAAGATCTACTGTAGAACAGTAACGGTTAAGAAAAAATGTTTAAAGATGGAAATTTTTGTTTATCTCCACACGCCCATTCGTATAGGTACTCTTTTAGCCATTCTCCTTCCTTCCTCTTGTGTAGTTATGTTCTACACTTATGCTTAAAAACTTTGCCCTTTTTAGGGTTATTCTTAATACACTTTTCTAATGCTAAATGTTTATTTTATCCTTAAAACTAGAACTATCAGGTGGTAAAAACCTCAATGTCAAGAGACCTCCTATCAGGGATTACATCCAAGACTGCGCTTCTAAGCGTTCTCTTAGTATCCAATGCATTCGTCTGGTATTACTATGCAGGCTACATAATTCAAGAAATATCAACTGCGGCGGAACTCAATTATCTCGCAAGCTCGCAGGTATGGGTTGCACATTTCGCTACGCTCATCGTTTCCGCGTTTATCGGGGCGTCCCTTATGAACAAGATAGGCAACAGGACTCGATTTCTTTCAATCTGGATGGCACTGGGCATCGCATCACCCCTCATATTGTTCGCCATTAACACCACAGACCTTACAAGCATTACATTGCTAAGTTTAATTTTCGGTTTGACTTTGGGAATCGGCATGCCTAACTGCATGGGTTATTTCACAAGCCACGCAACTGTGGAAACTCGTGGTAGACTTGGAGGCATTATGATGTTCTTTACTGGCGCGAGCGTCATCGTTTTGCAGGCTGTGGTGCCAAACAATATTGTTGCGCAAGTGCTCGTTCTTGTAGCATGGAGAGGGTTCGGATTGCTATCGTTCTTTTTATTGAAACCACGCGAGACAATTACCCCGGAAAAGAAAACGCCTTCCTATAAGACCGTGCTGAGCGAGCGTCCATTCCTTTTATATTTTGTTCCATGGGTAATGTTCTCATTGGTTAACTATCTGACTACGCCAGTCGCCGATGTACTTTTTGAAGAATCATTTATCAACACTCTGTTGATCATCGAGAATGGTCTAATCGGCGTTTTTGCAGTAATTGGAGGTTTTCTAATAGACACCGTAGGACGTAAACGTATGGCAATAGTCGGATTCGTCGCGTTAGGTCTTGGTTATGCGTTTCTGGGCGTATCACCCGAGAGTTATCTTAGCTGGTATTTTCACACACTTGTCGATGGAATTGCATGGGGAATCCTTCTGGTAATATTCGTTGTAACGGTATGGGGTGATTTGAGTTATAATGCACCAAGCGACAAACGCTACGCGATGGGTGTCTTTCCCTTCTTCATCTCAGGCTTACTGCCTTTGGTCGTGGCAAATCAAATTGTCGAAGTCGTTTCTCCAACTGCAATCTTTTCTTTCACGGCATTTTTCTTGTTCTTAGCCGTATTGCCTTTAGTTTATGCTCCTGAGACTTTGCCTGAGAAAGTCATGAAAACCAGAGACCTCCAAAGCTACGTTGAGAAAGCTAAACAGAAGGCGCAGAAGGAAGCGGAAAAAAGCCAGAAAAAACACTCCGACAAGGCTGAAGAAGAAAACGAAAAAGCAAAAGAAGAACCTGAAGAAACCCCTGAGGATGCGGAAGCTCGAAAGTTAGCGGAAAAATACTATTAAGGTAGCGCTGTGCACAAGTAAGGCATGTTCTTCCACGTGATGTTGACGACTGTGTGCAACCTGCAATGCCGTTACTGTTTTGGCGAGGCAGTGGAGGATTTTGACGCAGACTTTTCAGGCTTAGACGTAGATTACGCCTTGCCTAAAAAAGTCAGTTATACGTGGCAGCAATTAGCCGAGTTCTGCCACAAAGACAAGGACTGCGTTTTAACGTTTTACGGCGGCGAACCCCTACTCTGCATAAACAAGATCAAGCAGATTATGGATACGGTGAAGCCAAAGCACTTCATGATCCAAACAAATGGCTTACTCTTAGACAAGCTAGAGCCTAAATACGTTAATCGCTTTCACACAATACTCGTCTCCATAGACGGGGACGAAGCGTTAACGGATTATTACCGCGGCAAAGGCACATATCACAAAGTCATCAACAACTTGCGCTTAATCATGCAGAATGGCTTCCAAGGTGAGTTAATCGCGAGGATGACTGTGATGGAGCAAACCGATATCTACAAACAAGTCACATGGCTGCTGGACAATAGCGAATTCGCCTTCAGCAGTGTGCACTGGCAGTTGAACGCGGGCTTCTGGGAAAACGACTACGAGAGACGCGACTTCAAACGCTGGAGCGAAAACAACTATGTGCCCGGATTAAGGCGGCTTGCACAGTTCTGGGTGGACCAAATGGAGGAGACGCGTGTTGTCCTCAAGCTTTACCCGTTCTTAGGCATCGCTCACTCGCTTCTGCATGAAGAGCCGAGTCTGCTCCGTTGCGGCGGCGGATGGATAAACTATGCGATACAGACAGACGGCACAATCATTCCCTGCCCAGCCATGTGGGGCATGAAAAACTACTACCTAGCACACATCCGCAGCGCTCACCCGTTAAAGCTGAAGCAGATACCAATCAGCGACGAACCCTGCACCAGCTGCGACTTGCTTAAAGTCTGCGGCGGACGCTGCCTCTACGCGAACGTAACTAAACGCTGGAACCGCAACGAGTACGCCACGGTCTGTAACACCGTAAAAAGCCTCGTCAACGCCATAAACACTGAACTCCCAAGAATAAAGCAGCTGATTGCTGACGGAAAAATCCGCTTGAGTGACTTCGATTTTGTGAAGTACAACGGCGCCGAAATAATCCCCTAAATGGGTGCGGGTTTTTGGAGCGTTTGAGTCAGGTAGCAGCTTTGCTTTCAGCTGGTTCATTTTCAGTTCTTGATTTTTCCTTGAACAGTAATGCGCTTGCTAGCGAGAACAACATGCCGAAAGTGCAGACTATGAAAATTATCTGGTAGGAAAAAAACGGATTGCTTGTTTGGTGTGTAGAGTCAATTATGAAACCCATCAAATACTGGAAGAATCCTCCGCCGACGAAGTTGAAGATGTTCAGGCTTGCTATGGCTGAACCGGAGATTTCCAGAGGGAACAAAGTTGCAGGAATCGTTAAGAAAACGCAGGTGAAACCGTAAGAAACCCCCAGAAAGACGAGCAAAGCAAGAAGCTGATAACTTTCAAGCACACCGCCAAAGATTGCCATCACCAACCAGAAAAGTAAGCTGAGGATGATACCGCTTAAAAGAACTGGTTTCTTCCGGTTTATTTTGTCTGAAAGGAAACCTGCCAGCGGAAAGGCAACCATGAAGCCTACGCTTATGAACATGAAAAAGAGGCTTGCCGCAGCCTTGCTCATTCCATACACATCCATCAGGAAAGGACCAGCCCAAAGTCCCTGAAAACTTACGAAACAGCCATAGACAAAAAACGGGACGGGCACAATTTTTAGGAGCTGCCTATTCGAAAATATTTTGCCAAACTCACCTCTAATGCTTCTTTTGCTTTCGAACAGCTTGTCTTCGATGTCCTTAGTGGCGAACCAGGCAACTACGACAAAGAAAAACATGAAGGCGAAGACTATCAGGAATGCTTCCCGCCAGTTTAGAGCCAAGGCAAGAAGCGCCAATGGAGAAGACGCGGCTACGCCTCCGATGTGGCCAACAGATGTCAGCACACCCGTTAATGTTGCATACCGCTTAGGGTTGTAGCTTACTGCCAGAGCTTTAAGTGCGGAAACGTAGAAACCGCCCACGCCAAAGCCTATGAGTCCTCGACCTAACGCTAGCACTGGAACTGTTGGGCTTAAAGCGAATATTAGGTTGCCACAGGAAGCCACCAAGCCCAGCACAGTAAGGGTTTTGCGTGTGCCTATTTTGTCAAGCATGATGCCTACCGGTATCTGTGCAGCTGCATAGGAATAGAAGTACATGCCAGACATTAATCCAAGCACCGAGTTGTCTGTGCCGAAATCAGCGACCAGATTAGCTGCAATCGGTGCAGTCCCGACCCTGTGAAAGATGGAGAAAAAGTAAAGAATGGATAACGTGGTAAAAACGGCGAGACCACCTTTGTTTCCTCTTAGAGACACCATTCGAATTTTCTCACTCCTTTCGGAAAGTTTATCTTCAATGGAAGCGCATCAACATTGACCAAGAATGGATATTCTCGAAGTTAAAGATTTAACTGTCAGAATTCAAGGTAAACCTATTCTGAAAAACTTGAACTTCAAACTTAAACAAGGCGAAAGCCACATACTCTTCGGACCCAACGGTTCCGGCAAAACCACGTTAATCGGCACGTTATTAGGGCTTCCCGCATACGAAGTTGTTTCTGGAAAAATATTTTTCATGGGGCAAGACATCACCGCGAAAAGCACAGATGAAAGAGCCAAACTCGGAATCGTAGCCAGCTTCCAAAACCCTCCTGAAATCTCGGGAGTAAAACTCGTAGACCTGCTGAAGTTGTGCTTGGGAAAAAAACCCGAAGAAAGTTTCAGCCCGGAAGAACAGAAACTCGTAGAAAAATTCAAACTCGCCAACTTCCTGAATAGAGACATTAATGTGGGCTTCTCTGGAGGCGAAAGAAAACGCTCCGAAATACTCCAACTCATGTTCCTCAAAGGAAAACTTTTGCTGTTGGATGAGCCTGACTCAGGCGTTGACGTTGAAAGCCTAAAGCTAATCGCAAGCGAACTGGAAAACTACATAGAACGCACTGGAAGCGCAGCTCTGCTGATAACACACAAGGGCGATATCATGGATTATATAAAGGCAAAGTACGGCTGCATACTACTCAACGGCAGCTTCCACTGCTTCACCCATCCCCAGCGCATGTACGAGGAAATACGCGAATACGGCTACGAAGAATGCGTAGCCTGCAGAAGAAGAAAAACTGGAGGCTGGAACAATGAGCAAAGAAAGTGACCTCACAAAGTTACCCCACAAAATCCTCGAAGAAGCACAGAAAGTCGGAATGGAACAAGACGACAAAAACCGTTCAGCCACGTTTTTCCACCTAAACCAAGAAACAGTGCAGGCGAAAGTAAACGAGGCCTTCGAAGGAAAAATCGAACTCTTAGACGTGAAAACCGCCCTCAAAAAGAACCCAC
>CAZWDU010000021.1:0-30379 GCA_964632845.1 uncultured Candidatus Bathyarchaeia archaeon | reverse complement strand
GTCGCAATAACAATAGTTGCTGTCGCTGTAGTAGCAGTTGCAGCAGTATACATGTCATCACAACCATCAAACTCGCCCAGTACTCTTCCATCAATGTCGTTGGCGCTCATTGGCAGTAGCGGCCAACAAAAAGTCCTTACCGAACAGGATATCGCAGCGCTTGAATCCTACTCAGCGTCAGGCGGTCTCAAAACTAGCAGCGGAGTAATTTCCGGTGTCGGCACTTACACAGGTGTACTTGTTACAGACCTCTTGAACCTCGTCGGGGGAATGACAAGCGATCAAACGTTAACCGTAACAGCTTCTGACGGGTACACAATGGATTTCACGTACGATCAAGTAATAAACGGTCAAGACTTCCCAACCTACGACCCAGACACAGGAAGTGAAGCGGCGTCAACGCAATCCATGAACTTAGTTTTAATCTATTACCTAAACGGAGCAGCTTTGCCGTCTGATGAGGGGCCATTAAGACTAGGTGTCTTAGGCAGTGACGGATTAATAACTAACGGACATTTCTGGGTAAAAATGGTAACCCAATTAGAAATTAAATCTTCGACGTCGCCTTCACCAACACCATCACCTACGTCTACACCAACTTCTACGCCTACCTCTACTCCTTCAGCAACGGCGTCGCCTACTCCTACTCCCACTTCATCTTGGAGTATAGTAATCAACGGAGCAACAGAAGTAACCATGACTCAAGCCCAATTCGAAACTCTAGTCAGTCAAGACACACAAACTTACACTGACTCCAGCACTACTTGGGAGGGAACGCCCCTGTACAAAATCGTAGACTGGGCAACAAGCAACGGCGTCATAAGCGGCAGCGATTTAAGTTCAGGATACGTCGTCAAAGTAATCGGCTCAGATGACTATACTAAGGCATTCAACGACAGCCGCATAGATGCAAACACAAATATTATCCTCGCAAACAAAGGCAACGACACTGAATTATCAAGTCCATATTACCCGATAACGCTTACAGGCTCAGACCTTTCTGGAAAAGAAAAAGTCAAAGGCATTGCGCAAATCCAGATACTGCCCCTTCAGCATCTGGAGCTAACACTTGTAGCCGCTGATGGCACTCAAACTGTCTTGTTCTCAAATGATTTGGCTTTGCTTGATTCGTACACTGCAAACGGCGGCACAAGGTCAAGCAGCGGAAAACTTTCAAACTACGGCACATACACTGGCGTACCCCTGTTGACGCTTCTCGATACGATTGGCGGCGTTACCAGCGGCAACACAGTCCGAGTCACGGCCTCTGATGACTACGCTACTACGTACACGTATGACCAAGTGAACGGTCAAGGAATAACAACGTATGATTCTGAAGGAAACGTGGTGACAGCAACTCAGCCGCTAACAGTGATAGTTGCTTACTACCTTAACGGCACAAACTTGGATTCCAGCGCAGGGCCTCTAAGAATAATCGCGGTCGGTCCTGAAGGATACTACACGATGGGCAATCTAAGTGCAAAAATGACAGTGAAAATCGAAATACTTTAAACGGCTGAAAAACGCGCAAATTTACTGAACTGAGAAGACACGCTTGAAGCAAAAACAAGCAAAGCTATGGGGCACCGCAGTGATGCATTACTGCCTTCCTCATAGTGACCACCTCTTTTTTTCACTAAAATAACGTGCAAGCTGGAGAACTTGCGGATTTGCTTCCGTAAAAAGCTGTGACGTCAATGGTGTGTTGTCTATTTGACTTGGATTGCTGCTACGCCTTTGACCCATCTCTGCGCGTACTGGTCACTGCCTATGATGAGCCTCGCTGGTCCTTCGCCGCCGTTCTGCAAAGCCGCCAGTGCTACGCCGTCTTTGGCGTAAGCTATTATCGTGTTTTGATCCATAGCCTCCTCAATTGTTAGCGTTGCTCCATAGCCGTCTGAAGCTTGCACATAAACGGAAGTGGCGTTAGCCGTTACTTGCACTTGATCAAGCAAATCTTTCAGTGGAACACCCGTATAGCTGTAGTCGCCATTGTTTGATGGACTGCCGCTTGAAGTAAGAGTAACCTGAATGGTTGATGACGGGTACGTTTCAAGTTGGCTGAAATTGAGGTTCACGGGATTGTTTATGTTTCCACTGATTTGTATGGTGCCAACATGCATTGCAGTTGGACGTGTGTAGTAGTAGAGTGGCACGGCTGCTACGATTAAGAGAACGAAAATGACTATGACTATTTTTGAGGCTTTCTTCATGTTTTCACCTTAAATTGTAGTATGCTTATGCTATCGCAATTGTAACTAGCTGTTACCATAGCGGCAAGAGCGATTTTTTCATTTTCGTCCATTGTTTATCTTTCCTCCCAAACCGATTTTCCCAATTCTAACGAGAAGCATGTTTGCGATGAATCCGCCTATGCCGCCGCTTATTGCTGCGACTACAGCCAAAAATGACAGCACAACCCCCGGCAATACAAGAACTAATGCACCCACTAAAATAGTTCCAACTGTGTTAGCAATCGCTGAAGCACTGATACAGCATGCGGCGCAGCAGGCTTTGTGTCTTGAGAGTAGAAAGAAAGCGTCTATCGCCAAGCCGGGGCACAGGTAGATGATGAATGTTAAAAGCCCAAAGTTGCCGAACGGCATTATTATGCTGATTAATGCCTGTATGAGCGCAGTTATTGAGGCTGCTCCCGGTTTTCGCACGAGACCGTATGCCATGACTGGCCACATCATGTAGATTCCTCCCGCCACTGCGCCTCCTGGGATGTAGAGTGGGCTGGTTACGGCGGAGACAAGCGGACGGATGAGTTGTTTTGAGGCTATTCCTAAACTTGCGAAAAGCGCTATTAGGGCTATGTCTACGGTTGTTGTTTTCCACATGGTTTTTCTCAGTGCTATTGTTTCAGTTTTCATTGAAGCATCGATATTACAGTTTTGTGCTATCGATAAGATAAACTTTTAGATAAGTTTAGCGCTGTGCAAATAATCCTTGTTTCGTAGAGAACTCTTGTAGGCGTGGCTCTTTTAGGGCAAATTTTTCAGTATTTTGTCTAGTTCCGCTTGCGCTTTTCTGTATCTGCTAGTAAGCTCTTTTCCGTAGGGCGTGACTTCTGAGAACCCACCGCCTTTGGCTCCGCCGCGGCTCCTCTTAACCAACAGTTGACCGAGACGTTTCTCAGCAAGCGTAATCCTGTGTAATGCGTAACGATAAGACATTCGCAAGTTCTGCGTTGCCTCCAGCATGGAACGAGTTTTGTCAATTTCCTCCAGAAGCTCAGCTAAGCCGTCACCGAAAACCGCCTCGTCATCTTCATTAACCATCCACAACTTAATCGCGTAACCCAAATCGCGCAAGGGTATCACCCTCCTACGGGGCTAGTTAGTACCGAAGGGCAATTAAGCTTAGCGCTTAGAGCGCCAGTTTCTTGTACTGACCAAGAACACCCTTTAGCCTTCCTGTATTTGCAGTTTAAACTTGACGGTGTCGTCTCTGCTGGCTTGAACTCTAGCTTAGTTGTTGGTTCTGTTTTTTGTTGTGTTTAACATGCTTATTGCGGAGGGTGTGTGGCAAGATTTTTATACGGGTGCTTGTATGTACGGTATATACTCGTACATACCATATAGTTATTCGGCGGCGGAAAAATGTCCAAACTTGATATTACAACATATCCAATCACCGAAACAGCAAAAACAAACACCCACAAAATTATAACCAAACAAGAAATAGCCCCACACGTAAAGCTGATAAGAGTAATCGCTCCCGACATCGCTGAAAAAGCCAAAGCTGGGCAATTCGTCATACTCAGAGTCCATGAGAACAGCGAAAGAATCCCCCTCACACTTGTCACTTGGAACAATGGAGACGACTCAATCACTCTCATTTTTCAAGAAGTCGGTTTATCCACCACAGAACTTGGCCAGCTCAACGTTGGAGACGCCATATTAAACATAGCTGGTCCCTTAGGAAAGCCCAGCAACATAAAAAACTACGGCAAAGCAGCTGTCGTGTGCGGTGGCGTTGGCACCGCTGCCGCGTACCCCATAGCCAAAGCGCTGAAAGACGCAGGCAACACCGTGGTCTCTATTGTTGGAGCCAGAAACCAAGAACTGCTTGTGCTAGCGGATGAAATGGAAAGAGTATCTGATGGATTCTATGTTTCCACTGATGACGGCTCTAAAGGTCACAAAGGTTTCGTCAGCGACGTCTTGAAAGCTTTAATCGAAAAGAACTATGGGTTTGATATTGTGTATGCGATTGGTCCTCCTTTGATGATGAGAGCAACCTCAGAGGTAACTCGACCTTACAAGATCAAAACAATCGTCAGCTTGAACCCGATAATGGTTGACGGGATGGGGATGTGCGGTGCTTGCAGAGTAGCAGTTGCAAACCAAACCCGATTTGCTTGCGTTGATGGTCCAGAATTTGATGCACACCAAGTTAACTTCAGCGAATTGATTCAGCGCTTAAAGGGCTACGTACCTGAGGAAAAGTTGGCGTTTCAGCATCATGAGCGTTTTGGAGGTGGCTGCAATTGCCAGAAGCACTGAAGGCGGCATCGCAGTTGCAGGACCGTTGGCACGCTGTGCCTATACCCAAGCAAGCGCCGGAAACGCGAATCCACAATTTCCGCGAGGTCACGCAGGGCTACACGGAAGAGCAGGCTTTAGCCGAGGCTTCACGCTGCCTGACTTGTCCTAACCCGCAATGCGTGAAGGGTTGTCCTGTGGGCGTGGATATTCCCGCGTTCATTGAATTCATTAAGGAACAAAAGTATGATGAAGCCATCAAAAAGATAAAAGAAAAAAACAGTTTGCCTGCTGTTTGCGGTCGTGTTTGCCCGCAAGAGCAGCAATGCCAAAAAACTTGTGTGATGGGCAAGAAAGGCGAGGCTATTTCGATTGGGCGGCTAGAACGCTTTGTAGCTGATCTTGAGTTGAAGAAAGGCGTAAATGTGCAGCCGACGTTTCAAACGGGCAGAAAAATTGCAGTTGTTGGCGCTGGTCCCGCTGGGTTAACTGTTGCAGCTGACTTAGCCAAGTTGGGTCATAACGTGGTTCTTTTTGAGGCGCTTCATGTTGCGGGAGGCGTTTTGGTTTACGGCATCCCTGAATTTCGGTTACCTAAGCAGATAGTTCAGGCAGAAGTTGATTATATCGAGAAGTTAGGTGTTGAATTACACACTGACGCGCTAATAGGCAGGCTGTTTACAGTTAAAGAATTACTGCAAAAAGGCTTTGACGCAGTTTTCATAGGGACAGGCGCTGGACTGCCCAAGTTTTTAGGTGTCCTTGGCGAAAACCTCAACGGCATTTACTCCGCTAACGAGTTCTTAATTAGAGTTAACCTCATGAAGTCCTACAAGTTTCCAGAGTTTGCGACACCCATACGTGTCGGCAGGAAAGTTGTCGTTATCGGCGGTGGCAACGTGGCTTTAGACTCTGCCCGTAGTGCATTGCGGTTGGGTGCAGAAAGCGTGTGTATAGTTTATCGGCGGTCAAGGGCAGAAATGCCTGCTAGACGCGAGGAGATATTGAATGCGGAAGAGGAGGGCGCAGTTTGCAAGTTTCTGGTTTCGCCTACTGGGTTTTTGGGTGATGCGCAGGGCAGGGTTAAAGGAATGAAGTACGTAGCGATGGAACTTGGCAAACCCGATGCGACAGGAAGGTGTAGGCCAATACCGATTAAGGGTTCAGAAGGCGTTATGGATGTTGACACAGTTATAGTGGCTGTAGGGCGCACTCCGAATCCCATAATACAAAGCACCACCAAAGGACTCAAAACCACGGCTGGCGGCATTATTGTAGCCGACGAAGATACAGGGTTGACCAGTTTAGAGGCTGTGTATGCTGGCGGGGACATAACGACGGGTGAAGCCACTGTCATAAGCGCCATGGGCACAGGTAAAAAAGCCGCGCAAAGCATCCACGAGTATTTGACTGCAAAAAGCCAGCGCAAACGCAGATGAACCGCAGTGTAGTTCGCGGTTTTACACGGGAACTTTGAACGCGCGGTTTACGGCAACTTCTGCTATGCTTAGGGCGCAATGGGCTATTCGCCTTATGTTGTCCCGTAAAGAGCAGATAGCACAGACTAACTCAGCGCTTTTTTGTTTACCCACAAAAGATTTTGTGGCTATCTCCACGTATAGCTTCTCCATTCTCTGCTGGCTTTTCATTATGTCCACAGAGAAATGGACTTCTTTTGAGAAAAAGGCAGAAAACGCTTTAACGTACAAATCTAATGTTTCGGTTCCCGCCGTAACCATAAGCTCCACCACGTCGTCAGGAATTTTCTGGTGACTGCCATCTATCATTATTATATGCCGTGCGATGCTTGCGGCATAATCCGCGGCGTGTTCCATTCTATAAACCAGTATTTGGTAGTCCATGCAATCCAATGGGTCTATGTGGAGTTCATTTGCTAAGACTGGGTCTTGTGCTGCGTTGCGAAGTATTCTGAGAATGAAAAAAGCAAACTGGTCAACATCATCGTCAAGAGAAAAAACAGATTTCGCCAACGCTATGTCTCTGTTTTTTACGGCTTTAATTGCGCCTTCGCACATTGACCGTGAAATTAAATGCATTCGCTGTATTGTTTGCTCAAGCGACGCTTTTGACTCGTCTGTTAAGCTTTGGATGAATACGCGTTTAGAGTCCGATTCCATGACTCGCATGTAAAGGCGACCTGCCATGTTTCGGATTGCTTTTATTTGAGGAACAGAAAATACTTTTTCTGCGACAAGCTTAATGCCTGAGTACCCGTTGAGGAAAGAGCCCAGTATCTTTTGTGTCACAAGTATTTCGTCGTCGTTTTGGCTGATGTTGATGGTTATCTCTTTAGGCGCTGCTTTTTTCAGGGCGCTTGGATGAATAACTAACGAGCGGTCACGTTGAATAGAAAAAGCCACGCTGTCGCCTTTTTTCAACTCGTTTAGCTGCATCCAGTCTTTTGGAAGCGACACCACTAAGGACGATTTACCTAATGACATAATCTTTCGTTCCACGTTTTTACGCTCCACTTTTTACGAGGTATAGTGTAGTAGTGTGTACTTCAGCTAATATATACTCTGCTGCTTTGTGAAAAACAAGGATTCGCCCTTTTGAATTGTTATGCATCGGCAAAAAACCTTTAAAGATATATATTTACATATACAAATATTTACAAAACAGATATCGGAAGCCATACGGGAACAACACCTGTAACGAACAACGCCACCGCAAACGCCAAACTGCATAATCTTGCAACCCGAACATGGCGAACACACACTTAAAATGACGAATAAGAGTTGAGAACATGACCACCAAAATGGAACTAGAAACCAAAAAGAAATGCAAAGGCGAATTCTGCGAATGGCGCTATTGCCTAGAACGGCAAATCGAGTTAATAGGCGAAATTCAAAGAAAACCCGTTCACTGTGAAGACTGCCCCATGTGGGTGGAACCCTGACTTCATGCCTCAATGACTTTTACGTTTTTTCGCTTTCTCAGCCAGATTTCAAGTTTTTTCCTGTGCTTTTGTTGGCAGTTCATCCCAAACTTTGTCAAATTCTTCTGGAGACATAATCTTTAAACTAGCCAACTGCTGACTAAAAGCGTCGCTCGCACAGGGATTATTCATGTAAGCATGGTAAACTTCACCGAGAAGATGCACAGCCATTGATAATGATATAGGCTTTTTAGCCATGAGCGTTAACTCTTCGGAAATGGAAACCAAATCCGCATACACTGTTTCTGGTAAATTAACTGTTTTAGTCATTCCAGCTCACTTCTGCAAGCTATGTACGCGCGCAGAAGATTTTAATTTATTCTATAAAAAACGTGTTGTTTGCCCGTAAGCGCATTCAAAGCTGGCTTATGGCGGCTAACCTGCGCTTATGCTCTGTGGTGTTACCCCTCCCCTTTATAAAGGCTGAAAAAGCGAATTTGAAGACGAAAAAGTAACCGCGTTTTACTTAACCGTCTATTTACGGTTGGGTGAATGGGCTGGTCATGCCAACTAGCAGCTTTGAGAACTTGGCATGCTGTTTTTCTTCGTGACTGAGAACATTTTCCAGCAACTGTTTAGTTCCAAAATCTCCTTCTTTACCCGCAAGTTGAATGGCTTCTTTGTACAGCAATATCGCTTCTTCCTCAGCCTGTATGTTCTCCTTTAACATTTCACCCAGACTGGAGCCAACAAACACTGGATTAGGCTTAGTGGTGGGTACTCCGTCTAGGTACACGAGTCTTTCCGCAAGCTCCTCCGCATGTTTCATCGCTGAGATAGCGGTTTCTCTGAAAAGGTTTTCCACGGTTGCGCCTTGAATTCCAGTTACTGAAACATGTTGCCACATATATTGGATAGAAACTTGAAGCTCATGTGCCAACGCCTTGTTCAGCAATTCCAACAATTCCTTAGATACCATTTAATCACCCTGCAGTAAACCAGACAAGTTTTGGGTTACCTTGTATAAAGTCTTTCCTAACGTCTGCTGTTACCAGTCATCTTCCACTTTGACGCAGATTTTGCCCGCTTCGCTTCTCCACTCGTAAAAAGTTAATTTTATCTCCTTCTCCTCTTCGTACTCTCCAGTTCTGAGGTCAAAGTGCCACCCGTGGCAGGGGCAAATAATTGTGTAATCGTCAAGTGAGCCGCCTGACAAACCGCAGCCCATATGTGGGCAACGGTTATCGATGGCAAAGATTTGCCCAGACACTTTAATCAGCAAAACGGGTGTGCCTTCAACGTTTACAAGTTTCATTGAGCCTTCTTGCAGTTCTTTCTCATCTAAAGCGGGCACGAAGTTGCCTTCTTCGCTCGTGTTTTTATCCCTCTTTACCTCAACGTGCTCTCTTGCCAGCTTTACGCTGAAACTTGCTGTATCTTATTGTTCAGCCATGAACGGGTAGCGCCAGTCCTTAATTGGCAAGAGAACTTCCTTGATTGTTCTCTGGGAGACCCACCTCATCAAGTTACCCATGGAGCCGCTCTTATCGTTCGTGCCTGACATCCGCGTCCCACCGAAAGGCTGCTGACCTACCACCGACCCAGTTGGCTTATCATTGATATAGAAGTTGCCTGCAGAGTTGACCAGCTTACGTTCTGCCATGGCAATTACACATCTGTCCTTCGCGAATATAGAGCCTGTGAGCGCGTACTGCGAGGTTTGGTCGCAAAGCGTCAACGTTTCCTCAAACTTGTCATCTGGATATACGTACACGGTTACTACTGGTCCAAAGATTTCCTCCTGCATAGTCTTGAACTTCGGATCTTTAGTCAAAATTATCGTCGGCTCCACGAAGTATCCTTTGGAATCGTCGTACCCTCCCCCAACTATAATTTCGGCATCCGTTGACTTTTTGGCGAACTCTATATAGCTAACTATCTTGTCGAATGCCGCTTTGTCTATTACGGCGTTGACGAAATTCGTGAAATCCTCAACTGCCCCCATTTTGATGCTTTTCGTCTCTTTCACAAGAAGGTCCTTAAGCTCCAGCCAGCGTGATTCAGGCACGTAAAGTCTGCCGACAGCCGCGCATTTTTGACCCTGATACTCGAATCCGCCTCTAATTACGGACGCTGTTACTTCGTTCAGGTCTGCGCTGCAGTGTACCATTACGAAGTTTTTTCCGCCTGTTTCGCCGACGATTCTTGGGTAAGTCTTGTAATTGTAAATGTTTTCGCCGATAGCTTTCCACATCAAGCGGAACGTCGCGGTGCTGCCCGTGAAGTGTAAACCTCCAAGCTGCGGGTGCAGGAGTGGTATCTCACCGATTTCCGATGCCTTTCCTGGCATGAAGTTGATGACGCCCGGGGGCAATCCAGCTTCCTGCAGAATTTCCATTATGAAGTAGTTGGAGTATACGGCTGTTGATGACGGCTTCCACACGACAACGTTTCCCAGAATTGCCGGCGCTGAAGGCAAGTTACCGCCGATTGCAGTGAAATTGAACGGCGTAACTGCGTAGACGAAGCCTTCCAGTGGTCGGTACTGGCTTCTGTCCCAGATGCCTTTAGGCGAGTCAGGTTGCTGCTCATATAATCGCTGCGTGTAATAAGCGCTGAAACGCCAGAAATCAGCCAGTTCGCATCCCGCATCAATCTCTGCTTGGAAGGGGTTCTTGCTTTGGCAGAGCATGGTGGCGGCGTTGATTTTCTGCCTGTACGGTCCAGCTATCAGGTCTGCGGCTTTCAGGAATATGGCGGCGCGGTCATTCCACTCCATGGCAGCCCATGCTTCTTTAGCTGCTAGGGCACTGTTGATTGCAGCTTTTGCTTCGTTTTCGCCTGCATTGTGGTATCTGGCAAGAAGATGCGCGTGTTCGTGTGGGCACCTGCATTCGCCTAGTTTTCCTGTTTTTACAGGTTTTCCATTTATGATTAGTGGGATTTCGATGACTTTGCTTCGGAGTTCTGCGAGTATCTTTTTTAGTTCTGCCCGTTCTTTGCTTTGCGGGGCGTATGATAAAGCTGGCTCGTTGCTTGGTTTGGGTATGTTGAAGAAGCCTTCAGGCATGTTTATTCACCATTTCAACAAATCTGCTTTAATCAAGGGATTGATGACCTTTAAGTGTTATGATGCACGTGTGAAAAGCTTGAATTGTGTTTCTTCAGGGTTTGTAGGTTGCGTGAAAGCTCAGAAACTTGCAAAAGTACTGCTTTGTTGCGGAAAAAGCTTCGGAGCGCCATCATTATATACTGCCTTAAGGTCTATATTTATTGAGGGTTATTGTTTTTGGCTGAGCTTGTTTGGAAAAAACCTGTTATTTCCATTTTCAAAGAGAGAGGAGATCCTCCTGAAATAGACCCGTTTGTAGTCGTAAAAGCTAGAGAAATTTCAATTCTGAAATCTGACGATGGCAAATTAACTGGAAGCATCCGTGACTTCTTCACGTTGATGGGCGACGCCGACTACCTGACTTCGCCAGAAGGCATGGTTGACCATTATATCGTGTGCTGGTTTGACGATACTGAGCCAGACATGAGCAAAGATTTGAGGCGCTTACGAGGGGTTACTCTTACTTCAAAAGTAACCTGTGAGCTCAGTGATAACTTCAAGAGAACCTACAACGCTACTTTCAAGGCTGAGCACGGCAAACTGAAGTAGCACTGCGAAAGAAAGGCTCGGCTTCATGAACGAGGTACGTGCTGTTCATGTTTTGCATGTTTCAGCAGGTATAGGTGTTGATGTTGAAATTTGCAGCTTTCTCAAACTCATTCTTAAATATAACCACTTTAATCTTACTTGATAAGGTCAGAGACCTATGACAGAACAAAAGTTACGGTTGACCTTGATTACCGCTCGAACAGTCGACGAAGGCGTAGGAAAGGAGAGCGGAAAGGGCACAAAAGTGTATTTCGACACTGCCGCAGTCTGTTTTCTGGATGAATATGATATGCAAAAACTGGGCATCAAAAACGGAACCCACGTTAGGGTAACCACCAAGTACGGTTCCGTCATCGTCAAATGCAAAAAGTGGCCTCGCGGTACAATGGTTGGACTGCTTTTCATGCCCTGCGGTTTATGGGCAAACGCGGTTTGCGGCGACGACACTTACAGTGTGGGTATACCTATGTTTAAGGGCTTCCCAGTTGAAGTTGAACCCGCTCCCGATGAACCTGTCTTAACCTTAGACGAGCTTCTAAAAGAAGAATATGGAAGGTAAGTCAAAATGACTCAAGTAATTAAATCAGTTGTTTGTCCCATATGCGGTTGCTTATGTGACGATATTGAAGTAACAGTGGAAAACAACGAGATTGTCAAAATGAAGAATGGCTGTTCCGTCTGTGAAGCCAAAATGGTTCACGGCTACAGAAACGAGGAACGCATCCTAAAACCCATGATACGCAAGGACGGCAAATTAGTTCCTGTATCCATGGATGAAGCAATCGATAAGGCAGCCCAAATTCTCACAGACGCCAAGTATCCCTTACTGTTCGGCTGGGAATGCTGCACAGGCGAAGTGCAACGCATTGGCGTGGAGATGGCGGAAGAATTAGGCTCAGCTTTGGATAACGTTTGCAGCATTTGCCATGGACCATCAATGATGGCTACCCAAGAAATCGGCATCCCCACCTGCACTCTGGGTCAAATCAGGCACCGCGCAGATTTGATAATTTACTGGGCGTCCAATCCTTGGGCTTCGCACCCGCGACATGTTGAAAGGTACACTGCCTTCACTGAGGGGCGCTTTGAAAGGAGCGAATGGACAAGTTACATCCAAAAGGTGAAGGGCACATCAAGCAAGAAAAAAGTAGACGCTGCCGTTAGGCGAACCATGATTAAGTATCAACCTCCACCTCGTCCACAAACATGTGCTGCAGAAGCGCCGCCGGAGACAATACATAAAATGGGGCGTAAAATGATTGTTTTTGACGTGAGAAAAACCATGACTGCTGAAGCCGCTGACTACTTCGTGCAGGTTGAACCGAACAAGGATTATGAAATCTTTGAGGCGCTTAGGTGTTTAGTTAATGACCAAGAATTAGATGTTGACACAGTCGGCGGAGTTAAAGTTGAATACTTGGAAGAAGTAGCTGATGCCATGGTGAACTGCGAGTTTGGCGCTATATTCTTCGGTCTCGGCTTAACTGCGAGCCTTGGCCGCTTCAGAAACGTCGAAATAGCAATTGCGTTAACACGAGACCTTAATAGAAAAACCAAGTTTGTAATCACGCCTATGAGAGGGCACTTCAACATTACAGGCGCAAACGTGGTTTTCACTTGGCTAACAGGTTACCCGTACGCGCTTGACTTCTCGCAAGGCTACCCAACATATAACCCTGGCGAATTCTCCACCATCGACCTGCTAAGACGCGGCGATATCGACGCAACACTGGTTATTGGCGGAGACCCAGGTGCGCACTTTCCTAAGGCAGCGATGCAAAACATGTTGAAGCACCCGCTGATAACTATTAATCCCGATATGAATGCTATCTCTAGGCTTGGCGATGTGGTGTTTCCAACGCAGTGGTGCGGCATAGAATCCGAAGGCACAGCTTACCGTATGGATTGCGTGCCTATCATGGTTAGGAAGGTGGTTGAAGCGCCTCCAGGCGTTCCCAACGACGAGGAAATCTTGCAGCGGATACTTGCGAAAATAAGAGCTATTAAGGCACAGAGGGTAGCGGGGAAAGACCGTGAAAAAGAAGTGAAGCGCAAGGAGGCTGCTTAAATGACTGAGTTGCTCATTAAAAACGGCTTCGTCTTTGACCCCTTAAACGGTGTTAACGGCGAAAAAATGGACATTTACATCAAAGACGGCAAAATCGTAGACAAAATCAACGTGCAGACGGCTAAGGTGGTTGACGCTGCAGGCTTGACAGTTATGCCTGGCGGAGTTGACATTCACACGCACGTTGCAGGCGGGGAAGTTAACACTGGCAGGATGATACGCCCCGAAGACCACGTGAAGGATGTTGAGCGTAAAACTGCAGTAACGCGGTCTGGCGTCGGCTACTCGATTCCATCTACTTTCACGACGGGCTACCGTTATTCCCGAATGGGTTACACTACGATCATGAATCCGTCTATGGCGCCTCTGAAAGCGAAGCACACGCATGAAGAGTTGAATGATATACCGCTTGTGGACAAGGCATCTTACCCGCTTTTGGGCGACTGGTGGTTTGTACTAGAAAACTTGCGCAAAGGCGACATTGAAGAGTGCGCAAGACACGTCGCGTGGATGCTGGAAGTGACTAAGGGTTACGCCATCAAGATTGTTAATCCTGGCGGTTTGGAGTCTTGGGGTTTCGGTCGCAATGTTCACAGCATAGATGATCAGGTTCCTAACTTCTGCATTACCCCGCGCGAAATTATGAGGGGGTTGGCTAAGGTTAACAGGCTGCTTAATTTGCCGCATACGATTCACGTGCACACTAACAACTTGGGGTTGCCTGGGAACTACACAACAACGCTGGATACGATGCGCGCTTTTGAGGACTTATACACTGGCGATAAACCCGTTGCACACATTACTCACTTGCAGTTCAGCAGTTTTGGCGGCGACGACTGGGGCACCATGCGGTCTGCAGCGGATGAAATTTCCAATTACATCAACGCGCACAGCCACATGACTTTTGACATGGGACAAGTGATATTCACGGACACCACAACCATGACGGCTGATGGCCCCTTCGAGTTCACGTTGTACCAGTTAAGCGGTCACAAGTGGGTTAACGGTGACGTGGAAACGGAAACCAGCGGTGGAATAATTCCCTTCCACTACAAGAAGAACAATGCAGTTAACGCGACGCAGTGGTCAATCGCCTTGGAGTTGGCGTTGTTGATTAAGGACCCGTGGAAGATTTTCATGACCACTGATCATCCCAACGGTGGACCCTTCTTCAAATATCCGCGGATTCTTGCTTGGCTTACGAGCCGCAAAGCGCGCATGGCAACTTTGAAGAAGTGCCACAAGAAGGCTCAGAGGAATAGTTTGTTGCCTTCGATTAAGCGTGAGTTGACGCTTTACGAGTTGGCGATTATGACTCGTGCGGGGCAAGCCAAAGCTTTAGGTCTGAAGCACAAAGGGCATCTTGGTGTTGGCGCGGACGCTGACGTTGCAATTTACGCTATTAACCCTGAAACAACTGACATAGCTCGGAAGTACCGGACTGCGCGCAAAGCATTCGCTAATGCGGCTTACACGATTAAGGACGGCAAAATCGTGGTTAAGGACGGTGAAGTAGTGCAGACTGTTGCTGGCAGAACTATGTGGCTTGATGTGGAGTGTGCTGAGCCGTGCCGGGTTGATGAGGAAATGAAGCGTAAGTTCAGGGAGTACTGGACTGTTGAGTACGATAATTACCCCGTGTTTGACCATTACATTAGGGTTCCAGAAAAATTAGCCATAAAAGCGAGTGTCTAAAAATGATAACCCTGACCCTGTTAAAAGAACTTACAGTGCCCGTAGTTGCCGCATGCATAAATCCAGATGTGTTCAAAGGCAAATCCGTTCAGGAAATAGCAAAGATGCCCATTACGGAAGGAAACCGAAACCTGAAGCTAAGCGACTTGTTTGAAATAAAGGAGGACAGCGCTGAAACCCCGAGCATCACAATCAACGGTAACGCAGCTAAAGTAAAGCGGGTTGGGCAAGGAATGAAAGGCGGCGAAATAGTTGTCAACGGCAACATTGGCATGCACACGGGCGAGAAAATGGCTGGCGGCAAAATCACAGTGAACGGCGACGCTGGAGGCTGGACAGGCAGCCAAATGAAAGGCGGCGTAATCGAAATCCATGGTAACGCAGGTGACTATTTGGCTTCTCCTTACCGTGGAAGCGAGACAGGCATGTCCAGCGGCTTAATAGTGGTTGACGGCAGTGTGGGCACTGATTCAGCGTGCTACATGCGCGGCGGCATTATAAAAATTAAGGGCAACGGTGGACGCTTCTTAGGTTACCACATGTTAAAAGGCACAATATACGTTGAGAACGCCTGTGACACCCGTTTGGCTCCGCGTATGGTCGGCGGCAAAATCGTGATTTCAGGCGCTGTGGTGGACATTATGCCGACGTTCACTGTTGACAGCGTGAAGAAAAGCGTCAAGGTTGACGACGCGTTGAAAGTGGAGGGTCCATTTTACGTGTTTCTCGGCGACTTAGCTGAGCATGGCAACGGCAAGCTTTTCGTGTCTAAACCAAATAATCCTCAGTTAGGTCCAATATACGATAAGTACCTGTAGGATGCGAGAACGTTGCATGAAACCTTAAGCGTGAACCGTTTAGCTTGGGAACTTGCAGAGAAACTCTTGAAACAGCAGGCTTTCTATGGCGTGCACGCTTCCAAAACAGGCGCAGGCGCTACAGTTATAGACGCAGGCGTCAACGTGCCTGGCGGGTTCCAAGCTGGAAAAATGTTGACTGAGTTGTGCTTGGGCGGTGCTGGAAAAGCCCGCGTTGACTTCAGGGCTTATGGTGACTTAATGTTTCCCTCAATCACTGTATCCACGGATCATCCTGCCGTAGCGGCGTTGGGTTCGCAGTTTGCGGGTTGGCGCATAAAAGAACCTGACGGCTCCGTTGCCATCGGTTCGGGTCCAGCGCGTGCTTTAGCGTTGAAGCCTAAAGACGTTTACGCGGAAATCGGTTACAAGGACTCTTCTGACAAGGCGGTGTTGACGCTGGAAAGCAATGCTTTGCCTTCGGATGCGCTCATTGAAAAGGTTACAAACGCTTGTGGTGTCAAAGCTGAAAACTTGATTGTAGTCGTAGCGCCAACGGCAAGCATCGCAGGTTTAACTCAGGTTACTGGTAGGATAGTTGAGGTGGGCATTCATAAGCTTCGCACGTTAGGCTTAAGTCCCAACCTGGTTCGTTACGCGTGTGGTTACGCGCCTATTCCGCCGTTGGGCAGGGATTTTGAGGTGGCTATGGCGCAGACGAATGACGCGATACTTTATGGCGGAACAGTGTATTGCACGGTTGACTGTGAAGATGAGGTGGAGTTGCAGAGGATTGTTGAGCAGGCGCCTTCTGTGAAGAGCAAGGATTATGGTAAGCCTTTCCTGCAGATTTTCAAGGAGGCTGACCGCGATTTCTACAAGATTGACCACAACTTGTTTGCGCCTGCAACGCTGATAATTAATAATGCGCGAACTGGCAAGGTGTTTAGGGCTGGAAAACTAAATGCAGCAGCGTTGAAAGAAAGCTTCAGCGTTAGCGGCGCTGTTCTGTAGGTTTTCTGTCTTTTTATTTGTTTTTCATCCTGTGAAGTACGCCGTAACGAAGTCTTTGAAGCCTTTGTTTCCTGACAAGGCGGCCATTATTATGCTCATTACGGTTACTTCAACTGTGGCTTTCAGCAGTATGGTGGTGATTACTGCCATGGATAATGCTGTGCCCATTACTAAGGGCAGGAGAAAACTGAAGTATACAAAGGTGAAGATTCCTTCTGGAACGTAAGCCAGTAATGTCGCTGGAACAGTTATGAGTGATTGGCGGGTTCTCTGTTGTATTTTCAGTCCTTTTGATAGGAGTCCTATTGTTAAGCCTGTGAGGGCTTTTCCCACTGGCAAGCCGATTAAGCCTAGTGCTCCGCCGGTTCCTAGTGGACCGTACATTACGCCTGGGAGTATTCCTGCTATGAGTCCTGTGATTAAGCCTGTGATTGGTCCGCCGTAGAAGCCTGCGATGAAGACGCCGATTAGGGAGAGGTCTAGGGCTATTCCTGACGAGATTTGTCCTGTGTAGTAGGAGATTAGGAAGAGGACGTTTCCGAGGGCGCCCATCATTATTGCGAAGGCGAGTTTTTTCGTGTTCATGTTTTCTCTGTCTCTTTTTTTGCTGTTTTACTGCGGCGTAATTATTTAAGAGTAGCTACTCTGTAATGAGTACGTTGATTTTGGCGTAATTTTGGCTAAAATTGATAAATGCGAACAACAACTATTCCTGTTGTGAAGTGTGTTGTCGGAACTTAAATTCTCCTCAACCGAAATACAAAGCTGGCTTGAAAGCGAAACCAGCTCCACGCTTACTCCAGTGCACACGCACGCTCAGAAGCTTTGCGACGAAACGCAAGCGGCGCTGCAAAGCATAAACGACGCCAGCAAAATACTTCTGGATAACAGCGCAAAGGAAATCGAAAAAAGAAACATGCGCGTGTATAACCGCGCCCGAGCCTTAAACAAGCTTGCCAAGCTTTTTCTTGAGAGGCTCAAAAAAATCAGCGTTCCAGACCAAGTGTCTTATGACAGCTTGAACAAGTTTGCTCAAGAAACCCAAAAAGTGTTCGCGGTGACCGAGGTAGACATCAAGAACTGGTTTCCGCGGATTTCACCGTTTTTCATTATGGATAGACGAAAGTTTTTGATGATTTATGAGAAAGCGAAGTTGCCGTTGATGGCTTTGAACGAGTTTATAGCTAAGGAGTATGTTAAGACCAAAACGTTGGAGGAAACTTTCCAGCTTATAAATGAACTGCACAATTTCGAAAAGCAACTAGCCGATATTGCAGCGCAAAAGGAAGAGTTGAAAAACGAGCGCTTGCCCCTTGAACAGGAAATAAGTGAACTTGAACAGAAAATTGTGGAGTCAAAAAGTGAAGGTCCAGTTGATCAGCTTTTCGTTGTGGAGGCGGAGGCTGAGGCGTTGAATAATGAGTTGAAGCATAAGCTGCGGCATTTGCAGAAGCCGTTTATAAAAATGCAGGCTTTAGCGTTTCAGGGCGGCGGCGCAGGCTTGACACCAGATGAACTGAACAAGCTTAACCAGTATTTGGAGAAGCCGTTTCAAGCCTTGTCTACTGAGCAGGCTGGCTACCCTGTGCTTAAGCAGATTTTGCAGAAGTTGGCGCGTTTAATGGCTGAGGACAGGCTGAAGCTGAAGGCAGACAAAGCGCGTAAGGCTGAGCAGTTGTCCGCTGAAGTGCTTAAACGCGATGTTCTTGCGGCTGTTTATGCGCGGTGTGTTGATGCGGCTGCACGGGAAAGGCAGCTTTTGAACTCGGCGAAGCTGGATGAGATACGTTGCAATATTGCCGTGTTTCAGGAGCAGGTCAGGCAGCTTAAAGCTAGGAAAATCAGCATTGAAGCAAACGAATCCATCAAGGAGCAAGCTTACAATGAGACGCTGGAGAGAATCCGCAACCATAAAAGTGCAATTGAGAAAGCCGTGTACAGTTCATTAGATAAAAAGGTTCAAATCCTATAGTTTGCGGTGTAGGTTTGCCTGCAAATTTTTCTTCCATCCTTAAGGAATCCTTAACAGTTGATGGTGACGGCTTTGTTGAAACTGTCGAAAGCGCCATCAACTTGCTCCGTGGGGAAAATGGAAGAATCGGTAAAATCACCGTTGCAGGGCGCTTAGTCAAACTTGAACCTGTAGGCGAGGCGGTTGTGGTTGGCGATTTACACGGAGACCTAGAAAGCCTTGCCACTATCTTGCGCAGTAGCGGTTTTACGCAGAGAATGGCGAAAAGCAAAGAGGCAGTGATGGTTTTTTTAGGCGACTACGGCGACAGAGGTGTCCATTCAGCCGAAGTCTATTATGCGCTTTTAAGGCTCAAGCTTGCTTTTCCAGAACAAGTTATTCTTTTACGCGGCAACCATGAAGGACCTGCAGACCTTATGGCTACTCCGCATGATTTGCCCCTGCAGTTCCAGCACAGATTCAAAGCGAAAGGAGAGCTAGCTTATTCAAAAACTCGTGAGTTATGGGCTTATCTTTACACTGCGGTGCTTGTGGAAGGGCGTTGCCTGATGGTTCACGGCGGCTTGCCTTCAACGCTTAGTAGCGTAGATGATTTAGCCTGTGCGCATGAGACTCATCCCAAGCAGGAATTCTTGGAGGAGCTGCTGTGGAGTGACCCAGACGACACGATTAAGGATGTTGCGACGTCGCCGAGGGGCGCGGGAAAACTTTTCGGCAAAAACGTCACAGAAAACGTACTGGCGAAATTGAACGTTAAGGTTCTGATACGGGGACATGAACCCTGCAGCGAGGGCTTTAGGCTTAATCACGAGGGCAAAGTGTTGACTTTGTTTTCTCGGAAGGGCACACCATACTTTAATGCGCATGGCGCTTACTTGGATTTGCCGCTTCATGGGAAATTCGAGAATGCCGCGCCGCTTTTGCCGTTTATTCACAAGTTTTAGCCATGACTTCTTCCTTTTTGTAAAACTGCAAAACAGAACCAACCGCAAAAAGCACACATACAGCGCACAGTTCACGCTTAAAACGCGGCTTTCTCACAGAAACTTTAAGAGCACAAGCCAACAGCACATCTTGCAGACAACCAGCCAAAGAAGGTTTCACGCTTGAAAATCGGAATCGCAACCCGAAACATGGAAGCATGGAGCAGCACACAACTACGCGAAGAACTAACCAAACGCGGGATACCCTACGAATGCTTCACCTTCCCCAAACTCACAGCCCAAATCGCCTACAAACCCTACTTCAAAGCCAAAAACACCAACCTCCAAGACATCAACATACTAGAAGAGCTTGACGCCATCATAATCCGCCCCATCGGAAGAGGCTCACTGGAAGAACTAGTGTTCCGCATGGACATGCTCTACAAACTCGAACGCCTAGGATTCTACATAATAAACCCACCCGAAGCCATAGAACACTGCGTAGACAAATACGACATCCTCGCCATCCTCGAAGACAACAACATCCCCGTACCACGCACAGCAGCAACCGAAAGCGTAAACGAAGCCTTACGCGCATTCAGCGAACTAGGCGGTGACGTGGTGGTAAAACCCGTTTTCGGCTCCCGCGGCATGGGCGCAACCCGCATCATAGACCCAGAAATCGCATCAACAATATTCAAAGCCATAGCCTTCCACCACGGCGTAATCTACCTCCAAGAATTCGTACCCCACGGATACTCCGACATCCGCGCATTCGTTATCGATGGCCACGTGGTAGCGGCAATGCGACGCGTAGCAGAAAGCTGGAAAACCAACTACAGCCAAGGAGCACGACCAGCACCCACCACGCTCAGCACAGAATTCGAAAACCTAGCAACCAAAGCCGCCAAGGTTGTAGGCTGCAAAATCGCAGGAGTAGACATACTCGAAGGTCCAAGCGGCCCCAAAATCTGCGACGTAAACAGCCAACCAGGCTGGAAAGGCCTGCAAATGGTAACCAAAGTGAACATAGCAGAAGGCATCGTAGACTTCGTACTCTCCGAACTAAAGAAGTAACCCCGCTGCACAGCGCCTGAACGACTTATTCCTCAGCTTTTTCCTTTCTCGGAAATCACAAAAAAAGAAAAGGGAAATGTAGCTTTTACATGTAGATATCCAACAGTTTCCTCTTCAGCAATATGTAAATGACGACTGCAGTGATGACAAACTCGGGAATAAGATAGATTCCATTGTACGTCGCTGAGCCAACAACACCGTCGATGGAGAAGGATGTGAAAAACACTATGCCTGCCGCAAACGAGCAGAGAAACCGTCCAACAATGCCTACCGCAATACCAACTACAGGCCATTTTTTGAAGGCACCAGCTAAACCCAACGTAGCAAAAGCCAACGGGTAATCCAACAAGCCCTGCACTGGATGCATAATGTAAGCGCCTGGAAGAAAAGCATGAATCAACCCGTACACGAAACCAGCGAAAACACCGTATTTGGCACCTCTCCGCAACGCAAACCATATGAGCGGCACTAAACCCGCAATGGTAACAGAACCGCCTTGAGGCATATGATAAATTGGCGGCAAAACATCCTTCAACACTATTGTCAACGCGATGAAAACTGTTGCTTCTGCAAGAACCTTAACTCTTATAGCACTTAGACTCGCTTCTGTCATTTTTTCCCTCCGCCAGTATTATCTGGTTCAGGTTCATTGGGTCGACAGCATTCAGCCGTCCTCTCAGCCGGGTCACATTTCCCAGCTCCCCGAAACCTTGAAGGGATAAATGTTAATTAGTTGTATTTTAATTTTCCTAAAGCCTATAAACAGCAACGGAGAACTGTTGAAGCATGCAGCCTCTGCCTAAAGAATACAAATTCACAGAAATCGAACGGAAATGGCAACAGAAATGGGAAGAAACGGGAATCTACCGTTTCAACTGGACCAATGATGCACGTACAGTCTTCAGCATCGACACGCCACCGCCTTACCCTTCAGGCGAACTACACATGGGCAACGTCCTAAACTGGACATACTTCGACATGGTAGCCCGCTACAAACGCATGCGCGGTTTCAACGTGCTTTTCCCCCAAGGCTGGGACTGCCACGGCTTAGGCATCGAAATCCAAGTGGAAAAAACCCATAACATACGCAAACGGGATGTGCCGCCTGACGAGTTCCGCAAGTGGTGCTCAGAAACCGTGGAAAAATACATCGCGTTAATGAAAGAAGGCATATTGAAGCTTGGCTGCAGCATCGACTGGACAACCGAGTACCGCACAATGAACCCAGACTACTGGAGACGCACCCAACTCAGCTTTATACTCTTACACAAAAAAGGCTTCATGTACCAAGGCACGCACCCCGTGAACTGGTGTCCCCGCTGCGAAACAGCAATCGCCGATGCAGAAGTGGATTATGACAAGCGCGAGGGCGCACTGCACTACATTCGTTATCCCCTAGAGGACAGCAAAGAGTACTTGTTGATTGCGACTTCACGTCCTGAATTCATCCCCGCTTGCGTAGCGGTTGAAGTGAACCCGCAAGATGAACGCTTCAACAAGTACATCGGTAAAAAAATAGTCGTGCCCATCGTCAACCGAACGGTACCCATAATCGGCGAAGAAACCGTTGACCCCGCCTTCGGCACAGGAATAGTACAGATTTGCACGTACGGCGACAAAGAAGACGTCAAAACAGTGATGAAACACAAACTGCCTGTTATCCTGTTGCTCACTGAAAACGGCAGAATCACCGAGAACGGCGGCAAATACGCAGGCTTAACCATAAACCAAGCCCGCGCAGCAATCGTTCAAGACCTCACAGAGGCTGGTTTACTGGAGAAAACCGAGAAAATAACACAAGAAGTGGGCAGATGCGACCGCTGCAAAGCGCATGTTGAGATTCTCGAGCGCAAACAGTGGTTCATGAAGACCCGCCAGATGACAGAGGCAGTGGAGAAGACGGCTAACGAGGTTATTTGGTACCCTGATTACATGAAGACGCGACTAATTGATTGGGCGCGGTCGCTGGATTGGGACTGGGTCATCAGCAGGCAGAGGATTTTTGCCACGCCTATTCCAGTGTGGTACTGCAAAAACTGCGGCGAGTTGATTCTGGCAGAGCCTGAATGGGTGCCGATTGACCCAAAGCTGGAAAGTCCACGCGTTGACAAGTGCTCCAAATGCGGCGCCACAGAGTTCATCGGTGAAAGCGACGTTTTTGACACGTGGATGGACTCGTCAATCACTTGCGCGGTGCACGCTGGATGGCCAGACCGCGAGGACTGGCGTAAACGCTTTCCCGCTGACATGCATCCATCAGGCATAGACATCATCCGAACTTGGGCGTACTACCTGATGGTCAGGCACTTAGCCCTTTTTGACGAGACGCCTTACAAGAGTTGCCTAATCAACGGCATGGTGCTGGGCGCAGACGGCAGGAAAATGAGCAAGTCGCTGAAGAACTATGTTGCTGCGCCTGACGTTCTGAACAGGAACGGCGCCGATGCTGCCCGCCAGTGGGCTGCTGGAGGCGGAGCCACGGGTTCAGATATTCCTTTCCGCGCTCCTGACGTGGAGTATGGTCGGCGTTTTTTGGTGAAGTTGTGGAATGTTTCGGGCTTCACGAGCAAACTTCTGGCAGACTACAAGCCTGTGAAAAAGGGGAACGTGAAGCTTCAGCAATTAGACAAGTGGATAATCAGCAAGGCTGAAAACCTCACCCAGAAAGTAACAGACGCCTTTGAAAAGTGCCAGTTCAACATCGCTGTGGAGGAAATCCGCAATTTCACTTGGCACGTGTTCTGTGATGCTTATGTTGAGGCAGTGAAGGACAGACTTTACAGGCCTGAAGTGCACGGCGACGATGCTAAGGTTGCTGCGCAGCAGACGCTTTACGAAGTGCTTTATCGTATTCTGCAGTTGTTGGCGCCTGTTACGCCGCACTTGACTGAGGAAATCTATCAGACTTTGTATGCCGACAGCAAAGGTTACGAGAGCCTGCATGTGTCGCCTTGGCCGCAATTCGATGAGGCAGTAGCCAACGATACTGTTGTCAACGAAGTGGAGAAGCTTGTAGCCACCATCAGTGAAGTCCGAAAAGATAAGGCTGAGAAAAAACTTCCTTTAAACGCTCCAATCAGCAACTTGGTGATATACGCGGGAAGCGAAGCGAACGCCGATGTCTTAAGATCCAGCTACGAGGACCTTCGGGGAACTATCAAAGCAGACTGCATTTCCATCCTTCCAGACCGGCGCGTTACTGGGCGCCAGATTAGCCCATATGACATGTACTTCGAGGCGCAATACTCCTCGAATAAAGAGTGACCTTGAATGAAAGCTGTTGGGTTAATCGGCTGCGGCGCTATTGCTTCCATCATAGCGCAGGCGGTTGAGCAAAGGCTAGTGAAGTGCGACAAGTTAATCCTGTACGATTGCGAGAGCGAAAAAGCCGAAGCGCTTAAAGCGTCTTTGCGGTTTCCTGCGGTGATTGTGGCAAGCGTAGACGAAATGCTTAGGCTTCAGCCAAAAGTTGTCGTGGAGGCTGCGTCACAGCAAGCCGTACGGGACTACGCGCGCCGCATTGTGAATGCTGATGTTGATTTAATCGTGATGAGCACAGGTGCACTTTTGGATTTGAACGTGGACATGAGCAAAGTACATGTGCCTTCAGGTGCCATCGGAGGCTTAGACGCTGTAGCAAGCGCTGCTTTGACGGCGATAGATGAGGTTATTTTGTCTTCAAGGAAAAACCCAAAAGCGTTTGGAATGAACAACAAAGAAGCCAAACTCGTGTACGAAGGCAACGCTGAAGAAGCAGTTAAGCGTTTTCCGCGAGAGATGAATGTCGCCGCCACTTTGGCGTTGACCGTTAAACCCGCAAAAGTGAAAGTGCATGTAATTTCAGACCCACAGGTGCAGCGTAACACGCATGAGATTCAGGTGAAATGGCGATTCGGCGAAATGTTTTTGCAGTTTGCGAACGACCCGCACCCAGATAACCCGCATACCAGCGCTCTTGCCGCGTGGTCAGCGATAAAGTTGCTGGAGACGCTGTTGAAGCAGTAACCGAATAATCTCGTGTGAACAGAGGCGCGTTCTTAGGTAAAGGGTTAAAGAGTCGTGGCGGTATATGTTAGATGGTGGCTTGGCATGAAAAAGGGCGTAGCCATAGCGTTTGTCATAGGCAGCTTGCTTGTTGCGAGCGTGTTTAGCGCTTTGCCTGCGCAAGCCAATTTCAAACCTGCGCCTCTTCCCCACACCTACATCCAAAGCGACGGCAGCGTCAACCCTTCTTCTGCGCCGATAAGCCGAAAGGGGGACGTCTACACGTTGACAGGTGACCTGAACGGTACCGTGCTTGACATTCAAAGGAGTAATGCCGTCGTTAATGGTGCAGGTTTCAGTATTCCTGGTAATGGCTATGACTATGCGGTTCTGCTTACTAACGTGACCAACGTGAAGGTTACGAACCTCAAGATAACTGGCAGAAACGTTGCCGTGCACCTTAACGCTTCATCCGACTGCACTATAATGGATAACAGCATTAGCGACGCGAGTTATGGCATATGGCTCACCGACCACTCTGATGGAAACGCCATTTCTGGGAACTCTATAGATAATTGCTATTATGGCGTATACTTTGACCATTCCCGTAGTAATGTGCTCAGAAGCAACAGTGTTATTGGTGACAACCTTACCTTTTCGGCGCTCCTTTTTCAGGACCGTTTTCCGTCGGTTTACGGTCAGAACTATGCTGTTACGGGGGACGTTCTTGAAGATTTCATCAATGATGTGGATACCTCCAACAGCGTGAATGGAAAAACCGTGTACTACTGGGTTAACAGGCAAAATGCCGAGGTACCCGCAGACGCAGGATGCGTTATACTTGTGAACTGCAGGGGCATAACAGTTCGAAATCAACACTTGCTGCAGAACAAGTACGGCGTTCTGCTGGCGTGGACTACGACGTCAACCGTGGTGAAAAACAGCATAGAGAGCAACGCGGTCGGCGTCTACCTCTTGGAATCATCAGGCAACACTATAGCCAACAACAGCATTTTCGTCAACCGCGGTATGGATGACAATGAAGGACATGGCATCCGAATTCAAAGCTCACACGATAACGTCATTTCAGGTAACCATGTAGATGCCAACCGCGCAGCAGGCATTTGCGTGTCCCAATCTCCAGGCACCAAGCTTATCGACAACAACGTTACACGAAACTCGAAGCAGGGCATCCTCATAATCAATAAATCGAATCAGTTTGCTGTGTTCTGGAACTCGCTTTCAGATAATGACGGAGTTTCCTTGAGGATAGCGGACTGCACTGACGGCGCCATAGTCGGAAACAGCCTAACGCAAAAGACGTACTACGCCATCTACCTCACTGGCGAGTTGCAGGGTAACCGTATCTACGGCAACAACTTCAACGGCAAAACAGACAACAGTACTCTTCAAGCGTTCGTGTCCGCAACAGGCGCGAATCCAACGTGGGACAACGGCACAATAGGCAACTACTGGAACAGCTACCTGATCCTGTACCCCCACGCCGCCGAAATTGGAGCGTCAGGCATAGGTGATGTGCTATTCGTCATCAACTCTGACAACGTAGACCACTTACCGCTTATGGCACCTCTGAATCCATCCGCAATCAGCCTACCTGAAATAGCCAGTTCTCCCCAAAGTGAGCAGACAAACGCGCCAGACGAGCAAAACCCAGAAGGAGACAACAATGGAAACAATGATGGGTTGCCGTCTGCCTCATACTTAGTGCCAGCGGTTGTCGCCGTTGTAATATTCGCAGTTGCGGTGACAGCGATAGCACGGAGGCGAAGCAGCCGCATGCAGAAACCGCCTGTAACAAAGGTGTTGACTGCTAAGTCAGCAATTAGGCTGTTGCAGTCGCTCTTGGACAACTAAGCTTAGCGTTGCTTTTACGTTTTCAATCCTCTTTATCTTCCACCGTGGCTATACTGAGCAAATGTCTTCCTTGCGTCAGGCGCAACAGACACGATAACCATCGAGACAAACCTCCAAAAACTTTAAGCAATCACTGTTCAAATCGCCTGCGCGTTGGCTCCTAAAAAATTCTAAACCCGAAAACAAAAATGCAATTACCGCTTCCAAAAATCAGCCTATTTAAAGGGGAGGGGGTAGCAGTTCTGAGCACTAGTTCAAAAGCACTGTGCTACTTCAATTCTAGCACGTAACGCTTAAACTGGCTGCGCCAACCATGTCGAGCCGTTTAAATATCCACCAATAACACTATTATCTGTAACCGCAACACGAGAGAACTGCGTTGACTAACAAACACGCATGGCAGCACCTTGGCACGCTTCTGAAATTAGCCGAAATAGGTGCACATAAGCGGACTGCCAAGATATCAACCGAATATCTAGCTGAAAAACTGGAAATCTCCCAACAGACCGCATCCCGCTACCTGATAGACCTTGAACGTAGCGGTTGGATTCAAAGAACTGTAACGCCTGAAGGCAGCCTGATTAAAATCAGCACCAAAGGCATGGATGAGCTACATAAGCTCTATGCGAACTTGCGCTTTCTAATTGAAACAGCTTATCCGCCTTCCGTAACGCTTGAGGGCACAGTTTTTACAGGACTAGGCGAAGGAGCATACTACATCACAAAAGAACATTACAAGCAACAGTTCATCGAAAAACTAGGCTTCACACCTTTCCCTGGTACGCTTAACCTTAAACTCACAACTGAATACGACCTGAAAAGCCGCAACGAGCTTGATGCATATCCAGCCATTGAAATTAAAGGGTTTAAAAACGAAGACCGCACTTTTGGCGTAGTCAAATGTTATCCAGCGATAATAGGTAATAAGATTAAGGGCGCTTTGATTTTTGCTCTGCGCAGCCACTACGACACTTCAGTCTTGGAGGTTATTGCGCCTGTCTGCATAAGAAAACATCTTAAACTCAAAGACGGCTATAAAGTGAAAGTAGAAGTTACCCTTCCCCAAACCTAGAAGCCATGCGAATATGAATAGCTAATTTTGTACACGGCAGCAGGTTTACGTTTTGCAGCTAACACGTAACCAATCAGCAGACCCGCAAGCAATCCGCCTATGTGCGCTAAATTGTTCACGTTAGGTCCAGTGCTAAGCAGCAGCAGAAAGAACCCGTAAATCACCGCGCCAACTATCGATTGCCCCACAGCACGCCTAGCATAGATTATGCAAGCCCCAAACATCGCAAAAATGGCGCCTGAAGCTCCAGCCGAAGGAACATCAATTGGCAAAAACACCAGCGACAGCAGATTCCCAACTAACCCGCCTAAAAGGTAAATTGCCAAGTACTCTGGAAGCGAGAACATTTCTTCGCCTCTTAACCCGAAGATAAGCAGAAAAAGCATGTTGCCTACCAGATGCATGATGCTGGCGTGAACGAACATGGATGTGAAAAGTTGCCACCACCATCCATAATACAAGACTAAACCGTTAACTTGACCGTACTGCCAAATCATGTCGCCGCTTGTTTCCAGAAAGTTTCCGCCTGCTACTGAAGTGTAAACGTAAACTGCAATGTTCACTGCGATAAGAATGTACGTGGGCTTAAACTTCTGGCTGTTGCTCATGCCTGTTCATCTAGCGAATTTTTCAACGATTTTCTGCATTATCTTTGAGGAACTGTTCAATTCGTCCTCTTCAAACTTACCCACCTGAACAACCTCAATGCTTAACCCATGCTTGGTAATGTAATTGCGCACTTGCTTCTCCATTGCTGCTTGGTCATAGCCCAACGCTATCACGTCGGGTTTGATTCTGTTGATAACCTCTGCTATATCGAAGTTTTCAAATCCCAGCACCGCCTCGTCAACCACCTTCAGCGACTCTACCAGCGCGCGCCGTTGATTTTCAGGCATTATGGGTTTTCTACCTTTAGTTTTTTGAACTGTGCGGTCTCTTGCGATTATGATTATTAACTCGGCGTTTTTGCCTCCCGCTTTCTTAGCTTCTTCCAAAAACTTAACGTGCCCCAAGTGCAGCAGGTCAAATACGCCTGAAGCCAAGACTACTCTGCGTTTTTCGTGTTTGTCGGCCACTCGAATTTCACTGCTCCTAATAGTTTCAATGCGTCTAGCAGTCCCTCGCAGTAAGCGATGGATGTTAAACTCGTCTCAAACTTTTTCTGAGCCTTATAATACTTTGCGTCTGCCAAATAAGCTCTCGCGTATTCTACAATGTTATTTACGCTTTCCTCGTTCACCGATAGGACGCCTTCAACGCGCTGCATTTCATGCAGAACCGTTTCTGCGGAAGCTATGTACTTCGACGCAAGCGCTTCCAAGCTCATTTGGCAAGCCTCCGTAATTTTGCGGGTGCGCCAGCAAACGCCACAAGAGCCTCTGCCTCCATAAAATGAAGTTGCCCTAGAATAATCAAACTGTGCGGTGGCTCTCCAAAATCACAGCTTAACAACCTTTTCACGTAACCTGCTTTTAAAACTGGCTCATCGTTTCCAACTCTGGCAGCGCCAACAGCCAGAGTGCTCGGCGTGACTACGCGCTTTCGCTTTTTCCGTTCAATCTCCAAGAGCAACACCAAAGCTTCTTTAACGCTTAAGAAACGTTTCTCATCAGCCTTCAAATCCAGCAGGCACAGCGTGTGTAGCCCAAGCTTCTTGTTTTGGGCAATGACATTATAGGGAGTTTCTGAAAAGTTTTCAGGAAACGGCACGGTGACTGTTTTTCCAAACTTGTAATTGTGCAAACCAGTTAAGCCGACTACGGCTGAAAGTATAGACGCACCGTGAACTATGCGTGTTTTAACACCTCGCTTTTCCGCTTCAATACGCAACGCCACATGCGTCGTAGCTGCAAAAGGGTCACCTGGCACAAGAAGCACTGCTTTGCCTTTTTCAGCGGCGTTTAAAATGACTGCGCCATTTTCCTCTTCCAGTTCGCGTCTCGTAACCATGTGTATCTTTTTGCCTGTTAAACCTTCTAGATTTTCCAGCGAGAAGTCTGGCAACAGGCTTGTATAGAGTTCTATGAAGGCAGTGTTTGCTGTTTTGGTTTCTTCGAGACCTTTGAGGCTTATGCCTTTTTCATCGTTTAATCCTAAGCCGATGAAGACAAGTTCCTTCAACACGTTTACGCCCCGAATAGTAAAATCAAAGAATCATAACTTAAACCGTTCGTTCAGCGACGGCTTAGTCTGCTCTGTGGTGATAGCCCCTGCTCTTTAAGTAGGGTTAGATTCGCTTTTGAGCTTAATTGTAGCTGGGCAAAAAATGCATTAGAGCGTTCAAGAAACGCAATCGCTAAGTGGAAATGTTCGCCGTCTTCTTGTAAAGGCCTATAACTGTTTCTTTTTTTGTTTAACCGCTTAGCGGCCTAACGTACACGACTTCTCCAGTGTCCGCCCACAAACTTACAGCTATGCGGTCAACGTCGCCTGGATAAACCTTGTCCAAGTAAAGCGTCACATACCAGTAGGGAATTAACGCTAAAGAGTTCTCTCCTCTGATATGCGGGTAGAGCGTGCATGAAATAGGCTCGTCTAACACATTGAAGTTAGACACTTCTACGCCGTCGGTTGTCCACTTAAAAGTTTGCACGTACTCTTTTGCGATTCTAATAGCTTCTGCGCTTGAAATTTCAACTGATGTGGAGCCAACAGTGAATAGATACCAACCGTCTGTCAGTTCCTTCAAGATACGATTTTCAAAAACCAAACTTAAGGATTTTGTCTGAAAGTCAATGCCGCTCTCCGTGTATACCCATTGAACCTCAGTGACAGCACCCGAAGTTGCAATCCTCAACTTCATGTTATCCTTCACCATTTCCATGTTTTCTGTTTCGTTAACCGCGGCTAAC
>CAZWDU010000020.1:0-31393 GCA_964632845.1 uncultured Candidatus Bathyarchaeia archaeon | reverse complement strand
ACGTCACCGACCCCTACAAAGGCGGCATACACGACCCATAAAAACAACCACCCCTCTTCTTTTTTAATCCATTTCTTAAGTTGCGTCAAAAGCAAGTTAACTAATTATTTTTATATACACTGAGATGTGTTATCAAAAAGAGGCTAAATACATTGAGTCGCGATTTCCCGGTTGATGAACTAGCTCTGATAATAATTGGGATTATTGCTGAGAGAAAACCACAAAATGTGAGGCAGCTGGTAGCTCTTGTAAAAGAGAAGATGCCTCTTTCAGACGAAAAAATACTTGACGCCGTCTTGAAACTGCAAAGTCAAGGAAAAATAAAGCTTGACAGTTCAGCTCTGTCTGCTTCATCCAAATCAACTTTGTGGTACTGGGCGACCATTGCAATAGCCGCTATAACAGTGGCTGTAGTTTTCATAGTTCCAGAAGATTTCTACCCGTGGAGTTATTTGAGGCAAGTCTTAGGCATAGTTTTTGTTCTATTGTTACCCGGCTACACTATTATAAAAGCGCTTTTCCCACTGCAAGTGCCAATTAAAACATCCACAGAAAACCTAGACAATATTGAACGCGTCGCCCTAAGTCTTGGCATGAGCATAGCCATAGTCCCAATAATCGGTTTAATCCTCAACTACACACCATGGGGCATACGCTTAACCCCAATAGTCATAAGCCTATTCGTATTAACACTGATTTCTGCAACAGTAGCAATGGCAAGAGAGCGACAAGCAAAACCATGATTATCGGCAACAGTAGCTAGCGCAAACGAAAAACCCGTAGAGACTGAGATCCTTCTAAGGTGTGTCGTCAGCTAATCTGCTGCAAAAACGCGGCGGCTGATGAACACCTAAAGTTAGCTTTGAACTGTAGTCCTAAATTTTAAGTCACTCAAAATGAAAATGAAGACGGATAAATCATGACCAAAGGCAAACCTTGGACAATAGAGGAAGAAACACAACTTAAAGCGCTAGTTGAAGCAAAGACCCCGCTTGGCATCGTTACTGAAAAGTTTAAAAGAAAACCAGGCGCCATAGGACTCAGCCACCCGTACGGCACGCACGACGACGTATTCTGGTCCATCGCGCTGGTAGTGTACGCAACAGTGGAACTGACCCCCGAACTATATCTCACCATGATCCCAAGATAAAAGCAAAATAGCACACAATTACGCATAGCAATGCGTATAATTGATGCGGCATCGTTGCGTCCCGACTGTTGCTAGCTAAAACAGCAGAGAAATGAAGTGGGCAGTGTGTGATGTGTGTTTTCAGAATGTTACTTTTTTGGAAATATGGCTTATATGCTATATCACGACTTCAGTGTTTACGGGGAGAAATGAACACGGGAGAAGCGAAGGCTTCGAGAGTCCTTCCCAAACAAAAACAGGCGGAGAAAACAAAAATGACCCAAAAAACCACAGACGAAATCCGACAATTACTGAGCAACGCCAAGATAGATTTCGATTCAGTAGAAAACAAAGCATTAAACGCCTACCTCCCAAAAATATTCCATCACTGCCCATTTACAGAGGAAGTATGTACAACAAGTCAATGCATGGACTGCGCAATCTTCAAAAACTTCGCGAAAGAAAAAAACCCGTAAACCAAAAACACAAAACTGCACACTGCACTAGTGATGCGCCAACGCACAACTTACAACCAAACCCGCTTAAAAGCACAAACTAACACCCAAACAAAACACAAAACGCAAACACAAAAAACCGCCAGCACCACAAAAACTGAAACAACAACAAACAGACGCACTAATTAGCAGAAATCAAGACTACCTCAAAAAGAAAGAGAAAATGCGTGTTTATGCTGTGCCAGTTATTACGATGTTAACGCTGAAGTCTGTGACGCCGCTAATGCTTGACGATACGGTAAGCGTGACTGTTGCAGCTATTGAACTTCCAGCACTTAACACTTGGCTCTGTCTGTTCCAGCTTATGCTTATTGGTCCATTAGCCGCTACGGGGTTCCAGTTGCTTGTTGTCATGCTCAGAGTTATCGGCGTGTTGCCAGTGTTTTTAACATAGATTGTTTGAGTGACGGAGTTTCCAGGCGAAATTGTTCCCCAGCTTATCGATGTTAAAGATAGCGTGCATCCAGCATCAGAATAGACGCCTACGTTCACTGCGGTTATGTCAACAGTTCCTGTTGAATACACTGATTGGCTTGCGCTGAGCAAGCCAGCGGTTGTGACTGTTAAGATCAGCCCTACTATTGCGATTGCCATTATTGTTCCTGTAGAGATTTTTCTCATCGCCACTGTTGTGTCCCTCTGTTACGCCAATTGCGGTATCGTGAGTATTAATAAACGTTATTGTCCACTGTAACAACACAAATACACTTCCAGAACTGGAAGGCAAAGCTTCGTTTCATTCAGCATTTAAAAAGTTTTCTGCTGGATGGCGAAGTTTCTCTTGAATACGTGCATTGTTTTCCAACAGTAGCTCTCCTTTAGCTTTAAAATTTAGTCGATTTGTGTCGCCAGCTAGTAGATCCACGCTGTCACACTGCAACTGGCGTGCACTTAGCAGTGGCTTTAAACCTATACGTTTAATAAACCGCTGATTGAATGTTTGGCTTTCAAGGAGGAATCTGCCTCGTTTGCTGTTGGACACATGGCCTTAGCTTATCTTCTAGGCAAGTCCTCAGCAAAGTTTTTGAAAGTGAACTTCAACATACCGTTAATCTTGGTTCTGTCGCTGATTCCCGACGCGGACATCCTCTTAAACGGGGTAATCGAACTGCACAGGGGTCCAACTCACTCGCTAATAGTTGCACTTATTATCTTCATTCCACTCTTCGCGATCTATCGGCGGAAAGCCATACCGTACTTTCTTGCTTTGGTATCCCATGCAGTAATAGCTGACTTCCTCATTGGCGGAAACCTAATGCTGTTTTGGCCTTTAACATCACAGTTGTTCGGGTTAAACGATTGCATTTGCATCTCAAGCTTTGTAAACATCACGTTAGAATGGACGCTGTTCACGGTTTCAACGCTAATAATGTTCAAAACTGGAGACTTATCCTTATTTTTCCAAAACCACAAGTCAAATCTGCTACTGGCAATACCTATTGGCACGGTTCTACTGCCCACTTGTGTAAGTTACCCGCTGCAAGTGCCCCTTTTGATGATGCCGCCCCACGCTTTTTACCTAGTGCTGTTCTCTATCGCAGTCTTAACCGTAATAGCGGGATTCCTGAAAAAACCAGCGCAACCACCCCCACACAAACAAAATTGTTGAAAGCATTGTTTTTCTGTTTTTAGCCAAACTGTAGTTTTGTTAGGCGATGTCTCTCCTTTTGAATATTAAGCAACTGATTATTAGACTCATTGCGGTGTATGCGGCCAGTATTGCTAAGCTCTGAGGCATGGTCACAGTGTATGCAACAGAATTTCCTGTTACGGTTATATGTTCTGGATAAGGCACCATGAAAACGTTTGTTATCACCTGCTCTGCGTAGCTGAGAATAAACCAAGGCTCCACATCCATGGCACTTAACACGCCTGCAATCACATTGAAACCAAGCAACAGCGATACACCGCTTAGAAGCACAGGAAACGACGAGGTTTTGAAGAATGAACTAAACAAGAAAGCGACACTAACAGCCGTTGCCAAATATATGACTGACAACAAGAAAGACAGCCAGAACTCTATGGGCACACTGCAAAAATAGTATAACCCGTTGCCTAACGTGATTGCCTCAAAGAACACTAACAAAACCAATGACGCAACAAAAGCAGCGATCCATTTTCCAACATAAATCGACGATCTGAGAATTGGATTGCCTATCATTGAGTAAGCTGTTTTGTTCTGGAATTCGCTTGAAATTGCATCTCCGCCCAGAAGCGCTGCAGGCAAAACTATGACCAGCCAGACGCTGTTATCCAGCCACAACCTGAAAAACGTCAAGGAACTGGAAAGCATTGAGGTTGGGTTAAGATAAACAACAGCCACCGTGGAAACAACACCAATCAGCAACATAATCAGACTCAGAAAAAGAAACCGTTTTGACCGCCGATAATTTAGCAGTTCATACTTTGCCACAGTCAGCGCCTGTGACAGGTTGTTGGGGACTCGGGACTTGTTTTCCGATTTTTGTTTCATGCCTTATTCCTCCTTAACCAAACTAAGATACGATTCTTCAAGTGATGCATGAGGCTCAGCAAAAGAAACAAGCCCAGTTTTCAACAAAACAAGCTCTTTAACTACCGTTTCTTGGGCTTCCAGTTGACCGTTGAGTCTTAAGCGTATGTTTCTTGAGTCTATCTTCTCAACAGACGTAACTGCAGACAAAGACTCCAGTTTAGAGAAAACAGTTTCAGTAAGGGGTCTTGAAAATTGTAGTTCAAAGATTCGTGTTCCAGTCAGCCGCGACTTCACGTTTTCAATTGCGTCGTGGACCAAAAGTTTTCCTTTGTCTACAATCGCAATTTCGTCGCAAACGTTTGACGCTTCGCTCAGAAGATGTGAACTCATGAAAACAAGCCTGTCTTTTTTGAGTTCTTTTAATATTTCTCTAATTTCAGTCATTCCTCGAGGGTCAAGCCCGGTAGTAGGTTCATCAAGCAAAAGCACCTCAGGGTCATTAAGCATGGCCGCTGCAAGATTTATTCTCTGTTTCATGCCTCTTGAGAATTTTCCCACTTTTTTGTCAAGCCATGCTTCCATTTTAACCGCAAAAACAGCATCCCCGACCATTCTCTTTCGCTCTGAAGCAGGCACCCCTTTGAGTTCTGCGAACATGCAAAGAGCTTCTTTAGCGGTGAGTGCAGGATAAATTTCTGGAGTTTCAACCAGTACTCCACAAGAGGATAAAGCACCTTTTTTGTTGTCTGCTATGTCAACGCCGTCTATGCAGGCTCTCCCCTTGGAGGCTTTTATCATTCCGCAAAAAATCTTCAGAGTTGTTGATTTTCCCGCTCCGTTAGGCCCCAGAAAACCCACACATTTTGCGCCCTCAACTTTTAGGTTCAAGTCTGAAAGGGCAACGAAAGAGCCGTACGATTTTGAGAGATTGACTGCTTCAAGGGAAGGCATCACATTCACTTGCCCAAACACTGCTTTTGAGCAAATAAAAAGCGGACTCACTGGGAGGGAGCGCTGCATCTATGTTCTGAAGCCGATTCTAGGAAACCTTAACCGCCCAACATGCTCAAGTATCCATTGCACGAATTCATCGTATGCTTTGGCGCCCTTTTTAGTTAAAACAACCAAACCGTCATCATTGATTTTCACGAATTCTTTTTCAATTAACCAATCTAGATACCGTATGAACTTGTCATAAGATAAACCAGTGGCAGTGGCTAGCGCGGTCTTGTTTCTCCTGTTATTGTCTTTTAGCGCCTTTATGATTCGGGCGATAACGTACAGATCAAGCTTTGAACTCATATCTCCCGAACTCATTGCTAAACCACCGCAAATCCAACAGAAGCATATCCAGAGCATGTATCTCCTTGTAACGCCTCAGAAGGTCCTTACCAACCAGCATAAACACAACTGGGAACGCTACCAGTCCAAAGAAAAAGACAAGAAGAAAGTCTGTGCTGCCCCTAAATAGAATCACTAACAGATTCCCAGAAATCTCCAACGCAAACAAAGTTATAGCAAAATACGCTGTAGTTTTCAGCAACCCATATAGCATGTACGTGAGCTTGCCAATAGCAATCTCCTCAACGGTACGCTCCCAATCAAGCTCAATTAACAACTTTAATGCTGATGGAAACCCTTGAGACAACTCGTCTTTCCACTCTTCAACACATACAGCGTTTACTTTCCGTTTCACAAATAAAACGCCTACAATTAAGCCTCCAACTGGAATGAGAAACAAAAGCAGCGACAACACAATAAACAAAATTCTATCAAGAGTGCTCAGCAAAGTCCCCAAATCAAGAGCAACAACAAGACCAGCAAGAAGCAAAATCGAGCCAACGACAATAGCGGCAAACCCCTTCAGAGACCTCGCAAGCGCATTATACTTCTTCACATCATCCATAATGCGCATTATCTCTGCGACCTTAGCGACCACTGTCTCCTCATTCATCATTACGTTTCCACATCATAGCCTACAAATACCGAACACGCCATATCTAAATATACTTAACACATTTTACAGAATAACCCAATATAAGCCCAACTCACCCCGAGGGAATCAGCCCTAACTGCACAGACAAAGAACGCCAGCATATTTGGCGCCTAATAGCAATACGACGCAAAAACCAGTAGGAAACCTATCCACAAATACTTCCCTTCAGAACTATATAGAAGGGAGGGGGTATAATCTTTCACGCGCGTATCAGTTCCAAACGGTTTCATCAGCCAGCAAAAACTTGTACCAATAACGCTTTATAGGCGCTCACCACAAATCCACCAACGTATGGGTGCATTTATCATGAGTCTTGTAGTTGACGCCCAATCGCTGGTTAAACAGTTCGGCAATATCCAAGCCCTAAACGAGTTAAGCTTCAAAATAAACCAAGGCGAAATCTACGGACTCATCGGACCCAACGGCGCAGGAAAAACCACCACCCTCCGCATAATCTCCACGCTAATCCTGCCCACGTCAGGCACAGCAAAAATCTTCAACCTAGACGCAGTAAACCAAGCCGCAGAAGTCCGCAAAATCATAAGCTACTTACCTGAAGAATCAGGAGCATACCCCAACCTTTCAGGATGGGAATACCTTGAGTTCATGGCACAATTCAGCAAAAACACCCCAAGCGAAATCAAACAAACCATGAACGAAGCCGCGGAAATAAGCGGCTTAGGCGAACGACTGAAAGACAGGGCAAAAACCTACAGCAAAGGCATGAAACGTCGCTTGCTAGTTGCAAGAGCCTTAATGACGCATCCCAAGCTCGCTATACTAGATGAACCTGCAAGCGGACTAGACGTTTTGCACGCTTATCACGTGAGAGAAATAATCAAGCGCTACGTAAAAGACTACGACGTAACTGTACTGCTCAGCAGCCACAACATGCTGGAAGTCGAGTACCTTTGCAACCGCGTAGCGTTGATTAACAAGGGCAAAATCGTAGTTGAAGGCAAACCGCAAGAACTCAAAACCAAATTCAACAGCGCAAACTTGGAAGAAGTTTTCGCAAAGGTGGTTGGCTATGCTTAAAGGCTTCAAAACAATCCTCATCAAAGAACTCAAAGAACTAATCCGCGACCCAAAAATCCTCATCGGCATGATAGTTCTCCCACTAGTGATGTTTCCAGTGCTTGGCGCCGTGCTTGGGTACGCAGCGCAAACAGCCCAAGAGCAAGCCCAAAAAGCCACGTTACTCGTAGTGAATAACGACGACGGAAACTGGTCTCAAACCTTTATTGACTTCCTGGATACCATGATGAAAACCACCGTAGTCAACAACCTTACACCACAACAAGTCCTAGAGCAAGACCTGCTAACGCAGAATAACAGCACCCAATTCATCGAAATCCCGCCAGACTTCAGCACAAACATGACCGCGCACACAAACGGCAACCTTGGCATCACAGCCACAGTAAACGTTTACGGCGTCTTCCAAGGTGGAGGAATTTTCTCTGACATCGGCTCATCAGGCATCACCGCTCTCGTAAACAGCTTCAACAGGTACATAGCGCCTGACCTCGTTCGCACCACGCAATCAACTATTATCAAAGGCGAAATCCAATCCGGCATAGACCCAGCTACGCTTTCAAGCTTGATGATGCTGCAATCATTCGCCTTGCCCGTCACAATAATGATAATGCTAACTTACTCAATGCAGATAGCCGCTACTTCAGTGGCTATGGAGAAAGAGGAGAAAACGCTTGAAACCCTGCTAACCGTGCCTGTAGACCGCTTTGCAATTCTCATGGGCAAATTATCCAGCACAATAATCGTTGCCGGCGTAGCTTCTTTAGCTGTGATGATAGGATACAATTACGTGCTCGGCTCCATGACACTGGGTATAACCACCACATCCATCGACCTAGTCCAACTCGGCTTGGTGCCTTCACCCGTTGGTTACTTGCTGCTAGGCATATCGCTATTCATAACGCTGCTTTCAGGTTTAGCCTTAGCGGTTATTATGTCCGCGTTCGCAACCGATGTCCGAAGCGCAACTGCGCTTGTAGGTTACATTTACCCGTTAATCTTCATTCCAGCTATGGCGCTGATGTACTTGGACATCAACACGTTGCCGATGGCGATTAAAGCCGTATTTCTCGCGATTCCGTACAGCCAGCCAATCATCGCCTCCAAAGCCGTAATAATGAACGATTACGCAACTGTCATATTCGGCATAATCTACGTTGCAGTATTCACTTTGGTCGTGATGTATATTGCGTCGCGATTATTTGCAACAGAAAAAATCTTAACCGCAAAACTAAAGTTCAAACGAAAAAGCTCCAGAAAAGCAACAGAGCAAACTGACTAGCTGATTCGTGCAGTGCATTCAAATATTTTGTTAAGTGCTTTCGCGCGCCCCCGTGCCTTACCTAGTTTGTATGCTTGAAAGCGTAATCTGCTTTGTCACCCGCAATAAATTTCATAATCACGCCGCCTATCCTACAAGGTTTAAATTTTAAGCAAAATAGTTCTATTTTTGTGGTAATTCTCCACGTTTAAACTGAAGTTCTCACTGTTTACAAAATTCAATGTATAAAAAGATGCATTTGAATGCCTCTGTTGGGGCTCTCTTTTTAGAGTTTTAAAACACCGGCGTAAAATAAACCTTAAATAGCATAAAACTTCATACATAGCCTCTGAAAACTTGAAGGAGCAAAGAAGAAAGAAAGAATGCGCTTTTCAACAGGGAACAAGGCAAAGACAGCAGCAATTACCGTAATTGGTTTGCTGATACAGGGAAGGAAGAGCAACCGGTGACATAAAACCGCTTTCCTTCCTCTTTTTTGTTTGATAGCTGCGTTCAAGGGTAGCCTGTATGATTGCACGGCTCCGCAAAACTACGCGATTATAATGTATGCTAATTCTTAACCGGTTTCAGGTAAAAGTTGCTGTTTATATTGGCGGTTTAACGGTGCTTTTTGCAGTTAAGCCTCCCCGCATCCATTTTTGGAATTCTTTCGATGGCGGATAATCCGTGTAAAGTTTTTTGCGTTTGAATTCCAGAAACGCGTTTTCTTGTCCTGTGAATTCAGCCGCCGTCATCACCACATGTCCAGCGTTGGATGCTGCATCGTAAACTTGTTTTGTTTTTTGCTGCCAGTGTTCATCTCTTAACGCGTGATGCTCTAAAATGGTTAAGGGCACGTTTGCAGCTATGTCTGCCAGATTTCTTAGTCCAGTCTGTAGTTGTGATTCGTCAACTTTGAGACTGCTGAGGTAAAATGGTGGTCCACCTATCATTATCACTTGTGGGTTTGCTGCTTTAATCAGTTCAAGTGTGCGTGTGGACATAGGACCTTGGATGTCTGGCGCGAACATAAAACGTTCACCGTCATATTCTATTAGCGCCATTATCGTCCAACCAAGCATCGAGTTTTCTGGACCGTGAAAAACGGGTTCTGAGAAGCTCAACCGCGTATTTTCACCGAACGTGAACGCTTTGCCGTCTGCAGCTTCCAGCTTCTTGGCGTGTTTGCCGCCTGTCTTCTGGAAAAGCCACGCTCGTTGTCTTTGGCTGGCGTTAATTTTCTCTTTCGGATTCTTCATCAGGACAGTTTTTTCTTGGTAAATCTGCCGTGCGGTTTCGTTTGCTTCTGTCCAGTTGACCACCCAATCCTCGAAGCTGGGCGTGTGATGGTCAAAGTGGTAGTGGCTTATTGTGACCACTTCAGCTTTTTCCGCAGCTTCTGCGATGCGTGTTCTGAGTTTAGCTATAGTTTTGAATTCAATGGGATGCGGCAGCAAGCCGAAACGGTTTGGGCACAACGAGACTCCAGCGTCCAACAGCACTTTAATATCTGGCGTTTCAACGAAAGTGCACATTGACCTGACGCCGCAGCTTTCTGCAGCTAACGGTGTCACATTAATCTTGTTTAGCATTTGCCTTTAGCCTTCTTTGTCTGTTTCTGGCAGTGTTAGTCTCAACGCGAACTTGCCTTCGCTGACAACGGCTAGAACAATTGTGGAAAGTAAAAATGTTCCGCTGGCATCGTGAAGCTGACTCGCAAGCTTCGGTAGCAGTAAGGAACATGCGTTTCCGGTCGGAGAAACTATGCAGAGAGCGCTTGATACGAACGGCGACAGCCGCGGCATTTCCACGGGAACTGCTTAAACAAGTGTTAAGATGCCTAAAAGCGCCGGAGCGAAAACCAGTGGCTTTTTCAAGCCTTTTCTGTCAAATTTAGCGTCATTGTGGCTTATGGCTCTATAAGTTTTTATGCTAGGAACGGCAAGAGGTTCGTTGGTGGGCGATGACGACTCTGGCCCCGAAGACGCTTTGGATGATTTGGATCTTGAGTGCGTGCGTGTCATTTAGGTAAACATTGTTGCCTGATGCATGCTAAGAGCCTGCCAAAGAACTAGATTGGGTTACGCTTCTTCTGTAGGCTAATTAAAATGCTTTGTTAAAATAGGTTTGAATTCCATGAGTCAGGGTTACTGTATTTTACCGCAGGACCTGGCTTCCATATTGCTTCGAAGCTTTTTAAGAATTCGTCGCTTGACTTCTTCTTGCTCATCGTTTGACACCTTTATTCTTGTGTACTTTGTTTTGTGATATAAGGCGAATTCTCGTGTAGTAATATATCAGAAAGTGGAACACATACAAAAAAGCACCAAAACCCCAACTCAGCCTATATTTAAGTGCTTTATGGGTTAGGTTTTGCGTTTAGCTTGTGTCTTTTCTTGAGCGCCACTGCCGTTGCGGTTATGATTATTAGGGTGACGGCTGCTGCGGTTGCTGCAACGGCGTAGGTGAGTTCGGGTTGCTGGTTTGAAGACGGCGAAGGCGAAGCAGTTAATGGCGATGGCGAAGGAGACAGGAAAGGCGAGGAAGTTGGTGATGGCGACGGTGAAGAAGACGGTGAAGGCGAAGAAGTTGATGATGGTGAAGCCGCATTGAAGGTTTCGTAGGGTGCAACAAGCGGGTAATTATCCACATTGTCTTCGTCTATAATGTATGACGTGTCGCCTATTCCTGAACTGCCAATTTCCGAAGCGTTAGGATATCTTTCTGAGTAGTCACCCCAATAATTACCAACTTTCCCATTATCCCAAAAGCATGTGCCACTTCCTCGGGATATTTCAACGTTGTTGCCACTTGAAAAATTATTTTCATAAAAAACGCTCCCAGCGCAACCGCTTCCTGATAAGGAGCTAATATTACTTCTGAGAAAGGTATTGCTGTTTGAAAGACACACAATAATATTGCCAACATTACTTTCGGCAATTGTGTTTGAGTCACTGAAGGCGAAAATGAATTTCTCAGCTTCCACTCGCAGAAAAATGCAACCTCGACATGCATCAGTACAAATGTCATAATCCAGAAAGCCCGTTACTTTTAAGTTTTTGATTGTTACGTTCTCACCTCTTAGCCATAAGCCTGAATTAGCATATCCATACGTATAGGGAGGCATACTTCCGTTAATTACATGCCCTCCGCCGTCAAAAATGATGTTGTTACAGTTAATCTTGATGGCATACTCCTGAGAAACGTTTCTTGTTAGAGTGTACACACGTCCAGCGTGACTTATGACTCCTGTTTCAGGAACAACACGTCCATCGCGGTTAATCGTAATTTCAGGTAACCGTTGAACGGACGTCGCTGCTGCCACATTAACGAACATCGCTCCAGCTACAGCAGAAAACAAAAACATCAAAGCCAACGAGAACACTGAAGCTTTGCTCTTCATGTTTTCAGGCTTCCTTCGCGTTTACCGCTATAAAAATTAGCCCCTTTGCCAATAAAAGCGTTTTTGTAAGGGTTTCTTGACTAAACAGGCTTTTTTTAGTCAATTTTTCTTGACAAACTTTCTCGCGCAATTCAGCCTTTAAATAGAGGGGGTATAAGTCAAAAATCACACAACAATTTCCAAACTATTTTTCGTCTTCCGGCTTCTCCCACAACTCTAGCATTTGCTTCTTCAGTTCGCGTCGTTTCCGCTGCAGAAACCTGTAAACCGTATGATGTTGGCTTCCATCAATCAGCATCTGCACCGCGTTTCTTGCAACGGTAGCCTGCTCAAACGTGCCAATTATGCCTACTGTATGCCCGTAAACCACCACATCAGCATTCGTCAACTCCTCAATCAAACGCCGCGTTTTTCCATTCATTCCAATTATCCTGCCCTTAACACGCTTAATATCGGACTCTGAACGCCCAAATGTATCCCGTAAATCCATCAAATCAAAAATAGCATCCTCATCCCGAATCAACCGCAATGCATACTCAGGCGCAAAACCTCTCCCAATAGCCGTAATCACATCCTTAGTCTTAAACAACAACGACGGATCAGTTGCCTCATCATTGAGCACAGCAGTTACACCACCTGCATCACTTTCCACTTCAAGCTTAACGTCAAGCTTCTCTTCAATTTGCCGTTTCACTTTTCCGTCAACGCCAACTAAAACGCCCACGCGTTCTCTCGGAATTCTAACAAATGCACTTGGCTTCGACATTTTATTCAACAACCCGCTTGAAAGCTTCCTCAACAGGAACAACTTTAACGCCTAACCGACTAAAGAACCTATTCAAATTAGTCAAGTCCCTGCGCAGCAGAGAACCAGCCATCGGATGCGAAGTCGGCACAGCCTGTGACACGTCAAAAATTACAGGTTTCCCCTTCCACATCATAATATTGTACTCACTCAGGTCACCGTGTACAAGCTCCGCTTTGCGGTAAAGCCGCTCCACGCTCACCAGCAACTGTGAGTATACTCTTTCTGGTTTGCTCACTGGCTGTTCCCGCAGAGATGGCGCACTGACACCGTTTTTGCCGATGAACTCCATAATTAACACGTTTCGCTCCACCGCAATGGGTTTAGGAACACGCACTTTCGCTTTAACCGCTTGTTGCAGGTTTCTGTATTCTTTTTGCGCCCAAGTGGAAATCAGCGAACGTGTGTCGCGTTTGACGCTTTTGAACCGTTTGTCGCCTTCAATGTATTTGAGCATGCCTTTGCGGAACTCGGCTGAAGCCGTCAAGTAAATTTTGACAGCTCGTTCTTCGCCTTCCTTGGTTTTGCCATAGTAAACTCTCGCTTCCTTCCCAGCGTTTACCACGCCGTGAACTTCATCCAAAATGCCCTTGTTTAGGAAATTGTAAAGAACCATGAGCGTTGACTGGTCAAAAACTTCTTCCCACGTAGCTCTTTCTGAAGAGAAGTCATGCACGAGCATTTTGTCTCTTCTTTCTATTATTTTTTCTTTATGTGCAAGTTTTTCGTGTGCTTTTCGCGACATACGTCTTCACCATGCTATGCGTTGCGCGGTATTTAAAATCACTTGGCGCCGTGTGCCTAATCATGAAAATGGAATTGTTGACGACTTGAAACCGATTTAAGACATAAAAGAAACCTGAACCTACTTTACATGTGAAGTTAGTTAAATGGCAACCGCGAAAAACTTGGATTCTGACTTGATTGCGCCTTGCGGAATGAACTGTGCGCTTTGCGCTAGCTACTTGGCATTGAAAAACGACGTGAAAAGCAAAGACATCAAAATACCTTACTGCACAGGCTGCGGACCAAGAAACAAAAACTGCTCTTTCATAAAAAAACAGTGCTCCAAAGTATCCACTGGCGAAGTGGCTTTCTGCTTTGAATGCAGCAGCTTTCCATGCGACAGACTTAAAAAACTTGACAGCAAATACAAACTTCGCTACAGAATGAGCATGATCGACAATTTACGCTTCATCAAAGAACACGGCATGCAAGAATTCCTCACAGAACAGAAAAAAACGTGGAAGTGCCCAAACTGCGGCGAACTTATCAGCTGCCACAACGGCTTATGCTTCCACTGCGAACTAGAAACGCTGAGAAACAAAAAAGAAAAATACAGGTGGCACGAATGAACAGCAAACCTGTAATAGTTGAGGTCAACAGTGAAAACCTTTCACAACATCCGCCTTCATGCTTTTTGAACCCGAAAAACATTGGCTGCCAAATCAAACTTGACTGGCTTAAAGAACGCTTCGCAGAAGGATTAACAATCAAACTGTTGTATTTTCCAAACGACAAGAACTGTCACGGTTTAATCGAGTATGTGCCGGGTGAAAATGCTTGGCGCGCAGTTGACGCGAAAAACTACTTGTTTATTCATTGCATCTGGGTTTACCCGAACAACGCCAAAAACAAAGGCTATGGTTCACTTCTAGTTGACGAATGCCTTAAAGATGCAGCTCAGCAGGGAAAAGCTGGCGTTACCGTAATCGCAAGCGAAGGACCATTCATGGCGAAAAAAGATTTGTTTTTGAAGAACGGCTTCAAGATAGCGCAAACGTCAGGTGCTTTCACGTTGCTGGTTAAACAGTTACGCGAAGCACCAGAGCCGAAATTCAAAGATTACGAAAAACAACTATCCAGCTTTAAAGGGTTAAATATTGTGTACTCGAATCAGTGTCCATGGGTTGCAAGGTTCGTCAGTGAAATCGGCGACATCATCCAGAAAAAAGACTTAAGCGTTAATTTGGTTGAGCTGAAAACACCAGAGCAAGCGCAGAATGCACCATCGATTTACGCGGTGTTCAACTTGGTGAACGATGGCAAGCTCTTGGCAGACCATTATGTTTCGAACACGCGGTTTCTAAACATAATCAACAAGCTCTCAAGAACACAGTGAACCCGCACAAACACATCTGTGGCTAATGCGCTTTCGCGTTGGCTATATGGTTAAGTAGCCTTTTTTGCGGAGAATGTCCGATTGCGCGTGCGTGTAACGCCAAGTCACATCACCGCGTTTGTCGCTTTGAAAATCCCACGGCGAAATCACCACTATGTCACCCTCGCGAATCCAAACGCGACGTTTCATCTTACCGCGAATACGACATAACCGTTCTTTTCCGTCTTGGCATTTAACCATGATGCGGTCAAACCCGAGCAGCTTCACTACTACGCCTAAAACTTCGCCTTGCGCTGGATATACCATTTCGTTGAGTTGGCCTTCGCTTAGCACTTTCTTCTTTCCCAAACACAGTGCCTCTTAATTGCTTGGTTGAAGAGAATGTTTCATCTTGCTTAAAAGCATGTTTGTTCCGAAACCTATTCTGGAGAGTTGACCTGTTATGCGATTTTTGACTTACACCCAACTCTATAAAGCGATTGTATATAGGCTGTCGGAGTCTGTGTTTTTCTATTGGAGTATGGCTGGGTCGTGAATACTTGTTTGGTTGGTTTTGAAACCATGTTTTTGTTTGTGCGTTTTTTGTTGAGAGAGAGTTAGTTAGTAGGGGCGAGGAAGAGCAGGAGTTAGTTAGCGTAGGAGTTAGTTTGGGTTTTGGGGCTTAATTTTTAATCCACCTTACGTGCGTGTTTTTGTGGTTCTTCGGTCAATAGAAACTAATAGAAGAAGTATTATTGTTAGACGTAGCAGTTGGTGAAAGTTGGGGTCAAGACGGGCTCTGTTGGGGGTCATTCTGATATTTGTTCTTTTATTATCTATAATTACAGCAGTTGACTTGCTAAATAGTGCTCGCTCAACTTCCGATTTCTTTGTGGGTGTTGAATTCGCCTATAGTGACAACGTATCTGACTTGAAGGCGCTTGTAGATAAAGTGAAGGGGTACACCAATCTTTTCGTAATAGGCGCGCTCCCGATATCTTTCAATCAAACTGGACTAGACGAGGCATGTGATTACATTGTCGATGCTGGGTTACACTTGATTGTTTTGTTTACAGACGGTACCAAATATAATTTCACGATTGTTAAGGATGGTGAATTATGTAATTACACTATCTTTGATTGGATGGAAGATGCAAAGCAGAAGTATGGTGAAAATTTCTTGGGTATCTATAGATATGATGAACCTGGAGGAAACCAGTTAGATAAGGATGCTACGATGCTGGTTACGAACGCGACGGATTATGCTGATGCAGCGGCGCAATATACTGGAAACCTTGGAGCAATCGTCGATTACTATTTAGATTTTACGCCAAGGTTGTTCACAGCGGATTATGGTGTTTACTGGTTTGACTACAAAGCTGGATACACTGCTGTTTTTGCAGAGTTTGGATGGAACCACAGCCGGCAGTTGAACGTAGCTCTTTGCAGAGGTGCTGCAGAAGCTTACCAGAAGGATTGGGGTGCAATTATCACTTGGGAATACACCGATGCGCCGTATATTGAGTCAGGAGAGAGGCTTTACGAGGACATGGTTTTGGCTTATAAAAATGGAGCGAAATACGTTGTGGTTTTTGATTACCCAAACATTGAGCAGTATGGGATATTAACTAATGAGCATTTTGATGCGATTAGAGAATTTTGGGATTACGTTCACAGCAACCCGCTCAGTTATGGGGCTGATAAAGCAGAGGTAGCCTACGTTTTACCTCAGGACTATGGCTTTGGTTTTCGGAGTCCAGAGGACAAGATATGGGGATTATGGGAGTCGGATGATTTATCTCAAAAGATTTGGAATGATGCAGACACGTTGATACATCAATACGGTTCCAATTTGGATATTGTATATAGCGACCCTGAAGCCATTGATGCTATACGAAATCGCTATGCAACATTGTTCTTCTGGAATGACACAATTACGTAATTGCCGTTATGCGTAGTTGTGGTCTTTGTTGGATTATGCTACTTTTGGGTTTGAGGCGAAAATGTGCAAAGCTGTTTTGCACAGGTTGGGCAGGAACATAAAACTAAGCTCATGCAACCAGTCTGGGAGAAAGAACACTTTTACTCACCTCTCCCCTCTTCTGTAATGTCGCTGCAACGCTTGTCTTTTTAGCAGTTTACGCTATAGGCGTAGATTTGAAGTGGCGGTCAATGAAAAAGAAAGCAGTTATAGTGGCTACAGAAAGCGATATCCTCGTGGACTTGACCTTGTATGATGTGTCTGCGTCGCTGCTTGCAGAGTTCGCAGAGAAGATTGTGCATCCTTATTATGCTGGCAATTTGAATGTTGCTCTTCAAGATTTAGTTCGTAAGGCTCTTGCAGAGCAAGATTTTGTGCGCTCGCATATCACTCACGTTAGGAAGCAGAGTAGCAGTTGAAGATTTAATGCACTTGCGGGGCTTGGGCGCATTGTTAAAACTGGCTGAGGTTCTTCAAATAATTCGTGAATGAAAGTGTCTCTTGTTTTGGTGAATATTTGAAGGTTTGAGCCTTGCTGAAAAGTGCTTTCATTATTTCTATCTCGATTAATTTTGCTCCTGAACCAAGCATTTCTTCAAGGGCGTCAGCAAAGTCTTCAATTTTTGTGGCAATCTTTTTCCTGTCGATGTTGTAGTGATTTTCCAAATGGAAGTAAATTGTCTGTTTACATGATTCGCCTAGTGACGAGAATACGTTTTCCACTGCGTCGGTTAATGATTGCTCAAAGTTGTTTTTTGATGTTGCGTTTGTTTCTCTTGTTTCAAATTTTTCGTGGGTTCTCATTGTTTTTCACTTTGTGTATTTGTGTTGTACTGTTGTTGTGTTTCACTCACATACACATAGTGTCGTAAGACTTAATATAATCATTGTTTTGGCTCTCGACATATATCAAAAATCGATATATGCGGCAGCTACTTTACGCCTCTCTTTTCCACCTGATTTTTTGGTATCTCAGGATAAAAATGAACTGTGAGTTGCTCTTTTCTGTGTGAAACGTTTGGCTAATTTTCAAAAGGGGCTATTTTCGTGTTTTTCGGCTGTTCTTTCTTGCTGTCCAAGAGCTATTGTTCACTATGGTTCGAAGTTTATTATTTTTGGTTATCACGGTAAACTGGAAACCTAAGCAACGCTGCAATTCCACCTAAAGCAAGCAACTTCGCGCCCGCTTCATGTTCTGTGCTGACTACGGCAACGCCGCCGCGCCGTTGCTCCACTGCTCGCATAAGCTCCTCTAAGTGCAAACGTTGCTCTTCCTCTGATTCGCGCAGCATCGTATCCGCTATAACCAGCTTTTCAATTGCGCTCAGTTTCACCGCGTTCTCAACCTCGCTCAGACCATATGTAATTGTAGCTTCGCCTTTTCCCAACCGCTTCATGACTTCCTCCATGGTTTCCGTTTCATTAACAACGCGCAGTTGTGCTGCCGCTTTTAAAAGAACACCCGAGCGTAAGGCTTCGTAGATGCCGCTTACACCGCCATTGTTAACGCTTTTCACATCCACAACAGCCTTAGCTAAATCACCTGCGTTATCTGCCACATATCGTGCAAAGTCGCTTTTCACGAAACCAACGCCTACAATCACGATGAGACTATGCTGCGACGCCCATAGCTGGCTTAAACTGCACAGTGCACGGTTGAAGTAGTCTTTCATGACGGCGCTTCGTTTTTCAGCTTCAAGTTTGCCTGGCAGTTTCACGCGTTCCTCCACTTTCATTTCTACGCCGTACTGCTTAGTTTCAGCTATGGCGAAGCCTTCATCGTCAATAGCAACAATCAGCAAGGGCTTTTCGGTTTCACTAGCCAGCATTAGCCTGTCGACAATGTGTTTTGCCCATTCTTTCTTCACAATTGTCACAGGCTGGTTTAATGAAATGTTAAGCGTGTGATGCGCGCCTGTGGGGATGATTTCTGGCGCGTGGCAAATTAACCCGTGAACGCGCAGTTTGCCGAGAAACTTATCCCAACTGACGGATTCCACTGCAACACCCATGAACGCGGAAACGCGTTCTCCGCTTTTGGGACGCGAATACTCTTGGTCGGATTTGATTGCTCGTGAAGAGTAAGCGTAAACTTCGTCGCCTTTGTAGATGACGTTGTACAAGTGCCAGAGGTCATCCACTGAGTCGGGCACTACTTTAACGAAGCCTCTTGCGAGGTTTTTCTCGGTAATCTTCACGTTCAGTTGCGCCTCACAGCATAATTCGCCTAATGTGTAATTAACCTTCACTTCAAAGGATTTTCTATGCGATTGCGTTTTTAAGGCGGACGAACATATGTGCAGTAACAGTGTAGGACCTGTATCGTTTGCTCATTACAAAAGAAGGCGAGGTTGAATGGCTCAAAGATTAATCGTAGTGAAAGTCGGCACCAGCGGCATAACCACAAGCGAAGGCAAACTGGACGAGGAAGAAATGCACAAGCTAACCGCTCAAATAGCTGCCGCGCGCAAGCAAGGCGATAAAATAGTACTCGTGACTTCAGGCGCTGTAGCAGCAGGCATAGCTGAGCTAGGCATAGCGCCAAAGCCTAATGACATTGTTTTTCAGCAAGCTTCAGCAGCCACAGGACAAAGCGTGCTCATGGCAAAGTACCGCGAGCTTTTCAAGGAGTACGACTTGAAAGCTGCCCAAATCTTGCTCACTGCAGAAGACCTGTCCAACCGAGCCTCCTACGTGCATACGTGCAACGTTTTGGAGATGCTTTTGAAACTGGGTGTTGTCCCCATAATAAACGAGAACGACGTGACATCTGTTGATGAATTAACGCCGTTAACTGACGGGTACCGCGTGAACTTCAGCGATAACGACATCCTCTCAGTTCTCGTAGCAAACGCGATACGAGCAAACTTGGTAGTGATATTATCCGATGTGGACGGCTTATACAACGCTGACCCGCAGAAACCTGAGGCAAAGGTGATAAAAACTGTGGAAAGCATCACTTCTGAACTGAAAAACGCGGTTAACGGGAAAGGCAAGTGGGGCAGAGGCGGAATACAAAGCAAAGTGCGTGCAGCTGAAATCGCCACGACATGCGGCATACCCGTAGTCGTAGCGAACAGTCGAAGAGAAAACGTACTCATAGACATTCTCGCGGGCAAAGAAGTGGGCACGTACTTTAAAGCGCAGAAGCGGATGCCCGCTGTGAAACGGTGGATAGCCTACGGCGCTTCAGTTAAAGGACAAATACACGTCAATGAAGGCGCCAAAAAAGCGATACTGGAAGGCTCTAGTCTTCTGCCTGTAGGCGTAAGTAAAGTTGTCGGGCACTTTAACGTAGGCGACGTAGTGGGCTTAGTTGATGAGAATAACGTTGAGTTCGCCAAGGGAAACTCCAACTACAACAGCGGCGAATTAAACCTGATAAAAGGCTTACAGATTAACGAAGTTAAGAAAAAACTCGGGTGCATTCACCAAAAAGAAGTTATTGAACATAGGCATATACACCTCGTAAGGGAAGAATAATGATACTGGAACTATGTAAAAAAGCACAAGCAGCCTCGGTTGAACTGGCTAAACTTTCAGGCGAAGCCAGAAACGAGGCAGTCTGCAAGATGGCTGACGCAATTGAGGCAAACGCGGATAAAATTCTCGCCGCCAACAAGAAAGACGCCGAGGTAGCCAAAGCCAAAGGGCTGAAAGCCGCGTTGCTGGACAGGCTGGCTTTAGACAAACGCAAAATAGCAGATATGGCAAGTTGCCTGCGGGAAGTAGCAGAGCTACCTGACCCCATAGGCACAATCATCAGCACGTGGACAAGACCCAACGGATTAGTAATTGGACAAATGCGCGTGCCTCTAGGCGTAGTAGGCATAATTTACGAGTCTAGGCCGAATGTCACGTCGGATGCGGCGGGAATCTGCATAAAATCGGGCAACGCCGTGATTCTCAGAGGCGGCTCAGACGCCATAAACTCTAACGTCACAATAGGCAACGTCCTACGTGACGCGTTGGCAAGCACCGCAGTGCCAGCTGACGCCGTGCAAGTTGTCAGCTCAACTGATAGACGCGTGGCAGAAGAGTTCATGCAAATGCGCAAGTACGTAGACGTGTTAATCCCCCGTGGAGGAGCAGATTTGATACAGACTGTAGTGAAGAAAGCGTCAATTCCAGTTATTGAGACCGGCACTGGTAACTGTCACGTTTACGTTGAGGAAGACGCTGATTTAGACAGGGCTGTCGCGATAATCATTAACGCGAAGTGCCAGAGGCCAGGCACGTGCAATGCTGCAGAGAAGCTTCTTGTGCACAGTAGCGTAGCGGAGAGGTTTCTGCCCGTGGCAATTGTTGCGCTTAGAGCGAAGGGCGTTGAAGTGAGAGGCTGCGAGAAAACGGCGAAAATAGTTACCGATGTAAAGCTTGCCGATGAAGAGGACTGGTACACTGAATATTTAGATTTTATAATTGGCGTAAAAGTCGTGAAGGACTTAGATGAAGCTATCGCGCACATAAACAAGTACGGTACTAAACATTCGGATTCGATTCTAACAGCGAACTTTGATAAAGCGTTGCGTTTCATCAGGGAAGTGGATTCTGCTGCGGTTTACTGGAATGCATCTACGCGTTTCACGGATGGCAACCAGTTCGGTTTAGGCGCGGAAATTGGAATCAGCACGCAAAAACTGCATGCACGGGGACCCATGAGCGTTCAACACTTGACTACTACGAAGTACTTCATTCTCGGCAGTGGACAAATTCGAAAATAACTGTGTGCACCATTTTTTCACTGCGTCAGTCAGGATTACGCGTAGCAATTACAGTTATATCGACAACCGTGGTCGCCATGTGTCTTACTTGATTTGGCTTATTCCCCTAACTTTTCATGTGCAGATGTGCGCTCGCCATAGGACATAAGAACTGCCTGCATCAACATGCTTTTATTAGCGACGACAGCACTACAATTAGCAAAACTGCGTACCGCATTAATGAAGGTACAAGAACATGGTGGAACTTAGAGCGCAGGAACTCAAAATACTTTCAACGTTAACTGAGTTTACTAAAGTTTCAGTTGAAGATTTCACGCGAAAATGCAAGTTAGCTGATGCTGCCGTTATGCGCACGGCACTAACTCTGCAGGAGAAAGGACTAGTTAAAATTTACGCGAAGCCAGAAACCATACTCAAGTTGAACGCGGAGGGGAAGCTGCACGCTGAACATGGCTTACCCGAAAGGCGTTTGCTTAACGCTTTAATCGCTCTTGGCGGAAGAGCCACGCTGAACCAAGCTGCCGCCAAAGCAGGCTTAGACGAGCAGTTTGCGCAGATAGCTCTAAGCTGGACCTTACGCAAAAAATGGGCGACTTACGACTCAAAAACAAGCACTTTACAGGCAGCTTCAGAGCCTAAAGAGGAAACCGACGAAAAACTTCTCAGCAGCTTACGCGGCAAAGAGCAAGTTTCCCTTAGCGATTTGAGGCACGAGTTGCAGCATTCTGTTGTGACGTTGAAAAAAAGACAATTCTTAACCGCGGAAGAAAAAACCCAGCGAACACTGGAAATAACCCCGTTGGGCAAGCAGGCTGTGCAAGAAGGAAAAAAAACCGTAGTGGAAGTGACGCAGCTAACACCCGAGCTAATTATTACGGGTAAATGGCGAACCGCAAAGCTTCAAAAATATAATATTGCGGCGCCTGTGGCTAAAACATGGTCTGGCAAAAAACACCCTTACTTGAGTTTTCTTGAAGAAGTCAGAGCTAAACTGGTTACTTTAGGCTTCAAGGAGATGACGGGTACGCATGTTGAAACTTCATTCTTCAACTTTGACGCGTTATACACGCCTCAGGATCACCCAGCTAGAGAGGAAGTGGGCATTTACTTTGTTAAAGACCCTGAATTCGGCGACGTAAGCGCCTACGAGACTGCAGTAGAGAACGTTAAGGCTACACATGAGAACGGGTGGACAACAGGCTCGACAGGATGGGGTTACAAGTATTCGCTGCAAGAAGCTAAGCGTTTGATTCTTCGTGGACACGGTACATGCCTCAGCGCGCGGACGCTATTAAGCAAAGATTTGGAGATTCCTAGCCGATACTTTTCTATCGCGCGCTGTTACAGACCTGAAGTGGTAGATAAGACGCATCTGAGCGAGTTCAACCAAGTAGAGGGCATCGTGGTTGACGAGAAGCTTACGTTGAGAGACCTACTGGGCGTGCTGGCGAAGTTCGCTATTGAAATCGCGGGCGCAGACAAAGTGCGATTCAAGCCTGATTATTTTCCGTTCACTGAGCCAAGCGTTGAGCTCAGCGCTTACAAGGAAGGCTACGGCTGGGTTGAGTTCGGTGGCTCAGGCATTTTCCGACCTGAAGTTACCTTGCCCCTAGGCGTTAAAGTGCCTGTTATCGCTTGGGGATTAGGCGTGGACCGATTGTTTATGATGCATGCGGGAGTTGATGATATTCGCGGGATTTTCTCGCAGGATCTTGACTGGCTTAGGAGGAAACAGGTGGTATAAGCAATGCCGACGATTGATGTTGAATATGCAGAGTTTGAACACTTGTTGGGCGTAGAGTTGCAGGGTGACATGGAGAAGCTGGATGAAATTTTAGCTTTTGTTAAGAGTGAAGTGAAGCTTTTTGACAAGCAGGAAGGCGTAGTAAGCATTGAAATTAAGGACACGAACCGCGCTGACTTGTGGAGCACTGAAGGCTTAGCCCGAGCATTGCGTGGCTTCCTCAACATTGCCAAAGGCGTAAAGCCCTACAACATTGGCGAGCCTATCGTGGATGTTCATGTTGACTCGCGGCTTAGGAATGTTCGCCCGTTTATGGGCTGCGCCATCGTTAAAAACGTGAAGTTGACGGATGCAATAATTCGCGGGCTTATGCACTTGCAGGATAAGCTTGACCAGACTTACGGCAGGAATAGGCAGAAAACGTCTATTGGACTTTACGATTACAGCTTGATTACGCCGCCTTTAAACTATACGGTTGTCAAGCCTGATGAACTGAGTTTTGTGCCGTTGGGCTTCGAGGAAAAGATGAATTTGGCGGAGATTTTGGAGCGCCATCCAAAAGGCATAGAGTACGGTCACATCGTGAAAAAGCATAGTGTTTACCCGATTATATTGGATTCGAAGAAGAAAGTGTTGTCGTTTCCGCCGATAATAAACTCGAACGATTTAGGACGCGTGACATGGGAGACGCCGCATGTGCTTGTGGAAGTCACGGGCACAATGCATGAGACGGTACTTAACACGTTGAAGCTTGTTACTTTGGCTTTGATTGACCGCGGCGGCGAAGCTTACTCTGCAACCGTGCACTATCCGCCTGAGTACGCAAGTTATACTTTAACTGAAGATGTAACGCCTAACTTCAGCAATAAGCGGATGAGCTTGAGCGTGGAATACGCGACTAAGATTCTTGGCTTGCAGTTAACTGGCAAACGCATCGCTGAGTTGCTCTTGACCGCGGGTTTCGGCGTTGAAAACGTCAACGAAGAAACGGTAACGGCGCTGGTTCCATGTTACCGCATTGATGTGATGCACATGGTTGACTTGGTAGAAGATATCGCTGTTGCCTATGGTTACAACAACATTGAGCCGCTTTGGCGCGAACTGCCCACAACGGGCAACATGAGACCTGAACAGCACGTAATAGACGTTGCCCGCGAACTCATGGTCGGGTTGGGCTTTCAAGAAATTTTGACTTACACAATGACGAACCTCGACAACCTTTTCGCTAAAATGAACCAAGAAAAAACGTGCCTCGTGGAAATTGCTAATCCTAAAGTGGTGACGCTCACGTGTTTGAGGAACTGGCTGTTGCCGAGCCTAATAGAGTTCCTGAGCAATAATCAATCAGTTGAGTTTCCTCAAAAGATCTTTGAACTGGGCAAGGTTACGTTGCTGGATGAAACGCGAGAAACAAAAACGCGGGACGAAGACTGGTTGGCAGCTGCAATATCACATGCTAACGCCAGCTTCAGCGAAATTAAATCCGCATTAGACGCGTTCTTTGCGAACTTGGGATTGCACTGGCAGATTAAGGCGATTACGAACCCAAGTTTCATAGAGGGACGTGTGGGCGCTGCCATAGTTAACGGCGTAAACGTTGGCGTGCTGGGCGAAATCAACCCGCAAGTGCTGGAAGCATGGAAACTTGAAAACCCTACAGTAGCTTTCGAGCTAAACATGCAGAAAATAATCACAAAGCAACGTTGAAGCTGCACGCTGGTTCATGTTGGAACTTTAAATAAGCAGCAGAAAATATCGCGCCTGAATATTTTTTAGGGTGCTTTAAGCGATTTGTGCAGTGGGTTTCAAGCGTTTTTTGGAAAAAGCTACTGCTGCCGTGGCAAGAGCAAAAAATAGGGCAAGTGCTATTAGGCTGGGGAATTCGGGAATTACGTTGACGGAGCCAGCGGCAGTTGTATGTTCAATAAGATTTGCTGTTTCGCCAGAAGCAGGGTAATCAGCGAGTTCTGTCTCCTCAAACTCAAGGTCAGAGTGCCCTAAACTTGTTACGTTGAACGTGATAATCGCGATGTTTCCGCCGCCGCTGAAGGAAGGCGCTGGATTCACCGACGTAGCCACAATATGGTACTCGCCTATTTCTTGAGATACGCTGTCTTCTATAACCTCTATTTCGGCATCGGGCGAAATTTCATGCAGAACGCCATCGGGATTCGACTCCACGCCTAAACGAGAATCCACGTTTAACACTTGAAGAACTGAGGCATTCCAGCGAAGCGTAACATCGAGCGCGTACAAGTTCTGCACGTTACCAATCGTTACATTTACGTTAAAGGTTTCGCCTAACGCAAGTGTGCTACTAGATGGGATAGCGCTTATGGTTGTGCCGCTGGCAGCTTGCACTGAAGCAGCTTGAATTGGGAAAAACGCAATCAGCACGAAAACCACTGCAAACATGATGCGTTGCAGCTTTGTGGAATACGTTTTTTTCATTATTTTTCACCTGTCACCCTTTCGTTAAGCGTCACGATTTTGTCTCGCCCTCTCTTATATCTTTTTATAACTCCTCTTTGCTCTAACGCGGCTAAAAGTTGACTGGTTTTTGCCTTAGAAAACCTGCATTGCTCAGTTATGGCAGATTGCCGTATGTTGCCGCCTGAAGAGCGAATGACTTTTATGATTTTCTCCTCGTCGCTTTCAACAAACGGTGCCCCAGCAAGCGCTACTGTTCGGAAGGCCAGAGCTTTTGCCTTTCGTCGCCTGAACACATAAATGCCAGTCACCAACGCTGCAATTGCTACTGACAAACCTGCACCCAGTGTTGCGTATTGCTGCCATCCATCGTTGCTTGCATTCTGGGACTTGTCCACTAAAACTATTTCGTGCTCAGCGTTGCTGAAGTATTCAGTTCCAAGCCACTTAAGCGTCTGACTAGAATCATCCTGTTCATCTGGTCGAGGAGAAACTGACAAGACAGCGCACGTTGGCGGATAATTAATTTGTAGTGTGCCTTCGCCGTATAGTTTCCCGAAGAAATCCTTTACGCCAAACACATCGCCGAACGTTATCTTGCCGTCTTCGGTTATGCTGAAGTTTTGCCAAGTGAAAGCGTACACGGTTTTTCTGGATTGCGTTTCCCAAGAAATATCGTCTCTCATCTGCAGTGAATCCTCCTCTACAGCCATTTCTCTTTGCGTTTCGCTTGCTGTAGCATCAACAAGTGTTGTGACTCTTTCTTGAAAGCCGACCACATCGATATCCGTGTCAATGCCTGAAACCCTAGTTATTGTCCAATCAGCCGAGTTGTCGCTGTTGACTTGAACCTTGTATTCAACGTAGCTTTGGCAGTATGCATCATAAATAGGCAAAAACGAAAACAGTAATACGCTGATAACGCAGAAACTGAATAAGCGGCGGAGTCTCATCTTAGGTCTAATCTAAGGTACAGCTATGCATTATTTAAGCAGTACACAAAGGGTTTTGCGCAAGCTGCCGCGCCACTCCCTTTTTGTGTTGCGTGTCTGTTGGCGCAAACGTTTTTCGTTTAGTCCTGCTGATTGTTCAGCGCGCATAATCAGCTATGTTTTAGCCTCTAAAACGATAAATAAACTTAAATGAACTTTATTGAACAAAAATAAACATTTAAATTATTTGTTATCAGAAAAGAGCTTCAGGAAAGCTTTTATTTGGATTTAAACATGTCTTTTTCCAAGAATCTGGAAAAGTGGATGAAAAATGAGGAAAAAATTCGCGATAATATTGCTAACGGCGGTCGCAATCTGCAGTTTGAGCCTTGCTATGAGCTGTGCGCAAGCGTTTCCCCTCATTGGTAATAACAATGGAGCATACATGGCTAACAGGCCACTTCAGAAAAATTGGGTAAACGTAGACGGCTTTATACTCCAGTGGGGTTCAACTAATGCCACAGGGTCCATTTCAATACATGCCAGAATAGCCGTTTTAAACAGCAACGCCACGCGCCAGTTAGCTTCAGCTAGTGCTATGTGGTCAACGGACAAAGTGCGACCACTCCTCTACGCTGTTAGAACCAAAGAAAACTTCACATACACCTTCCATACAGCAAGGCTAATTAACGCTTCCGTAGCCAAGCTAAACTACGAGGACAGCAACTTCTTCATGAATGGCACATGGAACGTTAACACGGTAACCACAAGCGTCATCGTCATCACCGACAGCAACGGCACCATAACAGGCATCCACCGCGACACGGACATCGTTCCTACAAAAGCATACGGGGAACTTACAATCACTAACAACTGGACTAAATTCACCCTAGCCATCGACGGCATCGAACCGTTGACAGGCGCAGTACGGCGTTCGATAATGCGGCAAATGCAGTTTAACCCATTCAAAGTAACTGACGATTTAACAGGCAGCACCACCGAAAGCGTAAGCAAAACAGATTTAACCGCAGTTGCGGAATGCTACGGAAACATGCCAGGCTGGGGCAAATACGACCAAAAAATGGACTTCAATTTCAACTACAGAATAGACATCGCAGACCTAGCAACAGTAGCAGCTAACGTGGAGTAAACAGTATTCGCTACCTCTCTCTTTTTTCTTGAAAAGATAGCTTTGGGCTTTTCAGCAATAGTTTGCTTAGGCTTGTGCTTTTTTAGTTTTTAATTTAAGTCTAAGCAGCTTAACTTATTTATTGTTGTCTCATTTTGAAGTATTCAACTGCGTATTAGTTTAAGGGGAGGTGAAAAGCTATGGAAGAGAGAAAAGCGGGCATATTAGGTTTTTCTAAAAAAGGCACATTTTTCGCGATAGTTTTAATATTTCTACTTGTGATTTCGATAATTGCCGGTTTTGCCCTGATTATTTCTGTTGGAGTTGGACATGCAGTTATACTGGTTGACCCGCTCACAAAATCGACAAGTGACCCCACTATTGGACCAGCATACGTGTTGAAAGCACCTTGGGTTACTGCGGTTGACGTTTATTATGCCACCGACACTTATGAGGACACTATTGCGTGTTTCTCTTCAGATCAGCTTGAGATGCAGATTCAAATTTTAGTCAGGTGGGCTCTTAACCCTGACAAAGTGAGAGACCTTTACAATAACTATCCGCGGTTAAACTATAAGCAGGCAGCTATTGAGTCGATTATGGCTGAAACAATAAGACTGGTGACTAAAAACTTCACAGCGCTGCAAACGATAGAGTTCAGGGATGTTGTGAGAAACCAGATAGAAACTGCTGTCCGCCAAGAAGTAAATTCTGAGCCATCATTGGCTGGAGCCCTAGTTAGCTTCGAGTTTGACTTGAGGAACATCGGTTACCCCTCAAAGTACACTGCCGCCATAGAGGACAAGCTTGTTGCTGAGCAACAGAAGATTCAAGCAGACTTTGAGCGGGAACGGATACTGATATTGGCTAACGCGACAGCCCAAGAAGTAATAATCACGGCGTCAGGCGAGGCAGAAGCCAAAATTATCGAGGCAAACGCGACGAGGCAAGCAATAGAACAAGTCTTAACGTCGGTGGGTCAAAATGGAAACGAAACCAGAATCGCCGAGCTTTACCTGTGGGTTCAAACATTGCAGAAAATTGCGCCAGACATAGATATACTGATAGTGGGTTCCGAAGGAACACCAATACTGATTCCAACAAACTCCACAGAACCCTAATTTTTTTACATCCTATGTTTTTTCAAAGTAACAGAAAGTTATAAACCGCAAGCACGTCTAATTGTTAAAACGTGGTTCACGGGATAAGAACAGAGGCGGTTACGCGATGAAAAAAACCGACAAAGAAGCAGCAAACGTGGTTACACTGCCATGTGGTTGCGTATACCAAGATAAAGACTGGATGTTAACTCGCATCAACGAATGCGACTACCACAAGCGGAAAAGAACAGCAAAGCGACCCTACAAGCCTAAAGCTGAATGTGTCAGACCATAAAAAGAAACTTGTCCCTTGGAAGAGAAAATAGAATTTTTGCCGCAATCCATTTAACTCTCCAAATGAATGTTCAAGCACCTTGACAATCACCGAAAGCATTCCTACGCCGAAAGAAAACACGCGCACCTCACGCAAGATTTTACGTATTTTACTGCAAGTCTTAATAATGCTTGCACTTATCGCCGCTCTTTTCTGGTATGTGTTCTCAACCAGCAGCGGCGATGTTTCCTTCATCGGCATTCTAACCAACATAAAAATCGAGTATCTACTCCTTGCGCTTCTTTGCTACGTGGGCATAAATATCTTGTTCGCTGTTAGGTTACGGAGAGTTTTAGCCAAAGAGGGCATAAAAACCTCCTTCGGAAAAACTCTTCTCGCGCAGTTCGCGGGCATGTTAACCAGCGATGTTACTCCTGCAAGGTCAGGCTACGTTTTAACTCCAGTCTACCTTAGAGACCAAAACGTTCCTACGCCTGTTAGTCTGTCAGGCATTTTAGGGATACAATCAGTAGAATTCTTAATCAAAGTTTTAGGCGGAACATTAGCCCTATTTTTCCTAATCAATTTTGCAAGTATGACACAGGAGTTATTAATCTTAGCAGCTATCGGTGTGAGCCTCATGCTTATAGGTGGAATAATACTAGCTGCCATGAGTTGGTCACAACGCGTTATCGCCTTGGTTCAAAGAATCACAAACCACCGATTCCTCAAAAGACTTACAGGCGGCTTAATGGGTAAACTTGAAGAGTACGCTGTAAACGCTAAGAAAACACGCAAAGCTTTTCCCGAGATTATGCTGTTAACGCTTGCATGTTGGCTACTGAAAGGTTTTGAATGGTACTTCCTCGGTTTAGCGCTGGGCGTAACAATCAACAGCAGCCCAATTATTAGCTGGCTTGGCTTCTTCCTTATTCACCCACTGGTTACAGCCTTAGGTTTTGCACCTACTCCAGCAGGCATCGGTGCCCAAGAGTGGGGTGTAGTCATCGTGCTGGGCTTATTCAGCATAAGCCCTGTTGCTGCTTTATCTTTTGCACTCATGGCACGTGGGCTCCTCATAATCGTAGACCTTATAGGCGTACCCCAAATCGTTAAAACATCCAGCAGTTTGCTCTCGCGAAAAGCCCATAGTGAGGGAATTGGTCGGGAGAGCAGGATTTGAACCTGCGACAGCTCGGTATCTGTGGCCTGAGCAGGCTAGAATGAAGCCCACCATGGGTAGACCTCTACAGCGTCTCCACCAGCTAAGCACGTTAGCCAGCTCGAGAGCTCTGCCAGGCTGAGCTACCTCCCGACAGACACATTAGGACCAAACAAAAGAATTTATGTGTTACGCATCTCAGGCGCTGTATTAACACATTTAAGGCGGATGCGCCAATAGTAAAGGTGGCGGAGGCGACTGGTTTGATTGAGGAACGCTTGAAAGTTTTGAAAGTTATGAGCGAGGTTACCGGGCGCTTGGATTTGAATGAGTTCGCACGGATGGTTGGGTTGAATCCGAATCAAACCGTGGAGCAGATGCAGGAGTTGCTGAAGGCAGATTTCGTGAGAAAAGTCGGTGGCGGATATGGCATAACGGACGCTGGCAGGGCGATGCTGAAGGTGTTTGCGTCTGTTCCAGATGGTATGAAATTCCATTTTTACGTGGCAATTGGGTACCCCACTAGTTTTTCAGCGAAAAGCCTTTTTGAGTTTTACGAAGTAGCCAAGCAGATTGCTGCAGAGGCGTTGGCGTTCCATATGTACAGAGGCGACTTCGAAAATTGGGCGAGCGCAGCTTTAAACGATGCAGCGTTCGCTGAGGAACTTGCGGAACTGAAGAAGACACAACTGAAGGGAGAAAAACTTCGGAAAGCCATCCTTAAGGCAACAGAAACCCAGTATGGGTTAGACAAACTGCAGTGATGCACAAAGTCAAATTGCGTTAAGGTTTTTGCGTTTTTTCTTTTTCTAGCTGGCGCCACCATTGTGGCACTTTTACTTTTCTACTTGTGTCCCAAAGGTCAAAGGGTTTTATGTCCAAAACAGGTGTCTCGTTAAACGCGTCGAGTCCGCGAACAGTCAAAATGTTGCCTTCGGCTTTGACGAGTTCAACCAGCGTCAGCCCAATCGGGTTCGGGCGAAGCATGGTGCGTGTGGCAAAGACGCCCAGTAGAGGCATGTCTTTTCTGCCGCGGGGATGAACTTTCAATGTTTTGCGTTGTTGATTTGATACTTGGTTTAACCAGAACAGCACGAAGAGGTGCGAAAACTCTGCCATGCCATCTAACGCTTCAGTTAACTCGCTGTTGATAATTATTTGTGAGGTTTTTGTTTTGTCTTTGTTTTCGTCGTCAAAGTTTTCGGTTTTGACGACAC
>CAZWDU010000019.1:0-33965 GCA_964632845.1 uncultured Candidatus Bathyarchaeia archaeon | reverse complement strand
ATTCAATGTTACAATTCAAAATAAAGGCGGCAATGATATAAGCGGACTGGCTTTGGTTGTTAGAATGATGCAAAATGACAGGGTAGTTGCGGAGTCTACTAAACAAATTGGCGCCCTTAGCATAGAGGAGATTCGGGAGATTGAGATGGTGATTGAAGGGGGACCTGAATTGTCTGAATTAGAAAAGTTTTCATATGTAGTTCGCTTTACAGTGAATGACGGAAACACATTTATAAACGGATATGAATTTCCGTAATGCATAACACTTTCAATGTTATACCCCTGCACTACTTCAAGAAACGCAAACGCTGAAAATTATCCACTTTTGGTTGGATTAAATTTTCATTCAGTCCAAAATTGGAATTTAATCCCGCGGTAGAAAGGTTATTGATTTGTTTTAGGGTAAACTTTCACTAGTATATCCACAGGGACGCTGGGTATTCCGTCGTATTTTGAGGGTTCTGTTACGAATTCTGGTTCGCTTACGTTGACGGCTATTAGATAACGGCCAGTTGGGGCATTGTCTGCCCAGTTAAGGGTTATAATAGTAGAGTTGGTCATGTGAGGTTGCAGGGTTAGTTGATTTAGGCTGAGAGAGTAATTGAAAATTGTGTCCTGAGCAATGGAAGCATCCCATGTGCTTATATTGTTCCAAGAAAAGTTGCCGTCGGGGTGGCTGTCGAAGCTGGCGTATTTAGCTAATGTAAGATTTTCTATTGTTACTGTAAATTGTTCAGTGCATCCCAATGATGCAAAAGTGTAGTTTATCTGGTGAGTTGCACCCTGCGAGACATTATGACTAGGCGAACCCGAGGTTTGACCTAAAGGGAAATCATAACTAACATACACGGTATTAGGCATGTATTCTCCGTTCCCCTGTGAGATGTAAATAAGTGCCGCGGAACTTGCGATGACTATGGTTGACAAAACGATGAATATTGATAGATAGTGCTTGCGGTTCATTTTTTAATTCAACCTCTTTGCTGTCTTCCGGCAGTAGACAAGTACAATGGCGTTTATAATCGTATCTATTAATACACACTACTCTGGAACTGTTCAACAGCAACCTCAGAAACAACTAATGCACAGATACCACACCATACGCACAGTTCCTTCAAGGAAAAACACACAAGACCACAATTCGATTCACCCAAGAATTCTTCGACAAAAAAGCTTGACTAAAAGCACAGCCTGCTTAGTCAAGAAAGTTTGACTGGGAAAAGCCTGTTTAGTCAAGGAACCTTGATAAAAACGCTTTTACAGCACAAACAGTCCCTATTGAACAGGGAAATTGGTGCTTATGAAAAGAACAACATTAGCACTAACACTCATCTTGGCACTGTTATTTTCAGCTTTAGCTGTAGCACCTACAGATGCGGCTGCAACAGAAGGAACAGTTTACATCAGAGCTAACGGCAACGTTGAAGGCACGGATAAGATACAGCGTGACGGAGACTTGTACATTTTAACGGGTGACCTCACGTTTGGGATTCAGGTTCAACGGAGCAACATTGTCGTCGATGGGTCGGGGTATACTTTGCAGGGAGACGGAGAAATTCATGGACCCACAGATATTCTCGGGATGGGATTAGAAATTGTTGACTGCAGAAATGTTACGGTACGGAATTTGAGTATCAAAGACTTCACTAGAGGCATCCGCTTCACTGACTCGTCTGATTGCCACGCGCATCACAACCTTCTGGTTAACAATACTATTGGTGTCGAAATGGGTTATGTGGATGACTCTTACTCAGACAACAACACGGTAAGTGGAAACCTCATAAAGGAAAATGATGCGGGAATCCGATTAATCCACGGGTCCTCAAACACTATCTCTGAAAATATTATAACCGCAAACGATGAGGGCGTCTCCATCTGGGGCACTTCTGAGAATACTATCTCATGGAACAACATAACCCGTAATGAGAGAGGCGTCTATGTGGAAACCTCTGGCGTTAACGTTATTCACCATAATAATTTTGTTGATAACACAAACGATTGGTGGGATTATGGTCTAACACCTTGGCCTTTCCAGTTACCTTTTTCCATCAACACTTGGGATGACGGCGTAGAAGGCAACTACTGGAGCAACTACACAGGATTTGATGCTGACGGCGACGGCGTAGGAGACACGCCCCATGAACTTTACGAGAACAACACTGACAACTATCCGCTGATGAATCCTGTGGCAATTCCAGAGTTCACTGAAAATGAACCCACAATGCCCATCACGGAACCTTTTCCAACGACATTAGTTCTGGCTGTTTCCGTAGTCATTGTTGCCGTTGTGGGTGCTGGGTTGCTGGTTTACTTCAAGAAGCGTAGTCGTGTGGGTATGGTGGACGGGCAGAAGGTTGGTGAGGGGTAGTGGCATGAAGAAGGTTTCTGCTTGGTTCTTTGTTATCGTGCTTTTGGCGTTTTCGTGTTTGTTTGCTGTTCCGAAGGGTAATGCTGCTGCGTCGGCAAATTCTTGGGACACCATGGCTGAAATGCCAACAGCCAGAAGTCTACTAGGTGTGGGCGTCGTCAACGGAAAGATATACGCCATCGGAGGCGAAAGAGGAGCTGGAGCTGTTGGTGTCAATGAGCTGTATGATCCAGCTACAGACACTTGGATACCTAAGGAGTCAATGCCTACATCAAGATATGGTTTTGCTACAGCCGTTTTAAATAACAAGATCTACTGCATAGGCGGGTTGTTTAGTGATTTGAACGAGGTTTATGATCCAGTGACGGATACTTGGGAAACAAAACAGCCGATGCCTACGCGAAGAGGTGGTTTTTCTGCAAGTGTGGTTAACGGTAAAATTTACCTTGTAGGCGGGCTTGTGCCATCTTCGATAGGGCCTTCTAATGTGGGAGAGCATTCTAATTTGAATGAGATGTATGATCCTGTTACTGATTCGTGGACCACTATGGCGTCAATGCCCAGTGCTGTTGCTCCCTCCGTGTCAGCCGTTGTGGATGACAAGATTTACGTTTTTGGAAACGGCGACACGACTCAGATTTACGATACGCAAACAAACACTTGGAGCTTTGGCCCTGCCATGCCTTATTCTGTGTCTTACGGGGCTGCAGCGGCAACAACAGGCACTTACGCGCCCAAAAGAATCTACCGTATAGGCGGAATACGAGGACCAAGCACTCAAGTCTTTGATCCTCGAACGGGAACGTGGATCACCGGTGCAGGGATGCCTACTCCTAGACGTGACCTGAGTGTTGCAGTTGTGGATGACCTTTTGTACGCCATAGGCGGGGTGTCTGGGGATTACGGGTCTTCTGGTGTGAATGAGCGGTATGTGCCTTTGGGGTACAGCGTTGTGCCGCCTGTGGTTGGTGTTGTTTCTCCTGAGCAGAGCATGACGTATGCTGCAGGCAACATTTCCTTAGCTTTCACTGTGGACAGGTCAGCCGCAGTCTTGAACTACAATCTAGACGGAGCAGCAAACATGACCCTCACGGGCAACACTACGCTTACAGGATTAGCAGAGGGCGCGCACAACATCACCATCTACGCCACCTACCCAGTAGACAACACAGGCGCATCCCAAACAATCCACTTCACCATAGCACCCGAACAACAGCAAGACCCAGAACCACACGAACCTTTCCCAGCAATACAGGTCGTAGCAGTTGCTTCTGCAGCAGCAACACTTGCTGTAGGCATGGGTTTAATCGTTTACTTCAAGAAACGCAAACGGGAGGCTGGACAAATATGAAGAAAAGCGTGAGTTTGCTTGTTCTTATATTCTTGCTTGCTTCTTGCTTAATCACGCCACTACCCGCCTCTGCTGAGCCTAAAACAATAATCGTTCCTGATGATTATTCTTTTATTCAGGATGCTATTGGCAACGCTACAGATGGCGACACGGTGTTCGTGAAGAGTGGGACATACCAAGAGCAGCAACTAATCGTGAACAAGACGCTTTCTCTAGTAGGCGAGAATCCTAACACAACCCATATTATTCTTAGCCCGCCGGTTCTTATGGGTCCATTTTCGACAATTGGTATTGATTATCCAGTCAAAATCGAAGCCAACAATGTTACGCTCTCAGGCTTCACGATAACTGCTAACGGGGAACGCTCAGTACTATCTGGTAATTGCGGCAATGTGATTGCAATTGGAACTGGTACACGGATAATTGGTAACATCTTGGAGACAGGTGCTACTGCTATGGGCGACCAAACCTACATAGCAGATAATGTTATCGATGACAAATCTCGTTCTGGCTATCCGTCACTTACGGTGAATGGCGCCTATCAAGTCATTATGAAAAATGTCATTTCAGGTATTTGGGTGGAAAAATCAGAGCGTAATACCATCACTCAGAACAGTATAGGCTGCACGAATGAGTCAGGTACTCCCATTTACGCTGGGATACGGTTGCGGTCTACGACAGAGAATCAGATTTTCGCAAACAATATTGTGAGTAGTGGACCTTGCGTCATGATTGATGGCTATTTTGGTACAAGTGGTCTTCAGACGTGTCAATCAGAGAACAACATTTTTTATCACAACAATTTCGTAAGCAACTCGACCATTATTGACCAAGTCGGTTATGGCGAAGGAAACTATTCCGTCAATAATGTCTGGGATAACGACAAAGAAGGAAACTACTGGAGTAACTACAACGGAACCGACAACAACGGAAATTCAATAGGAGACACTCCTTATGTTATTGACGAGAACAACCAAGATAACTACCCGTTGATGAGATCGTTTGAAATCTCTTCCGCTTCATCTCCTTCGCCGACACTTTCAGCTACCCCAGAGCCCTCGTCAACAGTATCTTCTCTAGGACCTCAACCAGAGCCTTTCCCAACAATGCCCGTCTTGGCTGCTTCTGCAGTCGCAATTACTGTGGTTGCTGCTTTACGGGTTTACTTCAAAAAACGCAAAAAATAACCTTACTGCTTGTTCAAGCCTACGTGTGAGTATATATAGAGGGGGTATAGTTTTTTCCACGCGATAGACTTCGAGCCTAACCCAAAAAGAACAGTAGTTACAGAAAGTTACCAAAGGCATAGTCAATTTGCTTCTGCAAGCTCTCTGGCACAGGGTTTAACGCTGAAGCCGAAAAACACCCTTATTTAAGCCCCTAAGAAAACTCAAAGATAAATAGTTGTTTTGCACTTTCGTTAAGTTGATTGGAGGTAAAGAAGTGTCTGTAGCGCAAAGAAAATTCTTCACCGAAGTCGCAGCGCTGGTAGATAAAACCGTAAGCATTGCAACTACCACCGGCAAAACGTTCACAGGCACGCTTATCGGCATTAACCCTGACAGCCTAAGCCTTTGCATAGCTGAAGCCAAAGACGAAGCTGGCCAAGTGGCTCACAGGGTCTTCTTAAATGGAAACGTCGTCGCGCAAATCTTAAGCGCAGAAAAACCATTCGACCTGAAAGCTTTAGCTAACCGCCTCGAAAAAGTGTTCCCAACCATGGTTAAGCTGTATGAAGACAAAGGCTTCATATGGGTCATGGACAAAGTTAAGCTGACTGAAAGAGGCGTTGTAGAAGGTTCAGGTCCAGCAGCCGAACGCGTGCAACGAGTCTACGAGCAGTTCATGAGCGAAGTAAAAAGCTAAACAAACCTTAAATAAACCAACGCAGCTGCTGCTCCTCTTTCTTCTTTTCTTCAGTCAAACCCTTTATCAACCCAAAAGCCTCCAAAGTCTTCTTAATATGCTCCTTCGAAGCGTCAAGACGCGACAAATCAACATCCAAACCCAAATACTTGCCCAAAGCAGTCAACGCGTAACGCGCAGCATTCGCGTCTGGATACATGCCCAACGTATCCACCAGCAACGCCAAACCCTTCAGCTTCCGCAGCCTACACATACCTATAAGGATACCAGCGACGCCGAATATGTGCCCAACCATTATCTTAGTGCCCAAATCTAAAGCTTCCTTCAACGTCTCCTGATCCGACGCAGCACTGTACATCGCGGGCACACTTGGCGACTCGTCTTTTTTGAAGCCGCCTATGGATATAACACATCGGCAACCCAGCTCCTCAGCTATATCCAACACTTTACCGCAGAGCTCATACTGCCCAGCAGTGGTTAAAGCCTGCGTGTTGCCATGCCACACTATCAAATCACGCCCACCATCCCCACGCTTAACGTAATACAGCTCGTTTATGGGCGTGTATGCACCACCTGTGTCCGTGGTTACGGCAAAATCTTGGAAAGACGCGGAAACAATCGCGGCAAACCGCTTCGCCTTCAACTCATTAATCAAATGCAACGTGGCAATGTTGGCTACGAACCCTATGCCTGGCAACCCTTCAATCAAAATTGGGTCATTAAGCTGGGGTTTCTCCGTAATTTCAATCGTACATGCCATTTGACTTAACCTTCCTGTGCGTTCGAGTAGATAGTTAGAAGGCTACTAAGCGATATAAGGATGCCTAATGCACCACTATGCAGAAGGGGTATTCGAGTTTGAAATTAAGATTCCGCTGATTACTGCTATGACAAGGGATGCCACGGCAACAACCCAAGGTGTCGATAGCTGGTAAACGTCAAGTGCAGCTTTGACGGCAACTTCGTTCACGACTAGCGGCGCACACGCCGCGAATATAGCCAATGTCTGATTTTTCTTTTTAAGCGACATGACGCTGCCTGCAAGCCCACAGCCAAAAGAGCTTAGCCCAGCCACGCCGAATAATGCCCAGTCGAACCCGTGCATAGTGCTGTCGAAGCCAATGATGCCCCAGTAAAGGCTGATGAACGAGGCAATTGCCAGCAAAACGCCGCCAAACACTGGAAAACTTGCTTTACCGAACAGAACGGTGCCTTTTGATTTCCTGTTCAAAGCAAAATACAGCGTCAACGACACAGCAGTGCAGATTAAGCAGAGGATTATTGCTGGCGTCCACATGGTTACGTTAGAGTTATGAGTAAAGCTGAAGCCTGTATGCGTTGGAGTCCATTCTTCCTGTGAAACCTCAACGATAACGTACGCTGTCGGCAGCCAAGTGGAGAAGCTTGCGGTGTAAATTCCGTGCACATCAGTTTCTTCTGCTTTAACCCCGTTAATAGTTACGTCTACGCCGTGCGCTATCTTGGAAATGACCTGTTGCTGCGAAGAATTGGAGGACTGCGGCAAAGTTAAGCCTTCTTCAGGAACAAGCAAATACGTAACATTCACCGCGACTTCAGTCAGCCCCAACGTTTCCGTGTTAGCGCTCACCAACGCTACGTCGAAAGTATCGTAGTAAACCGTAACAGATTCTGATTGAAAACCGTAAAGGCCACGGTCGCCATTTTCAAGAAGACTACCGTTCCATTCTGATCCATCCTGCGTAACCAACTTCATAGGCGTAAACGTCAAAATAACAGGCACTGAAAAAGAATAGTGAAATGCAGCATACCCTGCAGCATTTGTCGCTTGAGTAATGTTTTCCACGCTGTCACCATGGCCCGTTTTGACCTCTACGGTAACGTTCGCGTTCGCAACGGCTTGCCCTGAGCTTTCGCCGTAAGTCCACACGGCTCGGAAAGAAATAGAACAATTCTGCCCCGCATTTGAGTGCAGCACGGAACTTGACGTTGCAGGACTCACAGTAACCCAATGCTCTGCTGTTGCTTGTGCACTTGCGGTTTCAACAAAAACGGCAAAAACCAACACAACTAACAACACGCTTACGAGAGCAACCCGAACAGCAAAATTCTGGTTCAAATACATTTGATTAGTTTTATTTAGAACATTTTTATAAGCGTGTCTATAACAACGCCCGCCAAATTCTCGACTGAAAACAACCACATGCAACAAGTCCAACCTATTTAAAGGGGAGGGGGTAGCGTTCAGAGAGCACTAGCGTTCAAGGCTTTCTCGTGTCATGCATAAAAATTGCCGCTGCTGCGGGCCTAATGTTTTTTATAAGCGCGTGAGCTGATTTGTTTAGGTTCCCTCAAAATGAGCTTTGAAGTTAAAGAGAAAGACTTGCTTGGTAGAATCGGCAAGCTCAAAACCAAAAGCGGCACAGTGGAAACGCCGCTTCTTTTTCCAGTAATAAACCCCAACATCCAGCCTGTGGCTCCGCGCAGGCTTAAGGAAGACTTTGGCTTCGAAGCCATAATAACCAACGCGTACATCCTCAAAAAACGCTTCCAAAACAAGCCCGTAACGCAGGGATTGCACAAGTTCTTAGACTTTGATGGCGCTGTGATGACTGATTCAGGCGCGTATCAAATCCTCGTTTACGGCGAAGTAGACGTAAGCCAAGCGGAAATCGTAGCGTATCAAGAAGGCATAGGCAGCGACATCGCCACGATACTCGACATCCCCACAGGCTGGAAAGTCACCAAGGAAAACGCAGCCAAAACCGTAACCGAAACCCTCAAACGCGCCAAAGCCTTCTTCCAAACCAAAACGCGCAGTGACATTCTCTGGGTTGGACCCGTGCAAGGCGGACGACACTTAGACCTTGTAGCAAAATCCGCTGTAGCCATGGGCAAACTGCCTTTCCAAATTCACGCTTTAGGCAGCCCAACCGAAGTCATGGAGAACTACCGCTTCGACGTGCTGGTTGACATGATACTGACCGCTAAAATGAACCTGCCCCTTGAAAGGCCACTGCACCTTTTTGGCGCTGGACACCCCATGATGTTCGCTTTGGCTGTGGCTTTGGGCTGCGACTTCTTCGACTCAGCTGCTTATGCATTGTATGCCCGAGAAAACCGCTACATGACCGAAAACGGCACATGGCGGCTAAGCGAAATGGATTATTTCCCCTGCCAATGCCCCCGATGCGCAAACCAGACGCCGCAAGACGTGATGACTAAAACGCCTAAAGAACGCGAAGCCTTCCTAGCTGAACATAACTTGCATGTCTGCAAAGCCGAGCTGAACCGCGTAAAACAAGCCATCCGCGACGGCAGACTCTGGGAACACATGGAGATGCGAGCGCACGCCCACCCAGCGCTTTTAACAGCCACAAAAAAACTAAGCGCCTACTGCGACTTCATCGAAAAACACAGTCCAACAACCAAGCGAAGCGGACTCTTCTTCTTCACTTCTGTTGGTCTTGCAAGACCCGAAGTAACCCATTACAGGCATCGGCTACTGGAACGTTATTGTCCACCAGAAAACTCAAAAATCCTCCTGCTTGCACCCCAAACCCGCACGAAACCGCTTCATAAAGCACACGAATTCAAAAAATTCAGCAAAGCCATCACCGCCAACGTGCATGTTTGCTTTTACGCTGCGCCGTTCGGCGTGATTCCGTTAGAGTTGGATGAGGTCTACCCGCTTTCCCAACACGAAACAGCGCTTCCGCTTGATCGAGAAACCATCTGCTATGTGGCAACGCAAGTGGCGGATTACATTCAGCGCATGAGTTACGCGGTTGTCGTGTTGCTGCATGACCCGCAGAATTGGGGCAGCAGCGTTAAAACGGCATGCCGTAGCGCCTGCCAGAAAAAAGGCGTACACTTCGAGCATGTAGACATCAAGGCGGAAGGAACCAAAAACATTTTAACTCGCTTAGAGATGATTTTGAAGAAAAACTTGAGCGAATAACCTTGATTCGAGCTGATTTGCACCTGCACACTACGTATTCTGATGATTCATCAATTCAGCCTAAAACACTCGTGGAGCGGCTTGTCACACATGACTTCATCAAAGCCGCCGCCGTGACAGACCACGACACCGTACGCGGATGCAACGCAATTCGGCAGTTAGCCGCGGCGTACCCTGACATCCTGATTATTCCCGGCGTGGAGATTAGCACGCCTGACGGTGACATTGTGGTTTTAGGCGCTGAGGAGTTGCCGCCGCAACCGTGGACTGTGACAAACGTAGTTGATTTCGCCAAAGAACGAGACTACGTTTCCGTGGTTGCGCATCCCTACAGGGAATACGGCATGGGCGACCTGGCGAGGAACTACAAGTTTGACGCTGTTGAAGTGTCCAATGGTGCAACGTCGGCTTCAGCTAACAAGTTAGCGCATGACTTGGCTAAGCTGATGGGGCTGCCAGGTGTGGCAGGCAGCGATGCACATCAGCCTGCGGAGTTGTGTACGGTCTACACGGAAATCCAAGCGTCCTTAGATGTGGATGAGATTTTAAAAGCTGTGAAGAAAGGCTTAGTTACGGTGCCGCCTCCAAGGAAGTCAATACGTTTTTAAAAGAGCACAGGGTCATGATTATCGGGTTAGCTTTCAAACAAAAGGATTGATTGTAGTTGCATATTAGGTTTTTAGGTGGAGCCCGCGAAGTCGGCAGAATAGGAATTGCTGTTAAATCTGAGAAGTCTCAGGTTTTGCTAGATTACGGAGTCATGCTTGACCGCGAACCAGGCTTTCCAATGCATGTGCCGCCGAAAGAAGTGGACGCGTTAATTTTAACCCACAGCCACCTAGACCATTCAGGTGCACTGCCAATCTTTTACATTGACCAAAAACGACCCTTATACACGAACAAGCTGAACTTGGAATTAACGCAGCTGCTAATCCAAGACTTCATCCACCTATCCAGCTACTACTTACCCTTTGAATACATAGAATTAAAAACCATGATGCGCAGCAACAAGCATTTGGATTACGGCGTTAAAGAAACAGTAGGCGACATGCAAATCCAGCTTTTAAACGCTGGACACACGCCGGGAAGCGCTCACGCGCTGATTGAAACAGGAGGAAAACGACTACTGTACACGGGTGACTTCAACACGGCTGACAGCAGACTTTTGACGGGCGCCACCATGGATTATGGAGACTTGGACGCAGTCATAATGGAAAGCACTTACGCAAATGAAGATCACACTGAACGGATGGAGCTTGAGAAGCGGTTTGTAGAAGCGGTTACTGAGGTGGTGGAGGACGGCGGAAGCGTTCTTGTGCCTGCCTTCGGAGTAGGCCGCGCACAGGAAATGATTTCCATTTTAGGCGCTTACCATTTTGAGTATCCTGTTATTTTGGATGGGATGGCTCGCGAAGTAAGCAGAATAATGATGAATTACAAAGAGTTTCTGAGAGACCCACGATTGTTCGTTGACGCGGTACACTCGGCTGAGTGGGTTGAAGGTTGGAGAGACCGCCGCAAAGCGCTTAAGGCTCCCAGCGTAATCGTTTCGCCAGCAGGCATGCTGAAGGGTGGTCCAGCCGCGTTTTACGCGTCGAAAATCGGGAAAAAATCCAGCAACGCCATCTTCCTCGTAAGCTATCAGATTCCGGGAACGCCGGGAAAAGAACTGCTGGAAAAAGGCATTTGCACGATTGATGGGAAAGTGCGCAAGGTCAAGGCGCGTGTTGAACATTTTGATTTTTCTTCGCATTGTGGAGCAAGCCAGCTTAAAGAGGCTTTGCGGAAACTAGGCGGAAAACCTAAAGTTTACGTTGTGCATGGCGCTGAAGGCAACTGTGAGTTGCTTGCAAATTGGGCTAAATCTGAGTTGGGTTTGGATGCTGTTGCGCCGCGGACTGGCGACACATTCGAGGTTTAAGTGTGGCTGCAAAAATCGGAATCTTACCCGTTGGGCAAGTAGACGCCGCTATACTGCTTAGGCTTAAGGAAAAGTTGGTGCAGGTTTTTCCAGATATAACATGCGTCGTGGTTGATGCACGGTTGCCTCTGCCAGAAGGAGCGTTCGATAGAAAGCGGGGACAGTATCGTTCTGATGTCATTTTGGGCAGACTTCAAGCTTATGCAGCTAAAAGGAAAGGGTTACGCAGCGTTTTAGGCGTTGTGGATACGGACATTTTTGTTTCTGAACTGAATTTTGTGTTCGGTGAGGCTACTTGCCCTGGGAAAGCCGCGTTGGTTTCTTTGTGGCGGCTTAAACCTGAATTTTACGGCGATTCAGGCAACGCAGAGCTTTTTGAGGCTAGAGCCGTGAAAGAAGCTGTTCACGAGTTGGGGCACACGTTAGGTTTAAAGCATTGTCAGCGTTCTTCATGTGTCATGTATTTTTCGAATTCCATTTTCGACACGGATAAAAAACAAAGCTTATTCTGTGACGAATGCTATTTGCATGCTGCGTTAAGCATTAACAATTTGGGGTAGCGCTTTGACTGAAAAATTTAACGCGCAAATCGTTTATTTAGTTCCTGTTTTAGCGAGCCTTCTGTTTGGGCTGGGTTGCGCTTACTTGCTGTTAACGCAGACTATGCCGGAGATTCCTGTCACGCCTTTTTCAGATGAATCTGCCTCAAGTTCGTTTGGTAACGCCTTGTATTTTGTTGTAATCGTTGCTGCGGGCGCTGCTGTGTTGTATCTTCTTCTCAAATGGAAAAGCCGCAAGTTGATAACTGTCCTCACAACTTTCGCTTTTACCGCTGCTGCGCTGTTGCTGTCAGTATTTTACCTATCGGTGGTTTTTACCGCTTTTCCCAACTCGGAGATTATAATAGTTGCCCTGTCCATTATTGTAACTGTACTTGTTGATGTTGCCATTTTCCGTTTAGGCAGCAAGGTTCGGAACGCGGTGGTGATTTGCTTGGGCGGCGCGCTTGGCATGTTCTTCGGGGCGTCTATTCCGCTGTTAAGCGCGTTGCTGATTTTGTGTTTCTTGGCAGTTTATGATGTGTTTGCGGTTTACAAGGGTCCTGTAGGGAAGATAGCTCACGCGGGGCTTGACCAGCTTAAAGGGTTAAGTTTTTCGTTTAAGGATATTCAGATGGGTCTCGGCGACTTGGTGTTTTACTCGATGCTTAGCGGCAGCATGCTCTTCAACTTCGGCGTGGTCTCCTACGCTGTCTCCGTCATCGGCATTTTGATTGGAGCGTTTCTCACGTTTCTGATGCTGGAAAAGAAAGGAATTTTCCCCGGTTTGCCTTTCCCTATACTTTTGGGTTTGGTTAGCGGGCTTCTAATCTCGCTCATATAAACCTGACACGTTTATGTTTACTTTGAAAGACTGCACGAAAAGTTGCTATGCGCTTTGCTTAAACCATTCTTTGAAAACTGCGCTGATTTTCTGCGGGTTTTCAAGAACAAACACATCTTCCATGCACTGGAGCTTTTTGACTTGTTCCACTTCTTCTTTTCTGACGCGTAGTTTCATCTCTTTACCGTTCGGCAACTTTGTGGACACTACTCCTACTTCGTAGTCTGTTGGTGCAACGTAGACGGGCACGAACGCTTTTAGGCTCATGATCGCCGCGTTAGTGAGCAGGGTGTCGCCGATGCTGTTTGCGATTTTTGCAACGGTGTTTGATGTGGCAGGCGCAATCAGGAGGAACTCGTATTTGCGCATTTGCATCCATGCAGCGAGAAAGGGCGCGTTAGAGTTAAGTTCAACTGTGACTTTCGTGAAGTTGCGTTTTAATTCGTCTTCGAGCCTGTAGAATTTTAAGACTGTTTCTGCGGCTTTGGACAGGAAAACGTGTATTTCTACTGTGTTCTCGTATTCTTTCTTTATGGCTTTCATTGCTTCAATGTACTCGGCGATTTTGTCGCCTGCACCCGTGATTCCCCACGCTACCTTCCGCTTCTTACTTTCAGCTTTCTCTGCTGTCATGGTCAATTACTCCTGTTTCTCGTATTCTTTCAGGAACACAGCGAACCTTTTCACTGTTTTCCGTAAGCTCCTGAACCCTTCTTCATCTTGCTTTGCGCCGTCTAACGTGTCTCTGGTCCAGAAAGTAGCGCCCAAATTGGCTCCGAAGAATCCGCCGCTGACTGGCACCGCGCCATTAAGCACATAAAAAGTCAAGATTTGCTGTAACGCTGCTTCCTGCCCGCCCACTCTGTCGCCGCCTAACGCAATACCCATGCCCACTTTACCCTTGAAAAAGTTCTTGTCCCCAGCCACTAAAGCACGGCACCGGTCCATGACCGCTTTGGTTTGGGCACTGACGCCGCCGTTGTAAACTGGCGTAGCAAAAATCACGCCTTTGGCTTCCCGAAGCAAAGCGTACACTTCTTGCATGTCATCCTTGAACGCGCATTCCTTATGCACCAAACAGTAGTCGCAGTGCACACAGAAGCCAACACGCTTGTCCCTCACACTCCAGAAACGAGTTTCAAAACCCTGCTCTTCCAGCATCCGCAAAGTCTCTTTCAAAACATGCGCGGTGGCTTGCTGCCGCGGACTACCACAAATACCAGCAATCATAACGAACCATCAAGCAATCACATAATAACGAATCTAAATTAAAGCATTACCGCTAAGCTCAGCAAAACTAAGACTCTATACGACGCAACTGCCATACTTCCAAGACTTACGTTTTACAAGTAAACAGAAAGCCTAACCACCGTCAGCCCTTTATATAGAACACTGTTGTTCTAATCGTGGTTTTTTGTAAAGTTTGTATTTTTAACGATTAGAACGTAAAGGCATAAAGTGTTAACCCAAACAGTTTCGTGTTCAGCGTTTACGTTTCTTTAAGTAAACCAGCAGACCTACGCTAACAACAACAATGAGGGGAAGAACAAATATCAGAGATGGACCCTCGGGAATTACTTTTATTAACGGATAATTGTCTTGGTTGTTTTCGTCTATGATGTAAGGTGTGTCTCCTATACTATCACCATCGCTGTCAAATCCAGTGTAATTGTCCCAATAGTTGCCTTCTTCACCATTATCCCAAATGTCATTTGAATTATCTGTTTCTACATTATGGGTATTGTTGATGAAGTTGTTGTGATAAATGGTATTATTGTAACAAATGGAAACTAAAATTCCTCGTCCATTATTTGTTATATTATTTCCAATGATGTTGTTGTATCCAGTACCATAAAGGGAGATGCCAATGTTAGTGTTGTTTGTTATTGTGTTTTCAACTATGCCATTATACATATTTTCAAGGGCGATGCCATCGTTGTTATTTGCTATATAATTTCCAGAAACGGTGTTGTTCTCTGAAGCGGTTAAGTCAAGACCACGAAGGTTATCCGTTATTGTGTTTTCCAAAATTTTGTTGTTATTTGAACCCATAACCACAATCCCAATATTGAAACTGGATAACTTCAAATTCTTTAGTGTGCTATTGCTGATGTCACTAAAAGTTACTCCGTTTTTGTTTCCATCTCCCTGAAGCCTGTAACCTGCTCCGTTCAAAACAACATTATTTCTTTCCACAACAATTGAGCCACTAATACCAGAGAGTAAAGTATAGACATCTCCATCTCTTTGGATTTTGTCTGTTCCCTCAACGTTGCCGTTAGCTCTGATGTAAACTGTTCCTTCTGTTGCAGCCGCATCTGTAGGTGCTACAGCTAAAGCTGAAAATAACAGTGCCAAGATGAGTGTTAGTGCTAATGTTGTTCTTTTCATAAGCACCAATTTCCCTGTTCAATAGGGACTGTTTGTGCTGTAAAAGCGTTTTTATCAAGGTTCCTTGACTAAACAGGCTTTTCCCAGTCAAATTTTCTTGACAAACTCTCTAGCACAATTCAGCCTTTAAATAGAGGGGGTATAAGTTTTTTTCACGCGCTATTCCTGTGCAACTCTAAAAACGAGAGAAATCGCTTCGCTATAACTCACACACAACACTGGAAACTTAAAAAAGCGCTAGCAATAAACAGGGCAACATTCGTGGCGTGTTAAGCTTCCGAGTGATTATAATTCTGCTTTTTGGTGTTTTTTGCCTGTCATGTAGCTTATGTCGATTCTGCCCATCGTTGTTCTGGCGAGTTTTTCCATTTTTATCTTCGCTAACTTCTCCTCAGGATTCTCCGAAAGCTGCCTCACCAGCACTTCCATTGCGTGACGTTTCTCGCTTAAATCCTCAATCAGCGACACTGCGCCTTTGAAGTGAACCGAAGTGTAAGCATAATCACACTCGTCAGTAACCCCATAATCAAGCAAAGCTTGCCCCCACACAGCATTGTTCGCCTTCCAAAACACAAGCTTCTTGCCCTCAGGCGCACAGTGAAAATAAAGACAATTCCGCACCTCATCATAACCATGGCTCAACGACACCAGATAAGGCTCACCCTCCATGCAAAAAGCAACGGTAACGTACTTAGTAGACCTAAGAACCATCTTAAGCACAGTAGCATCCGTTATCTCTCGGTCTTTTCGCCGTACATGAAATGACATAGCATACAGTGAACGCGAAAGAAAATATTAACGTTTAGAAAACCGTGCTATTTCCCAATTTTATCTTCATGCTTTTTCTTCTTTTGCTTATTCTTTTTTGCCAATGAAGGCGTAAACTGATCCTCCGCACAGCGACCTGTGCAATCACTACGTATGCTGTGAATCTTTTAAAAGCTTTTTCAACGACTGAAAACTAAAACAAAAAGACCAAGGGAAAAACGCGCAGCAAACTAACGCTTAATCCCATTCAGCATCAACTTCGATTTTATGAAACCCACAACATCAGGAGTGAAAATAGAAAAAGCCGCTAACACGAAATTGATTGGAAAAACGAATATAGACTCAAAAACGTTACTCCCATATGGTCCTATTAACGATAAGGAATACCCAAAGTACTGAAAAGCCGACCAAACAGCCGTTTGCAACAAAGCTCCACTAAGCCGATGCAGATACTTGGCTTTGCCCGTGACAGCTTCACCTTTGCGATGACCAGCAAAGACTTCACCAGCAACACCACCAGCGCCTCCAGGAAAAAAAGCGTTAACAAGGACTTTTTCCAAAAAGTTGCCTGGAATCAAATGTCCAATCCAAAAGCCGGGAAAATTTAAGAAGGGTATAACAACGCTCTTAGTGATAAAACGAATTGCCACAGGTATGCTGTAAATGACAGCACCGCCTAGTTCCCACCACCAAAATCGCCTGCTCCCTAAAGTAGCAACAACCGCTTTGCGCAACTGCATACGTACTCAAGCAGCACTATGATTTAAAAGGTCTTCCCAAAAAGACCACTAATACACCTTACGGCGTGTACAAAGCCAAATAAGAGGTTACCCCTTTTGTAGCGTCTTTACTCTCTTTTTCAAAATTAACACAAAAAGCGCCACCAGAATCAACGGCGCCAAAACAGCCACAACCGAAGGAAACTCAGGCACAGTTCCGCTTGGATTAGGATAAACAAGCTGAGGTGGATTTGGAGAACCCTCAGTTACATCTGCATTATCAGAGTAGCCACGGCTTTCCCAGATACCCAAGAAATCATAATCAACAAGCTCAATAACTACAACTTGGCTTATCCACTTGTAACCCCACTTATCAGGCACAACCAAACGCAATGTCTCGTTTAAAGGCGCACCGTCTTTTTCATAAGCTAAAATCACATCTTCACGTCTTGCTGTTTCAATTGGCAAGTCTGTGGAGTAACCGTCACCTGCATAGAACGCAACTTTAAGCGCCTTAGAGGAAACTCCGGCAGTTTCCAACAGAAGCCAAAGGCTAACGCCAACCCAGTTGCCCTCTGCAACCACGCTACTGGGGAAGTCAACACAGACCAGCGCTGCGTTCACGGTGGTTTGAGGCATAGCAGTTAATTCAGTTAAGGATAGATTCAGCGGTTGTTCAACCAGTCCAGTTACGGTTAGTTGCCATTCTGCCGTGTCGGAATCCGCGTGAACGCTTAGTTTTAAGTCTGAACCAGCGGAGACAACAACCAGCATTATGAGCAGTATTGCGGTTGCTGTTGAGAATAACGTGTTTTTCATTTGAAAATCGCCTGCCGCTCACTAGAAAATATAACACATGCAATATTTAAGAGTTCTCAACACGATCACCACACAACGCATTAAAACTACCAAAAACATAGTACCTAAACAACTCGCCAGCTACGCAGACAACAATAAAGAAAAAGTGGAGAAGAGCAGAATTTAAGCTCTTAACGCTGTTCGCCATTTATTTTGGACTTCAAAGCCTCAAAAGCCTTTATTCTTATGCCACTTCTCTTCAAAGCTACAAGGACTCCAGTGCCAATAAGTGCTCCAGCTAAGCAGTTCAACGAATCCGCTATTGCATAATACACGGTAAGAGGCGCCCAGAAAGGATAGAAGCTAGGTCCTGCCCAACCCATTACCCAAATTGCAATGTTATTGCCAGTAGCCACATCACCACCGATACGCGCTATCCAAGCCAAGCACCAAAGAGCAATCGGAAGGCGTTTTGGGTCACCGGAAGCTACAGCTTTTATGATCCATTTTCGTATCGGAGGTACAACTATGAACACAAATACGGGTATGAACTCCCATAGGATAAGTGGCATAAGTTCGTACCATGCGAATGGGTTAGCGAGCCATATGGCGAGTTGGCAAATGAGGATTAATGTGGCTTCTTTCCAGCGATTGAATAAGACTAAACCGCTCATTAAGGCGGCAAGTGTAGGTGCAAGAAAAGTCAATAAGCCAATTGACGTTGCAGGGTTGACGTAAGGGACAAGCCATCCGAAAATGAAGCCACAGAGTGCTCCGAATAATGGGCCTAGCAACGGTGCGGTTAAACTTGAATGCAAAATGCTGGAAAACGTGATTGATGCAGATGTTCCGAGAATGGGGTAAGCAGGTATGATGGAGCTGGCGAGGAGAAGTGCAGTCCAGATGGCGATTAGAGCTATGTAGATGCTGCTGATTGTTTTTCTGCTTTTTGTTTCAGTCATTCATATACGCTCCTGTGTAAAACTTTTCATCGCGTTGTACTTTTTTACATAACAACTATAAAAAACTTTTCCAAGAAACCACGATGCCGCAAGCCACAGCCGAGAGCACGCATCAATCTTGAGCGCATATTGTAAAGTCGGTAAAACAGCCTGAAACACATCTAAATGGCCATTTCAGCGTCTTTTTCAAGTAATTAGGGCGGAAATTGTCTGTTTCGTTAGTAAGAACCTTTCCCGTATGACTTTACTGATAGGCGTCTCAAAGCTGAGGTTTTAGTAAATTTTAAATACAAATTGGGGATAATTATAGATTACGAGGTTATTGTAGTGGCTAAAGCCAAAGCTAAAGCTAAAACAAAGAAGAAAGCGACCAAGAAGAAAAAGTAAGGCCGCTCTGGAGATACTTACATCTCCCATTTTTCTATTATCCCACTTAAAAAACATCAATCCTAACCACCAGCACCGTTTAATGCCCCATTTCCATAACTACACATAACGCGACAGCAGTTTTTCTTGCAAAAGAAACTGAAAAACTTGCGGATACAAGAACAAACGAATCTTTTTATAGTCTTGGGCACTGTTTTACTAGCCAGCGTAAAAGGGTGAATTGTAATATGTCTATTCAAGCCACACCTGAGTATCTTAGTCTGTTGAACCAAGCGGTTTCGCGGGAAATCCAAGTTGCAATTCAGTATATGCTGCAGCACACAAAAATGGAGAAGCTGATTCGCAAAGTCATCCCTGAAAACATACTTTTAGACAAAACCACATACGACGCAATGGGGAAGTTTCTGAAAGAATTTGCGATTCAAGAGATGAAACATGCCGCGGCGATTATGGAGCGGATTTACTATCTTGGTGGCGCTGCAACTACGAAAGCCAATACGCCCAAAATCGGTAACAGCTTAAGCGAATTCGCAAAGAACGGTGTGAAAGCTGAAGAAGAAGCGCTGGTGCTTTACCGAAAAATAATCGAAACCGCTGCAAAACTCGGCGATTGGGAAACGCGTGAATTATTCGAAAAAATCTACGGCGAAGAAGAGCAACATCTGTTTAAATTCCAAGAATACGCGGGCATGAAAGATGAGCCGGCAGGCGCGGAAACAGCTGTCTCTCCATGGCGCAAAATATTCACTGACGATTATTTCGCGTTGTTGAACAAGGCGGTTGCCGCTGAAATCTCGGCGATTATTCAGTACACTAACCAGCATGAGAAAGCCAGTTTGCTTGCTCTGCGGAAGAAGAACACGGCGCTTGAGGTTGTGACTGAGGCGAATAAGGCTAAAGTTGTTAGCGAAATGCTGAAAGGCATTTTTATGCAGGAAATGGAACACCTTGAGAAAATTTCTGAGCGAATTTATCTGCTTGAAGGCGAAGCAGTGACTGCGCCAGACCCGCTTCCAGAAGTCGGTGAAACCGCTGATGATTTCTTGAAGTTGGATCATGAAGCTGAAAACATCGCCATAGTGCTGTACAGGCAGATTATCGCGGAAGCGCTTAAACGCGGAGACACGACGACAAGACGCATATTTGAAGACATCGTCATGCAGGAAGAAGAGCATTACTGGAGCTTTGACGACTTCATCAAATAAACTCTCTTTTTTCTTTTTGAAGTCACCAGTTTTGCGTCAGCTAGCTTGTGCAGGTAGACCCCCTACTGGTTTCTGCAATGAACCTCTATTAGGCTCCAAATATGAACGGGACTGATGCGGTTGCGCCCGAAAAGAAACTGCAAAGCCTGCTCGTTACCTGCCCAAAACAGTTTTTTCCGAGAAAGATTAATTAGCTGAAATATAGTGTATTGTTGCGGCGCTTAGGTCGTCTGATAGACAGCCCAGGTAGTATAGTCCGGTCTAGTATAAGCGGCTGTCGCCCGCTAGACCCGGGTTCGAATCCCGGCCTGGGCGCCACTTTAGCCCTCCTGTTTTGAAGCTATGCACATTTTTTGGAAATTTTTGGAAGTTTGGATAGTTTTTTACGTTGAACAGCCCTTTAACTACTGAATGTGTGTGGGCGGTTATGGGTGATTGGAAACATGTGCTGAAAGCAGACCCTGTGGATTGGCTTTTGGAGGAGGATAATCCTTCGGTGCGGTATTTTGCTTTGTCCCAGCTTCTGGATAAGCCTGAAAGCAGCTCTGAGGTGCAGGCAGCAAAAAAAGAAATCATGCTTACCGGTGCAGTTCCGAGTATTTTGGCTAAACAGACTGTTAGCGGTTACTGGGAAGCACCTGAAAAGTTTTACACTGCCAAGTACAAGGGAACCGTTTGGCAGCTCATCATCCTAGCTGAACTTGGAGCTGACGGAAACGACGAACGCGTCAAGAAAGCGTGTGAATTTATTTTAGCTAACTCTCAAGACCGCAAGAGCGGCGGCTTCTCAGCATGGCTCAGTGTCAAGGTGGGCGGCGGCAGATACAGCGGCGTGCTGCCGTGCTTGACGGGCAACATGGTCTGGAGCTTGATTAGGCTGGGGTTTTTGGATGACCTGCGTGTCAAGCGCGGAATAGAATGGATCACGAAGTATCAAAGATTTGACGATGGAGAGGCATATACGCCTAAAATTTGGCCTTACGAGAAAGCCACAAGCTGCTTTGGAAAACACTCTTGCCACATGGGCGTAGTTAAATCTCTTAAGGCACTGGCGGAAATTCCTGCTGAGCAACGGTCTGAGGCAGTGGATGACACTATCGAAAGAGGCGTTGAGTACATGTTGAAGCATCATATTCATAAAAGAAGCCATAATCTAAGCAAGGTGTCTAAGCCTGGCTGGCTGAAATTCGGTTTTCCATTGATGTACCAGACGGACGTGCTGGAAATCTTGGGAATACTGACAAAACTTGGTTGTAAAGACGAGCGGATGCAGGAGGCTGTGGATTTGGTTCTGTCAAAGCAGGATGAGCAGGGCAGGTGGAGCTTGGAGAACACGTTTAATGGGCGCTTCCAAGTGAACATCGAGCAGAAAGGCGACAGCAGCAAGTGGATAACTCTGAACGCATTGAAAGCGTTGAAAGGATTTTATAATTGAGTTCGGTGTTGTGTTCTTGTGCGCAGAGCGTGTTTAGTGTGGTGGCACAAGGCTTATATCGATTTAGCCCATGGGGGAACTGCAAAAACTAGAATGAAGGCTGCTGAGATGGACGAAACTGTGATATCTGTGGAAGGGCTCTGCTACAATTATGGCAAAGTCACCGCAGTTGACAACATCAGCTTCAGCGTGAAAAAAGGGCAAATCTTCTCGTTCTTAGGACCAAACGGCGCAGGCAAAACCACCACCATCAACGTGCTAACCACTATGCTGCCCATCCAAAAAGGCAAGGTAACCATCGCAGGTTTCGACGTTGAACGACGGCAGGATGATGTCCGCAAATCCATAGGCATCGTGTTCCAGAACGAGACTTTGGACTGGAACCTCACCGTATGGGAATCTATGGAGTTCCATGGTAGACTATACTCGATGCCGAAAGACACTAGGCGCTCCAGAATAGACGAGCTTATAGCGCTTGTGGAGTTGGAGGAAAAGCGGAACGTGCTTGTGAAGCACCTCAGTGGCGGAATGAAGCGCCGCCTTGAAATTGCACGGGGATTGTTGACGCGGCCAAAAGTGCTTTTCCTCGACGAGCCTACAATCGGTCTTGACCCGCAGTCCAGAAAAAGGATATGGGATTACATGAAGAAAGTGAATGAGGAAGGCGTCACGATATTTCTCACAACGCATTACATGGATGAAGCAGACCAGCTAAGCAACGTCATATGCATCATGGACAAGGGACACATAATCGCGAATGGCACATCTGAGAGCTTGAAGAACTCGCTGGGCATGGATATGATTTACTTGGAAACAGGCGACGACGAAAAAGTAGCGGGCATGATAAAGCGTATGGCGGAGATAAACTCCGTCAGGAGCACTTCACAGGGCTTGGTGGTTTCCCTCAAAGAAGAAGGCACAAAGTTCATGCCCAAACTTATGGAGCGCATAAGAAACGAGAACATCCACATTAAAAGCGTCAACCTGAAAAAGCCGACTTTAGATGACGTGTTCATTCGTTCCACTGGGCGCGGCTTGCGAGAAGAGAACCACGAAAGCACGAAAACCAAAATGGTGCACGGAGGAAAAGCTGATGCGCACTGAGTTCTTAACGATTTTTTGGCGGGATATGACCAAGTTTTTCCGTTCCAGAGCCATGCTCTTCACTTCGCTGGTTCAGCCTGCCTTGTGGCTGGCGCTTTTCGGCTTATCAATGTCCACCAACCTCGACCTGATAGCACCCGGCGTGCCCACCCAGCCAGACGTAACGTCTGTGAATTACTTGACGTTTATGGCAGCTGGCGTAATCTCAATGACCATACTCTTCACGTGCCTGTACAGTGGAATCGCGCTTCAGTTTGACAAGCAGTTTGGCCTGATGAAAGAGATGGTGGCGTCGCCTCTTCCGCGTTCGCACATACTTTTAGGCTTAAGCTTGAGCGGCGTAGCCAAATCGCTGATTCAAGCAGTAATCATAATTTTGTTCGGCTTAGTCTTAGGCGTGCGGTTTTTTGAAGGCTTCACGATTGGGCAAACTCTGCTGTCCATATTGGGCATCGTGCTGTTCATCGTGCTGTTCGCGCTGGGGCTGCTTTTTCTTGCGTGTGCAGTGGCTATGCAAATTGAGAGCCACGAGGGACTTCAAGGAGTGATAACGCTGCTTTCGCTGCCGCTTTTCTTCGCCAGCAACGCTCTGTACCCAACAACCTCTCTGCCCTTGGCAATAAAACTGGTAAGTTATGGCAACCCGCTTTCCTACTTCATAACCGGCATGCGCTATTTCAGCCTCGGCTCAAACTTTTACTCTGTTGGAACTTACTATACGTATGGCTTTTCTGATGTGCTGACTGCTTTAGCGTTCCTCATAATATTTGATGTTGTCATGTTCTTGTTTGCGCTGGGAACCATCAAGAAAGCTAAAGTAGTGTAAAAACGGGCTGTTTCTGGCTTAGTTTGTTGGTGGGGCAGAAATGTTTATATGGCATATATTAAGTTTATTTAACTTAATGTTAGTAATATCTAACATTAAGTTGGAAATACCTAATGAGGCGTAAAAGTTGAACAAAACAAACAGAACTCGACAACAGGCACTATTCGCCCTAGGCATGGCATTATGCATAGCAAGCGCCTGCCTAATGCTAAGCGGCAACATCTTCGGCGACAGAACCACAGGCATCGCCATAGTCGTCAGCATAATCGGAATCGGCTTAATCAGCACTAACCGCCAAGTCCGAAGTGGCAAGCTTCAAGTCACAGAGCAAAACCGCGGAGTCCAAGCGCACACGGAGGTGACGGCGTGACTGACATAATCTGGGCAATCCCAAGCATCGGAATAGCCGTGCTAATCGTGCTAATCGGCGTTCTAGTGGTGTGGCAGCTGCGCAAAGACCGAAAATCAGGCTTCCCCACCAGCGATGAGCGAACCCAAAGAATCACCGGGAAAGCCTCAACCTACGCATTAATCGCAGGCTCCTACTTCTCGATAGCGCTATTATTTGTGCTCATCTTGGGCGAGGAACTCTACGGCGTAGAGAACCTTGACGCGGGCTACCTACTCATAGCAGCGCTTCTGGTTTACAACGTGTCCTTCCTCATATTACGTTGGGTCTTCGGAAGAAAAGGCGATTAGGCATGCAGTTCAAAACCAGAATCAAAGAGCTAAGAGCGCGATACGACATGACGCAGGACGACTTGGCAAGGCAGGTGGGCGTGAGAAGAGAAACCATACTTTACCTGGAAAAAGGCAAATACAATCCGTCACTGCTGCTGGCACATCAAATCGCCCGAGCACTAAAAACAGCCATAGACGACCTATTCACCTTCGAAGACACACGCCCCAGCTGAGATTAACGCGAAAACTGGGTTTGCAAACCGCCTGCCTTACAGAAAGTCACCTCAACCCACTGGCGTATTTCGTCTCTCACCATCCTCACTTTTTCCATAATCTCCGCGTCTGTTCCCGTGAACTCTTCTGGGTCGGGAAAGCTCTTGTGGAGTTGCTCTTCACCTGGAAAGAACGGGCAAACTTCACGCGCTGAATCGCACACGGTAACCACGTAGTCGAAGGTTTTTCCCTGAAACTTCAATATGCTCTTAGAACGGTGCGTTGAAAGGTTTATGCCGACTTCCGCCATCACCTTAACAACGTACGGGTTAAGCCCCGTAGGCGTGACCCCGGCACTTTTTGCCGTGTATTTGTCGCTGCAGAGCGCGTTCACGAAGGCTTCTGCCATCTGTGAGCGACCAGAGTTGTGCGTGCATATAAACAGCACCGTTTTCATCGAGTAGTCCTCCAGATAGGTTGTGTAGACTTGGGAATTTAGGTTTTGCCACGTTTTTTAGACAGGTTCGTGTGTAGACTTGCCTAGGTTGCTGCTGTGGACACGTGGATTTTTGAGCTTTTCCCATGCGGAAAGCATATGAAGCCGACGCAGCATGTTCAAGATTAACATGACTTTCACAGCTAAGCCTGTTGCAACTGCAAGCGTTAACGACAACTGGTTACGTAACATTCTAAAAAACGGCAACAATGGCTCAGCTATAGACAGCCAGATAGTTACTCGAGCTTCACGAGACAGCCTCTGCGTCATCTGCAAGGGCGCAAGGTTCCTCTGCGGCAAAACCCGCTGCCCACTAATGGTTAAAGTCAACTATTACTTGAAAAGCGTGCCTTTAATGTCCAGCGAAGACATTGCAGGTGCGTCTCCGCCCAGCGTGTTCATTGGAAGAATCGGATATCCGTATGTGTATGCTGGTCCGCTTGTGCCGCCTGTTAACGAGGACACAAGCCTGTACGATTTGCCTGAGCTGTGGTTTGGGAGGTCAATAGATGAAATCGTGGGTTTCCGCTCCATGCTTGTACGTGGTAAACATCAGGTTCACGTGCAAAAATTCGAGCAGGCAGGCAAGATACTGGAGCAGACTCGCGAGTTAGCCTTAGCGGAGAACAGCGTGGACATCGAGTTAAACCTCACCAAGAAACCCCGTGGCTCCCTATTCCTAAGCGACGAGGTTCAGCCGTTCGGTCCCTCAGCGCCGATACGCGACTTGCATGTTGGCAACGCACGGTTTGAACACCGCATAGAAAAAGCGTACTACGACACGGACTTGCGCGCGAAGCCTGCGGTACTGGAACTTTATGACCACGGCGTCATGGTCACCAAAATCCAGAAAGCCTTCAGCGTAGGTGCCTTCGGAATAGAAAAAAACAGGCGGCTGGTGCCAACGCGGTGGAGCATCACGGCAGTAGACGACATACTATCCAAGAACCTTGCGGAACAAGTGAAGACGTTCCCTGAAATAAACGAGTACCGAGTTTACGAGTCGCAGTATCTGGACAACATTTTCGAGGTCTTGATGATTCCCGACATGTGGCGCTACGAATCCATGGAAGCATGGTACCCAGGCACCGTGTGGAACCCCAACGGCAAAACAACCGCAATATTCTCCGATTACGAGGGCAACAATGGCAGGACAACTTATGCGGCGATAGGCGGCTGCTACTATTCCGCGCGTCTAGCCGTATGCGAACAACTAGTCAAGGAGCGGCGACAAGCCACCGTTATCGTGCTGCGTGAGGCACGTCCAGGCTACATCATGCCTGTCGGCGTGTGGCAAGTGCGCGAGAATGTGCGGAATGCCATGCGGCAGAAACCGTTCATGTTTAAGTCGTTGGCTGAATCTTTGCAGTTTATTGGGAGCCGTTTTGAGATTCCGCTGCGGCGGTGGATACTGCAGAGTGAGCTTTTGAAGAATGCGCTTTTCCAGAAGAAGATTACGGATTTCTTTTCAGGCAAGCCGATGTGAGTAAAGCGCAAGTGTAATAAGCGTTGCCTACGCTTGAGAAGGCTGAGGCGCCAAGTATGCCGTATGTAGTTCGGTATTGTTTCAGTCAACGTTTTCCTGTTTCCGCTCGCAAAGCCTACCAGTGGTGCACAGACTACAGCGCTGAGGACCACGTGTTGATGGGTGACATGGCAGCGGAGCGGCACATAGCGCGCGTCTCAGACGCCACAGTAATCCTCACTGACATCTTTCACACGGGCGAAGGCAATGTTGAGAAGCAGAAGGTTGTGCAGCTTTATCCAGACCGTTTATCGTGGGTTTCCACGCATTTGAATGGCCCACACAAGTATTCGCAGTTTATCTACGAGATTTCAGCCGAAGGCAGCAATGCATCTCGGCTGGATTTCACCGCGTTGCACCTTGAGTACAAAGAAAACTTGGACAGTGACGCCATCAAGTTGCTGGCTGAAAAGTTAAGAAAGGAGGATTCTGAGGCTTGGAAGCTTTTAGCCAAAGCCATGACGAAAGAGTTGGCTAAGTGATTGTTAAAAGCGTGGGCTGCTCATTTCGGCTTTCTGATTTTTTCGTCTACGTCTAGTTCCCTGTATTTCTTCATGGCGTACTCTACGATTTTTTTGGCTTCCGCAGCGTTCTTCCACTCTTTTGCTACTGCCCACTTGTGCGGCTCCAACCGCTTGTAAGTCTCAAAGAACTCCTGAATTTCTTTCCGCTTATGCGCGTGAACATCCTCTATGTCGTTGTAGCCTTCGAACCTTGCGTCGTTAACGAGCACTGAGAGTATTTTCGCGTCTAAGCCTTCCTCGTCCTCGATTATTAGTGCGCCTATGACTCGGACTTTAGCCATACAACCCACTTCTAGAGGCTCAAAGCTTAACGCCATGATGTCTAACGGGTCGTTGTCGTCGAACCATGTTTGCGGAACAAACCCGTACTCCACGGGAAACACCACGGATGAAGGAATTATCCTGTCTAGGACAAAGTTTTCCCATTTGATGCTGTACTCGTACTTGTCTCTGGAGCCGCTCATGACTTCGATTATTATGTTGAGCAGTTCGGGCGGTTTATCGCCTGCGGGGAGGTCTCTCCAAAAGTTCATCTTCCACTTTCCACCTTTAAAAGGCAAAGAGCAAACGCGGTGATTTAAGCTTTCTGAGAAGCCAACAGCCGTTTCATTGACTGTCTCCATTGAAGAATGCTTCAAGCTTTGTGGTTTCAGCTTTCTTCAGCACCGCTGCACACTTCTTCGGGTCCAACGCTTTAAACTCTAAACCAAGCGTCTCCAGAAGTCGCTGCACGTCTTTGCCGAGGCTCGGCGCAGCAAGAATTCCCCGCAGTTCACGATTCGCCTTTGCCTTGATGGCGTCAATGTATTTAGCGAGTTGCAGTGCGGCTTCTTTGCCCGCCGTTTTCCGCTTAACTTCCACAACCACCAGTCTACCAGCTTTGTCTACGCCGTAAACGTCCACGAATCCAGGCTCAACCTTCTTCTCGTAGCTTATAGGCTTGAAGCCTTCCTCCAGAAGCGCGGGTTTCAGCAGAATCGCTTTATGCATGTCGATTTCGCTGGCGTGCAGCATGAACTCGCCTGAGTCAGCAAGGCTTAAGGCGGAAACCATGTAAACGCTGCTGAAGGTCACGTTTACTTTTTCTCGTGGTTTCTGCCTGACCGCGTGAACTTCAAGTGCGCCTTCTTGTGCGTGAACGTGGAAGATGCTGCCTGAAGGCTGCCAATTAACAGGTTCATAGCCGACTGGGCGGTGGACAAGAAGCGAGCCATCTGCCTTGATTATCAAGAGGCGCTCGCCAGGCTCAAGCGTTGACTTAGCCCTGCCCGCGTAATGTACGTGGCAGTTGCCTGCTACGATGAGCGTTTTCCTTTGCTTGAACGCTTTTGCTATTAATGCGGCGGCTTCTGTTAGGGTTGGGTTTACGAGAACCGTTAACTTGTTGGGTTCTTGCAATGTGTTTCAGCCAATAGTTTTAGAAGGCGCAGTGTATACATAAGATTTTTTGAAGGAATTACCAGTTGAGCAAATGGCAGAAGAAACTCAGTGTAATGCAGCGTTATGACGTTACAGCCGCGATGTATAATGCGCGGTACGCTGAGGAACAAGAAGCCAAGTACAAAGCAGCATTAGCAAGCGTGAACGCGGCTGGCGCGGTGCTTGACGTGGGCTGCGGTTCAGGCTTGCTGTTCAGCCACGTTGCTGCCCAAGCTGAAACCGTTGTGGGCGTGGACGTTTCAGCAAAACTGCTGCTTCAAGCGAGAGAACGCGCTAAGACATGCGGCAATGTGCATGTGGTTCGAGCTGACGCTGATCATTTACCATTCAAAGCCGAGCGCTTTGCAACGGTTTTTGCGTTTACTGTGCTGCAGAACATGCCGAAACCAGCGGAAACTTTACGTGAACTCAAGCGAGTTACAAAGCGCAACGACACCATAGTGGTTTCTGGTTTAAAGAAGGCTTTTGCTCTGCAAGCTTTTGAAGCGTTGTTGCAGCAGGCGGGCTTGCACGTGGTTTCGCTTAAAGACGACGCACTTCTAAAGTGTTACATGGCTGTTAGCGTTCAAGACTCATGATGGTTAGCAGATGCGGTTTTGTGTGGAATCCACATGAGAACTGCCGTTGTTGTCAAGCAATATTTATATCACAAACTCTGCATTGAAACATTTCAATAAACGATTATCGGCGCATACTCGTTAGGTTGGGGAAAAACGTGCCGTTACAAACCTTAAAGAAAGACACGGTAAACGCGTTAACGTTAGAGTGGATTTTACACGTTAAACACTATAAACTGACGCTTGACAAAACGCGTTGCGCAAGCTGCCAAATCTGCAGTTTAGCCTGTCCGAAAGACGCGATTAAGCTGGAGAAACAGCCTAAAGTCCAAGGCGAGAAAACAAAGAAAGCCAAAGTGGACATTGACTTAGCAAAATGCAACTTCTGCGGCATATGCGACGTCACCTGCCCCTACGGCGCCATCAAAGTCACACTAAACGATAGGCATGACTTGTTACTGCTTCAGAAAGAAAGCTACCCAGAGATAGTCCGCGATATCAAAGTAGACACTAAACAATGCCCAAAAGACTGCAACACATGCGAAACCGCATGCCCCTTAGGCTTGATTACGGTTACGCGGGTGGGTTTCGACGGAAAACCCGTTGAAAACGTAGCTGCGTTGTCGCCGAGCCAACAAAAACGCGTACAAGTTAACCTTGATATCCAAAAGGAGTACTGCCCAACCTGCAGAGTCTGTGAGTTCAAGTGCGCGCCTGGCGTGATTAAAGTGCGTAAGTTTATGGAAGGCAAAATCACCATAGATCAAGCTAAATGCCCTGAAGGCTGCAAAGATTGCTTGGACGTTTGCCCCATAACCGGCGCGCTCGTGTTGTCTGAGGCGGATAACAAAGTGTACGTTAACGAGTTGTTCTGTGATTACTGTGGCGCCTGCAAAGTCGTGTGTCCTGTTGAGGAGGCGTTGACGCTGAAGCGCACGAAGATTATTCACACGCCTGTGCATTCTGGCACGTGGAACAAGGCGTTGCAGCGGCTTACGTCGCCTGTTGACGCGACTAAGGAGTTGAAGGCTGCGGGTGGGCGGAAGGCGCGTGAGCAAGTTAGTCGGCGATTTAGTGTGGAGGAGACGATTAGATGAGTCAGCCTGACCAGTCAGAAGCAGCTAAACAGTCTGAAACAGCAGAGAAGCCTGAGGAGCTGCGCGTGGGCGTATTTGTTTGCCACTGCGGCTTAAACATCGCGGGCACAGTTGATGTTCATGCGGTTGCGGAATACGCGAAAACTATACCTGATGTTGTGTTCGTGAAAGAGAACCGCTATACCTGTGCGGATCCGGGGCAGGAAGAAATCCGAAAAGCCATCCGAGAACAGAAGCTTAACCGCGTTGTCGTTGCCGCTTGCTCTCCGAGAATGCATGAGCCTACTTTTAGGCGCACTGTTTCTGAGGCAGGGTTAAACCCGTTTCTTTACGAGATGGCTAACATCCGCGAGTTCTCTTCGTGGTGCCACCAAAACGACCCCGCCGCCGCAACTGAACGCGCCAAAGCCACTGTGCGTATGGCTGTAGCCAAATCCCGATTGATGAGACCGCTGCAAACCCTTGAAGTGCCAGTTACCAACAAAGCGCTAGTCATCGGCGGAGGCATCGCTGGCATGAACGCGGCTTTGGAACTTGCGGAGATGGGTTTCAAAGTTTACCTGCTGGAGAAAACGCAGAGCATCGGCGGGCACATGGCAGCCTTAGACAAAACGTTTCCCACTTTGGACTGCAGTATCTGCATTGAAGGTCCTAAAATGGTGGACTGCGCAAGGCACCCGAACATCACGATTTTCGCTTATTCGGACCTAGTCAAAGTGGATGGTTACATTGGCAACTTTAAAGTGAAAATTCGTAAGAACCCGCGTTACGTGATACCTGAAAAATGCACGGGTTGCGGAGAATGCAAAGACGTTTGTCCTATTGAGTATCCGAACGAGTGGGACATGAATATGGGTACCCGTAAAGCCATTTCGGTTCCGCTTGACCAATGCGTTCCGCTCATCTACGCCATAAACAAGGACTACTGCATTGAATGTTTCAAGTGCACAGAGGTTTGCGGTGATAGGCAGGCTATTGATTTTGAGCAGAAGGCTGAAGAGGTTGACATTGAAGTTGGCGTCATCATCGTTAGCACAGGCTTCGATGTGTACATGCCTTATGATATGCCGCTGCTGGGTTATGGCAAGTACCCGAACGTTATCACGAGCATGGAGTTTGAACGGTTAATTCTTGCGGCAGGTCCTACAGGCGGCAAAGTTATCAGGCAGTCCGACGGTAAAAAACCGCATACCGTAGCTTTCATCCAGTGTGTGGGCAGCCGAGACAAGAACAAGTATCCTTACTGTAGCAACTTCTGCTGCATGTACACGCTGAAGCACGTTGTGCAGTTGAAGGAGAAGTACAAGGAAGATGTTGAGGTTTACGTGTTTTACATGGACATACGCAGCCCAGGCAAAGGGTATGAGGAGTTCTACGACCGTGCACGCGAACGCGGCGTAATCTTCGTTCAAGGGCGAGTGAGCCGAATTGACGAGGACCCAGTCACCCATAATATGATTGTGCATAGTGAAGACTCAAAGCTGGGGCAGCCAATCGAAGTTGAAGCTGAAATGGTTGTGCTCGCAACCGCTGGCATACCTAAGGAAGGCTCAGCTGACATAGCCCGCATCCTGAACCTGTCCCGCGGTTCAGATGGTTTCTTTATGGAAAGCCACCCCAAACTCAAACCGATGGATGCTCCAACAGACGGCGTCTTCTACGCAGGCGCATGCCAAGGTTTAAAGGACATTCCTGCCAGTGTCGCACAGGGATGCGGTGCAGCTTCACGCGCAGCAACAGTTATTTCTAAGCCGAAATGGAAGATTGAACCCATCATCTCCATCGTGGACGAGACCAAGTGCAAGAGTTGCGGCGTCTGTGTGGACAAATGTCCCTACGGCGCCATAAGATGGGAGAAAGGTAAACCCGCCAATATTATCACCGCCAGTTGCCACGGGTGCGGAACATGCGTTGCCGAATGCCCGCAGCACGCCATCACTCAGATGCACTTTACGGATGCGCAGATTATGGCGCAAATCCGCGCTGCGCTACAGGATAATCCAGAAGACAAAATCCTCGCTATCCTGTGCAACTGGTGCAGTTACGCAGGCGCAGACCTCGCAGGCATCAGCAGATTCGATTACCCCGCAAGCGTCCGAGCGATACGTGTCATGTGCAGCGGCAGAGTGGATAAGGAGTTTATTCTTGAGGCGTTGCGGTTAGGCGCAGGCATGGTGCTGGTTGGCGCGTGCCACTTGCCCTACGACTGCCACTACATCAGCGGCAACTACAAGATGAAAGCCCGCACTGACGCGTTGAAAACTATGCTGACGAAGCTGGGTATGAGTCCTCAAAGGTTCCGCGTGGAATACGTTTCCGCAGCGGAAGGCATACGCTACTCTGAAGTGATTAAAGAGATTGACTCGGATATGAAGGCGCTGGGCAAAGAGAAGATAAAGGCTGAGAACGCGAAGCTGAGACCAATGCTAGAGAACATGTTGAAACGCTGGAAGAAATAGCCGCTACTTTTTCTATTCTTTTTTCCTCTGGCATTTTTTAGTTTGAGGGTAAATGCTGTCTGTGTTCTTTTGGAGAACACTTTTGTTCTTCGGGGAGAATTATTAGGTTCATCGGCAAGTATTTTGAGCGGTGATAAACCGTGAAAACCGAAAAAAGACTAATCGTCTACAGCATTGTCGCCCTAATGATTGGCGTGGCTTCAATAGTGCCCTTAACCTTCTTGATGTCTGCAAAAGCTGAAACACCTCCTAAACCATGGTTCAACATTGATGTACCATACGCCTATTTGTCGGCTAACGTAACTGAAAACCTCGACGGCAGAGCTTTTTACGGTCTATGGCATACGATACTCTTAAACTTAACATTGAACCCTGAAGCTGAGAATGAGATTGCTGACGCCCGATTCGAATACTTTGAACTGCAAATCTACACGGACAAAGAACCAGTATTTAACGCATCATACTTCGCTGGAACCAACCGAACCAACGCGTTCACCTTTGACATACAATCATTCCACTTCATGCGTGACGACTGGTTTGACAGCAACACCACAGGCGGAGGCATGTTCACATACAATTGGGACGCGAATGTCTCAGTAGGTATGTCGGGAATTTCTGGAAGTAACCACGGAAGCACCTCAGCAGAGAATTTCAAGACACCTCAAGAAGTTGCTGCGCTCAGAGAAGCAGAAGTTGTATACATAGACGTACGCAGAATTGGCTTAGTCACCTTCAACGGCAATTCCACCGTGATTACGCTCTCAGACAACGAGGTTATCCAGCATATTGAGCTTCAGAAGTTCGGCTACGGCTTCCTGTACAATACTATGTTCCCTGAAGACCAACTGTCGCAAACTGATCCAATCAATCCGCTTAAATCACTTGGTCAACAGGAAACATAGGTGTAACACTCGTGGCTGACGAGGAGCTTGAAGGCAACACACTAATTGTCTACGCTTACGTGGCTAAAGAAGGAAAACCAGTAGGCACAAGAGACGTGACAAGAGGCGCGAACCTCAGCAGCCCAAGCGTAGCACACAGACACCTACAGAAGCTCGAAGCCTTAGGCTTACTGGAGAAAAACGAGTACGGCAATTACCTGCTTAAAGAAAAAGCAAACATAAGCGGGCACGTGTGGGTTGGCAGAAACCTCATACCACGACTGATGTTTTACTCCTTCTTTTTTATGGGCGCCTTTAGCGCGGAAATCGCCATAATCCTGCTCAGCTATCTCGTCGGAAACGTAGTTATTGAGGCAAGCTTCCTTTTCCTAACAGGAATGACTGCCATAGCGATGATACTTTTTCTTGCTGAAGGAATCTCGTTGCGTAGAAAAAGCGAACCCAAAAACCACACAGGCAACGCTGAAAAATGAAACTACCGCAAATTCAAGAACCAACCTAAACTGAAGTGCAGCTTCATGTTTACGCCCTTCATTTAGAGGGGACATCTTTTTTTTTCACGCGCTAGTTCTCAACTGTTTCTTTGTACAGTGTATTTTTTAGCACCGTAAAGCGCTACTCCTGCAATCAGGCATGTGACGCCAACT
>CAZWDU010000018.1:0-36629 GCA_964632845.1 uncultured Candidatus Bathyarchaeia archaeon | reverse complement strand
TAGGTTATTCCGCCTACTCCAGGCAAAATTGCAGGTGTTCCCGTGGGTGAAATAGTGTAGACTGACCTGCTGACGACGGGGCTGGCGACTTCGCCCATGACCGAGATTTTCACAAGTTTATCTGCGTTTGTTCTCAACATTTGCCCTGTTCACCTTTGATATGCTGTTTACTTGGCAGATGTTAATAAAATTTGCATGACGTCTGTGAGGACAGTGTTGTTGAATAGTTGGTTTTTTACCAAACTCTTAAATTCACGATTATTACTTTTGACTTGTGAAAGCCGAAATTCGGCAAGCTGATAAGAGTGGCTTGTGCGATGTCTGAAATTGGATTAAGAACAAGGATGCTAGTTAAAGATGCAATGAGCAGCCCAGTGGTAACCACAGACGAGGAAACACCGTCAGACAAAGTTGCCCGCTTAATGGATGAACACAAAGTAGGCGCAGTTGTAGTCACGAACAAAGAAGGAAAACCACTTGGAATAATAACGGAAAGAGACCTAGTGCTAAGAGTCTTATCAAAAAATTTGACGCCTGACGCTGCAAAGGCAAAGGAAATTATGACTACGCCATTGGTCACGATAGAGCCTGAAATGACAATAAGCGAAGCCGCAAAAAAAATGAGCAGCATAGACATCAGACGACTCGGAGTACTCTACAAAGGGAATCTCGTGGGGTTAATTTCAAGCAAAGACATTCTAAACGTTATGCCTGAACTCATAGAAATAATTCAAGAACGAAATCGCATAGAATGCGCTGAAAGCCCAGAAGAAGTCGAGGAAATTGAGGAAGCACCGCTTTCTGGATACTGCGACCGTTGCGGCGTGTACTCTGACGACCTGAAAGACGTTAACGGTCAAAACTTGTGCGAAGACTGCCGCGTAGAACTGGAAACCTGAAAAAAGCAATAACCCGACTGGGCAGTTGCAACAGGAAAACAAACTTTAATTATCATACGCGTCGTTATTCATCTAAAGAGCGCGTCTAACTTGATTGTTGACTCAGTGTTAACAAACGCTAAAGCGTACCTAGACAAGGAAATAGTGGACTGCAACATAGCAATTGAAAACGGCGAAATTTTCAAAATCGGCAAACAGACGCACATGCCGAAAGCTGACGAAACAATAAACCTGAAAAACCTACTATTACTGCCAGGCTTAATAGACACTCACGTGCACCTTCGCGACGAAGGAAAAGCATACAAAGAAGACTTTTACACTGGAACCGCCGCCGCAGCTGCAGGCGGAGTAACCACAGTTTTGGACATGCCGAACAACGCGCCCGTAACCATGAGCGCAGAAACACTAACAAACCGTATGCAAACCGCAAAAAGAAAAGCAGTAGTCAACGTTGGGTTTTACTCCGAGTTCCCCCACAACTTAGACGAAACCGCGAACATTGTTGCTGAGGGCGCAGTAGCCTTCAAACTGTTTATGGCTTGCCAAATCGGCGGATTGAACATCGACGACGACCACGCATTGCAAGAAGCGTTCAGGAAAGTCGGCGAGCTAAAAGTTCCAGTTGCAGTGCACGCAGAAGACAAAGCCATGTTGACAGAGGCTGAGAAGAAACTGAAAAAAGCCAATCGCCACGACGCGGCGGCCTTTCTTAAAGCGCACTCAGAACGCGTGGAACTCAGAGCCATAGAGCGCTTGCTGAAACTAACTGCCCAAATCAACATGCGCTTGCATTTTTGCCACGTAACCACCAAAGAAGGCTTAACCGCTATAACTGAAGCAAAACAACCGGGCAGACCAGTAACCTGCGAAGTGACGCCGAACCACCTATTATTGTCAAGTGCGGATTTTGAGCGTTATGGCACGTTACTTGCAATTATGCCGCCGCTTCGCAACAGCAGTCACATCGAGAGCCTGTGGAAAGGCATCGCAGACGGCGGCGTTGACGTCATAGGCTCAGACCATGCTCCGCATGCTTTGGAGGAAAAGTCCGCAAGCAGCATTTGGGACGTTAAAGTCGGCGTTCCCGGTTTGGAAACCACGCTTCCGCTTATGTTGACGATGGTGAGGAGGAACCGCTTATCCTTAGCTAATCTGGTTCATGTGCTGTCGGAAAAACCCGCGGAAATCTTCAACTTAACTGACCGCGGCAGAGTAGCGCAAGGTAAAAAAGCGGATTTCGTGGTTGTGGACTTTAATCAGAAATTCATGATTGACGCGTCGAAATTCAAGTCAAAAGCTAAGTACTCGCCTTACAACGGTTGGGAGGTGCAGGGGAGACCAGTGAAAACCTTTGTCAACGGCTTATTAGTCATGGATGAACAGGAAATCGTGGCGAAAGCAGGCAGCGGCGGAATAATCCGGGGAGACCGCGCGTGAAGTTCCTCGCGGATGGAATGCTTGGAAAACTAACCCGATGGCTCCGCATGCTGGGACAAGACGTCAAATACTCAAACAAGCTGGATGACACGGAGTTATCGGCGATTGCGAAAAAAGAACGGCGAATTCTTCTCACCAAAGATTTGGAGCTTTACCAGCGCGCCATAGCTAAGGGCATTGAGGCGTTTTACGTGACAGGCGAAACCGAAGCGGTAAGGCTAGCGGAGCTGGCAAAACGTTTCGGCATTGCCTTAGTGATAGATTTGAAGGATTCTCGCTGCCCAAAGTGCAACACTAAACTGCAAGTGGCGCCTAAGGAGAAGCTCGCAGGTAAAGTGGAAAAAAACACTTTTGCGTACTACAGTGACTTTTGGAAGTGCCCACAGTGCGGGCAAATTTATTGGCAGGGCGCCCATTGGGACCGCATACGCGCTACGCTAAAGGCAGCAGAAGAAAAATTAAAAGAAGCGTATGAAACTTAGCTTTCTTTCAAAAGCCACTTCAAAGGAATGTCTTGGAAGGTTCCGTCAGGCAAAGTTCGCCTAATAGTGATTGGTAAGAGTCCGCCTTCGAGCTCTTTCAAAGCTATGTCAATGGGGCTTGAGTAGCCTTCATCTACGGCAACGATTATTGGAGCGCCCATGGAAATCTGAAGTGCTCTTGCTCCCACTATCCGTGCTTTCTCGAACCTCGTTATTTTCGGAGGACCTACCGTTATTTTTTCTTGTTTAGGCGTAGTTTAATACTCTCCAGCGCCTGGGTACATTCCGCCTGGTGCTCCGCCTGGAGGGGTTGGCGGCGCCTTCGTTTTTCCAGCCGCGATCACATCGTCGATTTTCAAGATCAATGAGGATGCTTCAGTTGCCGATTTAATTATTTGTTTTTTGACTGTGAGCGGTTCAAACACGTTTTGTTTTGCCATGTCCCGGATTTTTCCTTCGCGGACTTCTATCCCAGCCCAAATTTCTCCTTTCTCATGTCTGGCTCTGAGTTCAGATAATATGTCAATAGGGTCTAAACCAGCGTTTTCAGTAAGCGTTATCGCCACAGCCTCCAAGGCATCGGCGTAGATTTTGACCGCGAGTTGCTCTCTTCCCGGCAAGGTTTCCGCGTAAGCCTTGAGCACACGCGACATTTCAAGTTCTGGAGCGCTGCCACCGGCTACGATTTTGGGTTCTTCAATCACGTCTTTAATCACGCATAGGGCGTCGTGGAGTGAGCGTTCCGCTTCTGCGGTCATGCGGTCTGTTCCGCCTCTTATCAGAATTGTAACCGCTAGCGGGTGTTTGCAGCCTTCGATGAAGGTCATTTTGTCTTTGCCGATTTTGCGTTCTTCCACAAGCGCTGCGTAGCCGAGATCCGCTGGGGTTATGTCATCTAGTTTGGTTATTATTTTTCCGCCTGTGGCTTTTGCCAGTTTCTCCATATCTGACTTTTTGGCTCTGCGCACCGCTAGAACGCCTTTTCGAGCAAGGAAGTGTTGTGCCATGTCGTCGATGCCTTTTTGGCATATGACGACGTTTGCTCCTGCCTTTGTGATTTTTTCTGTCATGTCTTTGAGCATGGCTTCTTCTTGGTTGAGGAAGGCTTCGATTTGGTCTGGAGTTTCAATGTTGAGTTTCGCGTCGAACTCTGTTTTTTCGATTTCTAAGGATGCATCAAGCAGGGCGATTTTGGCTTTTTCTATGCGTTTGGGCATGCCTGAGTGTGTGACTTCTTTGTCGAGGACTATGCCGCTTATCAGGGTTGTGTCGCCGAGGGATTCGCCTGTTTTCTTTTCCACTTTGACGTCGTCCACGTCTACCTTGTACGTGGTGCCGGTTTTTTCTGCGACCGCAAGCATTGCTTTAACCGCCATGTCTGCCAAGTATTCTTTGTAGTCTGCTACAAGTTTGCTTGCCATGGAAGTTACTGCTGCTTTTTTCAGGTATTCCGATGTTTTCAAGTCTACGGGTAACGCTATTTTTTCAAGTGTTTCTAAGGCTTTTTCTGCGGCTTTTTTGTAGCCGTCGATTATTATGGTTGGGTGTATGTTTTTATCTATTAGTTCTTCAGCTTTGTTTAGAAGTTCGCCTGCGATTATGACGGCGGATGTGGTTCCGTCGCCCGCTTCGTTGTCTTGTGTTTTGGCAACTTCAACCAGCATTTTAGCGGCTGGATGCTGAATATCCATTTCGTCCAGGATTGTGCGTCCGTCGCTTGTTATCGTCACGTCGCCGAAGCTGTCAACCAGCATCTTGTCCATGCCTTTTGGACCTAAAGCGCTTCTGACGCTTTCTGCTACGACCTTCGCGGCAGTTATGTTTGCGTGTTGCGCTTCTCTTCCGCGTGACCGGTTAGAGCCTTCCTTTAATATGAGAACGGGTACTCCTCCGGCTTGTGTAGGTGATGACAAATCAAGTTAACCTCTTTTAATGCGCACAACAACAAAACACACTTGCCATATAAGTTTTTCTAGGAGTAGCTCGCTGAACGTAGCTTAGACTTGGAAAACTTTCGTAATCACCTATATGTTTCAGTTGATATCTAGTACACTGAAACTTTGGCTACGCCGTTTATTTTCAGCAGTTTGGGGATTAATTCTCCGGGGATTTTTTTCTCTACGATTAGCGTAAGTTTCGGTTCGGGCGAAAGCCCGGGGTCATCCACGATTGCTTGTCTGATGCTTAAGCCGCTGTTGTTGAGAACCATGGCTGAGTGTGCCAAGATTCCAGGTATTTTAGCGTCAACAGGAGTTATCTCCACTACGCCCAAGTTTAGGTGCTTTGCGATTTCTTTCAGCGAGTGCCCTGCGGGTCGTATTTCCTCAAATATCAGCCTGATTTCGCGGTTGTTCTTTATTGCGTTTAACGTCTCGTTTACTGTTCGCCTGTCCACTCCCGCGGCTCTTGCGATGCGCACGGGCGGGATTTCGATTTGGTTGAGGAGAATCTTGCCGTTTTTAGTGCTTAAACCGTTTTCTACTAGAACACGCGCTACTCTGAGTCGTTCAGGGTAGCCTTCTAAGTGTTTCCTGATTGTGTTCCACATGGCAAGTCCTTCATGTACGTTTGTTCAATTAAGTATAAATGGGTTTAACTGATTGAACAGTTGAATTTAATCTCATTTGTGGGGTTTAGCCCTCGTTTTTGTTGCTATTAATTAATCCATGTACATATATGTACACAAAAGATTTAATATGGCATATCACGTACGATTCACAACTCACAAACAGGAAAGAAGAAGATGCCAAGCAAAAAAATACTTTTAGACGAAGACCAAATACCAAAACAATGGTACAACATAGTACCCGACTTGCCAAAACCGCTCCCTCCATTCATTGATCCAGCGACAAAGGAGCCTGGCGTCGGGATTGTCCCACGAATTTTCCCAAAAGAAATCATCGGTCAGGAAATCAGCCAAGAACGATGGATACCAATCCCTGAAGAAGTGCGAGAAATCTACAGGATATGGCGGCCATCACCTCTTTTCAGAGCCACGGGTCTTGAGAAGGCTTTGAAGACTCCTGCAAAAATCTACTACAAGTATGAAGGCGTTAGCCCAGCGGGAAGCCACAAAACCAACACTGCAGTTCCCCAAGCTTACTACAATATGAAGGCAGGAATTAAACGGGTGACCACAGAGACAGGCGCTGGTCAATGGGGTTCAGCTTTGTCTTTCGCCGCCGCTATGTTTAATTTGGAAGCAACAGTCTACATGGTCCGAGCAAGCTACGACCAGAAACCATACAGGAAAATGTTTATGCAGTCTTTTGGAGCAAAATGTTACGCAAGCCCCAGCATGCAAACAGAGAGTGGCAGAAAAATTCTGGCTGAAGACCCTAACAGCACTGGCAGTCTAGGAATCGCCATCAGCGAAGCAGTTGAAGATGCCCTTGTCCACGAAACCGAAGCGAAGTACACCATAGGCAGCGTTTTCAACCACGTTCTATTACATCAAACTGTCATAGGTTTAGAGACTCAAGAGCAGATGAAACTCGCGGAAGATTACCCTGACGTGATATACGGCTGCATAGGAGGCGGAAGCAGCTTCTCCGGTCTGTTCTGGCCGTTCTACTATGACAAAGTTACTAAAAAAGCACCTAAACAAACGCGTTTCGTAGCCACAGAAGCGACGGCTTGCCCAAAGGTCACTAAGGGCGAATACAAGTACGATCACGGAGACACAGCGCGAATAACTCCGCTGGTTCCCATGCACACGTTGGGTCACGATTTCATCCCAGCGCCGATACATGCTGGTGGTCTACGCTACCACGGAATAGCTCCCACCATAAGCGCGTTAGCATCAGAAAACCAGTTGCAAACGCAGGCATACAACCAAATAGAGGTTTTTGACGCGGCGAAACTTTTCATCCGCACCGAAGGCATAATACCTGCGCCTGAACCGTCTCACGCGATAAAAGCGGCCATTGACGAGGCTGTAAGATGCAAAGAGACAGGGGAAGAAAAAACAATTCTCTTCTTGCTGTGCGGTCACGGATTCTTTGACATGCAGGCGTACGATGAATACTTCAACGGCAGACTGAAACCTTACGAGTACCCAACACAAAAAGTAGCAGAATCCATGGATAAACTAGCTAAACTCTATCCTTGGCTAGAAGACGCCAACAAGAAATACATAAGCTGCGAACCGCTCTAAAACACCAAAAACTGGTGAGAGCACACCTCTCATCCCCCTACTTTCATTAAATAACCCTTTTTCTATCTTCGATTTATGTTTTCGCGGTCATGTTTTTATCGTTAACTTTTATTCGTATTTAGCGCTTAGATACGAATTGTCTGGTGACGCCTAGTGAGTACCGAAAATAAGTCGCAGTCTGAAAACGCTTTTGCTCTTCATGTGAAGATAATAGGTTTAATCGTTAATCCTGTGGCTGGAATGGGGGGCGCTGTTGGGCTCAAAGGAACCGATGGGAAAGCAATTGTTGACCGCGCCAAATCCCTAGGCGCCAAGCCTATCGCTCCAGTAAGGGCGCAAGCTTTTCTTTCCGAGTTGAAACCCGTTAAGCAGTATTTACGGCTTTTTGTGGGAGCTGGAAGCATGGGTGAAGACGAAACCAAACAATGCGGCTTCACATACACTGTCCTTGGCGAACGAAAAAACGAAACCATTGCCGAAGACACACGCCAAACAGCCAAAAAAATGCTGGCGCAGGGCGTAGACTTGCTGGTGTTCTGCGGAGGAGACGGCACAGCACGCGATATACTCCACGCCGTCGGCACCGCGCGCCCAGTGCTTGGCGTCCCAACAGGCGTCAAAATGCACAGCGCCATATTTGCCGTAAGCCCCCAAGCCGCAGCAAGAGTAGCCACAGGCTTCCTATGGGGCGAACTACCCTTGAAAGAAGCAGAAGTTATGGATGTTGACGAGCAAGCATTCAGAGAAGGTCATGTGTCCGCAGAGCTTCACGGTTACATGCTGATGCCTTACGAGCCTCATTTGATTCAAGGGAACAAGATGGCGAGCCCGATGACGGAGGGCGAAATTCGCAACCAAGCCGCCATAGCAATCTACATAATCGAAAACATGCAGCCCGACGTGCTCTACATCGTAGGTCCGGGAACAACCACGCGCACCGTCGGCGACCTCTTAGACGCAAAGAAGACGCTTTTGGGCGTGGACGTGTTCTGCAACAAGAAAATCGTAGTAAGCGACGCAAACGAACAACAACTACTCAAAGCAATCAACGGCAAGACGGCGCAGATAATTGTCACGCCGATTGGCGGTCAAGGCTTCATATTTGGGCGGGGCAACCAGCAAATCAGCCCGCAGGTGATTCGCCGTGTTGGCTTAGGCAACATAACTGTCGTGGCTACTGAAGGCAAATTGCGAAGCCTGAAAAGCCTTAGAGTGGACACGGGCGACCCCGGCTTGGATAAGGAGTTTCGAGCGCACGGCGTCAAAGTTGTGGCTGACTACAAAGTCGAATACAGAGTGCACATTGAATAAGCCTGTTCCACGTAATCACAGGTAAACTGAAATATACACGCTTGCGCACAGTATTCTGTCGCGCTTGAGAAGGGTGAAAAGTTGATTCCTATTAATCTCCCAAAAATAGGCGAAGAAGAAATTGAAGCCGTCGTCAAAGTTTTACGTAACGGCCCATTAACGAACGCGTTAGGCGCAGGTCCAGCGGTCACACAATTTGAAAAGAAATTCGCAGAGTTCTCAGCAGCGAAGCACGCCATAGCCATGAACACGGGCACCGCTGCGCTACACTCAGCCATCGCAGCCGCAGGCGTAAAACAAGGTGACGAAGTTATACTGCCCAGCTTCACTTTCGTAGCCACGGCCGAAGCCGTCGTCTTGGCTGGAGGCAACCCCGTTTTCGCAGACATAGACCCCGAAACATACAACATTTCGCCAGTAGCAATCGCAGAAGCCGTGACGCGAAAGACCAAAGCCATAGTACCTGTGGACCTTTACGGGTTGCCCGCAGACATCAAACCCATCCGAAAAATCGCGGTGGAGCACGGCTTGGCGGTTGTGGAGGATTCAGCCCAAGCTCACGGCGCAACTTGGGATGGAAAGCCCGCAGGCGCTTTTGCCGACATGGCATGTTGGAGCCTTTACGCAAGCAAGAACATGACTACAGGCGAAGGCGGCGTCGTAACCACAAACAGCGATGAAATGGCTGAAACGCTGCGTATGATTAGAACCCACGGTGAAAAAGCTAAGTACGCCTCGCTCATGCTGGGCTGCAACTACCGCATGTCCGAGATGCAAGCCGCAATAGGCTCTGTGCAATTAGGGAAGCTGCGTGCCTTTGTTGATAGGCGCCGCGGAAACGCCAGAAAGTTAACTGAACTACTTGCGGAAACCGATAGACTGCAGTTGCCGCATGAACCGAAAGGTGGCGAGCACAGCTGGTACCTGTACACGGTTAGGCTTAGAGACGCCGCTGGTAGTGAACGCGACAAGGTTGTGGCGGAACTGAAGAACAAAGGTATCGGCGCGGAAGTGTATTATGCTAATCCTGTGCATCTTATGCCGTATTACCATGACAATTTTGGAAAGCGGGAACTGCCTGAGACCGAGAAAGCGGCAAAGCAAGTTTTCTCGTTGCCTGTCCACCCTGATGTTACGGCGGAGCAAGTGGAGTACATAGGCAAAACGCTGTTGCAACTGCTGTAGTGTGACGCCCAGCGTTAAGGTTTATGCTGGGTGTTACCGCGGGTTTTCTCTGAATGCCCTGTCTTGGGAACGAAGAAATCGATTATGTCAACTGTAAGAGTTAAATATGGACTGGCTGTATTATTACCAGTTTATCTCGAAAAGTTGGCGGATGGTTTTCTCGAAAGGAAAGTGAAAGATTGGCTGACGACGAAGATATCTCGCGTGTCAAAGTGAAGTTCGTGATAGAAGGTTTAGGCGAAGCTGAGGGGGAACTGGTGCGTTTCATGGCGCCGAGAAGCGTGGACACCATAGTGCGCAAGCTGCCAGTTGAAGGTAGAGCGGCTTTGTGGAAGGAAGAGGTTTACTTTGAGATTCCAGTCAAAATGGGAGAGGAAAAAGCTAAGGCTACGGTGGAAACAGGCGCCATCGCGTTTTGGCCTATGGGCAGTGCGCTGTGCGTTTTTCATGGGACATCGCAGCCTTACAGTCCAGTAAGCATTTTAGGCAAGATTACGCGAAATCTGGAATTGTTCAAGCAGGTTAAGAGCGGAAACACAATCAAGGTTGAGTTGCTAGTAACTCAGTGAGCTTTCTTCCCACATTTTCAGCAGCCGCTCGCACTCGGCTTTTACTGCTTTGTCAGCGGTTTTGCTCTGCAGAACTCGTAGGAATTCCATGCGTTTTTCGATTGAACGCTTCTCGGCTTCTCCGCCGTAGTACAGTTCGCCGTTTATGTATTCTTGCATTTGGCTGGCTTTTTGGATGAGGAGACTGGCGGCGTCCACAGGGTTTTCTACTGCGAACTTGTTTGCCCAGAATGCGGCTTCGGTTTCGCGAAGTTGGGTTAAGCCGTCGATTTCCATTATTTGCCTGATGTAAGTTCTTAGGAACTCGTAGTACCCTGCGGTTTTTATCAACTCGAGGGTTTCGGCGACTTTTTGTTTGAAGCTGGAGCTGCCTTCCACTGTTAAGAGGTGTTTGTAGCCGTTGTCAATTAGTTCTTTGGCGGCTTTGACCTCGTCAGTGGTGTAGACTCTTTCTGGAAATTTCAAATTTGGTTTAGCTCCTCGTGGTTTTAAATGGGAAAGTTGGGATGAGAATTTGAGAATTAGTCTGTTGCGGGCTTGTAGACTTTTATTTTGTGGCTTCCTGAAACCAGTTGCACGGTGCCTGCTGTTTCCAGTTGCTCCAAAAAGTCTTTCGCTGCACTTATGCGGATGTTGAAGCGGGAAGCTACCGCATAAGGTGTTAAAACGTTCATTTTCTTTATTTCCGCAACTATTCTCTCGTTTTTCACGTCTGGAGCGATTACACTTATAGTTCTTTTCTCTTTCGGCGGTCCAGCTTTTTCTTTCTTTTTCTCTTTCGTCGTTTCGCCTTCGGCTTGTCTACTTTGCATACGTTCCATTTGCTTTAAGCCGATTTTCTTTTTGCCACCCATTCTTGTTTTGCGCTCCTGTTGAATATCGCTGTTGAATTAGGCGGGCTGAGTTATTTCAACCTTATGCTTGCTTTGCCACTCTTTGATTGGCACGCCGAGTTTTTTCTCGATTTCAGGTCTGTGAATGGAGTTCATGGCGCAGAAGGGGATTATACGTCCATCTGGCACTGCATAGTGAATCACGCATCGTTGCACGCGTTCCAAGTCAAAGTTGTAGGGATCCATGAAGTGCATTGAAGATATCATGAGCGCATTTCTCGCGAAGTCGCCGAGAGACTTATAATCACCTTTCATAAGCACGCCAAGAACGTATTTTCTGAGAAAACTGAACTTCAAGTGGCGCGCGGACCCGACTAAGCGTATTTTAGCTTTGCTTTTGCTGCCTTTTATTGCATCTTCGTAGACTTTCTGCAGTGAGCCTCGGAATTTTTCTATGTCGCCGTACCGTGTGACTGGGGTGATTTTGCCGTCTTCCACTAAGGCGAAGGTTGCCATGCCGCAGTGTGGGTGTGTTGTGAATTCTACGTAGCGTTTGCCTTTTAGGGCGCCTACGGCTTTGGATACTGGAACAACTACGGGCACTGGATAGAAGTCTGAGACTTTAATATCGCCGTTTGTTTGGTCTTCGACGCATTGCATGAAGTCTGTGATGGTGATGCGCATTTTGTCGCGTTCCTTTTGCGGTAGTCTTCCGCATAGTGAAACGGGCTGCACGTTTACGCATCGGATTACGTCGAAGTTTTTGGCGGCGAAGCGGATGATGTCGCCCAGTTGGTGGTCGTTGACGCCTTTGACGAGTGTGACCACGAGCACTATGCTGTTGTAGCCTGCTGCACGCAGGTTCTCGATGGCTTTCATTTTCATTTCAAGCAGGTCGAGTCCGCGGATGAACTTGTACACTTCAGGCGTTAATCCGTCGAACTGCAGGTAAATCGTGCTTACGCCTGCCTCTTTCAGTTGTTTCGAGTATTCGGGGTCATTGGCGATTCGAACCCCGTTCGTATTAACCTCCACATGGTGAATGCCCAGTTCTTTTGCTTTTCGAATCAGATCGAACAGGTCGTTGCGGATTGTTGGTTCTCCGCCTGAAAACTGCAATGCATCCGCGGGCACAGGCTGGTTCGCCCGCAAGTTCTTCAGCATCTCAATAATCTGCTCTTGGCTAGGCTCGTACACGTAGCCCGCAGCCGCAGCATTCGCGAAACACACTGGACATTTGAGGTTGCACCTATTGGTTACGTCAATTATAGCGAGCGCCGTGTGCGACTTGTGTTCGGGGCATATGCCGCAGTCGTATGGGCAACCGCGCACGGTTTGGGTTCGCGGGTTAGCCATACCGTCGCCGTCATACCTGAACTTTTCTGCACGCTGGTACTCATCGTAACTTGACCAGTACAACTCTTGAAAAGCGCCATGTTCAGCGCACTCTTTTTTGATGTAAACTTTGCCGTCGTCCTCGAATATGGTTGCGTCTACAACTTTTAGGCATTCGGGACAGAGGCTTTTCGTGCTCTTAATTACGTTCATGTTCTTCACTTACTCTTTAACTGTTGAGCTTTCGAAGTACTTAAGAGCGGACAAAGCACATAATAAGGTTTCCAAACCTTTCCTAAGGTGATAGAGGGGGAAAACCTTGTCAATCAGTGAAAACACGCGCGTGACCCTGAGGGAAATGGGGTTGAACGCTTACGAAATCGACGCCTACACCGCGCTTCTTGAAGAAGGCGAATTAACCGCCATGGAGATAAGCCGCAAAGCCTCGGTGCCCTACTCAAAAATCTACGAAGTCCTAAACTCGCTGAAAGAGAAAGGCTGGGTGAAAAGCTCCGAAAGCCGCCCCACCAAATACTACCCAGTGTCGCCAGTTGAAGCCGCAGCCACAACAAAGCTCAAAATAGAAGACAAGTACCAGCGCTGGACGCAAGCGGTCGCTGAAGAACTGCAGCCCCTGTACGAGAAACGGGAACTAGTGGAACGCGCTGACATGCTGATGCTGCATGGGCAACAAGCAGTGCTGGCGAAGCTGGGCGAGGTCCTCAATAAAGCCACAAAAGAAGTCATGGTTGCCGCTCCAGAATTCGCCCGACCCATAATCGCAATGGCGGAACCCCTGCTAAGCAGCGTGAAAAAAACCGTTAACACCAAACTTATGGTAGCTGGAAAAACAGAAGACTGGCTCTTCCTGAAAAAGACCACAAGCGTAAGCGAACTACGCGTCAGAGACCACATGTTCGGCGGCGGCGTCATAGCCGACGGAAAAGAAGCCATGCTGTTCTTAGGCGAAGACAAACCCAGCTTGGTAATATGGAGCAACCACGTGGGCTTAGTTGGGTTCGCAAGGGAATACTTCCAGTTCCTATGGGACTCATCAGCAACAACCTAACAACAAAACGCTGCTACAATAGAGTACATACCATCTTGAGTCATGATGAGACTATGGAGAAAAAGCAATTCAAAATTCGAAAAGCAAAAGTTGAAGACGCAACAGAGATAGCAGCAATCTACAATGAAGGGATTGCCGAACGATCGGCAACCTTCAACACAAACCATGCCACTGCAGAGGAAATAAGCGAGAAAATTACAAAGGGCGGAGACAAGCATCCAGTCATAGTAGCTACTTTAACTGGTTCTCACCGTATTGTTGGATGGGCTTCGATTTCACCGTACAGCCCACGCGCTTGCTACACTGGAATCGGAGAAATCTCAATTTATGTTCCAAAAGAGCACCGCAGACACGGCATCGGAAAAACTTTGTCGCAGTCATTAATTGACACGGCAACACAACAAGGATACTGGAAGCTAATGGGAAGAATTTTCACGCTCAACCAAGCCAGCAGAACACTCTGCCAGAAACTGGGATTCACAGAAATAGGCATACACGAAAAACACGCCAAACTCGACGGCAAATGGCTCGATGTAGTAGAAGTAGAAAAATTAATACCAAAAAACACCACGTAACTGCCAAAAAAATCCATATCAGCTACCTGCTCAAAATAAACCCCACAATGAAGGACAGCTATAACTGAGACATACTCTTTTTTTCAAGTAGCTAACGCTGCCTATTTATAGAGGGCGTATGTTTTTCCACACGCGCTAGTATCCAGCGGAAAAGTTAGAGTGATAACAGCAGTTTTCCATGCAGACTGCATGCAAAAAACGCATTAACCGAACAGGGAAAACCTGAGAACAAAAGAGAAGAGTGTATGGTTCTTTACGGTTTTACGGTTGCCAACACAAGACGCGTTGAATTCACATCGACTTCTATGATTTTGCAGTTTTTGATTTCCTTTGCTTCGCCCAGTATGCTTTTAACGGTAACGTTGTTGTTTTCAACTTTCGCGTAAACCACATCTTTGAAAACCGTTTCTCCGTTCAGGATTACATTAAACTCACACATTTCGCGTTTCACCAAAAAGGAGTAAGAGAATTCTCCAAGTTATAAGGGCTTTGTTTCAGACATACACATCCCCATGTTGATTTCTGCGGTTTATTTAAGATAAGTAATTATAATTCATGACCATTATTACGCTTTAAATTGTAACTAGTTAAAGATGACTGCAAATGCCTCCAGAAAACGCCGGTAACTTTGACATATTTAACATGTTGTCGGACAGCGGAAAGAAGGCGAAAAAAAAGCAGCGCGAAGAACTTCTGGCAGCCACAGGCGTTAAAGACATCTTTGCGGAAGGCAACATAAGCATAAACAAGCACACATGCTGGGGAATAGAATGCAAATTATGCATCAAAGCTTGTCCAACTAACGCGCTGTACTGGAAAACAGGCGAAATAGGAATAACTGAGGACTTATGCGTGTACTGCAACGCTTGCGTTCTAAGCTGCATGGTTGAAGATTGCATAAAAATCACGCGGAAAAGAGAAGACGGCGCACAAGAGAAATTCAGCAAACTCAGAGACATCGTCGCTTTAGATGAGAAGATTAACGCGAAGAAACGGTTTGAACGCGTAAAAGAAGTTTTCCCCACAGCCGAAGCATACTGCGAAAGATACAAACCCCGAAAAACCTCACGCAACACAAGCAAATAATCATCCAAAGCGTAGCACGCACAACCCTGAGAAACAACGGTTAAAAACTCGTAGGCACATAGAAATCTTTAGATACTCCCAAAAGGTGTGAATACAACAATGTCCTCCGCAAAATTCAAATCAAGAAAGTTCGTTTCAGTTGACCCAAGCAAATGCACAGGATGCGGAATCTGCGAATATACCTGTGCAGTAGAAAAAGGCGAAACCCTTGGAAACCCCGTAGGCGCAAGAATCCGCGTAATCCGCATGACACCGCTATTCAATTTTGCTCTCGCCTGCAGATCCTGCGAAGACGCCCAATGCGTAAAATCCTGCCCAGAAAAAGCTTTGGCGCAAGCAGAAGAAACTGGCTTACTCATGGTTAGCGACAACAAATGCAAAGGCTGCGACTGGTGCGTACAAGCTTGTCCACATGGCGGAATTATGATTCACTCTGGTACAGGCAAAGCTGTAGCTTGCGACCTCTGCGAAGGAGAACCCAAATGCGTTGAATTTTGCCCCGAAGAAGCCTTGGAGCTTGTTGGCAGTGACGAAGAAGCCGAAAAACGGTTTAATGATGCTTTGGAAAAGTTGCCTGCAGAAACTGAACGCTTAACTAGCATCGTTAAAAACAAGGAGTGGAACACGTTGCTGGCTGATGCAGAGGAAAGAGCTATGAAAGTCACAGAGAAACTGGAAGCCTTAAACAAGAAGGCAAGCACTAAAAAACAAAAATAACCACACTTGCTAAGCGGCAAGCTCGTTTCACAGTTTTTCTTCATAACCCTTCAATAACTGGTCAATGTCACGCCCGTTTTTTTCACCCATGTACCCGCCTTCCAAAACAAAAAATGCAGGCTTCTTCAACGCGGCAATACGCTTACCTATTTCCCTGTAACTGTTTTCAGTCAAACCCAACGACGCCAAATCGCCCGTGTGCGTGTCAAAACCAGCTGAAACAGCCACAACCTCAAACTTACCCACATCAACCATACCTAAAGCTTGGTCAAAAGTCTTCAAGTACGCTTTTTCCCCGCAATCCGCAGGCAACGGAAAATTCAAACAATTCCCCTCAGAATGAGCCCCAGTACCCGGGTAATGCGGAAAACGATGCAGCGACACGTAAACCACTTTCTCGCTGCCTTGAAAAATCTCCTGTGTCCCATTTCCGTGATGCCCATCAACATCCAAAATCAACGCAGGCTTACCCAAGCTTTTCACCGCCACTGCAATTCCATTCAGATAGCAGAAACCCCTCGTATAAACACCCAACGCCGCACCACTTCTTCCTGCGTGATGTCCAGGTGGACGCATAAGCGAAAAACCATTAATTTCAGCCGCTAACAAAGCACCTCCAACAGAAAGCCGCGCATACTCGTAAATGTTATCGTACGCTGGCGTATCAGGGTCTTCAACCAAGCTTTTCTTAAGGTTCCAAACGTAGTCAGCATCATGCACCTTCAGCAAATTATCCTCAGCTGCAGGTGTAGGCTCCACGAACTCGTAGCCCTTTTCCTTCAAAACATCATGCGCCATTTTCACTCTTTGCGGGCCTTCAATGTGCCAAGTGCCGTAGCCTAAGCATTTTTCTGAAAAAACTATCTTTGTGTCCATAGCTTGCTGCATCCATACATAGATAAGTGACGCTTCCAAGTTAAAATACAACTTCACTCTTAAAGATTTAGCACGCCTCAAAACAGGAAGCAAACATCAATGACCTCCGAAAACCCCTTCGCCCAGTTCCGCAACGAATGCGAAAACACGTTAGCGCATACGCTGAAAACAGTTCTCCCAGAAATCAAAATCGAAACTTTCCCGTTGAACAAACCGCCAAATATCGAGTTTGGGCAACTGTCCTCATCGTTATGCTTTGAACCCGCAAAAAAACTCCGCCAAAAACCCAACGCTTTAGCCGAAACTATAGTCAAAGCCGTGAACCAATCTAGTTTCTCTTTAATCGAAAAAGTATCCGCCACCAACGGCTACATAAATTTTCACTTGGATTTCCCCAAGTTTTCAGCCTTAACCCTTACATCGATCAAACAGTTAGGCTACACGTACGGGTTCTCAAAAACCGAGAAACCGCTTAAAATAATCATTGAACACACTAGCGTTAACCCGCTTCACCCCATCCATATTGGGCAAGCAAGAAACCCCATGATCGGTGACGCTTTAGCACGCATCCTCAAGTGTAGAGGACACACAGTTTCTTGCCACTACTACATAGATGATGTAGGTCGGCAATCCTCAGTTGTTGCTTACGGCTACGCCAAGTTGGGCAAACCGCAACCTGACGAGAAAGCAGATCACTTCGTGGGCAAAATCTACACGGTTACAAGTTGTATAGTGGAAATCAACCGCCTGAAACGAGCGCTTGAACATGCCAAGACAGTTTCAGCTCTTGACGAAATAGCGAAGATTAACAAGCAAATTGACGATTGGATGTCGGTTGTCGTAGAGCTTAAGGAAAAGTTTCCCTCAATATTCACCGAGCTTTCGACAAAACTAGGCGAAGACGAAAATCCTGAAGAAGAAATCAACCGCCTGAATCGCGCTTACGAAGAGGGAAAACCCGAAGCTAAGAAACTAATAAGAGACGTAAGCGAACTCTGCCTCCAAGGCTTCAAGGAAACGCAAAACCGCGTAGAAATCTCGTATGATTCATGGGATTGGGAAAGCGACTTCGTGTGGAGCAACCAAGTTAACGAAGCCCTCCAACGATTGGAAGCATCTCAGTTCGTTTACAGTGAAGGCGACGTTTTGGAGTTTGACGCGGAAAAAGTAGCACGTACCATGAAGCTCAAAGCCAAACTGGGCTTGAAAGAAGATTATGAGGTTCCGCCGTTGACGCTTGTGCGAGCTGACGGCACAACGCTGTACACAACCCGCGATGTCGCCTACACATTATGGAAATTCAACAAAGCAGAAAAAGTCATAAACGTCATCGGCATGGAACAATCCCTAGCCCAGTTGCAACTGAAGCTTTCGCTGTACGCTTTAGGCTACGGCGAATACGCGGATAACTTCGTTCACTTCGCTTACAACTTGGTCACGCTGCCTGGCTACAAAATGTCCAGTCGCAGAGGACGCTACATCACTTTTGATGAAGTTCTCAACGAAGCAGTCGAACGAGCTTACGAAGAAGTTTCGAAGCGTTCACCCCATCTGACCGAGGAAGAAAAACGGAAGATCGCCAACTTCGTAGGCATAGGCGCAGTACGTTACGCTCTTGTGGATGTCGACGCCTCAAAGCCTGTTGTTTTCACTTGGGATAGAGTGCTGAACTTCGAAACTAACAGCGCACCTTATGTGCAGTACACTCATGCACGCGCATGCAGTATCCTACGCAAAGCAGAAAGAGAACCTGAAAAACCAGCCTTCGAACTGCTAAAAGAGAAACTGGAACACGAGCTTATTTTGGCGGTAGCGAGTTTCCCAGACACTTTCACCGAAGCCACAGAATACCTCAAACCCAACCTAATCGCTGACTACACTAACGCCTTAGCAGACAAATTCAACACCTTCTACAACGCCTTACCCGTCATCAAAGCAGAACCACGAGAACTAAGCGACGCACGAATAGCCTTAACAGACGCCATACGAACAGTACTCCACAACGCTTTAAACCTAATCGGCATCGTAGCACCAGAAAAAATGTAAAACCTAACTCTGCACAACCTTGCTTAGTTTGACGGAAACAGCGTTCTACAGTAGCCCTGCTCACTCCATATATAAAGGGGAGGGGGTCTGCTACAGAGCATACTAAAAGACACGACAAACCATTAAGAAAGCAGCCTATAAACGTTAGAGCTACAGCCTCCCACAGGCTACCTGCATAAAAGAAAGCAAAAAGAAAGGGAAAGTTAGATTTTTTTGGTCTTAACTGCGTTTTCTAACGCCGCAACACCTGGAAGCTTCTTCCCCATCAAAAACTCAATCAATGCACCGCCAGCAGTGCTGATGTAGCTGATTTTGCTGGTTAAACCGTATTCCTGTATGGCTGCAATGGTGTTTCCGCCTCCCGCAAGCGAAAACGCTTGGGAGTTAGCTATGGCTTCGAGAACTTTTTTCGTGCCATAGTTGAATTCGCTGTTTTCGTACACGCCCATTGGCCCGCTGACCACGATGGATTTGGCTTTGCTGATGATTCCAGCGTAGTTTTCCACGGTTTTGGCGCCTATGTCGAATATTGAGTGTTCAGTGGGTAACTTGTCCACGCTTATTTCCTTTCTTTTGCCGTTCACATCCAACGCGACGTCAACGGGAACCAGCACTTTGCTTGGGTACTGCTTCATAAGCGCTTGAATTCCCGGCACAAGACCCATTAGCTCCTTCTTGGCTAGGAAATCCATGTTTTTCTTGCCCAAATCCACGCCTTTCGCCGCGAGAAACAGCTGCGAAGTTACACCGCCAACCACCACGTAATCCGCAATGCCATTGCTTAGCACATACTTGCTGATTTCCAAAGAATCATCTGCTTTTGCGCCACCCATGACGTAAACACAAGGTTTCTCTGGCTTCTCCAAGGCCCTGGATAGGGATTTTAGTTCGCGTTCCATGATGCGCCCAGCGGCTGAGGGCAACACTGCGGTGAAGCCTACCATTGAGACGTGTCCGCGGTGTGCAGCGGCAAAAGCGTCGTTAACAAATAAGTCTGCGAGTGGGGCTAGGTTTTGGACGAGGGGTGTTTTGGCGTGTTGTTCGGGTGTGCCGTTTTTGGTTTCGCCGTCGAAGCTGCGGACATTGTCGAGGACGAGGATTTCGCCGCTTTTGAGAGTTTTTATGGCGGTTTTGGCTTTGTCGCCGTAAACGTCGTCTACGTATTTCACTGGGCGGTTTAGGATTTTTGAGAGGATTTCAGCGTGTTGTTTCAATGGTGTGTAGTCTGCGTCGCCTTTTCTGCCTTGGTGTGCGAGGATGACGGTTTTTGCGCCTTTTTCTGCGAGTTCTTTGATTGTGGATTCGCCGTGTGCTTTGATGCGTACGTCGCTTGTGACGTTTTTTGTTGCGGGGTCAATTTCGCTGTTGAAGTCTACTCTTACTAGGACTGTCTTGTCTTTTACTTGGACATCATCTAATGTGAGGTATTTTGGCATGTTTATCACTCTCGTGTGTATTGTTCGTGAAAAAAGAAAGGTAGGGTGGGTTTTATAGTTTGAGCTTGTGTGGGTTTAGAATCCTGCTTTTTTGCCGACTAGCTCAATGAGTTCGACCATTCTGCAGGAGAAGCCCCATTCATTGTCGTACCATGCGAGTATTTTGACGAAGTTACTTTTGTCGCCCATGACCATTGTTGACTGCGCGTCGAAGACTGATGATACTGTGGTGTGAAGCACATCGGATGAGACGATTGGGTCTTCTGTGTACTCTAGTATGCCTTTCAGTGGTCCTTCAGCGGCTTTTTTCATGGCGGCGTTAATCTCTTCTGCCGTGACTTCTTTGCTTAGTATGGCTGTTAGGTCTACGATGGATACGTCTGGTGTGGGTACGCGGAGTGCGATGCCGTTCATTTTTCCGTTGCATGATGGCAGTACTAAGCCTATTGCTTTGGCTGCGCCTGTGCTTGTTGGGATAATGTTTACTGCGGCTGCTCTGGCTCTGCGCATGTCTTTGTGGACTATGTCTTGGACTTTTTGGTCGTTGGTGTACGAGTGTGTAGTGGTCATGAAGGCTTTTTCGAGCCCGAAGTTGTCCGCTAGGACTTTGCTGACTGGTGCGAGGCAGTTGGTTGTGCATGACGCGTTGCTGAGGATGTTGTGTTTTTCAGGGTCGTAGGTTTCGTGGTTTACACCTAGAACGATGGTTACGTCAGGGTTCTTGGCTGGTGCACTGATAAGGACCTTTTTTGCGCCTGCGATGAGGTGTTTTGAGGCGGACTCGCGGTCGGTGAATAAGCCTGTGGATTCTACTGCCATGTAAACGCCTAGCTCTTTCCAAGGAAGCGCTGCTGGATCTCGTTGGCTGAGGACTTGGAGGGTTTTTCCATTGACGATCAGGTTGTTGCCTTCGACTTCTACTGTACCTGGGAATCTGCCGTGCACTGAATCGTATTTCAGGAGATGAGCGTTTGTTTTTGCGTCTGCGAGGTCGTTGATGGCTACAAAGTCTATTTTCGCGTTGCGTTCAATTGCTGCTCTGTAAAGGAGTCTACCGATTCTTCCGAAACCGTTTATTCCTACTTTTATCGCCATTAATATTCACCTTTGTTTCGGAGTTTAACAGCGGTCTTGGCTTAATTAATTTTCCGACAGAACCAATGCTTGGTTAAACGGTGAAAAACAAAACAACAACTTTTGGTTAGTTTCCGTTACTGCCGCAGAACAGTGACTTACTAGCGCTCGAAAAAACTATAGCCTTTCATATATAGCAAGTATAAATATGTGAAAAGTTTTTCGCTACAGAAACCAGTTCCGAAGCTATGCGTTCCTTTTCCGATTGAGCAAGTGAGAGATCATTTTCCTATTACTCTCACGTTCTCTACTAGCATCCAAGGCGCGACGAGCTGCCCCATCTTCCGCTCGTTACTAGCTACTATACTCACGTTTTTGAGCACTTCAAATATGTTGCCCGCCAGCATCACGCCTCGGCTACAGTGTACTATCTCGCCTTTCCTGATTTTCCATGCCGGAGTGGCGACCACAGAGAATTCACCGCTGACAGGGTTGCTGCTGTGCGCGCCTTGCAAGTAATAAATGATTAACCCGTCATCCACTTCACTCATAAGTTCGTCTGCGGTTTTGTTTCCCGACATTATATGGAAGTTTGTAGCTTCAACAGAAGGCGTTGACAGGTACCCTGCTCTAGCAGCGTTTCCCGTGCTTTCTTTGCCTTCTTTTTTAGCCGCGTAATTATCATACAAGAAGTTGCGTAAGATGCCTTTTTCCACAAGACGCGTTCTCTGATGTTGTGTACCTTCGCCGTCAAATGCTGCTGTGCGTAACCCGCCGGGGAACAAGCCGTCATCGCAAATTGTAACGTTTTCGGAGGCAATTTGCGTTCCGATTTTGTCTTTGAAAGCGGATTGCCCCCGTTGCACGTTGTCAGCTTTTACAGCGTTAATTAACGTGTAATAGAGGAGATCTTGCAGTGCAAACTGCGTTAAGATTAGTTTAGTGGTTTTCGTTTCAATACGCTTAGTGTTCAGTGCGGAAACTGCAAGCCGCGCTGCTTCTTTGCCAACCCATTCAGCGTCAACATTGTAGTTTCGTTCAGCGTTGAATTCAAAGCACACAGGTGTCACCTTGCTGCCTTCATTCGCCACCGTCGCTAAACTGCACTCGGCTATCGTGCCTTTGTCAAAGCCTGCAACGCCGTTCGAGTTAACTATTGCGTTGGCTACGTATCCAGCACCAGCTCCGCCTTCAACGGGAAAAACACGTTTATCCGCGTTTGCAGCAGCATCCAACATGACCGAAGCCACATCCACCAACTCTTCAGGGCGAAGCTCCGCCGTTCGGCGGTCAAAGGTTTTCTCTGCAACTGCAAAAGTTTTCTTTTCAGGCAGTCCCTTCCACGCAGGGTCAGGCTTGCTGGCTCTTGCTGCGCTCAATGCGTTAGTAACGGCTTTTTCCACTGCGCTCTGGCTGTCTACGATGTTTGTGTATGCGAAACCTACTGCCTTGTTAACCGCGACTCTTATGCCTAAACCGCGGTCAATTATCCTGTTGCTTTTGGTGATTTGTCCGCGTTCTATGCCTACGCTTGTGGCTTGCCCCTCATATGCATAAGCCTCAGCTTCTGCTGCACCTTTAGCTAAGGCGGTTTTTACAGCGTTTTCCGCCAAGCCCTGCATCTGGTCTTTTTCAAGCACTGCCACCAACAGTCACCTCGTTAACTCTGATGCTTGGTCCGCCGTCGCATATGAATGCGGTTTGTCCTTTGCCGCAACGGCCAGGCCACAGTTCAAAGTCTTTTCCAGCCGCATCCACTTTGAATAGAGTCTCCAGCGTGTTGCCGCTTATGGAAGCGTTGCGCACTGGCTCGCCTATTTCGCCTTTGACTATTTCGTAAGCTTCTTGTATGCCTACTTGGAAAGTGCCATCTATGTTGGCTTGTCCACCGCGGAAACTCTTAAAGTAATAGCCCTTACGTACACCTTCAATCAGTTCTTCGAGTGAATGGTCTCGTGGTTCCATGAACGTGTTGCGCATGCGAATAATCGGTTCTATACGGAAATCTTCTGCCCTCGCGTTGCCAGTTGGCGCCACATTGAATTTAGCTGCGGTTTCACGGTTATGCATCAAACCTGCTACAACGCCGTCTTTTATCAAAAGCGTTTTCTGTGCGGGTACCCCCTCGTCATCGTATCTGAAAGAGCCGAAGGCGTCGCTTACGGTTCCATCGTCATAAAAGGTGACTACGTCGGAAGCGATTTTTTTTCCAAGGTTGTTTGCCAGTACGCCGCCAGACAACGCTAAATCCGCTTCTGCTAAATGCCCAAACGCTTCATGCACAAAAACGCCCACGACATTAGACCCAAGCACTACGGGGAACACGCCGCCTTTAGGTGTTTTAGCCTTTAGCTGTTCAACTGCGCGTTTAGCTACTTTTTCGCCGATAAGCTGAGGCGTTTCCCTGTCAAACACTTCGTAGCCTGCTGTGGAGCCTATTTCTTCTCTGCTGAACGCAAACACGCCCTTGCTCACGGCTGAAGCCGTTACTCTCGCCCACACGTAAAGCTTATCCTGCTCTATGCATGTGCCTTCGCTGTTCACGAAATAGCTGGTACCAGTCAAATCCAAATAATCCATCGTGCAGCTTTTAACGCGCTTGTCAAAAGTTAATATTGTTTTGTTTACAGCTAACGCGGTGCCTATCTTGGCCTCCATGCAAACCTCAGATGGGCTCTTTTTAGGTTTCACTTGCACATGATCTTCAATTGTTTTTGCTTCTGCAAGTTTTATCGGCGTTTTCAGCCTTGCGCTTGCCGCTTTCGCCATTTTACACGCGTCAGAAACCGCGCTCGTTAACGCCGCAACGTCCAAAAAGCCGACTGAAGCGAAACCCCACGCGCCGTTCACAAGCACGCGCAACGCTACGCCGTCTTCAATGCCTTGCTTGGCAGCTTCAACGCGGTTTTCTTTTACAGTAAGCATTGTTTTGCTGAGCTTTTGCGCGCGAATCTCCGCGTATTCAGCCCCGAACTTTTGAACCGCTACATTGCTTAGCTTAGATAGTGCATCTCTCAAGAGTAACCGTCCTTCCAACGCCAAATTAAGCTATGAGTAAACGCTGAAAGAGATAAAACCGTTTTGTTGTCTTATATTAAAAAACAGAAACAGATAAGGCATGCGAGAGATGAAAACAGGAAAAGTTATGCTTTTTGCATGGCGAGCCTTAATTGACTGGCAAAATTATGTTCCTTAAAGCTTTCCCCTTCAGCCCTGTGGAAAGCATCACCGCTGGAGTAAATATCATCCAGGATTTTGTTTTCAACAGCGTACGCTCCTGAGCTTAGGAACTCTTCCATACCCTTCGTGAACACATCGATTTTTTCCGAAAAATCCCTCTGCTCCCAAGAATAGCGCCGCTCTAAATACTGGTACATCAACCGCGTGGCTTCTTCTCCAAACACTTGCTTCAACACATGGTCTATGACTTTAAACACTCGGTTCTCTTCTTTTCTGGACAATGTTGCCACCGTGCATCCACCACGGTTTCCAGCGTATTACGACTTAATAAGTATTTTTGGCGAACTGTTAAACGCACAAACACACAAAACACCATCGAAATCCATAGTCACCAGAAATCAGCAAGGTTCATCTGTTGAACGCTTCCCCCGCGTGGCTTCTCCGCAGCAGGTGCATCCAGAACCAGCTTGCCGTACACGCCGTCGTAGCCGGGAACAACAGCGAGCAAACCCGCTCGAACTTTCACAATGACGTCAGCAATCTGCGCATCCACAACGTCGCTCAACGCTTCCCTTGGCGTATTAATGAGAACGCTGTACTCGTTGCCGAACTTGGCGATGAGTGCATTGTAGATTTTCCACACTGCCTGCGTAGAAGGCGAACTGGCATTTAACACGGTGGCGATTATCTCTGAAAGCGGAAGCAAACGCATGAACCTAGGCACATTTTCAGGCGTAAATCCCTCACGGCGGTCTGCAAGCTCTTCCACGCGTTGTTCCACACCCTTGGTGAGTCTCCTGCGGCAAACTGGGCATATATTGCCAAGTTTCTGAGCTGCCTGCGGCGAAAGCGACACTTTACAGTTACGATGCCCAGTCCAATGATACTTCCCATAAGCAGGGTCGGTCTCTATGGTGAACTTGAAACGCGCAGGGTCCTTACTGCGGATGGCATCCACCACTGCAGCGTAACTGATTTCGTCAAGTTCAAAAACGTTGGCTTCTCTGCCGATACGCCAAGGCCAAAAACTGTGGCTATCACTGTTCGAAACCAACGCGAAACGGTCAAGCTTGCTCAAGCGCCAGTTCATCGGCGGATCAGATGACAAGCCCGTTTCTAAGGCGTGTATATGCCGTGTCATATCCTCATAACATTCTTCGACGCTGTCAAAACCGCTGAAGGCACCGAAAGCGCTGAACCACGGCGTCCAAACGTGAGCGGGAAAAATCATATTCTCACTTGACGCCTGCATCACTTCCTCCACCAACTGCGCCGCAGTCATATTCAACATTGGTCTACCGTCTACGCCTAAATCACCATATTTACCCAGTGCATCGTTGATTTGAACCGCCACATCAATGCTAGGCGTCAAGATAACATGATGGACTTTTTTGCTTGCATTTGCTGCATCAAAGATTGTGCACACTTCCGCCGTCAACATGAAACGCACTGGCGAGGCTATATTGCCTGCGACCTTGTAGACACCTAAATTCTGCTCAGCCACCAAGCTCGCCCGTATCTCACTGAGCCATTTTGGATGCGTAAAGTCTCCTGTGCCCACAAGGTTTAAGCCTTTGATTTTTGCGAAGCGTGCAATTTCCTCTATGCTCATCTGTTGGCTTGTGGCTCGGCTATAGCGACTGTGAATGTGCAGGTCAGCAAACACTTGCATTTTAACGGGCGTCCTCCGCACGCTTGCTCAACGGTGTTTATGCGTACGTTGTTCGTAGTAGGTTGAGTTTCACTTAAAAACCTTCACGCCAACAACATTTAGCCTAGTTTAAAAAAAGAAGAGGGCGGCGATTGTTTATTGGGCAAAATCATAGCTTGTTTCAGTGATGGTTGCGTTTTCCCAAGTGCCTTGCCACGTCACTCTATAAGGTATCGAAGCGTTGCCGTTTGCAGACGTAGCCGAGTAATCTGCGGTAACCTCGTAGGTTGGATTTGCAACTACGGCGTAATGGATCGTCACGTTCCAGCCTTGGCTAGTGTACGTGTACGTTTCCGCGCCTAAGATACCATCAGGAGTTGTTCTTCCCCCTGTCCACACCAAGTTATCCATGAACTGCGTTGTTTCTGAATGATTAGCTTTTATGTACGCCATAACATCGTTGCGGATTTGTTCTTGAATTGAAAGCTCCAGAGGCACATTGGAGCTGATTAGCGCCCAACTTACTCCACCAACAACAGCCAAGACCGTTAGGAAGGTCAAGGCGGCCGAGAGTTTTTTATGCGCCAACATTATCACCAACCGCAACTAACACGTAAATTCTATATAGCGCTATGCTCTGGAACAAACTGTGCCACTTTTTAGTACAGCCCATTCAGCCTTTTGCAAGACCCGCATTTCCTTAAGGTCAATCTGCTGGTTTTCCGTTTGGCTGTAGCAACAATGGTTGTGTAGATCAGCAAGTACTGCAGCAAATAACAGGTTTATACACAAAGAAAGGGGGGTTATTGGGCGAAGTCGTAGCTTGTTTCCGTGACGGTTCCGTTGTCCCAAGTGCCCTTCCACGTTACTCTGTACGGTATCGAAGCGTCGCTGTTTGCAGAAGTAGCCGAGTAGTCGGCTGTAATAGTGTATAGTGGATTCAGAACTACAGGATAATTGATTGTCACGTTCCATCCTAGACTAGTGTATGTGTATGTTTCTGCGCCCACAATGTCCTCAGGCGTTGTTCTTCCACCTGCCCACACCAAATCATTCATGAACTGCGCTGTTTCTGAATGGCTAGTTTTTATGTACTCCATAGCATCGTCGCGGGCTTGTTCTTGGGTTGAAAGCTCCTCAGTAGGCTGCTGCGGAAGCGTTAGCACCCAGCTTACCCCAATAATGGCAACTAAGACTATCACGATAGCTATTACAGCCACAAGTTTCTTCTGCGACATACTCTCACAGATTTAAGTAGAGTGTTAAGTAACTATATAGCATTATGCTATGGGAAAAGCGTGCTGTCCTCTAGACTGATGGGCGCCAGATTTTCCGCTCAAACTATTTTGCACACGTGAAATTTGAGTTTTGGCAACTTGCCCCTTTACTCAGCAGTGTTGCCTTCGGAAGTTTTGGCGCTGTCTTTTTCTGGTGTGTCTACGTATTTTGCGAAGCGTTTTTCCCAGTCTACTTTGAACATGATGAGGAACACGATAACCATGAGGACTAACGCGAGGATTATGCCAATTAATGCGGACATTCCTTCACCTTCCACACCGAAAATGTCCCTGATGACTGTCAAAGCTAAGCGACCGCTGTAGGCTATTATCAGATTGGAAACGAACTTGCCCAGTAAAGCGGGAATAAACGCTTGAAGCAAACCGTAACGCATGATTCCCAGCGGAATAAACAGCAAATCATCAGGCAACGGCGTCAAAGCAAAAATGAAGATTACTATGGGACCAAATTTTTTGAAGAGTTTTGTTAAAAAATCCATTTTTTTCTTGTATTTTTCGCCGATAACTCTTCTGCCTCCGAAGCCGATGAGGTATCCAGAAAATTCGCCTATTGCTGCGCCTGCTCCCGCGGCAACCGCAATCCACAACGGGTCAAAACTTTGGAGACCGCCAAGCGTGAAAATGACGACCGTGTAAGGAATCGGAATGAAAACTGACGTGGCGCCAAGAAAACTAATTAGAAAAATCCCAAGGTACCCGTACTGAACAGCGAAATTCTGCATCCATCCCACTATGTCTTGAAGCTCCACGAACGCACCAAGCCTTTCCGTTGAATTATGATGTGCCAAACAGACTTAAAGAAACTTGCGTGAATTCAAGACAAATTGATTTTGTCTCCGGGTTCCAATTTGAATTTTTCAGCCGCATTACCCTGATTTACTGATATTTCAAAATAACCGTGACTCCCAATCAAGGCTAAGGGTTCCTCAGGTTTAGCTTCGCCGTAAGCCTTACAGAACTTCAGTCGCAGTTTTTGAGTGGCCAACTCAACGTTAACCACATCTGCAGCATGGATACGCATTGTCTCTTTTTCGCTTATGTTCGTGATTATGTTGCCAAAGTTGTCCACATGCAAAACTTCGCCTGCGAGTACGCCGTTTCTCAGAGTGACTTTTGCAAATTCAGGCTTTACCGCATCACGGCTTTCAGGTCCAAACTCTGCTGGCGCGACGCCGTTGGCTAAATGTGCCGCAACGGGCGCAAAGATGTCTCTGCCGTGGAAAGTGCTGGAAACTCTAGGCAACATCAGCGCCGTATTAGTTATTTCGCAAATGCACTTTATGCCTTGTTGCTCCGCGGCTAAGATTAGCAGTCCATTATCTGGTCCGATGAAGAAGCCATGCTGCGTTTGAATTAGTATTGGTCGTCTTTTGGTGCCAACGCCGGGATCAACAACCGCCATGTGAATTGTGCCTTCGGGAAAATACGGCGCAGCAGAAGCTAAAACGTAAGCGCCCGCACGTACGTCGAACTGGGCTATTTCATGTGTTACATCAACTATTACTGCAGTAGCGCTTATGCGTAGGATTGCGGCTTTCATCTCTGCCACGTACGGGTCTTTCAACCCAAAATCTGTGGTCATCGTAATTATTTTCGGCATTTTTCAGCCTCCGTGCACAACTGGCACAAGAACCACTTCATCCCCGTCCTGCAAGCTAGTCTCTAAACCGTTTAAAACGCTGATTTCTCTGCCATTTACAAGTATCAACACGTTCGGTCTAGGGTCTTCAAGCTGCGGGTCAATCAGGCTCTGCGTAAGCGCAGGCACTTCTCTAGTGATTTCGTTTACCAGCGTTTTTACAGAAACGGTGCCTTCACAGTTCAAAGCAAGTTCACTTGTGTCTGAGGCATGACGTAAAGGGCCGATGAACTTAACAAGTATAGTCACACTTCACACCCGCTTTCAATTTATAAAATGATTATCACCGATATATCGTTAACATTTGTCCCCGTTGGTCCCGTGACAATCAGGTCGCCGAGTTTCGAAAAGAACCTGTAAGAATCATTTTCTCTCAAACACTCCTTCATGCTCAGCCCCAACCGCGTTGCCCGCGCCAATGTTTCTCCATCGACAATCGCACCTGCGGCGTCAGTTGGTCCATCCACGCCGTCCGTGCTCAAAGAAGCAAAAACAACGCCATCAAAACCGTTGAGTTTCGAAACTGTAGCCAGCGCCAACTCCTGATTTCTTCCACCCACGCCGTTGCCAGCAACCGTTACAGTTGTCTCTCCGCCGGCAATTACGCCCGCAGGTTTTGATACAGGATTATCCGAAGCAAGAATTTCGCGGGCAACAGACGCAAGCACGGCACCCGCATCTCGGGCTTCGCCTTCTAAAGTGGCGGTTAACAAGAGCGTGTTTAATCTCTCAGATTTAAGGTACTCGCAAGCAGCAAGACTGGCAGACCGATTGTTCCCCACAATCACGTTGTAAACTTCCGTGAAAGCAGCATCGCCAGCTTTAGGCGTTTCTGCAATAAGCCCTTTCTCGCCTTGAACTAGAACTTTACGGATAGAAGACGGCGCGTTCGTCCACAAACCGTATTTTTCTAAAACTTTTCGTGCGTCAAAAAACGTTGTAGAGTCAGGAACCGTTGGTCCTGAAGCAATTGAATCCAACTTGTCGCCCACCACATCCGAAAGAATGATGTTCAGGATTGTAGCTGGGTAGGTTTTTTTGGCGAGCCATCCGCCTTTAAAGTCTGAAATGTGTTTTCGAACGGTGTTGACTTCGTTTATTGTGGCGCCGCTTTTCAGCAAAGCGTTTGTAAGCGCTTGCTTGTCTTTGAGGGGTATTTTGCCGCGTGGTAGAGGCATGAGGCTTGAACCACCGCCAGAAATTAAACAGATAACCAAATCGCTTTTTTCTGCTTGTTCTGCGATTGTTAGCATTTGGCGTGTTCCTGCGGTTCCTGCGTTGTCTGGTAGTGGATGGCTTGCACCGTGAAGTTTTATTATGTGTGTTTTCTGTTTGCTGCCGTGGGGAACGTTGACTATGCCTGTGGTTATATGGTTACCTATTTTTTCTTCTAATGCTTCAGCCATTGCGCCGCTTGCTTTTCCTCCGCCGACGACGTATATGTTGCGGAAGTTTTCCAGATTAAACGAGTGCCCGTTTATGTGGAGGTTTGAGTTTTTTAGTGATAGTTTTGATTTCATCATTTGTTTTGGGTCTGCGGCGTTTAAGGCGTGTTCTAGGCTTTCGAGAGCTAAGGTTCGGGCTTTTCGTGTAAGTTCTGTGCTGCCTTTTTGGATGAGTTGGTTTTTGTTTTTTAATTTTGTCATTAGAAAAGTTGCCTGGTGACTTTTTTCTTGCTGGGGTTGTGCACGCGGAAAATGCTAGTTTTCCATTTTTTCTTCGGTTAGTGTTTCCACGATGTCTGCGGCTATCTGAACTAGAGTGTCAGCTTGCTTCATCATTGCTGCGCTGTTCACTCCCTCCAACTGAGATAGCTGCTGCACGGTTTCTTCGATTTGCACTAGAAAGCGCAGGATTGCGTCGTTTATGGGTTCGGGTTTTCCTGCTTCGTCGCGTATGAGAATTTCTATAAAAGCGGGTTCGCCCAGGCTGTAGTAAATGGCGTTTCGGGCTTTTCTGATGGCTTCCAGCGACAAGTTAGGCGCCATGTAGGGCATTTTCTGCGCTGCTTCCAGTTCTGCTTTTGCTTCGCGCAGGTATCTTAGTGCCCAGCCTTTTCTGTATTCGTCCATCATGAGGTTTTTCTTCCAAGTTTACCTCTAAGTTTGGGTTTTTTCTTATAGGTTTTCGTTTGCGTTGTCGGTTTCTTGTGAGAATGCGCGTGTGATGTACCCTGCGATTTGGTTTCTTACTTTTGTTGTTGTGCCTTGCGTAAGCGCATCAACTGCGTGTTTGTTTTCGTCGAAGTTGTTGGAGAATTTTTTTGGAAAACGTGTAATTAGTTCGTTGGCTAATCGTTTGATTTGTTCCGTTTTTACTTTTCCCAAGTGGTAGACTCCTGTAGTGTGTGTTGATTTTTGTTCTTTGACGCTTAATGGCGTAGTAACTCAATAGGCGTGTAGGCTTAATTTAAGGTTGCGCCTTGCACATTAAGGTTAGCTTGAAACTGGGCGCATGCTACGCCAGTTTTATGTTAAAGAAGTGCGCAAAGTTTTTGGCGATTTGTTCCGCAGCGTCAACTACAGCTATTTGTTTGACTTCGGCGACAGCTTCAACTACTGTACGTATGAATGAGGGTTTCGTCATTTGTCCGTTGTAGGGTGCTTTCCTGTAGGTTACTGGTCCATCAGTTTCAGTTAGAAAATTAGTTAGGGGTACTTTTTTTACGATTTCGCGGATGCCGTTGGAGTAGGCTACTGGTGGTCCATCAGTGATGAAGTATCCGTGGTCTACGGCTTTGTACAGTGCGCCTATGGGGTGGCTGAACCAGTGCAGTAGTACGCGTTTGAGGTTGTAGGATGGGAGCATGTCTACGATTTGAGCGGTTGTTCCGCGTGAGTGGATTATCACTGGCAGCTCAAGTTCTTCGGCTAGATGGAGCATTTCGTCGAAAACCTTCAGTTGTTCAGCCCATATTGCTTCGTACTTGTAGTCTAATCCGATTTCACCTATGGCAACTACCGATTTTTTCTGATGCTGTTGACGGATTAGCGTTAGTGTTTCTTCAAGCTCGTTTTCTTTGAGCACTTTTACGTTCCACGGATGAATACCCAAGGCGGGGTAAACTAGGTGTGGGTATTTTTCGGCTAAGCGTAGACTGTCTATGCTGGTTTCTAAATCCATGGAGTTTGAGACTAAGGCTGTAACGTTGGCGCCTTTTGCGTCTGTTATAAGCTCTTCTGTATGCCCAGAGTATTCTTTATCGGAAAGGTGGATGTGCGCGTCAACCAGTTTCATTCTTCAATCCTTCAGGCTGAAGTTATATTTGGAGTTTGTTTTTAAATTTTCTTTTTCATGTGAATCAGAAGCATGTTAAGCGGCGTTTTAGAGGAGTAAAGAACAAAAAAGGTTAAATACAGCTTTAAAAAGAAAAAGAAGCTACGGAGTGTCTTTATGACCGATTTGGAAATAGCTGTTGCTCCCATGCACAGATTGTGCAAGAAAGCGGGAGCCGACAGAGTAAGCGAAGCTGCAGCGAAAGAATTGGCTAAGGCATTAGAAGAAATCGGCGTTAAAATTGCTAGAGAAGCCTTAGATTTTGCCATGCACGCTGGAAGGAAAACAATCAAATCCGAAGACATTGAAATCGCCGCGAAAAAAGTAATGGGCAAATAATTTCCCTCTTTCTTTTTTGTTTCGCAATAACACAGAATCTAGCGTGTGGAAAAACTTGTACCCGCTCTAAATAGGCAGCGTTAGCTACTTGAAAAATACTGGCGCTGTGTGTAGGTGCTGAAGCCAAAGTTTGGTTATCAGGTGTTGCTTGCACCTTTGACAAAGGCTGGCGGCTAAAGGAATGGCAAGTTAGAAATAAACGCTACGCGTACATTGTTTAGCGTTAGAAGTGTGTTGATTATGACTGATGTGGTGTTCGTGTTTGAGGTTCACCAGCCGCACAGGTTGAAGCGGAACTTGTTCTGGGAAAACAAAGTTTACGCTCGCTTAAAGAAAAAAGACTTGTTCAGCTACTACTTTGACAGTGGTGTGGACAGGGAAATCTTCCAACGGGCAGCGAAGAAATGTTATTTTCCGTCTAACCAAATACTGCTCGACTTGGTTGATGCGCATCGGCGGGAGCGGAAACAGGTTAAGGTTTCATTCAGCGTTTCAGGCGTTTTCTTGGAGCAGTGTGAAATGTTCAGCAAAGACCTGCTGGAGAGTTTCAGGCAGCTTGCGGCTACAAGCTGTGTTGAGTTTCTGAACCAGACGTATTACCATTCAATCAGCAGTCTTTACCCTGAAAAAGGCGAGTTTGTCGAACAAGTGAAGCTGCATAAGCAAGCAGTAAAGGACTTGCTGGGAGTTACGCCGCAAGTTTTCGAGAACACCGAGTTACTCTACAACAACACCATAGCAGAAATAGCTGAAAACTTGGGCTTTAAAGGCATTTTCACGGAAGGCGTGGAGAAAATACTCGGAGAAAAATCGCCTAACTACCTCTACACGCCGAAAAACTGCAAAAAAATCAAAGTCCTACTCCGCAACTACAAGCTAACGGATGACATAGGCTTCCGCTTCAGCGCAAGATGGTGGAGCGAATGGCCACTTACAGCAGACAAATACGCACATTGGCTGGCAGACACGCAGGGACAATGCATCAACATTTTTCCTGACTACGAAACCTTCGGCGAGCACCATTGGCCAGAAACAGGCATCCACAACTTCCTAAGGCGCTTGCCTGAAGAAATCTTGCAGTACCCACACTTGCAGATGGCTACACCCACAGAAATCACTGGAAAACATGAACCACAGGGCGAGGTTGATGTGCCCGAAACAGGTGGAACCGTGTCTTGGGCTGACTTGGAACGCGACAGCAGCGGCTGGCTTGGCAACGCCATGCAATGGGCATATTACACAAGTTTGCGGAGACTGGAGCCACTTGTTAAAGAAGCTGACGACGCGGAACTGCTCAGACTGTGGCGTTATTTCCAGACAAGTGACCACTTGTATTACATGTTCACTGCTGGCGGAGGACCAGGCGCCGTTCACTCATACTTCAGTCCATTCGAGTCGCCTATAAACGCGTTTGTAGCCGCACAAGCAGCTATTTTCGACTTTGAGAACAGGCTCAGAGTTGCAACGTTGACTGCGAATGAGCCATTTCTGTTCTACACGGCTGCGGGAAAAGAAAATTTCACAGGAGTGATGTCGTGGAGCTTGAAAGGATTCGCAAAGGCACTTCAAACCGTTACACTATCGGCAGTAGAGTTTCACGAGCGCCGAGGAGACTTTGCAAGTTGGGCAGAACACTCGCTGCAGGACGCGGTTTTGGCGCGGCAACTGAGAAAAACAGGCGCAGCAAAGTTGAAGGGAGAAGCGCTTAGGAAAGCGTTAGTTAGCGTTGCGGAAAAAAGGTTTAACACCTTAAGCAAGCAAGTGCAGACGGCAACGCGGCTCTTCTAAAAGAAGCTGGCGTGTGTGCGTATGCGTTTATAAGAGAAACACGTCATAAGCATTAGGCAGTTAAGGTGCAGAGGAAATGAGGGAAGAGCTTCCGTTTCCAGAAAAAGTTTTGCAGACGCTACATAACCTGTGTTCAACCGCAGCTGATTTGGCTAGGAGAGGCGAAGAAGTGGCCCGAATACTGGAACGCGACCAAGGCGAAATCGAAGGGATTCTTGACACTTACAAGTCAGAAGGCTTCGCAGAAAGCTTCATGGATAACGAAGGCAAAAAACGGTACTATCTCACAGGCAGAGGAATAATCAAAGTCTGCTCGCTTTTCACGTAGTGAAAAAATGATGCGGATTATATTTTTCTCGTGGGAATATCCGCCTAGAATAATCGGTAAACTCGCCGAGTACGTAAACGCGCTGGCAACGCAACTTGTTAAAAAAAAGGTTGAAGCATACGTAGTTACTTACCACGACTCGTTAACTGGCGCAGTTGACGAGGCAAACGGCATACACACAGTCAGAGTGGCGAATCCTGTGCACACGCACATCGGCGTTTTAACATGGGTGCTAACACTGAACCAAGAGGTGGAACGCGCCGCAACGAACATCTACTACCAAGCAAACAAGCAAATCAGCCTCATAGACGTTTTCGACTGGCACTTCATACCCGCAGCAGTAGCTTTAAAAAACGCTTTCGATGTGCCATTCGTTTACTCAGTTGAAAGTTTGGAGGACCAACGTTCTCCAGCGCCAAGTTCACCCTTCAGCATGGCTATCAAAAGCATCGAGTGGCTGGGCTTCTACGAAGCCGCCAAAATCAGCACCAAATCAGAGTGGATGCGAGACGAAATCGTCAGAATCCACAATGTTCCAGCAGACAAAATACAAGTTGTCTCGCCAAACGCAAACTCATGGATAAAAGACGTTTTAACGCTATACGCTGCCGCTGCAAAAGAGGTGAATAACAAATGAAGCACACGTTAAACGTCATGATGCTCAGTTGGGAGTATCCGCCAAGAGTTATCGGCGGCATCTCTCCACACGTCCACTTCCTATCAAAAAGCCTAGCCAAAAACGGCGTAAAAGTGTACGTGGTAACTTGCGACTTCCCTGGCGCGCCAGCACACGAAACCATCGATGGTGTAGAGGTCTACCGCGTAGACTCATACAGGAATCCCTCCCCAGACTTCGCCACATGGGTTTACTTGATGAACGTGAACATGCAACGGGAAGCCGCCGCGCTCGCACACAGTTTAGCAGGCAAAATTGACGTTTTCCACGCGCATGACTGGCTTGTGGCTAACGCGGGCATAGGTTTGAAACACGTTTTCAGGAAACCGCTTTTGGTAACGATGCATTCAACCGAGATTGGACGCAGAGAAGGTGCACACACAGACACAGAGCGAATGATTCACGAAACCGAAGCTTGGCTTACTTACGAAGCGTGGAAAGTGATTTGCTGCAGTGACTACATGGTGTCACATGTCAAATGGGCATTCGGGCTTCCCAGCGACAAGCTGGTAATGGTTCCGAACGGCGTGAACACCCACCTTTACGACCACACAGAAACGCAAGATTGGAAGCTATTCCGCAGCAAATTTGCGTTACCTGAAGAAAAACTCGTGCTCTTCGTCGGCAGGCTCGTTTACGAAAAAGGCGCCCACGTGCTAATTAATGCAATTCCGAAAGTTCTATCGAAAACAGACGCCAAATTCGTGATTGTAGGCAGCGGCTACATGAAAGAACAACTCTCAAACATAGTCAAAAGCATGGGCCTAGAACACAAAGTGCTGTTCACAGGGTTCGTGGATGACGAAACGCTGCTTAAACTGCAGAAATGCGCAGACGTCTCCGTCGTGCCCTCACTGTTTGAACCATTCGGCATAGTAGCGCTGGAAGCGATGGCGGCGAAAAGCCCAGTAGTGGTGTCCGACACAGGGGGCTTATCAGAAATCGTGGAGCACGACGTGACAGGCGTTAAAGTATATCCGAACAATCCAGAATCGCTCGCGTGGGGAATCGCCAAGATTCTGTTGGATGAGGCATACAGGAACCGCATCAGAGAAAACGCGTATCGAAAAGTGCAGGAGAAATACGACTGGGACAAAATCGCGCAGCAAACAAAACGGATATACGAGGCTGTTTTGGGCGAATATTCAAAAAGCTTCTGGGCATAACGTTGCTGCTAAAACGCTTGTTACGCGATGGTCATCCTAACGCTGCACAAGCAGCCTATGGAAAACCATACTGTTAACTCTAGTTTTGCAGTGCCAAAAAGCAAAAATGGTTATTAACGAGTAACAGGATAGGCTAAAGAGCACACAAAACGCGAGAAGATGAGGAACAATGGCAATAGACATTTCCGTCATACCATGGGCA
>CAZWDU010000017.1:0-38209 GCA_964632845.1 uncultured Candidatus Bathyarchaeia archaeon | reverse complement strand
TTCAGCGTGATACTGGGGTCAATTTGGATATGGACAGGGTTCGCCATGATAGTTTATTCAGCAGGTCTTCAAGGCGTTCCCACGGAAATGTACGAAGCAGCCTCGATAGATGGCGCCTCACGGTGGAAAACTTTTTGGCGCATAACTGTTCCAATGTTGCGGTCTACCACGCTGGTGGTGGTTACCATGAGTCTTCTATGGGAACTGAAGATTTTTGACATAGTGTACGTCGCGACGCTGGGCGGACCAGGCGGCGCCAGTAGCGTTTTAGCTTACGATATGTACAACGAGGCGTTTTACGCGACCAATTTGGGCGCGGGGGCAGCTATAGCGGTGTTACTTACGCTGATGACGTTTGGGGTTGCAGCGTATCTAGTTAACAGGATGTCGAAAACTTGAAAGAACTCCTAATTAGTTTTTTTGAAAAAATCAAGATGCGTATCTCTTCATATTTTAACAAGGAGCAGACGCCTGCAAAGAAGAAGACTAAAATAACGCAATTCACGGTGCTCACACATATTGTAGCTTGGGTTATCGCAACAATATGGCTAATACCCTTTCTAGGCGTCTTTCTCGCCGCTATTCGCCCGTATAGTGAAGTGCAATTTGGCTGGTGGAATCTCCAACCATTCACTTTGAATCTGTATAATTTTGTTGATGCTTGGACAGGGCAAACTGCAGGCGTTCCGCTCAGTGGTGCCATGTTCAATTCTTTACTTGTAACAATCCCCGCGACTTTCCTTCCGATATTTATCGCGGCTTTGGCAGCGTATTCGTTCGCGCGGTTCAAATCCCGAACAAAAGACCTTTTGTTCCTTGTTTTGGTTCTTTTGCAGACTATACCTCAGCAAATGGTGATTGTACCCATTTTCACACTTTTCAAAAATCTGAGTCTTCTAAATAACTATGTTGGGTTAATCTTGCTTCACACGGCTTTTGGGCTTCCATGGCAAGTGCTTTTCTTAAGAAACTTCTTCGCAACGCTGCCCATAGAAATCGAAGAAGCCGCTCGCGTTGATGGGGCATCGTACTTCAAAATTTTCCGTAAAATAGTTCTGCCAATAACCCTGCCTGCACTGGCTTCTTTGGTATCCCTTCAGTTCGTGTTTGTATGGAACGACTTTTTCTTCGCATTAGTAACCATTACAAACCCCGCCGCGAGACTTGCGCCCCAAATAATACCGTTGCTAATTGGAAGGTACCAACTGAACTTCAGTCTTTTAGCAGCGGGCTCAATTTTGGTGATGATACTGCCTGTAGCAATTTACGTCGCACTTCAGAGATACTATGTACAGGGCTTAACAGCTGGAGCCGTAAAAGGCTAAAAAACTTAAAAGTCTACGTCAAAGTTTGACCAGTTTTCTTGTCAAACACGTAAATTTTGTCGCTTGGAAATTCTATCCACAAGTTATCGCCTAAAGCAGCCTTGAAATCTGGCAAGACCAATGCTTTAACCAAGTACTCTCCAACCTTCAAGTCTAAAACTTGGCGGTCTCCCAAAGGCTCATCTATCTCCAATGTGGCTTTAATCAAGCCTTTTCCCTTCGCTTTCACGTGAACAATTACGTCTTGAGGTCTAATTCCAAAAGTTACTGAAGAAGGCCATTCTTTAGCTTTCTCCTGCAGATACTCTGGCACAGGGTACTTGAACTGCCCAGCATCAAAGACGTACGGCTCTTCTCTGGTTAGAGTGCAGTCAAAGAAGTTCGTGGGAGGCGTGCCGATGAAACCTGCAACAAAAGCGTTCACCGGATGGAAATAGATGTCAGTTGCGTGGTCAAATTGTTGAAGAGCACCTTCATTGATAATGGCAACTTTGTCGCCCATGGTCATGGCTTCAACTTGGTCGTGAGTGACGTAAATAGTGGTAATGCCCACTTCCTTCTGCAACTTCTTTAGTTCAGCTCGCATGTAAACTCTTAATTTTGCATCCAAATTACTCAGCGGTTCATCCATAAGAAACACTTGCGGTTCTCTTACCATTGCCCTGCCTAAAGCTACCCGTTGCCTTTGTCCTCCGCTCAACTGCTTGGGCTTTCTGCCTAACAAGTTGTCTATTTGCAGCAATTTTGCGGTTTCTTCAACTTTTTCTTTTATCTGCGGCATAGGCATTTTGGCATTTTCTAATGGAAACGCAAGGTTTTGGAAAACTGTCATGTGCGGATAAAGAGCGTAGGTTTGAAAAACCATAGCGATGTCTCTTTCCTTGGGTTCGAGAGTATTGACGAGGCGGTCTCCGATGTATATCTCTCCTTCGTCAGGTGCCTCAAGGCCAGCGATACATCTGAGAACCGTGGTCTTTCCGCATCCTGAAGGTCCGAGAAGAACAACGAACTCTTTGTCCTTCACTTCCAAATCAAGTTTGTTAACCGCCACAACTTTGCCGAAGCGTTTTGTCAACGTTTTGATTAAAACTCTAGCCAAGGGTATCACTAATTAATCAAAATGAGATGCATGCATAAAGCATTTTTGCAAAAACGCCATTTCGTAGAACTAAAAGCATATTTCTGTCGTTGCCTATTATATACTGAAGTCGTGAGAGAAAATTATGAACAACGTTCCTGTTAGAACCCTTTCTATAGATAAATATGCGTCAATAGTCGGAGAACAAAAAATTAGTGAAATCAGAGAAATTGCGGCTAAATTAGCAGGAAAAAGCGTATGCCACATAAACTCAACATCCTTCGGAGGTGGTGTGGCTGAGATTCTGCATAGACTGGTTCCCTTGATGCAGGATGTTGGATTAAAGGCTGACTGGCGATTACTACAAGGATCCGACGAGTTTTTCAATGTCACCAAAGCGTTTCACAATGGTTTGCAGGGTATGGATATTCCTTTGACTGACGAAATGAAAAAAATTTATCTTGAAAACAACGAGGCAAACGCACGCATGCTAGAAGTGCATCATGAATTTGTTGTAGTGCACGATTCTCAACCAGCCGCAATTCTTAACTACCAGAAAAGTAAAGCTGGGAAGTGGGTATGGCGTTGCCACATAGACCTGTCAAAGCCAAATCCCGCTTTCACAGGCTTCATGGTGCCCATAATATCTCGGTATGATTCTCTAATTTTTACTATGAATCAGTATGTGCCCGAATCCTTGAAGCCTAGAAAAGTGGCAATAATTCCTCCATCAATAGACCCGTTAAGCGATAAGAACAAGCCTCTTTCGGAAGATATTATTTTCTCAAAACTAGCTAAATATGATATTGACCCTGAAAGGCCCATAATTACGCAGGTTTCAAGGTTCGACCCGTGGAAAGACCCTTTAGGCGTGATTGATGCTTACCGAATGGTTAAAAAAGAAATTCCCAACGTGCAATTGCTGCTGATAGCTAGCATGGCTAAAGATGACCCTGAAGGATGGAACTACTACGAGAAAACAGCTCGTCACGCAGGTGACGATAGAGATATCCATTTGTTAACCGACTTGAAGGGAGTAGGAGACATAGAAGTTAACGCTTTTCAAAGAGCATCGAATGTTGTCCTCCAAAAATCCACGCGTGAAGGTTTCGGTCTCACCGTTACTGAAGCTTTATGGAAAGAAGTGCCTGTTATAGGTGGAAACGTGGGCGGAATCCCTCTGCAAATAATACACGGTGAAAACGGGTTCTTGGTTAATAACGTTCAAGAAACAGCAGAAAAAACGCTTTATCTGCTCAAGCATCCAACTGAAGCAAAAAAGATGGGCGCCAAAGGCAAAGAACACATCCTTAAAAACTTCTTGATCACAAGGCATCTTGAGGATTACCTCAAACTTTTTAGCGCATTATAAGAAGTGGACGGTTTTGCGGTTTTCCGAAGCTGAAAAACGCGAAAAAATAGTGGCAATATTCTCTGCTGTTCGATGCACGTTCTTAACAGGAACGCCCATTGGGGTTGAACGTTCGTTTAATTTATTAGGCAGCGTTATTAACTAAATAGATTCATTACTCTTAATGTGGTCTATGCTGATGCTTAGCATAATACTTCCTACTTTGAATGAGGAAGACGGTATTGTGGAAACGTTAAGCCAAATCAATGAGTTGAATATCGACAAGGAAGTTCTGGTGGTGGATGGGCGCTCAACAGACAACACTGTTGAAAACGCAAAGAGATTGGGCGCTAAAATCGTGATCGAAAAAAGAATGGGTAAGGGTATTGCGATGGCTACGGGGGTTAAGAACTCCAAAGGCGATTTCATTGCCTTTCTGGACGGCGATGGAACCTACCCGCCACGGTACTTGTCTATTATGCAAGAATTAGCAAAGGAACATGACGTCGTGGTTGCTTCCAGACTGCTAAGCAAGGAGGGTTCCACTGATTCACTGCACACTTTTCTGCACTACCGGTTGTTTCCTCTTCTGTTCACAAGACTCTACTATGGCAAGTTTAAGACCACTGAGCCTATAACTGGCATGAGAGTTATGAGAAAAAGTGTTTGGAACCAGCTTAACCTGAAGTCCAGCGATTTCTGCATAGAGACTGAGATGGAAATAGAAATGGCAAAGCGAAGGATGACTGTGGCTGAAATCCCTATTCCCTGCATAAAGCGAATTGGGAAAAGCAAGTGGGATTTCAGCTGGAAAACTTGGTGGCTGATTACAAGGTACGTACACGATAACGAAAAATGTCTCAAGAACTTGAATGTAGTCAGATACAGAGATATTCGCTGACAGGGGTCTGAATTTTTTGGGTGAGGTACTCTTTGCCAGAAGTTACTTTGGGTTAGGTTATGACCAGTGTTACTCCTAACACTATGAGGATTCAACGCGGCTTTCCTGATTATAGCAGATATACCGAGAGTAACGCCGCCAATTATGGGGAAAAGCAAGTTTTTTCAAGCCACTGTAATAGCATAGTCTCCCTAATCTAGGTGTGAGCACTCCACTTATGGCAAATAGTGCGAGTCCTTCAAGGTTAGCTGTTGCAAAATTTGTTAGCAGAACCGCGAGCGGCAGAGAACTGCCATGCCGACGCAGGAAATGATTAGGCTGACGTTGAAGGCGTTTGAGTTTCTGGAATGCTTGCCCACTATTACAGCAGCAAAGACTGAAGCTAGTGCTGAAAGCAGCGCCAAGGTGGAGCCAAGCATGCTCCCTTTTGTAAGCGATAGGAGTATTAAAGCAAATCTTTTCTGTGTGCTCTTAATGAAGAAGTGGACTTGTTGTTTCTTATTTCTTGCCTAAGTTGCAAGTTACAGGTAACTTCTTATTTGAGAGTAAGATAGCTTACTGGCGTCATGACAAGAACTAAAGCATTATCTTTGTTTTCTGGCGGTTTAGACAGCATTCTTGCCACTCGGCTAATTCTCAATCAGGGTATTGATGTGGAAGCCATAAACTTAGCGAATCTTTTTTGTTCATGTAAAGAAGAAAACAAACGTGGCGTTGTTGAAGCTGCGAAGCAGTTAGGTGTGCCCCTCAAAGTGGTAGACGTTGGAAATGACTATTTGAGTGTAGTGCGGAAGCCAAAGCATGGGTATGGACGAAACATGAATCCATGCGTTGACTGCAAGGTTTTCATGGCGAAAAAAGCAAAGAAGTACGCTAAAGAGATAGGTGCTGCGTTCGTTTTCACTGGCGAGGTTCTTGGTGAGAGACCTATGTCGCAGCATTTTAAGGCGTTGCGGATTATTGAAGAGGAATCTGGTTTGAAGGGCAAGTTGCTGAGGCCGTTGTCAGCAAAGTTGCTGCCTGAAACTGTTGTTGAGCGGAAAGGCTTGGTTAAACGCGATGAACTGCTGGATATTCGCGGTAAGTCACGTAAACCGCAAATCAAGCTTGCCGCAGAGTTTGGCATTGCCTCTTATCCTTCTCCAGCAGGTGGTTGTTTGCTTACCTGCAAAGAGTTTGCCGCCAGACTGCGTGATCTCTTTAAGCATAAGAAGCGTTGTTCCATGGCTGATGCGGCTTTGCTGAAAATCGGCAGGCACTTTAGGCTTGGCGAGAACAAGATAATTGTTGGAAGAAACGAGGCAGAGAACAAAGTTTTAGCGCTTAAGAAAGCGCGTGGCGATTACTGTTTTGAGGTTCCAGACATTAGTGGTCCAATCACTTTGCTTCAAGGGTTGAAAACCCGAAAAGCTGTCGAGGTGGCAGCGGCGTTAACCGCGTTCTATTCTGACGCGAAAGACAGTAGGGTGACTGTTACTTTTGGCAAAGAGTGCTTAGACAAAGCAATAACCGTGTCTGTTCCAAGCAGGGATGAAGTGGAACGTTACAGGATTGCGTGATTGCCGCGTGGTTTAGGTTTTGCACGTTTGTGAAGTGCTTATACCCCCTCCCCTTTATATAGCGTAGAATGTTGGTTTGCTGTGGTTTATTGTCGTTTGAAGGAGCGTGTTATTGTTTCCAGTTTTTCGCCTATGACTTGTATGTCGTCGATGTTGCCTAATCCTTTTTCGTGTGCTCTGCGTATGTGTCTTATCTCGTGTGGGTTTATGCCCATTATGCGGCAGGCGGTGGCGTCTGTGGCGACTGTGTCTGTTCCTGCGATTATGAGGTTCATTTTGACTGGTGTGCCGTTTATTGGTCCTGGGCCTTCCATGCCTACGAACCCGTCTATTATGGTTAATTTGGGTTTGAGCACGGTGTTTATGTCGCTTACGACTTTGCTTATGCCTTTCAGGTGGTATTTGCCTTTGAATTTTTCAGGCAGCAAGCCGAACATGTTTTTCATGCCTAAAGTCACGCCCGTGTCTCTGTGTGTTTTGAGTTTTGCGGCGCTGATGACTGCAGATTCAGTGACAATTCGCGGAACAGTTACGCTTTTCAACGCTTCACCGTCGGGTATAGCCAGTTCCACCTTATCTTCAACGTAGCGCAGGTTCAAGCATTCAATGCCGTTGCGGTCGCACATGTCTTTCATGCCTGTTTTCTCGAAGGCACGGTCAGCATTGGTCATTGTGGCGTCTGACTCCACAACGTAAACTTTAGCTGGCAACTCTTTGAGTTTCTGGATTATGGCTTCGACGACAATGGGGTCTGTGGTTGCACCCGTGTCCCACGTCTTGTCAGTGATAAAATTCACTTTAACAAGCACCGTGTCCCAGCCAGATAGGGCGCTTTTGTAGTTTATCAGCTCTAAGGCTTTAAAAACTGGCTCATGACCCCGCTCGCCTTTGACAACAGCTACTAAAGAAGACATAGACACGCACATGCAGTAGAGGCTGCGCGGGTAAATAAATGCAGTGTCCTGCGTGTCAGGCTTTGATAAGCGTGCACACAGTGCTTTGCCCCGATAGGATAGCGTCGACTCGTTCAGGGTAAGCTCCGTTAACGACGTAACAGTCTAAACGCGTTTTCAAAAGCAGTTTGGGCAAGAACTTGTCTACGCTGGTTCTCTGAGCGAACGTCAGCAACTTACTAGCTGAAAGCTTGGCAATCAATTTAGTGCCTGAATGCTTTTTGGGGTCACTTTTGAAAATTCCATCAACATCAGTAACCAAAATCACTTTGTTCGCATTCAACCTGCTGGCAACATAAGCGGCTATAGAGTCAGACGTGACATCCCACGACGCTTCCAACGGGTTTTCTCGGAGCATCAGCCGTGAAGGCAAGAAAACAGGCACCATTTTGCTCTCAGAAAGCCGCTTTGCATCGCTAAGCGAATAAGTGACGCGCGAGTTGGGAATAACCTGTGACAGCAGTAGTCCAAACTGGTCCATGCCTAAAATCGCCATCATATGCGCCGCATCAGCAGACAACGCGTATCGCTGGTCAAATTCCCTTATGACGTCAGCGAATTTGCCGCCGCCAGACACAACACCAATGCTGCGCTTTTCAGCGATTTCGCTTAGTCTATCGCATAACGCCTTTAGTACAGCTGGTTTTTCAGCTAGGCTTCCTCCGACTTTTATTACTGCGTCCATTGCGCTGTCCTGCCTTCAAGTTTGGTTGCTGCCATCAAAGCAATGCCAACTGCTGGGGAAACCGTAGCTACATCGCTTTTCAATAACTCGTTAAGGTCAACGATGTCGTTGAAGCCTGCGAGTTTCGCGGCTTTTTTCGCGAGGAAGTTTTTTCCAAGCCCCGTGACCACCGCCTTGGCCTCCGTCTTTAAACGCGGTTTGGTGCGGTTGTAAACTTGTTTTAGTTCTTCAGCGATTTGTTCAACTTGTCTGTTATGGATGTACGCGGCAAATTGCAATATATCCTGTTCACTCAGCATTTCAGTGTCAGCGCAGACCACGCGTGATAGCCTCGCCAGCGCTTCCGCTTGTGTTTTTCCGCGTCCATCTGCCGTTTCAACAGTATACTCCCTTTCTGTAATGTTGCCTAAAACCAAGTGAACGTCGCCTGACTGGGCGAACAGTTCCGAGGAAACCCGCGCCACGCCGCCTCTAAGCGGAATAGAGCGCACCACAGTAGCAATGTTTGTCCGCAGGCTTCCCGTGTACACGAGTTCACCGTTCATAAGCTTCTCTAAATCTGTTTTGCCCACTGCTGAAACGTGCCCATCAACGATGGGGATTATGCTGGTGCTCGTGCTGCCAACATCGATTACGATGCAGTTCGGGATTAACTGGGCGACCATCCAGCCTGTAGCTGCCCAATTTGCCGCGGCAACCTTAAGCGGCTCCGCCTGCGCTTCCGCAATTGACCGCACCCCTCCGTCCACATCTAAAACCAAAATCTGCGTATCGGGAAAGGCTTGGGCTACCTGCGTTAGGATGTGGTTGACGCCTTCTCGTTTCGTGCGGTACGCATCAGATAACTCCGCAGTCATGGTTACGCCTACACAGTCAAGCTTCACTGAACCGCTTACCGCTCGTCTAAGCCCTGAAAGCACGGCTCCGAGTTTTTCGGGGTTTTTCCAAACTGGAAAATACTCCATCGCAGTTTTGAATTCGCTGATGACGCCGTTGTCAGTGCTTATGTATGCTGCTTTAGTGTTGGCGCCTCCAATGTCCAAGCCCACTACGCTTACCACGCTATTTCCCCTCTAGGCGTATTATGTTGTGAAGACACTTTTTAGCTTCATGGAACCCTGCCTGTGCCTCTTTCAACGTGGCGCCGCTGGATAAAACTAATGCGCATGCTACGCAATTGTCTGCTATGGGGAAAGGTGGAGAAACAACTTCGTCTATGCTGTAGGTTTTCTGTAATGTTTCAATCGTTGGCTTAGATGTAATTATTTTTGAGAAGACAGCGTAACCTCTGCTTTGGCTGTTTGCAGGGAGTTTATTCTCAAGAGCAGCGCTGATTATTGCTTGAGCAAGATTAAAACCCGCAACTTTCCTCAATCCCATATAAGACACGGTTAACCTCGGATTAACCTCCATCACCACCGCTTCCTTTCCCGTCAAAACCAAGTCAACGCCAACGTAACCCCTGAGACCCTGAAACGCCTTCACCGCCGTTTCTGCCGCAGTAAAAGCCTCACGCTTAAGCAAGTTGTCAAATGGAACTTGTCCGCCATTATACGTTGAAGCAGCCTCAGGTGCCATCAAAGAAACATCTTGCCTGTTCAAGCTTAGCGGCAACACATCATTAACAGTTGCAAGTAAACTGACGCTGACGGCTGTACCGCGAATCAACTCTTGAGCCACAAAACGCTTGTCCGTTGACTCGACAGTAGCTTTGGCAACTGCACTTGCCACCTGCTGCTCATTGTTAACAACGCTTAAGCCTGCACAACCAACGCCGTCCACAGGCTTAATTATCAACGGAAACCCCAAGCTGCCGCGCACAGTTCGCGTGATTTCCGCTACGTCGTCGAAGGCACTAACACTCACTGTCGCTGGCGTAGACAACCCCAGTTCCTTCACGCGCTTAAGCATTGCGGCTTTATCTGAGACATTGCTGATAGCGTTGCCACGGCAATTCAATGACGCCACGCCTGCCTGCTCAATTTTCGCCACAAGCGACTGCAATACTTGATTAGATTCGGGCGCAACTATATACGTAGCATCCGTGGATTCCGAAAGTTTTTGGATAGCCCGTTCAGCATCATTAAAAGAAGAAGCAGGCACTATGCAGTCGGCATCCAGAGGCGGATTCAGCACCGCCAAACGCGAATCCAGCACCGTAGTCACGGAGTGCCCTGCAGCCTTAAAATCCGCAACTATAGCCCTTAACATGCTGAATCCTTCACTTAAAATGCTGACTGGCAGTGGCTTGTCGGCGAAACCGCCTCCAGAAGCGTACTCGTAGACTAGAAGCTCCAAAGTGTTCAGCTCATTTCGCTTAGTTCTTTCAGGAACGCTGTTAAGTGCCGCTTCCTCAAGTGCGGCATCACCACGATTCGGACGCAGTCAAGCCGCGGCACGTAAGAGACAAACCACCCGCGCTGCCGCAACGCGTCTGCCAGCAATTTTGAATTCGAGTAGCGGAACGCAACTATATTCAGCGCTGGTTCAGTTACAAGTTTGAAACCTTGCGCTTTCAGTCCAGCAGATAGAAACTTGGTTAAGCTGAGGCACTGGTTAACAATCTTCGTGAACCCTTCCCGCCCCAAGTTTTCGAACACTGCCCAAGTTGCCGCAGCCGAAGCCCCGCTTCTTGTGCCCACAAAAGTGTATTGCGCATCCTCCGTCAAGTAAGGCGTATCCGTTTTAATGTGCGCTAACCATGTGTTGTCTCGAAACAGGATGCCGCCCGCGGGGACTGTCGCCAACCCCATCTTGTGCGGGTCAACAGTTACGGATTTCACGCCTTCCAACCTGAAATCAAACAAGGGCGCATCCGCTAGGAAAGGCACTATGAGACCGCCAAACGCTGCATCCACATGCAAATACACCCCATGCGCCACGGCAATTTCAGAAAGCTTGTCAATCGGGTCTACTACACCCAATTCGGCTGTGCCCACCGTGCCCACTACAGCAATGGTATTCTCGCTTAAACACTGCTTAACTGACGCAGGATCAACCCTAAACGATCCATCTAAACTTGCTTGAACGGGCTTTATCCCCAGCAAATTACATATTTTGCTGAAAGAGAAATGCGCTGACTGCGGCACCACAACCTCAGGACTGCTAACGTTTGCCATGTTCCGTGCAGCTAAAAGCGCCAGCAAATTCGCTTCAGTTCCGCCTGAAACAATAAACCCCACACTACTTTCACCGTGCAAAAGCGCTGCCAATTTCCCAACCGCCTCCTTCTCCAGCCGCAAACTTCCAGAAAACAAGCCCGCATCACCCAAATTTGAACTCAAAAATAGCCTATGCGCGATTTTCGCTGCTGGATGCGGCTCAGTGCACATCGAACACAATATGCGACCATCTCGGTACTTCAGGTCTTGCTCGCTGATTCGCCTTAGTTCCACGAGTACTGCTTTGCGGCTTCGTCCCTTCTTTTGCATAGTCAAAACTTCCTTTTCCTCAGCCTTCTGCGCCACCGTGTTGCTCAATGCGCCGTGCAGCATCAACAAGTGCTTGCACGTTTTCTCGGGTTATTCGACCGTTAACTCGGTCCCCGCTGGTACACGCGGCTCCTCTTAAGCCCATGATGTCAGCGCCTAAAGCGTAAACCGCAGCCAAATCTTCTTTCCGCAAAGAACCCGCAAGCGCCACCTTTAAGCCATACGCGTGTGCTGCGTTGACGAAGCGTTTAAGCTGGTCGGTTGTGAGGTATGCGAAGAGGTTTTTGCCGTCTTTAATTGCCGTGTCTATCATCGCCACGTCAGCTTGAGCGTCGCGGGCTATCTCGGGCACAAACAGAGGATTTACTGAGCCTGTTCTTTCAGCGTCAGCGTACCCCGTAGCCACAACCTTAACCGAGGGGTTGTAATCTTTAACTGCTTTGCTGACGCTTTGCATGAGGTGAACTGCTTCGTCCTTGGTTTTTACGCCGTAGAGCCCAACTTTAACGTAGTCTACGCCTGTTGTCGCCGCGCCTAAGGCAGCAAGAGACACTGCACAGGGCAAGTTTGGCGCGTCGCCTATTGCGCAGCTTACTTCAATGTTTTTGGGAGCGAGTTTTTTGATTCGTTTTATTGTCCATGGGAAACTGGCGCCTAATGCGCCTTCTTTGGGGTTTTTAACGTCTATTATGTCGGCTCCGCCTGCAATGGCTTCCGCGGCTTCTTTCTCGTCTGCTGGGCTTATGAGTAACTTCAATTTAGCTCATATTGATGCGGAATTCCATTGCCTTTAAAGTTTTTGCTGTCAACAGAAAAATTGCTTTTTCAGCCAGCGCCTAAACCGCGTTGCCTGCGTCTCCTGTGCAGCAAGTAAGCCGCTGATGCAGCTAAAACCACGCAAGCTGTAACCCCTGCTATCATCATTATTAATGGTACAGGTAAATACTGCGTTTCCCAGTTCCACGTGATACTCGAAGGCTGCTCTATCGTGAACTGCACGCTCGCCCCTACTCCAGAAGCTGGGACGCTGCCTGAACCTGCCCAACCCATGCAACTATGCTGGGTTACAATGGCTCCCGCCACAGGCGAATCCACTGAAGCGATTATGCTTGTGCCTGCATCAAACCACCCGCTTAGCGGTGTAGGCGTGCCATAAGGCGAAGTCACCGCCAGTAAGTACTGTTGCGTCCAAGAAGCCACTTCATTAACGGCGTTATTCATTGTTACTTGGACTGAATTGGTTGTGCCAGTGTAATTGCCAGCGCCAGTGCCCGTCCAACCGTTCCAAACGTACCGTTCGCCTTCGCCAGTTGAAGGTGCATCGGCGGAAATGTTCACTATGGCTCCTGCGTCGTGCCATCCGCTGCTGGGGCTGACTGAACCAAAATTCGTGGTTACCGATAGGTAGTATTGGGTTTTCCACTTGGCTGTGGCAGTCTTCGCTTCGTTCATAACGATGCCGCTACTGGTTAATCCTGTTCCAGAAGCGTCATCGCTCCATCCAGTGAACACGTATTGCACTTCATCACCACCTGAGATTGTTCCGACAGGTAGAGCGGCGTTTGTTGTAGTGCCTGCATCGTACCATCCGTCTCCGCTGGGCGAACCGTAAGTTGAATCCACCGTCAAGTAGACCTGTCTTTTCCAGTTGAAGTCTATTGTGTGCGTCGCTTCTAGGTTATTGAAAGTGTAGGTGGTGCCAGCGGCAAGGGTGCTTTCGTCAACGCGGTAGCCTGTGCAAACCCACTGGCTGGTGCCAGCAGTGACTTCTGCTGGGCTGCTAACTGAGGCTGTGAAGGCTTCGCTTTGGTTTGCCCATGCTGAGGCGGTAGCTGTGCCATGTTCACTGTTAATTTGAATCCAGAACTGTTTTTTCCAATTGAACGCTATCGTATGCGCGGCTTGCACGTTGTTGAAAGTGTAGCTTGTGCCTGAGTTGGCTGTGCCTCCGTCGATGGTGTATCCTGTGCAGATCCATTGCTGGTCGGTTGGCACAGTTTCTGTTGGGCTTGTCACTGAGGCGGTGAGGCTGCTGCCTTGGTCTATCCACTGTGACGCTGTCGGGGCACCGTGGCTGCTGTCAACCGTAATGTAATATTGCGTTTTGTAGGTGACTGTGAATGTGCTGCTGGACTGTATTACGAATGAGGTTGTGTCTGTTGTTGTGTACCTTTGTGTTGCGGAAACGTAGATGGGGTTATCGATTGTCAAGGTTGTTCCTGTGTCCACGTAATCTGAAAAGGTGTTTGCAGCGATGTTGCCTGTCTTGGCGACGCCGTTTTGGCTGTAATGCACCACGTTGGAAGCGTTAGGCATGCCGGGTGTGTTTAATGTCACGTTTACTGTGCCTGCGCTTTGGCTTGATAGCGTGAAGGTGCCGCTTCCCGTGGTTTCTGTTGCTCTCTTCACGACCAAATAGTAGGTTCCACTGTATGCTGCTGTTACCCAAAACTGCTCCGTTCCGCCAGTGGTTGCGTTGATGCTTTTTGCCACTATTACTGGTTCTCCATAGGCGGTGCCAGTTGAATTGTAAAGGTACAAATCGTAGTTGGCTCCTGCGGGCACGTTGAGGCTGAAGTTGTATTTGCTGCCCGCGGCAAGCTGGATGTTTCTTGCCCATGCGAGCCTTTGACCGAGCACTGAAATGTCAGCGGTTGTTGGCGGCATGCCCAAAGTATCCGTCACCACGCTTCCGACCGAATACGATTTTAAGGCAGCGTCTACGGCTGCATCCAAGTTTACTCTGCCGTAGCCTTCGTGTGCGTCTTTTCCGCCACGGTTAAGCGTCGGCGACGTGGATGATGCCTCGTCTTCTCGGAGGTTAGGATACGTTTCAGTAGCTGTCATCAACAAGAGCATTTTAGGCTGCAAGGCTTGGCTTCGCGTCCAATTCCAATCGGCGTATCCGCCTAAGGCTTGAATTACAATTTGGACACAACCAGAAATAACGGGCGCAGCCATTGAAGTCCCCTGCATTAGAGCCGCATCGTCAGCCTCTATATCCGTGAACATGCCTTCTGCATCGTTGTAATTCGAGTCCGCGCTGAATAGGGGGACGGCGAAGAAGCTACCGCCTGGCGCAGTGATGTCGGGCTTGATTGTGTTGCTCATGTATCTTGAGGTTCCGCCTTGGCTGCTGTAGCTGGCTACGTTGTCGAACTGGTTCATGGCTGCTACAGTGATGACTTCGTCCACGGATGCAGGCGAATAAATATAGTTACCTCCTGACCCCTTGTTTCCGGCTGAAACAACGACTGTAATGCCGCTGTTTACTAGGTTCCGCACGGCTGAATCCACCGAATAATACTCGGCGTCAAAGCCTAAACTCATGCTGACGACAGTTATGTGGTAGTTCATTCTGTTTGCGATTATCCAATTTATGCCATTAATCAAATCAAGTGTTGTCCCTGAACCTGTAGAATCCATGGTTTTGACGCCTACCAGCTTTGACTGTGGCGCTATACCTGTCCAAGCTGAAAAACCATCTGACGGCGGCATGTAAGGCCAAGACACCGTGTAAGTGACGTAAAGGTCACCTGTTCCCGTAGTCGGCAAAAATATGTGATACATGTTGTAGCCGCCAGAGGGCGTTGAAGCGACATTGTAGGTTAACGAGTAAAAGGTGTTTTGGCTGGGTGTGCTCGTTGAGTTCACTTGAGTCCAAGACCCAGTGTTGAGTGTTTTGTCACCATAGTAGAGGCGGAGCGAGGATAAACTGGCTGTGTCAGTTCGTGTCCATTTCACAGTAATCGTTATCGTGCCAGTTGTGTTCACCATTATACCGCCACCGAACCAAGTGCCACCGTCTGACACTGGTAGAGCAGCGCCCCATGTTGCAGTTGCGTAGCCTGAAGTATCCACGCTGAAGAAGCCGTCTCCCGCAACTAGCCCTGCAACGTGCGAGCCGTGTCCATTGTCATCAATAGGTGAAGTACTGGAGCCTACTTGGTCTGTCCATCCGACTATTTTCTTGGAGAAGTCTTGGTTGCCGTATCCAGGCGCGAAATCCGCATGTGAAGCGTCGATGCCTGTGTCCACTATTGCGGTGGAAGCGGCTGGGTCTCCTTGAAGCCCCATGGTGTTCCACACGTAGGTTCTAGCGCCTACTTGCTGCGCTGCGTAAGCAATAGTTGCTTTGCCAACTGCTTCCTTCTCAACCAGCAGCACGTTAGAGCATTGCTGAGTGAACAGGATAATGGTGCTGTATGGTATCATGCCGCCGAAGCCGTATGTTGCTTCTGTCCATGGGGACGTTGTTAAGTATCCGCCTGCTGAAACGAAATCAGCTGCGTCTTGCGTGGTTGGTGCAGTGTGCAGCATGACAGTGACGTTTACATATTGCTGCGCTGTGCCGTTTGCTGTTCTATCGGCAATTTCTTGGTCGAGGCTATCTGCTACGCTGTTGTTGTTTTGGTCAATCTCTGCTGGCTTCCAAACTGTGGGCGTGAAAGAATCAATTTGTTCCGAACTGGTTACAGCAGGGGTTTCCGCATGTGCTCTTGTTGGGCTAAACGTTAACGCAGAGAACGCTGCGAACAGTACGAGCATGGCGAAAACTGTCCAGAGCGTAGCAGTTTTTTTGTTCGTTTTTTCTTTTCCTCTCTTTTTTGCGCTTACTGCGAAGTCTTATGTCTTAACAAACGCATAAACTTATTTAAATTACATGAATCTGGAATAACGGTAAACTTTTCTGCTGGTTACTCCTTAACAGAACAGGAGGATAGACACGTTGAAGGTCATTCCAGTTATTGACATTTTAAAAGGCGTAGCGGTTCACGCTGTCAGAGGCAAAAGAAGCGAGTATCAACCACTCAAAAGCGTACTGTGCAAGTCTGCAGACCCGTTGCGTGTTGCTTCAGCGTTTACGGCGCTTGGTTTTAGCGAGCTTTATGTGGCAGATTTGGATGCAATTATGGGTGGGCACCCGAATTTTTCGGTTCTGAAGCAGATGGCAGATACTGCGGGGCTTAGCCTGATGGTTGACGCGGGAATAGCCGACCTTGAAAAAACGGAAGAACTGCTCAACAGTCACGTTTCAAAGGTTATACTTGGAACCGAAACCTTGCCCAGCATGGACTTTATCGGAGAGGCAGTTGCCGCTCTTGGAAAAGAACGTGTTGTCATCAGTCTCGACTTGAAAGGTGAACAAGTGCTTAGCAAGTTTGAACTTGGCGAGCTTAGCCTTCCCCTAGCTTTTTTGCAGGCGATTCAGGAAGTAGGAGCGGAACAGATTATCCTGTTGGATTTAGATAGAGTGGGTAGCCGCGAAGGAGTGAATATGCCTCTTTTGACAGAAATGTTGAAAACTCGAACGGTTAAAGTGTTTGTCGGCGGCGGAGTGCGTGATACTGCAGATTTGCTTACATTGAAAAATGTAGGCGTTTTCGGTGTGCTAGTTGCCACGGCTTTACATTCGGGAAAAATTTCACTGGCAGAACTGAAGCAAGCGGGTTTAGTTCCGTGAGTGTGCTGCGGAATGTCCGCGAAATTGGATAACGCCTGTCTGCATGTGCTTTTTCATCACTTAGACTGTTTCTAGAGCGGAAACAGCGTCTTCTGTAGGCTTCTGCCCATGTGTTACGCTATGATAGAAAGTATTATATAACAAGTGGAACGAATGATGCAGTACGAGGGAAAATAGGAAAATGTCAACTGACTCTAGCAAACTAGCAACCCTGAAGACGTACATGTTGATTGCCTTCATTTTCAACATCATTGCCATTATCGGTTTCGCTCTAGGAGGAATATATGATATCATTACTTGGGCTACTTGGGCAGGCTACGACTACTTCGGTATTCTGACAGGATTGATAGTTTGGGGAATCGTCTACTTAGTATTCGCTGGGTTAGCGGCATGGATATTCTTAACGAGAGTGAACCCAATGTACAAAGCAGCCAACACTGGCGACGTAGCTACGTTGAAATCTCTCAACAACATGATGTGGGCAATTCTAGCGCTCATCTTCGCAGGTGTTCTCCCGGGTATTATGCTGCTAATTTCGTTCGGTCCAATAAACGAGCTTGGCCAAGCGCCGCCACCTCCACCACCAACGTAATAATCCGCAACTGGTGTTGCGAGAAGATTCAACTTCCCTTTCTTTTTTACTCTGCTCTTATTTGCAAATTTTTTAGCCGAATGAAAAAAGTGTTATACGTTGTATTTGTGCTGGCTGTGTTGTCTGCAGAGGAAAAAGAATTTACTCTAGAACGAAAATTAAAAACGCAATATAAAAGCTGGAAACGTGACATGTCAAAATGAATCGCAACATGCTTATTCTCGCAGTCTCCGTTTTGGTTGTCGTGGTTTTTTCTGCCGCGTTGTACGCGGTTTGGCAGCTTCAATTTAACGCAACCTTGACTGAGGGCAGAGAAACGCTGTTCCAGGTTTCGCCGTTTAACACTTTTGCTTTGGGCAATTATGATGGTGACTTCACGTATGGCGAGTTGGCGGAGCACGGTGATTTCGGAATAGGTACCCTTAATGGGTTAAATGGCGAAATGATTGCTTTGGACGGTGTTTTCTATCAAATTCCTGTTGACGGTACGCCTAGGCAAATAGGCTCCAGCGAAAAGTTGCCTTACGCGACCGTTACGTTTTTTGATGCAGACCAAAACCGCCAAGTTGTTGACGCCTTAAACTACTCAGAGTTGCAAACGTACATTAGCGCGTTGTTGCCTAGTGAAAACGTGATTTACGCTATAAAAGTTCATGGCACGTTTGATTACGCTGAAACTCGAAGTGTGCCTTTGCAGGTGAAGCCTTACCCGCCGCTTACTGAAGCCGTGAAAAACCAGACGGTCTTCACGCTGGGCAATGTGGTTGCGACGGCAGTTGGCTTCTGGTTTCCAACCAGCATGGATGGCGTAGACTTCACAGGATATCACCTTCACTTGGTCACTGATGACTGCAGCGCTGGCGGGCATTTGCTGGATTGCATCGTGCGAAATGCCACTATTGAGATAGACCAGACACGCAGTTTCAAGCTTGTCCTGCCGTGAGTATTCACGTTTTTTTGAATTTTGAAATAGATATAAATAGGGAAAGGATGAAAAAGCTGTATAATCCATAAGATGAAGGGTAGACTACTCGTGAATTGTGCTAAGTGTGGTAAGGAGATTCTCGATTCAGAAAGTAGCTTTTGTGCATACTGCGGTGCCTCTTTTGATTCGAAACCAAAAAGCTTAGATTTAGCTACTGGAGCAGGGTTTCTGGCGATAATTGCTGCGATTTTTTCTATTGCGGTTGGAGCTATTGGAATCGTGTATTATGAGTCGTATATTAGTTACTACACGAGCTATGGTTACGACACATCTATGTCTATTGGATTTTTGGCTTTCGGGGCTTTTGCGTTTATTGCGTCGGTATTTGGCGTTGTTGGAGGCATGCTAGCGCTAGCAAGGAAGCGTTTCAAATTTTCAGTTCTGGGGATGCTCGTTATGTTGGCTTCGGCATTGACCACTTTCGTACTTGTTTGGTACTATCAATACGGTTTTTCGGAAGGCATATTGCTTTCTGGAATATCCATAGCTGCCTTTGCAATCGTAGGTACAGTTTTCGTGGTTAAGTCAAGGGCTGAATTCGCATAAACGACCCCTCGTTTTTTTTAAGCATAATTTCGCATTGGTGTCTGTGAATCTCTGTTTTGTCGTTTTGTGAAGCGCATGCGTTGAAGTGCCGTAGGGCTGCAGTGATTTCTGTGATTTCTTGGGGCTGCATGTTAATTTTGGGGAATATTTTTTTCCTTATTTACATTAAAACATCAATGGTTTTTATGAGTGAATCGTAAAGTGGAGAAGGGTTTAGATGATTGGCAGAAATTGATTGTTGAAAGTGAACGTAATGTGGGTGCACTGAGTTAAATTTGAATGGGCGATGGAGGGTGCTTCCATAAATCTTATACTCAAAAAGATGCCAAAGCAGTTCCTGTGGGTTGGTATCATGTCTGAATTTGTTCATGTGTGGGAAGCTGAAGACCCTTACGCAAAAAACGCGACTACGGGTAAGCCTTTGAAACATGAAATTCGAGAACACGCCAACGGCCAATTCACTGTAGCTTCGTATAGCGCATTCGGGACGCTGACAACTTACGGACCCTATGGCAGTTTAGCGGAAGCCAAACTCTTCCTGTTCACGTATAATGGCATATGCCAAGATGCTTGGAAAAAAGTTGAAATCAACACGAACACCCCAGCTTAAATCAAAACAATCGGAATAGTTGCGCGTAACGTTTGGCATGCACGTCTTTCTCTGTCTGGGCAGAGAGTTTTGGAAGCTCGAAACCTTTTCCCAAAAGCTGTCGTCGCTGGCTGGAACGTGGGAGCGAGACGAACGAAGCCTGTCGCGTCTTAACTTGCGATATATAGTCATATCTTGAGAAAATTCTGTGCAAAATTTAAATTTCAAATCCATGTAAGAACTAAACGGTGAGGAATTGTGCTCGAAAAGAAACTTAAAATGCGTTGGGGTTTTGTCCTTATAACCGGCATTATTGCACTTGCATTTGGAATTTTTATAAACCTGTATGAAATAGTGGTGGTTCGAAGTGGCCCTTTTCCCGCAACAGCTGGGGGGGATCTGATAAGTGGGTTTTTCTTAATTGGTATCGGCATACCATGCGTGAGTCTAGCCTCTTTGATAAGAGCGTTAGAAACAAAGATTAAGAAAATGGAAGAGGCACTTCCTTAACAGTTCATATTGTCATAGATATATAGTCATCTCTTGAGAAAATTTAGTCAATAATTTTCCTGCGAGCAACTTGTGCGATCCTTCCATGGAGTAAACCTTATATCTATTACAATCCAGAAATTCTATTCAGGTGCAAGAATGAACAAAAAGTTAGACTCTCTATTGAGTATTGTAACATTGACGCTAACGCTGGTTGCTAGTTTTTCAGTCGCAATGGTTTCTGCTGTCCCAGGCGGCGTAATTAGAGAAAAAACATTCACAACGTACTACGAAGGCGACCCAATTGGAACACCAAGCACGGACAGTTATGACGTTTTTGCATATAGTGGAATACACTGGTCAGCTACGACTACCAATATCGCGTATTATGTTAAAACCAAAGGTGCACCAGCAGGTGCGGTGGAAGCCGTTAAAGCAGCCTTTGAAGAGTGGGATGGAGAAATAGGTGATTCTCTGTTTAGCGATGACGTTGGCACTGTTACTAAGGGAGCAGGCAACAAGTTTGACGGAAAAAACATAATCTCTTGGGCTAGACTCGGGCGGGGAATAATTGCTCAGACAACAGTATGGTTTTATTCTGAAACAAAGGAAATAGTGGAATTTGGAATTGTTTTCAGTACTGCCTACAAATGGGGAATTGATGCTGACGGAGAGGGTACAACATACACTCTTACAAAAATGTTTGATATTCAGAACATTGCCACTCATGAAGCAGGTCACACATTGATGCTGGACGACCTTTATATGCCGGAAACTAGCGCCTTGACAATGTATGGCTATGGCGATTACGGAGAAACATACGCAAGAAGTTTAGGCGCAGGCGACATCAGCGGAATTAATTACATATACGGGTAAAAACCGCAATCTCTTTTTTCCATTCTCTCCATATTTAACTATATAGTCATATCTTGAGAATTTCCATTAATTGAGAGCGGTGTTTTTTTGTAGCTATTGACAGAACCTTGCAAGGATTTCAGGGGGGAGGAGGTTGTGTTTGTTGAGGAATGCTTTCTTGTTGTTTTCTTCTCTGCCTCATGATTATTATGGCGGTTACTGCGGCGATGGCGGCTGTTGCTACAATTGCTATGGCATAGTACGCTTCTGGTGGGAAGCCTGTATCTGGAGGGCTTGTTGGCGAAGACGATGGAGAGGGTGTTGATGTTGACTCAGGAGTGGGCGTTGGGGTGGATGATTGAGTTGGAGAGGCCGATGGAGACGGTGAAGAGCTTGGTGTTGGAGTCGTGTATTGTGCGGTGTATGTTCCTTCTGAACTGACTGTTATGGTTTTTGTGGTTGCGACTGTTGCGGAGTCTTTGGTCCACTCGGTGAATGAGTAACCGCTGGCGTTTTCTGGAAGAGTGAAATTGTGCGTTCCAGTTAACCCTTCAAAAGTATGCGGAGTATCGAAGCCAGTGCTTACGCCATCCATGGTAATCGGCAGCGCTTCCCACTCGCCACCAGTCGACCAAGCACTAATATTAACATCATAGCTAAAGTCGCCAGAAACATACTTCAAATTATCATTTGTAACGTCGTAGTAGCTTATGTGGGGGTTGTTGCTGGAATCCAAAGCCACCGAACAAGCCCGACCAACGTCTTCTTCTGAATCTACAGTGGTAACAGACCAGTCGGAGCCAGTCCACCAAGCGTACTTCAAATCACCATTTGTAAGGTCGTAGTAGCTTATGTGGGGGTTGTTGTTTGAATCCAGAGCCAAAGAAGAATCAACGCCGACGTCTTCTTCTGAATCTACAGTGATAATAGTCCAGTCGGAGCCAGTCCACCAAGCGTACTTCAAATCATAATTCGCATAGTCATAGTAGCTGATGTGGGGATTATCGCTGGAATCCAAAGCCAAAGAACCAGTTTGACCACCAAAGTGTCCTACTGAATCCACAATTACAGGAGTATTCCATGAGGTTCCTGCGGTGGAAACGTTCAACGTAAAAGCTGAAATCACAAAGAATGAAAACACCACAAACAAGATCGATTTTGCCTTCATGTTTCTTTTACCCATGCTCTTCACACCAGCACCTAATAAAAAGGCAGAAGCAATGTTTATCTCATTTTCTTTATATAATTTTTGCCGATTTCTCATATGCCCCTTATCGTTACAAAATAACAATCAACCACCACAAACACCACCACGCGTTTTGCAAAGTAACCCTTCGCCCTCAAGTTTCCCGCGGCGCTTAACCGTCGTCGTCTGGAACGTGCGAGGCGGAGCGCAAGCGACGCCGAGCCTTAATCTGAATTCGATTTGTCCCATTTAGTCTTCTGCTTTTCGAAAATCTTCCTAGATGCTTTAGCCTTTTGACTAAACATTTTATTGGTATCGTCTAAAAGTGGGTTGGGACTTACACAACGCATGCTATATAATCCTTCTGATATTTTTTTCCCAATGTTGTCTTCCCACTTTGGTTTATTATCAATGATTGTTAAATGTTGAATTTTGTTTTCTCCATCGGTTGCTATTTTTAGACAAGTTCTGCCTACTATATCCCTCATCGGAGATCTAATCTCTTCGAAGGCATCATTATACCTGAAAATCTTTGAATAATCCTTAATTGAACTGGCATCAAAACATTGCCATAGCGCAACTTCGTCAAAGCCAAACGATAAATAAGCGAGTGTTTGTCCTAAACCTAGATAATATGAAGGCATTATGCGTTCCCTTCCTTCACGGTCTGTTATCTGCTTTATTGCCTTTAATTCTATAGCAATCCACTTATCATGTAATTTGTCCACCAAAATCATGTCTATTTCGGGCTGAAGCAGCAAAACACAGTTCTGGTCTAGGCATTCCTTCGGCACGCACCTGTTCAAATAGACCTCGAATTGGGTTGGGTTTGAGTCTGGATATTGTTTTTTATTATTTTTATCGAGAATAACGTATTTGCTTTTTGTTAATTCAGCCTTGATGATTTCTGCAAACTCTCGCTCTAAAAACCTTTTTTGTTTCATGGCTGGTCAGTCCTATACTTAGGATTGTGCTAAAATATAAGCGCGTAAACTGAAGTATTGTGCCGTTCTCATCATTTAGCTTTTTGGCTTCGTTAGGCGCGCAAGCGGAAGTACAGCGCTTACATCGATATTTGTCTAGCGAATTTTTCCTGTTTTAATGAGCGCTGCCCAATCAAGAATAGAGAAAGGAGCGTCACCATTCGCGACCAATTTGCAGTCTTTCTTTCTAAAGAAATTATCCACAATATCGATTTGTTCAATTAAATAATCATAAAAGTCTTTTACGATATCAAAAGTTGCGATGTCAAAAGCAATAATAAGCAGCCAAGGTTCCCACAATAGTTTACTATATTCCTCTAATGTGTATGCTAAGGGCGGTTTATTTCGGTCAAAAAAAGTAATTTGAGGCTTTTTTGGGTCAATTATGTAATCTGCATGTTGAATGCTGTTTCTTATTTGAGGTATGAGACTTTGAAATACCTCCGCATGTTTTCCGCTCTTGTATTTTGATAGCTTCTCTAAAATATTTCCTTTTTCCAATTTTTTTTTGCCTGATATCTTCAGCGCAAGGTCAGCAAGGTAGGTTTTGATAATCATTTCATAGTTGATTGCGTAAACTCTGTTCATTTTTCTAAAGACTGTTTTATAGTCTTTTTCAGAACATCCAACCAATTCATTAAGTAGACAAGAGACTTCTTGTCTTGCTTGACCTGTTTTGTACTCATCTAATGGACCTCGGTCAAACATCAACAAATCTTTTTTAAGATACCCATCGGCGATAAGGTCTTTGTAAAGGCTACTGACTTTTATTAGCAAAGGCTGTATGTTAGGTGTATTTCTAGCTTCATCTGCCGCTTGTTTTTGCTCGTTAATGATACGTTTCAAAATACCCCAATCTTCATGAAACCTTGCTTTACTGTATTCCACGATTTCATCTGGCGTCATCTTTTCCGTCATTTTAATGACTAAATCAATTTCACTTGATTTCTTTTTCTTAGCCATGATAAGCACTTCGCGAGTTAATTTTTATGGCTTTGTGTGAGCATCTAATTTAATTATTTGCGTTTTCTAAATAAAAGCACGTTGTCTATTGTTGTGACGTATTGGAAGCCTCCTTCAATTAGGCTCATAGCTTCCTCTTTTGTTGCTGCAGCTCTGCAAGTCCATTCGTCGTTTTCAAGGTTTACGAGGTGCATGTATAGCTGTGTTGTTGTGAGTTTCTTGTGACCCATTTGGCACATAGTGAAGAATGGGTCACCTGTGTCGCGTAATGTCTTGGTACAGAAGTAGTGTCTGAAGTCGTACAGTCTTATTGATTTGATTGTTGGGTCGTTCATTTTTTGTGCGAGTCTGCTTCTCATTTCTCGGTAGCTGTATCCATAGTTTGCTCCTGTTCCGTGGAATAGTCTGTCGTTCGGGTTCAGTTTCTTATCTCGTATCCATTGTTCGATTGATGTTTTCAGGTTGTTGGAGATTTTTATGGCTCTGGGGGTGCCTCCTTTGGCTGTGGTCGGCATTACCGCGTTGTGGTCTAGGTCTATGTCTTTGGCTTTGAGCCTCATGAGTTCTACTGGTCTAAGTCCTGCTTCCATGCTGATTTGTAGCTTGAGGGATAGAGGTTTTTGTGCGCTTGATATGAGCATAATCAGTTTTTCTTTTGTTGGTAGTTTGATGACTTTGGCTTCTTGCTGGTAGAATGGCATTTTCCATTCTATTTGGTAGAATTTGCAGTATTTGTTGTAGGCTATGCATAGGTTTCGTTTGTAGCTGTCTGTGCCTTCCATTTGGGCTATGAAGGCTTTAACTGATTCTGGCTCTGAGAGGCTTGCGTGTCTTGACAGCAGGCTTAACGCTTTTCTAGTGAACCTGATTGTGTCGTCGCTCTTGTTGTCGTTCTTCATTTGAATTAGCACGTTCAACTGCTTGGATTCGTCGGGTATGAGGTTCTTGTCTATCTGGCAAGGCGTTATCACTGGGCGTTTGTATCTAAAATCCACTCATTTCCCTCCTTTCCCGAAAAGAGGCGGTGTACAGTTGAATTGGGCTGGTGTGTTGGTTGTAACCCGCCTTTTGTTTTACGTGGCATTCAGCTAAGCGGGCTACCCGCGCCTTCAGGTAGAGTCCTCATCGGCGTCTGTTTGCCCTTTCCACTTGCAGGACAGCCGTTTCACCGTTTCCACAAGGCATACTCGGCAACTTAGCATGCTTCATCTTCACGCGCCAAGTGGACGTTCCGTTTCTGCTCTGTAGCCAAGGCTCTCGCCTTGCACCCTTCGCAGGGCGCTGCAATTCTACACGTGGGCGGAGTTTCCTCAAGCTTTCGCAATTAAGCGAAGGCTCGACAGCCACACACCAACTCGCCAGCCCACTAGCCCAATGCGTACTCGCAGGCAATAAGAATTTCTACCAGCAGCGCGGCACTAAGCAAGTTTGCCAGCAGCCACGAAAACCACCTTGCCCCCAACATTAACCCCTATGACTCCAGCTTTGCACTCCGCCTTCAGCAACAGCAAAGAACGCCTGCCAACCTCATAACCCTGCTCAACCCTAACGTTCACTTTGTCCGTGCCAAAATACCTGTAACGAGACAAGTAACCAGCCAAACACCCGTTACCTGAACCCGTAGCAGGGTCCTCCGCGATACCAAACAAGTCCACAAACACGCGCACGTTCAAATCATTGCCCTCCACGTACGTTTCAGGACAAAAAACCAAGATGCCTGCCTTCACTTCCTTCGTCAATTCCAGCAAACTGTCCATGTTTACGTGCGCCCGCTTGACGGCAGCCAAACTCTTCAACGGCACAATAATGAACGGCAAGCCAGTGGACACTTCCTGAACAGGAAAGCGCCTGTCAAAATCCTCTAAGCTAAGCTGCAGAACCTGCGCAAGCTGCGTGGCGCTGAATGTTTTGCCAAAAGTCGGCGGCGCCTGCTCCATCCAAACCAGCTCTTGCCGCTTCTCAACGCTTTCAAAACTGACAGGTACCTGACCAACCTTCAAATTCAACAATACGCAGCTTACTGGCTTTTTGATTATGAACCGTTTCAGCACATAAGCCGTGCCCAACGTCGGATGCCCAGCAAACGGTACTTCTGCTGCAGGCGTAAATATGCGGACGTCAAACCCGCCGTTTCGCTCTTGCTCTGAAAGGATGAACGTGGTTTCAGAAAAGTGCATCTCATTAGCTATCGCCTGCATCTGCGCCGTAGACAACAACGCACCGCTGTTCACTACTGCCAACTGGTTACCAGCATACTTTCGCTCAGCAAACACGTCAACAAGATAAAACCTTAATCCGCTCATAAGGCTTCACAACTCCAAATGGGACTGCAGCAGTATATTAACTGCACAGTGAACTGCTAGTTGCCCTTTTTGCGGAACAGATAAGAATTCCCTGCAACGCTATTAACAGGTATGAGCAAACGCGTCATCCTCGTCACGGGCACACCTTGCGTTGGAAAAACCACCCTCGCCCGCCAACTCAGCAAACAACTCAACGCCTTATACATAAACCTCACCGAACTCGCCGAAAAAGAACACTTAACCACAAGCAAAGACAAAGAACGCAACACCCTGCTAATCAACGAGAACAAAATGCGCAGAAAACTCCAAACAATCTTAGACAGAAGCGAAACCCCAGTCATCATTGATGGACATTACGCTGCTGCGGTCGTGCCTAAAAACCACGTGACACACATTTTCGTGCTTAGACGCAACCCTGTGGAACTCCGCGCCTTCATGGAACAAAACGGTTTTCAAGGACTTAAACTATGGGAGAATTTGGCTTCCGAAATCTTGGACGTGTGCCTCGTCGAAGCTTTGCACAGGCATGGCAAAGAAAAAACATGCGAATTAGATGTCACGGGAAAGACACTGACTGATGTCGCAGGCGAGGTGATGGCGATTTTGGACAACCGCAAAAAATGCCATGCTGGCGGCATAGACTGGCTGGGCATGCTAGAACGCGAAGGCTTGCTAAACGAATATTTGAGGGTTTAAAACCGTATCATGCCCTGTTTGGTTTCAAGGGATTATGCGAACGGGAATTTATCTGTAGCTAAGGGCTTTGATAAGGTCATAGGGCATTAGAAAGAGGAGGCTGCATAGTCCCGCAATCAACAGTACCGTGAACAGTATTTCCGGGATTCTTCTTGGATTTTTTATTGGCAGCAACAAAGGCACGTTCCGCTGGTATTCCTTGTATGCACCAAATTTCTTGGATAACCCCCGCTCTTCAATAACCGCAAAGGCAATGTAGCCTAAGACCTGCAGGAACCATAACCCTGCAAGTTCAGTTACGCCGACAGGAATCGTGGTTGAAAATGGAATGCCCATTAAGCCCCAACCAGTGGCAATAGTTAATTCCTTAACTGTCAGACCAAATGTCATAGTGATAATTCCTAAGAACTGAGGATGCCTTATTTTCGAGTACAATCCCCTGGTAAAAAAATCAAGATTTTTGTTGCGGTAAATGCACCATTGCAGGAGCGCTACGCAGAACAATGCTAAGCCAAGGTAAAAGATGATGCCGCCGAAGAGACGAGGGCCGTCAACGCGGAAAATTTCGGAAACATCCTCAAGAACAAACTGGTATCCAGTGGGGCACCTTACCAAGTAAATCAGTAACGGTGCAATCATAAATCCGTAAAAACCTACTATGGGGGTTGTCTGGGTAATGCCCACTATCAGAGCAGCTATCACTGCCTTGAAAAACGAGTAAAGTTTAGATTTCAGATTAGACACGCTTCTGCCCGACTATTCTATGCTGCAGTTTGCTCTTAAAATTTTTTCAATAAAGCAAAAGTCTGTCTATCTGCTGTCGGCGTCAATTACCATTGGCTAAAGTCTGTTATCTGAGGCTTGCTAGTATTTTCTGTTTAGTCAACAGCGTGATTTTGCGCCTGTTCGAGTAGGATTTAGCGTGGTCGCTGAATTTTTCCCCTATCATTATGGGGCTGGACAAGCCAACGTCATCTGACGCCGTGTCCAAGTTAATGATTATGTTAACGCCTATGGTTCGGTTCCAGTCGCGTATCCAAACGCCCTGCTCCGCGCGTCCTTTCTGAACGATTAGGTCAAATTTCCGCGATATACCCGTGAACCCTTCAAGCACCGTGTTTTCCTGAAGTATTTTGTATCCTTCTTTCTTGAAGTACCTTACTGCAAGCTCCATTAAACGCGGTTTTGGCGCTGGCTTTTCTTCACTGCTCATCTTGCTCCCTCTTCCCTAAGTGTTATCTACTCGTTTGTGGAAAAGTCTTTCGGAAAAGGACAAGGTCATGGGCGTCACAGTAATCGTTGTATGCAGTTGCTGCGGGGGTTTACTGATGGCTGCGGTTGACCAGAAAACCCGAACGTGCCCGTACTGCGGCTCACGAGTGAACGTGCAAAAAGCCATACACGTGGCTTCGGCAGAAAACGCTTTCAAAGCCTCGGAAATGCTGCGGGACATAAAACGCCGCAAAGGCTTCAACCGCTAGAACATCACCCAGTGTCTGAAGAAAAAGTTGTGGAAGCTTCTGGAAGCAGCGCGGTTTGCCCATTCGACAAGCAACCGCCAACCGCGGCACTTCAGAGCGGTCAGTGACGCCGAGAAACGAAGAGTCTTATCCAACAGAGTTTTTGTCTGGTTCTTTACGCAAGCGCTTGCGTTTTTTGAAGTAGAGTAGGGTGCATGCGGCGGCTGTGATGGTTGTTGCTGCGGCAGCAACTGCTACGACCTGTATTGCTGGGAAAGGTTCGTGTGGTTCTGGGTCTTGCTGTTGTTCGGGTGCTATGGTGAAGTGGATTGTTTGGGATGCGCCTGTGTTGTCTACTGGGTAGGTGGCGTAGATGGTGATGTTGTGCGCTCCGATGGCTAGGTCTGTGAGCGTGGTGTTGCCTGTGAGGGTCATGTTTGCTGCTCCGTCTAGACTGTAGTTCAAAGCTGCGGCTGACCTGTCCACGGCGAAAGCTAAGGAAACGTTGCCCACGGCGTAAGTCATGTTCTGTTCGGGCGAAGCAACCTGCACCGCAGGCGCCACAGCAACATACCCAACAGGAGCATACCGCTCATTCGCGGCGGATGTTAGTAGTCCGTCGCCCCTGTTTTCTTTCCCGCCTATAGCGTACAGAATGTCATCTACCACCGCAACGCTCAGGAAACGTCTGGGCGTGGGCATCCCTGCGCCAGTACTCCACGTCTGCGTCTGAGGATCAAAAATCTGAGTGGATTCATCGCTTAACCCGCCTATACGATAGACTCTTTTCGGAGCATAAACACCTGTTGTTGCCGCTACAGCCCCGTAAGCGACATGATACGGCGTGGCGGGACCGTAGCTCCACGTGTTTGACTGCGTATCGTAAATCTGAGGCACAGCGACGCCGTTCCCAAAAACGTAAATCTTGTCGTCCACAACCGCTGAGGCACAGGAGGCAACAATAGCGGCGGGCATAGGCGCCATGGTGGTCCATGTGTCTGTTTCTGGATCATACATCTCATTCAAATCAGAATGGTGCGCACGAGGAAGCGTCTCGTAAAAATACGAGTCATCTCCGCCTATAACGTAAATTTTATCGTTAACCACGTTTGCAGTTGTGCCGCCTCGTGGTGTTGGGCTAGGCGTCCGTGTTTCCCACGTGTCGGTGACGGTGTCGTAGACGTGGTTCGTGTCCCATCCGAAGCAGTAAATTTTGTTTCCATAGACGGCAGTCGCAAAACTATTCTCTGCCTGCGGCTTTGGGGTTGCCGTGGCCCAAGTGTTCGTGGCTACGTCATACACCTCATTAATATCTGTAACTCCAGAGGTAATTATGCCTCCGATAGCGTATATCTTCCCGTTAACAACGGCAACACCCATTGCAATTCTAGCTGTCGGCATCTCCGCCATACGCTTCCACGAATTTGCCGACGCAACAGCATTACCCTTCGGAACAGCAAACAAACACGAAAACGCCAAAAGCACGATAACAAAGAACCAAGCAGAAACCTTCTTCATGCCACTACCCCTCACCAGCCTTTTGCCCGTGCACAATACCCGCACGACTGCGTTTCTTGAAGTAAACCAGCAAACAAGTAACCACGGCAATGACGCCGACAAGGGCAGCGGTTGACGCGGTTAAGAGGTCAAAGTTTGACGTTGAAGGCGTATTGGATGGTATAACGATGCTGTTATTTTCCATGTCGAAGGGAAGCATAAGTGGGTAATTGTCTCTTCGGTTACTATCTATAATGTAGGGCGTGTCGCCGATGCCGTCGCCATTGCCGTCTGAACCCGTGTAGTCGCTCCAGTAATTGCCTTCTTCGCCGTAATCAAAAAAGCCAGCGGGGCTGGTTGATGAGTTGACCTGTTGAACATTGCCAACGAAGTTGTTATGGTAAAACGTAGCATTCGGTTTTGGCAGGTTCTGATACCGCATGGATGTTTCAACTGTAACGCCGATACTATTGCTTACCAGTTCGTTGCCGAAGAAAGTGTTGTTGTTTCCCCCTGTTACAACGATGCCGTTAACATTCTGGATTAGCCTATTGCCATAGAAAACGTTGTTTGAACCCACAACCCCAAGGGTCGTATAGTACACACCCATACCATACTCACAGTTTGTAATTTTGTTTCCAGCAATCACGTGTCCTTCGCCTTTTACCTGAATGCCACTTTGAATCTTGTACGCGCCAACTATGTTATTGGCGTGAATTTCGTTGGCGAAACCTTCCACTGCGATGCCTGAACCAGTAACCAAGTTCGAAACAACCTTGTTGCTTGAACCATAACATGCCACACCGCTTGCTAACGTGTTCTCGGCAACAGTTTGGTTTGAGCCTTCAATTGATAAACCCGTTTTTATTGTGTTGCCTGTTATTTTGGTGTTGTTTCCAGTTGACAGAATTTTGGCTCCGCCCGCTACACTAAACGGTGGGTTACATGGTGGGCCAATCGTATGATTAGCTAGGTCAGCTGGAGTCTCAGTGGTTAATTCAGCGGAGATTGTGAAGCCTGAAATTTCAACATCATTTGCATTAATCGTCAGTGAGTTATCATACCTATACGTTGGCACTACAAAATTCCACCCAACAAAAGACAAAGGTGGGTGGAAGCCAATTATAGTGCCTTCTGCGCTTTCGCCCTTAAGCGTCAGCGGCTTGTTTATCGTCAGCGTCTGCTCGTTGTATGTTCCTTTCTTGACGAGTACCAAGTCGCCTTCCGCAGCCGCACTTATAGCTTCGCGTATGGTTGCATAATCGTCTGGAACAACAAGCGTCTTGGAACCAGCCTTTACTGGCGCAACCACGACCAAGCAAGCTGCTACTGCAAATACGAGAACAAACAGCAAAACAGCAATTCTCATGCTGCGCTCTCCGATTTCGCACGGCGTTTCTGGACGCACAGCAGCAAGCCAGCGCCGATAACAGCTATCAACGCCACGGAAACCAAGGCAATTGTGGTTAGAAAAGGCTCAGTTTCTATTTGGTTGGTTGACGATGGGTCAGATTCTTGTGATGGCTGACTTGAAGAGGGCACAGTTGAAGGCAGTTCAGCAGTGGAGATTTCATGCGGTGCTAAAAGCGGATGATTATCCTCGTTGTTTTCGTTTATGACGTATGGCGTGTTGCCCACTGTTGCGCCTTCTTCTGTTTGGGCGTCAGGGCATCGGGTTGTGTAGTCGCTCCAGTAGTTGCCTTCCTTGCCGTTATCCCACGCGTTGGCAGCTCCAGCTACTAATTGAGGCGGCTGAGGGGTTTGGCTTGGCTCTAGCTGTTTAAAGAGGTCAGGGTAAACCCACAGCTCCGTAATTGATGCTTGGACGTCGTTATTGTTGTTGTCGATGAAGTTGTTGTGGTAGATGAGGTTGTCTTGTTGGTTGCCTTCCAGCCGAATGCCCCACCCGTCATTTTCGATTATAGTGTTTGCGATTACCGTGTTTTCAAAGGCGTTGCTAATCCAAATGCCTACATTGTTCTCGGCGACATAATTGCCTTTTACCATGCCGTTTGGGCCATATCCGAAGCCAATGCCGCAGCCTTTGTTGAGGGTAACGTTGTTTCCAATAACAGTGGAGCCGTTGATGCCTTTGAAGAAGATTCCGTCACCGCTGTTCTCTGAAACGTGGTTGTTGGTTACTGTGCAGTTAGGTCCGGCATCTATGCCTAATCCTTGGTTAGCTGTTATTTGGTTGTTTGAAATTACGGCGTTTTCTGTATCTGAACATGTGACGCCCTTGCCGTTCATGGTTACCCTGTTGTTTAGTATGCTGTTGTTGCCTGCGAGGTACTGTTCGATTCCAACATTCACGTTGTTTGCCACTTGATTGTCTGTAATGATATTGTTGAATGACTGCCGAAGGATTATGCCGTTTAAATTATCCGTTAACGTGTTTCCACTGACTGTTGAGTCGTTTGTATTGCAGAGCAAAAGACCGTTTTCGTTGCCCTCAAGGCTCAAGTTTTCAACCGTGATGCCGCTGCAGTTCTTGAGCACCACCAACCCAGCGTCTGACGGCACAGTTCTATCACGCTGGTTAACCCAGTAATAGATTGGGTTGCCATCAATGGTGTTCGATGTGTCCATATCGTTGTCGCCATAGCCGTTATCCAAAATATCATACTGGTTTCTCTCAAACCTGTTGTTTCTAAAAATGTCTGAGCCGTACACGCCTGCTCCATTAGTGTTGTCGGTTATGTAGTTTCCCGCAACATAGCATTCGGAAGATTGAGCAAGTGAAATGCCATACGTGTTGTCAGTTATGGTGTTGTCCAAGATGCTGCAGTTCTCATTAATCTCAGGTGAGTAATAGTTCAGCGAAAATTCAATACCTACCCGAAAGTTGCGTATATTCAGATTTTTTATTACAATATTGCTTCTGTCTTGAAGCCAGACGCCTGATGAATCTCCGTTTCCCTGAATTGCGTACCCTGCCCCGTCAAGCACTATGCCATCACGCTGAATGACGATGCTGCAGTTGATGTCACCTGTAAGCGTATACGTGTCGCCGTCGCGGTGAAGGTTTTCTGCAACATATGTCCCATCGCTGTTAATTGTGTAGCCTGCAGGTGGTTCTGCCGGCATCAAAGCTGGATTCGCACAGGTAATTCTGACAAATTCTACTCCAGTTCCCGCTAAGAGCATCAAAATCAGCGTTATTGTTAACATCGCCCTTTTCATAGGAACCACCAGTTCTTCATGATTCTAACTTCATTTACTACCAAGTTATTTTGCTGTAAAAGGTTTTTTGTAAAGGTTTCTTGACAAAACAAGCCAGCAACGCGTTTTTTTAGTCAAATTTTCTTGACCAACAGGTTTTGCCGATAGTCAAGGTTTCTTGACAAACACCAAAACCACACGCTATGTAACGAGAGGCTATAGACTTTTACACGCGCTAGTTCACACAACTTTGCGTAGTACTAGCTAAACATCTTTCAACATTTGGCATACCTTACACAAACCTTGAGAAGCAGGTTCTCCACACTCAGCACATTCTTCAAATCGTTCACTTTTACTCATCCCGTTCAAAGCAACGCGTATGCGCTCAACAGAATTTAAAATTGTGAATTTTGTGCCCGCATGCTTCTCCTCAATGCGGTTTAGCATAACGCGGATGTCGTTTCGTAAAGCTTCTGAAGCGTATGGGCATGGTGTGCTTTGAAACGGAACCCGCTTAACATAAGCGTACAATGCGCTTTCTCTTTCTGGAATTTCGCAGAATGGCTTAACCTTCTGCACAAACCGCCTGTGAACATCATCAGTAACTGGCTTCTCCTTAGCCAACCGCGTAACGTCACCGTGGAAAATGTTCAGCAGAATCGTCTGTACCTCGTCATCCAACGTGTGCGCTGTAGCAATTTTCGTCGCTTCTACTTCGCGTGCTGCTACATTAAGCGCTCTCCGCCGCAAGACTCCGCAGTAAGCGCAAGCCGTTAACTCTTTCTCGCCTTTCTGCCGTTTCCTTGCAATAATTTCGTCCAGCGTGAAACCGTATAACGTTTTGAAAGAAACCACATGGTGCGCTACGCCCAGTTTTTCACAGTATGCCTCTGCAATTTTCAGGGCTTCATCCCTGTAACCCTTAATGCCCTCATCAACGGTTACCGCCACAAGCGACGCTTTAGGACGAAACCGCTCCATCTTAACTAACACGTGCAAGAGGCTTATGCTGTCTTTCCCACCTGAAACTGCCACTGCGATTCTGTCGTTAAAGCTGAACATGCCGTACTTTGCAATTGTCGCCCGCACCTTTGTCTCAATGGATTCGCTGAAGCATTTTCTGCAGAGCCTCTCTCCAGAGTATGGTCTGTAGAAAAAGGCTTCTCTGCGTTTGCATGCACTGCACACTTTGGCGTTTGCGCTCATTCAGTTTCACGTTAACATCTTTGTTGTTGGCGAATAACTAAATAAATCATGCACCATAATTTTCAGGGAAAAGGATGATTCTGGATGGCTGCAAAACCCGAAAAACGCGCAGACTACCGCGAAGTAACCTACACTAAGGCGCATTGGGCGTTGTTGCGGGAATACCGAGAAAAAGCCGCGCAAATCTTGGTTGCACTGGAAAGCTTTCACCTGCGAGCATTAGCGCATGGCAGCCTAGCTAGGGGTGACGTAAACACGCGAAGCGACATCGACATCTTCATCCCGGAAGCGCAGTCATCTTTCCTCGTAGAAACCGCGTTAGAAAAAGCGAAAATCCCCGTCAACTCACGTTTGCTGGTTCAAGCCACACCAACCTACACAATGAAGGCGCACATAGAAATAGACGATAAAACAAGTGTTTCCTTCCCTTTGATGCATATGCGTAAGGTTGAACGTGAATTTTACAGGTTCGGCGGTGAAATAACCGTTGTGCAGTTACGCACAGGCGTTCGCGTGGCAGGAGTAGATAAACGGCTTATGCTTATTGAGCCCACAGAAGGAGGACACGTGGAAAGCAGTGTCATCAGCCGTGAAGGACATGTTGCCAAGATTCTGGGGATTTACGCTGAGACGGTTCTAGACCGTGTTCACGCACTGTTGAAGCGAGATGAAGTTGGCAGAACAGGCGTATTCATAAAAAAGGAGTTAGCGCCTGATGAAACTTTTGAAATGGCGCTGAAGAAGCTTGCTGATGATAATCCTGCTGTCCGCAGAAGAATAAAAAAAGATGCACTATGAGTAATAGATTAACTCTTTCTCTTCCAGCAGCTTCTGAATTTTATCAACAGCCTCGTAGACTTGCTCTTCCTTCTTTGCGCCTACACATACGAGTTTTCCCGCGGAGAAAATGAGGAAAACCACTTGCGGATCATCCATCCTGAAAACGGCTCCTGGGAACTGCTCTGGCTCATACATGACTCTGCTCAGCTTGTAAACTAAGCTTTCCAAGTCGATTTCTCCGCCTAACTCTGCGGAAGCAACAATGTTTTGAATGTTAACCACAGGCTTCTCTGTTATCGGAATCCCTTGACCTCTAAGCTCTCTGACTACTTTTTCCACAGCACTCCGTGATTCCTTCTCCGACTTCGCGCCAGTGCAAACCATCTTGCCAGTTCCAAAAATCAAAGTGGCAGTTTTAGGCTTTTTCAAACGGAAAACCAGTCCTGGAAACACGCTGGGATTGTACTCAGTTTGAGGGAACTTTTCCACTATCTTCTGCAGGTCTATCCTCTGATTCAGAGAAACTGAAGCAACGATGTTTTGGATTTTAATTATCGGTTTTTGCTTGCTCATTTGAATTCCTGTGTCTTGTCTATTTAAATGAACATGGAGTATATAACATCATCCCCTTATAAGCCGATGTTTCAGTGCAGTTCAGGTATCTTTAACGTGTTTATATTGAGCAATTACGCTAAACTAGACCTTTCTAACAGAATTCGGCGAAGGTCTATTTAGATTGAAGTTGCGTTTCAGCGTTTATGCATGTGGCGCTATTGCTCAGAAGTGCTACCCCCTCCCCTTTATATACGTTGAATTGCCAAGTGATGTGTTTTTTGGGCTGTGAGGGTTGTGGGCTATTTTTTTGCGGTGTCCTTTTTAGGATTGTTTTTAATGGCGCGTGTGATTGCCTAGTCGTCTTCCCATTTGGTTATCAATGAACCCACAATGATGGATGCTATGCCCATTATGGTGATTAGTATTGTGTTGAAAATTGCTTGGTCAGCTTGCCCGAAAATCATAGCTGCCCTAAGACCTTCGCTGACGTAGGTTAGCGGTAGAACTGTGGCTATGGCTTGTAGGAATTGAGGCATCTGGCTTAATTCGAAGAATGTGCCTGAGAGGAACATCATTGGGAAGGTTATTACGTTTGCCGCTGCGTCTGCGCCATCAGGGTCCTTCACGAACCTTGCGATTATCATGCCTATGCCTGTAAACAGTAACGAAGCCATAGCAACCATAATTAGAGAAACTGCGTCCACGCTGATTTTCATGTTAAACACGAATAAGCCTAGAACAAGCATCACTATCATGCCCAAATACGAAACGAAAATGTTGAATATTGTTCGGGAAAGAATCCACTCGTAACGCTTTAGTGGTGTTGTTGCCAGTTTATGGAAGACGCCGTTCTCCTTGAATCTGGAACTAATTGCGACAGCGCTGAATATGCTTGTTGTCATCGCGGTCATGCCTATGACGCCTGGCATGAAATAGTCGATATAGCTGAAACGTTGTGGCGCAATGGTTAAGTCTTCAACGGTTAAGTATGCAACGCCCTTGGAAAGCTCAAAGTTCATTCGTTCAACTATACCCATGACTATGCTCTGTACAATGGATGCTGAAGTGGTGGATTGGTCGTAAACAAAAGTGACGTTTGCGCTTGAAGCTCCCTGCGTGAAAAGTGCAAGGTTGGCTGAGTCGTTGAAACCCTGCGGAATAATGAGCAAGCTGCTTAGTCTATTTTCAATTGCGTAGTCAGTAGCGTTGAGGGAAACATCAATAATCTTTATGTTAAACGTGTCCGTGGCATTCAACGCGCTAATCAGTGTGTCCGCCCAGTACGTTGATTCGCCGTCTGTCACATCTAGGTTTTGAATGTAAAGGTCATTTTTGATTGAGGATTGGCTGAATATGGCGCCAAAAATAAGTATGAGTACACATGGAAACGCAAGCGTCCAGAAGATAGTGCTCTTGTTGCGGATGAAAGTTTTGAGGCACGCTTTCAGGTCCAGCAGTATGTGGTTCACTCGTTTTCCTCCTTGCCCAACTCTTCGCCTGTAAGATTAAGAAAAACATCCTCCAAGCTAGAGCGTTTCAATTGCAGTTCCGAAAAGGCAACATGCGCATTGCTTAACGCTTGCATTATGTCTGAAACCGCGACAGCATGATTCAAGTAGATAGTAACGTCGCCGTCTTCGTGATTTGCCTTAACGCCGAGTTTTTCAATAACCTGAACGGCTTTAGGATCAGCTTTCCTTAGAATCAACAAGTTTTTCTTGCCGTGTTCCCTGATAAGCGCGTCTGTCTCATCCAAAGCGACGATGTTACCGTTGTGGATAATGCCCACTCGGTCAGCAAGCGCTTCTGCCTCCTCCATATAATGCGTAGTCAAAAACACGGTTTTCCCCTTATCATGCAAACCATCAATAAGCCGCCAAACACTGTGCCGCGCTTTAGGGTCTAAGCCAGAACTCGGCTCATCCAAAAAAACTATTTCAGGGTCATTAACTAAAGCCACAGCTATGCCTAATCGCTGTTTCAAGCCGCCAGACAAGTTCTTAAACTGCTCTTTCGTCTTGTCCTCCAAATCAACAAGCTTGATTAAGCCTTCAACATCTGGATGGCTATCAAACACGCCTGAGAAATACTCAATATTTTCTTTCACAGTAAGCCTGTCATACGTATTGAAGCTTTGAGGCAAGACACCGATGCGCTTCTTGATTTCCTTCTGCTCCTTAACTATGTCAAAACCAAGCACATGAGCTCCGCCGCTTGTGGGTTTTCGCAAGCCAACAAGCATCTCCACAGTCGTGGTTTTACCTGCTCCGTTGGGTCCCAAAAAAGCGAAGATTTCGCCGCGTTTAACCTTGAAGGATACGTTGTTAACTGCCGTTAAGTTACCGTAGCGTTTAGTGAGGTTCTCCACGTTAATAGCCGCATCTTCAGTCAATTGTCTCCCCTCCGCAAATGGGAATGTTTTTACCCGACGTTTCCTTCATACCAACGAGCACATACTAATATGCTTTTTCTACAAGGATTCTATAGTTACACTTAATTCAGCTTAAATTTGTTAGTAAGCCTGCCCGTGGCGGCAGATTTTGCGAAAAGAGATATATGGCTGTTGATTTCTCTTTTGTCAAAAGATATTCGGGTGATTTAGACGGTTTCGTCCA
>CAZWDU010000016.1:0-40646 GCA_964632845.1 uncultured Candidatus Bathyarchaeia archaeon | reverse complement strand
CTGTTGATTTCTCTTTTGTCAAAAGATATTCGGGTGATTTAGACGGTTTCGTCCAACAACGGAGAAAACGATATGGTTGTTACGCCCTGGGAAGTCAAGGGCAAAGTCGACTATGAACGCTTAATACGCGAGTTCGGCACTCAACCCCTAACCAAAGAACTGCTTGACAAAATAGCGAAACGCACAGGCAAGCTTCACCTTCAACTCCAAAGACACCTATTCTTCTCACACCGCGACCTAGACACCGTGCTAAACCTTTACGAAAACGGAACAAAATTCGTCCTATACACCGGCAGAGGCCCCTCAGGACCCGTACACATCGGGCATCTTGTCCCATGGATTTTCACGCTGCACCTGCAACAAAAATTTGATACAAGACTTTATTTTCAGATGACAGACGACGAAAAATTCCTCATAGACGACGACGCTGCGCTATCTGAAACCCGAAAGTACGCTTACGAGAACGCCTTAGACCTCATCGCCTTAGGTTTCAAACCAGAAAACACGTTCATAATCTACGATGTTGAAGACATGGACTTGCTTTACGACATCACCTTGGAGGTGGCAAAACGCATAACTTACTCCACTGCAAAAGCTACTTTCGGCTTCCAAGACAGCACCAACATCGGCTGGGTATTCTGGCCAGCCATACAAGCCGCGCCATGTTTCATCCACAAAAAACTCACAGGCGAAAACGTGCCCGCGCTAATACCTGCAGCTATAGACCAAGACCCGTACTGGCGCGTAACACGTGACATAGCCCAGAAACTTGGCTACCATAAGCCAGCGCAAATCCACTGCCGTTTCCTGCCCGGCTTAGGCGTCGGCGGAAAAATGAGCGCGTCCATGCCTGAAACCAGCATATTCACCTTGGACGAGCCTGATGTGGTGAAAAAGAAGATTTGGAACGCGTTTACAGGAGGCAAAGGAACAGCTGCAGAACAACGGAAAACAGGCGGCGACCCAGCAATCTGCTCAATTTTCCAGTATTACTTGTATCTGTTTGAGGAAGACGACGCGAAACTTGCTGAAAGGGAACACAAGTGTCGTGTAGGCGAAATCTTGTGCGGCGAATGCAAAACCGAACTGGCTGCGAGACTGAACAAGTTCCTTGAGGAACACCGTGAAAAGCGGGAAAAAGCAAAAGACGTAATAGAAAAATACCATATAAAACGCTAGAGTTCACGTCACAGCCATTTTCTTCTTCTAAAATAGAGTAACATAGCTATTCCCACAGCAAGCATAAGTAGCAATACAAAAGGGTAGCCCCAACTCCATTCAAGTTCAGGCATATACCTAAAATTCATTCCATAGATTCCAGCTACAAACGTTAAGGGAATAAATATCGTAGCAATTATTGTGAGCACTTTCATAACTTCGTTCATGCGATTGCTTACGCTTGAAAGGTAAATATCTAGCATTCCAGAAAGCATGTCACGAAAGGTTTCCACGGAATCTATTACCTGAATTGTGTGGTCATATACATCTCTTAGATAGATGCTGGTTGATTTGTTGACTAATGGCGATTCTGACGTCTCCACTCGTCTTATGACTTCTCGTAAAGGCCAAACTGATTTTCGCAGGAAAATCATTTCTCTCTTTAAATCGTGGATTGCTCGAAGTGTTTCTGTCGATGGGTTGGTTACTAGTTTATCTTCTATGTCTCCGATTGTTTCTCCAAGCTTCTCAAGAATCAGGAAGTAGTTGTCGACGATAGCGTCGATCAGTGCGTAGGCAAGATAATCCGCGCCCATTTTCCGTATTCTGCCCTTGTTATTTCTAATTCTCTCTCTGATGACTTCAAAAACGTCTCCTTGCTTTTCTTGGAAAGAAATTACAAAGTCTCGACCAAGGACTATACTAACTTGCTCGGATTTTGTTTCGCTTTCTTTTTCGTCAAACCTGAGCATTCTCAGGACAACGAAAATGTAGTCATCTAGGTCATCTATTTTGGGTCGTTGCTCGGTATAGACTATGTCTTCCAAGACGAGAGGGTGTATACCAAATTGCTTTCCGACTTGTTCTATAATTTCTGGTTGGTGAACACCGTCGATATTAAGCCAAGTGACCAAAGACTTGTCTCTTAACGAGACTGCTTCTTTAATATTGGCAACTTTTGCTTCTCGAAAACTACTGCCGCTATACGTGATTACGGATAGTTTGACGCGTTCCCGCCTTTTTTCCCCAACATGAACTAAGGTTCCTGGCGGAAGCCCTGCTTTATGGGACCGCTTGGGAATTAGTTTTCTGATAGCAATCACCTGATTCGTTTTATTCTGCTGTGATTTATAGGTTTTATGCACAGATGTCCACATGAGAAAATTAGTAGCATATGCAAAGCTTTCCATAAAGACCACTTTTTGTCTTTTTGCCCCTACTCTTTGAATTATTGTTTTTTAGCAACGTTATTAGAGGGCATCAAAAAAACAAAACGAGTCTAGTTGATTTGGAAAGCTCATTTATTATGTTTCAGACTCTAAGGTGGTCTCAAGTAGATGTGCAGTTGGCCTTTTGACACTTGAAGGTCTATTCTATTCCTAGACATACAACATTTTGATGTAGGTCCAACCGCTGATATAGCAAGAACGTTTCGGAAGGATGCCTTTGCCCCCAGCAACTCTTTAGCTGCTTCTTTTGTCAGCTCGATTTCTAAATGAGTTATTTTCCAGTCTTCTCCGTCACAGTGCACATCTTTGACTTTGCCAACATTCAGACTTTCAACGTATACCTCTCTATCAATCAACTCACTAACTTTCATACAATCGCCTCCTGACAAATATTAATCTCGAAGAATTGGCTTATATGCTTTAATTCTTGAGAATTGTGGGACTTGCGTTTAATGTACTGACTGTTTGGTATTCATGGTCGTGGATCTAAACATGAAGATTATCGTGGCAGGAAAATTGATTCATACCTCAACGTTCACTTCTGCATAAATTAATGCTATTGGTTTGCTAGATCCATTTAGTTATTGGCTCTTTTTTAATAGCACCTATTCTTTCTAAAGCATCAGCTACAGCTGCAGTAGGATTTTTTTCAGGGTAACCAATCAAGATTGGACCGTATACCTGTTCATTTTCGTTTAATTCAAGAGCTTTCACAACTTCAGGGTTGTCTTTAACCATGGCGCCGAATCCTGTGTAACAGCTTCCGAGACCAAAAGATGTAGCCGCAATCATAATGTTCTCGCATGCGAGTGCACAACTTATAGCACCTCCAGTGGAGGGACCTATTACAAAGATGATTACAGGTGCATTATAATAGATTACATCTTTGGGTTCGTCCATCGCATTGTATAGACACGTAGCCATTTCGTAGATCTCGGGATATTGTTCTTTCATTCCATCTGTGGCATTTTTCCAGAACGGAAATGCAGTCTGAAAGAGTTCCTGCTTGAATTCTGGATCTTGGACAACAACAAATCGCCAAGGTTGAGAACGTGTTACTGAGGTGAAGGGTGCTTGATTACCCGCTTCAATAATTGCTTCGATAATGTCTTTTGGAACGGGTTTTTGCTCATATGCTCGGGTAGATCGTCGTTTGTTTATTGCTTCAATAACTGAATTCATACTTAATTCACGGCATAAGTATAAAGGGTAAAACATAAAAATGTTAACGCTGCCTTCTGTCAACAAATTACATGTTTGCTCTCATGACAATAACAAATCAACTTTGGAAGTAGTAGTAACTAAAAGACACCGAAAAGATATCGCTGAATTATGGACGATATACCCCTAAAAAAGAGGGAAAGTTTATGCGGGAGATTTCACCACTATAATGAATACAACATAAAACGTTGACGCTAAGCTTTAAACACGAAACGTGATTCTAATGGGTCCATACGATGAGGAAACTCTTGAGAAATTTCGGTTATCCGGCAAAATTCTCCGCGAAAGCCGCGAGGAAATGCGCAGTTTCGTCCGCGAAAACATGCCCATAATACAAGTATGTGAAAAAGCGGAGTCGCTCATACGGGAAAAAGGCGGAAAGCCAGCGTTTCCCTGCAACGTTTCCATAAACGAAGTAACCGCCCACTACACGTCGCCGCCGAGCGACGAGAGGCGAATACCTGAAAACGCTGTAGTCAAAGTGGACATGGGCGTCCACGTAGACGGCTACGTAACCGACACCGCCTTTACAGCATGCTTCAACCCAGAATACGCAGCCATGACCGCTGCAGCGGAACACGCGTTGAAAGCAGCCATTGACAACATCCGCGCAGAAATGCCCACATCAACAATCGGCGGCGTAATCGAAAACGACATAAAAAACCACGGCTTCAAACCCATCTCAAACCTAACAGGGCATTCAATAGGCAGATACTTAGTGCACGCGGGGACCTCCATTCCCAATGTCGCACAATTTTCCCTAACAAAAGTCCGAACAGGCGAACTGTACGCCATAGAACCCTTCGTTACCGTTCCAGAAGCTGTTGGCTGGGTAGACGACAGCGCAGAAGTGACAATTTTCCGCTTAGTCAAAGCTAAATCGGCAAAAAACCCTTACGCAAAGCAGCTTCTGAAATACATCGAAAGCAACTTCCGAACATTGCCTTTTGCTGAGCGTTGGCTGAAAGGCGCCGTGCCAAAGGCGCAGCACCGCGAAGCCTTCCAGGAGTTGCTTAAGTCAAAAGCACTTACGGGCTATCCCGTTTTCGTTGAGGCCAGCAGAAAACCTGTTGCCCAAGCTGAACATACATTACTTATAACTGACGACGGCTGTGAAATTCTGACTTAAAATGGAAGCGGTTTTTCTTTCTCTTTAATTTCCTTGTAAATCGCCGTTATCATCATCTTCGTGTCTGGACATTTCTGGCAGGGTTCTAACTCTTTGAACACGTAGTCGCCGCGCTGAAACTCCCTCACGTTCTTAACACCGCATTTCTTGCATTCAATAGTGGTCATCATCGCTGGGTTCACAATTTTCCTGCTAGCTGCATGCCTCCGCGATTGCAACAGCACATAAACCGACAGGGACATAGCAATGGCACTTATAACCAGTAAGTATCCTGCTACGATTTCTTCTCCCGCCATAAACGCGTTGACAGCTAATCCGAGAGCCACTATGGACAACGCTAAAACTAGGAGCACTATTGACAACACGAACGTTGAGATTTTAACTGTTCCAGGCGCTGCTGAAGTTTTGCTCAATCACTTTTCCCCCTTTATTGTCCAATGCCGATGGTGTTGCCCACCCCGACAATTATAACTTTATCTCCTTCTTTTGTTCTCTCCAAGATAACGCCTTTTACCCTTTCAATAGCTTTGTCGATTGCGTCGGAAATCTCCTTGCGCATCGGAGAAACCGCGTCACCTATATCTTCCTTCACTATCACGGCGTTAATCGGGATATGATACTGCGCGATGGATTCTTCAATCTTGAACTGGTCAACGCCAGGTCCACCAATAGCTGCGCCAATGCCCTCAGCTACTTCGCCGACGCCTTCACCTTCAAGCTTCAAGCCAGCATCAATCATAACTACCGAAGCAATATTGCCTTTGTTTTCATCAATGACCGCTTTCACGGCGTCACCAGGCTTACCCACGTTTCCGCCTGGTCCTTCAGCCTTAATGATGAAAGCAGTGCGGCCTTCTATGGGTACAGTGGCGACCACGCAGTCTTTAGGCACTTTCCGCGTTTCGTAACCGTGCATAAGCTTTGCAGCTAATAATGGTCCAGCGCCGTCGCCTATTGGTTGACCGTAAGCGAAAGCTTTCAGCGCGTTTGCGTAGGCTTCCGCTTCTTTCATAACCAGAGGCAGTATCATCTGCAACTGCATTATGGTGTAGAGGCTTAATGTTTTCTTGCCTTGAATGTAATAGTGCCTTACGACTTTGTAAATGTAGTTAAGCGCCATAGCCGCCTCCAAAGTGTTCTCCAAATTGTTCGTTTGCACTTCGTCAACTGCCGGCGCCATTAACTTAACTTCGTCTTTCAAGCGGGTGTCTCTTACGTCTAATATGTGGTCCAGCTTGTAGACTATACCCGCGGGGTCCATGGTTTGCGGTGAAATTGTGAAATATTCCAGGTAACGGTCAACTCGTGCTGAGGGGTCAGTTTCTGGCTTTCCGATTTCTTTTATCGTCTCTATGGCGGTTTTTCGTCCTTCATCCCGTATGTACTTCAGCTTGTAGAGGCTGCCCTCAACTTCACGTATCATGACATACATTTGAATACGTTGCCCATAAAACAGGAACACTATGAAGACAACATAGAACAACATGCTGATAATCTGCGATATAGTGTCGCCTGTAGGAAAAAGCTGATTCTCTAAAGCGGGAAGCATCGCCAGTACGTTCACGTTTTCACCATCTTCTCCCAAAACTGTTAGCACTTAGTTATAAATCTTGGCTAATTATCTCCGTTTTTTGGAGGTGTAAAGTGGGTTGCCAGCTTTCTCAGGTTCACGTGGCCGAAGACCACACTACAGCTGTGAACGGAACGCGGTTTAACTTCTGAGTTCGGAATGGGATCAGGTGGGACCCGCGCCCTGTGGCCGGCAAACCCAGCATTAAACGTTAACTTTTCCTTCATTAACCTTTCGCTTTTAGCTTGAAGAATCCATCCATTAATGCGCCATTCGAAGTTGCTCTTTTTACCGTGATGCATCCTGTTATTTCAGAAGCACGGACAGGTTTCGCGGCAGCGCATCAAAGTAGTCGGTGAGGCTGAGCAACTTCAATTTCTCTACAGTTGCCTTGGGAACTTGTTCTATGGGCGTTCCCTTCAGCAGCAGTTTTGTTTCTGCCTCGTTGAATTCTGCTGTTTCGCCGACTTCTTGCAGGAATTGCTTGTTTTCTGGGCATGCTGCTTGGCAGCGGATGCAGCCGACGATGCAGTTGTGCCATGACGGTTTTATCCAGTCTGGGAAAGGTATGCTGCCTTTTTTCTCGTTGTGGTACGTGATGCATTTCTCTGCTTTGAGTAGAAACTGGTCGGGGGAAATTGCGCCTGTTGGGCACGCTTTGCTGCAGAGGTCGCATGTTTCGCAGCGCTTCCGTGTTTGTGCTTCTTGCCAAGCGTCTTTTTCGCATGGCTTGTCTGAGTAAACCGCTGTGAGCCGCATGAAGCTGCCCATGCCTGAGACGTACGTGATGTTGTTTCGTCCGTATTTAGCTAGTCCGCTACGTACAGCGAGCAGTTTCAGGGGCAGCATTGGCGTGGCGACTTTGTAGCCTTCTTTTCCTACTTCTTCTGCTATTACGCGTTCAATGTAGATTCTTTTCTCATCATAAGCCGTGTATGTTGGGGGTAGAATGAACGATTGCGTTTTTCCTTTCCAAGTAAAGGTTGCTTGCGTTGGGGATCTTTTCATGGCGACAACAATGAGTGATTGGGCGTTGGATAACTCTGGTGGAAACGTGAATTTGAATCTGGGTAAGTATTCACGGCTGAACTCCGCGTTGAATTCACCTTTTTTCCAGCGGCTTTCGATTTCCTGTTGTATTTCACTGATGCGGCTTGTTGAGACTATGGCGATTTTGCAGTTCTCTTTCAACAGTTTATTGAAGTTGGTGTTGATTGTCATATGCTTCCTGTATTGCTATTTCAGTATTATTTGTTTGTGTTTTTGTATGGTTTCGGGTATATGAGGAGAAACAAAAAGAAGGGAGGTGAGGTTGTTGTTTTTTATTCTTTAATCATGTTGAATACTGACTTTATTGCTACTACAACAGCAGCGGGAGCGGCAAACGCTACTATGTACTTCAAGATGTAGGTGGCAAAGCTGTATAATAGGTCATGTATATTTGCTAAAGGTCCCCAAACGTTTACGCTGGCAGCTACCACCAAAGCGATTGTAGCTATTAGAAACGGTGTTACTTCTTTTGTCGTTATGCTTAAGAGACCTATTATTAAGCCCAAGATCAGCATTATCAGCATTACCCAGCCGTCTATGGCTCCCACAGACCCGCTCCACGCCATATAGCCAACCACTAGCCCCATAACGATCGCTATGATGACAACGAGAATGTATGCCCACTTAGATATTTTCTCAAGTTCCATTTTAACCCCAAAAAATTATGTATTGTTTGGAACATGTTATAAGTTTTTTGTCTGTTTGTATGCACTGCAAGTTTTCCCAGTCTCATTTGGCGGTGTAGCTGTGGAAAGGCGGGGTTTATTGTTGCAAAGTAACAGAAGCGTTTTCTGGCGGGCTCCTCTGCAAGAGGCTGGTTTGTTGCGGGGTTAATGAATATATTTTTATGTTGGGTAGGTAACTTTATGCTTCATGCAGTGGGCGGGGCTGTAGTCCAGACAGGTTAAGACGACGGGCTCCAGAAAACAAGCAACGGGTTTGCTGACCGCATGGGATGACGAAGTTCTGGAGCGGTCTTAGAGAAACCCGTAGGAGCAGCCAAGCGCTGTTTCCGGGTAAAGGTCGTCGGTTCAAATCCGGCCAGCCCCACCATCAACGCGCACGTTATTGAAATGCAAATTAAACATTCTAGTAACTTTTTGTAACTGTTGGTGACGATTTGTTGCTGCGAGTGTGTTGCTTCAATGTGCTGGAATAGGCTTATGTGTTAGGGCGACGGTCTAGGCTTATGTTTCGTGTGGAAAAAATGCACGTTGACGATTTCCCGTTTGCGGTTGAGTTGGCCAACACAATGGGCTGGGATATGACAGTGGAGGATTTTGAGTTCGCAGTGAAACTTGAACCCGACGGTTGCTTTGTTTTGTTTCATGGTTCGGAACGCGCAGGCGTCGCCACATGCGTGAGTTACGGGCAAGTAGGCTGGTTCGGCAATCTTGTGGTTGGAGCAGCGTTCAGGCAAAAGGGTGCTGGGGCGCTTCTGGTGCGCCACGCAATTAATTACTTGAAAGGCACAGGCGTGGAGACAATTGGGCTTTACGCTTACCCGCATCTAATCGGGTTTTACAGGCAGTTTGGTTTTAAAGCTGATGTGGATTTTCTGGTTTTTCAAGGAAAAGTCGCTTTATCCGTGACTGGTGAAACAGGGCAACTGCAAAGAGCAAAAAAGCAGGATATCCCAGCCCTTATCGATTTTGACAGCGGCTGTTTTGGCGCGTGCAGAAGGAAGCTGTTGGAGCCAATGCTCCGTGACAAGGACAATTTATGCTACATGACGGTTGACGAGAATGGAATCGCAGGGTACTGCGCAGCAACGGTTTATGCGGAAACTGCTGGCGTTGGACCTTTAATTTGCCGCAGAAACCGCGGTGATGTTGCCGCGACGCTTCTCCAAGTAGTACTCGGCAAGTTAAGAAAACGTGATGTATTCATTTGTGTGTCAGCGGAAGAGAACGCCCTTCTCTCAGTGTTGTCCAAAGCGGGGTTACAGGAAAAATTCCGCGTGACAAGAATGTTTTTAGGAAACGCCGCAGCTAAGGGCTGCACGTACATAGCTGAGTCTCTGGAAAGGGGATGAATGGTTACGACTGATGACTTGTGCTATGTGCTGGTGGAAAATTTCCTTCAAAGTTCTTGGCAATGTGTGAAAGTCCTAGTTGAAAAACTTGCAGATTTCAACGTGGAAGAAAACCGCGCCGTGTCCCTGTTTCGATTCGAAAACGGGCACCGCCTCAACTCAACCTTTACTGGAAACCGCTTCTTTCTAAGAGCCTCAACTGAATACTCAAACCCGCAGTTAACAGTGGAGGAAGTACAAGGAATAATAGGCGCACGCCTGCTCGCGGAGTGCGGAAACTACTTCCACACTTACGCCTTACACGAGCCAGATGTTGCTGACACCGCGCAAATATGCGAAGCAGTAAAAAAGCCGCCTGAAGGCTGCGTTATGCCGTTTCTGCTTAATACAGATGACGTGGAGGCAGACAGGTACTCCATGAATCCGATGCGAAAGACAATAGTCACCAGCGGACAAAGCGCTTTCCCTGCTGCGTACGTTAAAACAGATCAGCTCACCGTAGACCAGCGGTTCGTAGCCAAGTACGAGGGAACCTTAATCTCTAAAAGCGAGGTAGAACTCATAAGCCGCCATCTGGAAAGCGCCAGCGGCTCCTACGTGGATTTCGTAGACGCCGTAAAATATGAGCAGTTGGAGCGTCTTTCAAAACTATTTGGCATGGACTTATCGCTTTCTGCGTTACGCATGCCCTTGGCAACATTGCAAGCGGAAACAAAAAACAGCTTATTGCACCATGTAATCAGCGAAGTGCACAGGGATTACGAGGCAGTTAAGCAAGCATACGATTGCATGAAACGAAGCATGGCTAAGCGGACAACGCTGCTGACTGTGCCGCATTCAACACGGGGCTACGGCTCCAAACGCGCCGCCCGAGGCAAAATCCACTTTGACGGCAACAAGTTGGAAAGCGTCAGCGTCAAATACCAAACCACAAAGCTTTACCCAAACGCAATTCACCCCGACGACGTAAGCATCGCACAAGCCAAAGACAACTTCACAATAACAGGTAACGCTCTTGCTGATTACAGTTTTGCGGAGACGCCCTCTTCCCCACAGTTCTTTCTGTACGCGTTAGGTTCGCCTGAAAACGCCGCGTTATGGCACGGCATCGGCGCCTTCGCCTCGCCCAAACTAGTGCAGAGCTACGCAGCCGCACGCAACGCCTGCAAAAAAGGCCAGTTAATCAGGGACTTGGCGAAGCGGTATGGCGTACGCTTGGAGGTTCCGCTGCAATTTAATCTTGCACCTGAATGCATGTGGGTTCACCCCGTATACCGCAATATAGACGCCAGCATGGGCTGCGTTGAGAACCTTGCGGATTTAGCTTTGATGGGCATGAAGCTTGAGCATCTTTCAGCGTTCAAATAGGAGCGTGGGTGTCAAACGTGAACTGGTTGGAGTACATCGTGTTCAGCGTTTTCCGCATGTTCAGAAAACTCAGGTTACGCAAACTATCTCCTTTAGGCATTTCAACCCGCAACTTCACCGATGTCTTCAAAGGCTTCGAAAAAGTAGAAGCCGTGCAACGAATTTTCGGAGAAAAAACCGGAGAAGTTCTCCGCAACCTTAAAATTGAATTCACTAAGTTCGGAGGCTACATGGGTGTAGACGACGTGACGGGGCATTTACTGGTTAACCCGCGCTACTTGAACAGCGGCGGCAAAACGGACATTTACCTAGATGTCATCCATGAACTCTGTCATGTCAAACAGCGCATGGACGGCAGGGAGCTTTTTGACAGTCGCTACGCCTACGTGGATAGGCCAACGGAAGTGGAAGCGTACCGCTACACGGTGCAGGAAGCGAGGCGGCTGGGACTCAGCGACGAAAGAATCTGCGATTACTTGAAAACAGAATGGATGAGCGGAGACGAATTTAAACGGTTAACAAAAGCCGTCAACGTGTCATGCTGCTAACTTACGGCTTCACGGTAGACCGCAAGCATCTTTTCAGCACAAATATCCCACGTAAAATTGTCCACAACAAACCTTCTGCCACGTACACCCATCTTTTCACGCAACGATCTGTCTGATAAAAGCTTCAGTAACGCATCAGCCAACTCATCGCTGTTGCCGCGGTTAACAAGCAACCCTGTTTCGCCGCGGAGAACTGCCTCGTTCACGCCGCCCACGTTAAACGCAACCACAGGCTTCGCTGACGCCTGCGCCTCCAACAACACGATACCCTGCCCTTCCTGAACAGACGGCAAAACAAACAAGTCAGCACAACTATAAACCGCTGCAAGCGCATCTTCACTTAATCCGCTTAAAAATACAAAGTTGCCTGAAACGTTAGCATTACCCAAATCAGACAGCAACTGATTCTTAAGCGGACCATCACCGACAATCACAAACTTGGCATCTGCCTGCTGCTTGACGACTTTTTTAGCGGCTTCAACCAGAAAATGCAAACCTTTACGCGGGATTAAACTGCCGACAAAAAGCACAACGGGCTGGTCATCTAACCCAAACTGTCGCTTTGCCGCCTGCTGGTCTTCTGTGGGCTTGAATTTTTCTGCGTCAACTCCGTTGGGAACAATCCGAACTTTCGACTTGTCAACATCATAGTATTTCCGCATGTTCTCAAGTGAATACTTGCTTATTGTAACTATGAGCGTCGCGTTTTTGGCTGTTTCTCCTTCCAATTTTGCAAGTCTACGCATAAACTGATTGGCAATTCGGCCTCTGAAAGCTTGGTAACCGTTTTGTTTCGCCTGTTGATATTCGTCGGCGAGGACGCCGTGAACCGTGTGTATAAACGGCTTGCTACTGCCCTGCTTTTTTAATGCCTTCAAAAGCCCATAACCGCTTGAAAGGTGAGCTTCATACACATCAGCGTTAATCTCGCTGGCTTTTTTGGACACGCTTCTGTTGAAAACCCAGTCGTCCACTGGAAAGAGCTTGTCTGTGGACTGGCAGGGAACAAAAGATACGCCGTTGATAACGGTGGGTTTTTTGAATCCTGCTTTTGTGCCACTGTAAACTGTAATTTCAGCTTGGCTGATGAGGCGCTTTGTAGTTTCGATTATCCGCCGCTCTACGCCCCCAAAATACAAATGCGGCGGTTGCGTGTTGAAAACGGCTAACCGAAACTTGTCCATAATTGCATTTCCTAGCAGCAACTGCTTTTGCTTATCTCATAGAGACGCTAATGCTTTTATATACTATCGCCTTGTATTTGCGGATATACTGGGATGCACGGTGACCACCAAACCAAACGCTGATTCAAACCTGAGCCTTACGCCAGATTATCGCCCACTTGAACTAGAAAAAGAAATCCGCGAGTTCTGGACAACCAACCAGATACGCGAAAAACTAGAACACAAAATAGACAACTGCAAAGGCATTTTAGGCTACGTTGAAGGACCACCCACCCTGAACGGAATTCCACACATTGGACACGCCAGAGGACGCGTGATGAAAGACATCCGCTACCGATGGAAAACCATGCAAGGCTACTACATACCTTTCTGGGCGGGCTGGGACTGCCAAGGCTTACCCGTGGAACTGGAAGTGGAAAAGCTTCTGGGCGTGAAGAACAAGCGCGAATCCATCGAAAAATACGGCATGGAACGCTTCATAGAAGAATGCAAAAAAGCCATCATGCGCTACCACCAAATGTGGCTTGAAGCTGACAGCCGCCTCGGCATAGCGATTAATCAGGACAAAGCTTACTGGACTTACCGCGACGAGTACATCGAGCGAGAATGGCAAATCCTCAAACGCGCTTGGGAACAAAACCTTCTTGAAGAAGGCTATTATGTGGTGGCTTACTGCCCAGGCTGCCAAACCTCGCTCAGCAGCGCCGAAGTAGGCTACGAAGGCTCCTACAAAGAAGTTGAAGACCCATCCCTGTACTTCAAATTTAAGCGAGCAGACAGCCAGAACGAGTTCTTCCTCGTGTGGACCACCATGCCCTTCACCATAATAACCGACACCCTGCTTGCTGTACAGCCGGAAGCTGAATACGCCAAAGTGCGGGTTGACGATGAAACATGGATTATGGCGCGGCAACGCGTGGAACCCGTCATGCAAGAACTCGACATAACAAAATACGAAATAGCCGAGATAATAGCGGGCAAAACTCTGGAAGGAACAAAATATGATTACCCGCTTAAGGACATAATCCCCCAGCAAGCAGAGCTAGAGGACAAACATGAGTTGGTGCACAAGGTTATCGGCGAAGACTTCGTAGACCTCAACACGGCCACAGGCGTTGTACACTTGTCACCTGGAAACGGCGAAGACGACTTCTGGGCTGCCCAAAGACGTGGCGTACCTATCTTCGCGCCATTCGACGACGAAGTCAAATTCACGAAGGACGCTGGCGTGTTCAACGGTGTTTTCGCAAGGGACGCAGACGCCTTAGTAGTTGAAGAGCTGCGTAGCAGGAATGCCCTTGTGAAAGTCAGCAAAGCCAAGCACGAATATCCGACGTGCTGGCGGTCACATCACAAGCTGGTTTGGCTGGCAAGAAAAGAGTATTTCCTGCGCACGGACAAAATAAACAGCAAAGTCCTTGAAGCCGCGGAAAAAGTCACGTATTACTTTGACGAGCCGAAAAACCGTTTTGTAGCATTCTTGAAAGAGGGCAAACCATGGTGCATCTCACGCGAACGCATCTGGGGCACACCCTTGCCAATATGGGCTTGTGAAAACTGCGGACAAAAACGCGTTATAGACAGCAAAAAAGAACTGATAGCTGACGCGTTGGAGAAGGTGCCGGAGAACTTCGAGCTACATAAGCCATGGGTTGACCGCGTCACGCTTAAATGCCACAAGTGCGGCGGCACAATGCACAGGGAAGATTACGTTTTAGATACGTGGCACAACAGTGGTGCCGCACCGCATGCACGGTTTACCGATGAGGAAGTAGCAAAGTTTGTGCCCACCGACTTCCTAACCGAAGGCATAGACCAGACTCGCGGGTGGGCTAACTCGCTTCTGCTGGAGCATGTTATATTGACGGGAAAGCCTGAAAGCCCATATCACGCGTTCTTGTTCCAAGGCTTAACGCAGGATGCGCGGGGAAGAAAGATGAGCAAAAGCTTGGGCAACGTGGTTGAAACCAATAAGCTTCTTGACAAGTACTCGGCGGACTTGTGCAGGTTTTACATGATGCGAAAGTGCGCGCCAATAGATTTCATGAACTTTGACTTGCAAGAGCTTAACCGACGGTCGTATCAAGTGCTGTCCACGCTGTATCATTTAAGCAGGTTTTTCCTGCAAAACGCCGAGTTTGACGAGTTTAAGCCAGCAGATAGCCAGCTGAACTTGAGCAAAAATTCTGATGTACTGCAGCCGCCAGATCAGTGGCTACTCTCAAAGCTTCAAAACACAATCCGAGAGTACACGGATAAGCTTGAGGCATGCCAGTTTAACTCTGCGCTCGCAGTTTTAGAGGATTTCGTCATCGAAACGTTGAGCAGGCTTTACGTGCCCATGATACGAAAGGAATTGTGGACAGACGACCCTGAAACGCTTCAGAGACGACACGCAATATACGCCATACTTCATTACACGTTGAAGACCATAACGCTGCTTTTCAACCCTGTCACGCCTCACCTCAGCGAAGCCTTATACCAGAAAGTGTACAAGAAACTTGAGCCTGCTCTGTCTGAATCCGTGAACTTTGAAAGTTGGCCTGAACCAGACGAGAAAATGCGCAACGAAACCGTCGAAGAAACCTTTGACACCCTATTCAAATGCGTTTCGTTGGTTTACGCTGCTAGGCAACAGGCAAAGCTTAAGCGAAGATGGCCCCTGAGCAAAGCAGTTGTTGTCGCACCGGACAAAGTCGCTAACAGCCTGCAAAGCGTAGAAGCCTTGTTTTTGGAGTTGACAAATATTAAGGCTGCCGAGTACAGCCAGAAAGTTCCAGATTACGTTTCAGGTGAGAACTGGGTTTCTGCTTCAGAAGGCGAAATCTACGTGTTCGTGAGTGGGCACCGTGATGAAAAACTGTTAGGCGAAGGGCTTATGCGGGACTTAGCACGTCGTGTACAAGCCTTACGGAAAGAACGCGGTTACCTGCCAACCGACGTTTTAGACGCCGTGCACATCGCCGAGCTTGACGACGAAAGCAGAGGGCTTTTAGAGTCGTATTTGCAGGAGATGGCGGAATTGGTTCGCACCAAAAAAGTATACTTGCACCGCAACCGTAGCGAGATTGACGCTGAATGGTGTACGTATCAAGTGGATGACAAGAAGATTTACGTTGCACTCCACTAGGCACTTGTGCAGTCTTCACTTGTAAATTTCTAAGAAAAAGTGATGGAAAAGATAGAAAGGTTTACTGGTACGCAGGTGGAACCGGCAGAGAAGCTTCAATCCTTGTTGAGTTTTTCTTTCTTGAGGCGACAAACATTAGTATTGCAGCAACTAATGCTGTCCAGAAACCGAATGATAGATAGGCAGTGTAACTTACGTTGTAGCCCGATTCAGAGAGTGAACCGCTGCCGAATAACGCGAATGCGGGCACGCCTTCAGTTGGGGGCACATTGAGAAAATCCAGTTGCAGCCCCACCGCGAAAATTAGGACGGAAATCAGAACAAGCGCCCCACCGATGGACAAAATTTTTGCTTCAACAAGCTTTAAGCTGCTTATTATGCCTAGCAACCCGCCTACTATAATGAGAGCTAACGCAACCCAGCCGTACCAAAGACTTATTCCCGTTGTCATATCCAGCCCCGACATACCTGCCATATACGGATACACTGAGGCATCAACTGCAAAGTTGCCGTAAGTAGCAAATGAACTTGAAACGGACATTGTCCACCATGGCAACGCCAAACTAACGAACGCCAATATACCTCCGATAATTCCAATGATGTTTGGCTTCAAGGCATCTTTTCTCCGTTCACTCCAAATGCAAATGGTAAGTTAATAAGACTTCGCTTTCAACTAAACCCATTAAAGAACAAATACTGCACAAACTCGTATCTACCGCTTCCCACTATCAGCACTGCAGCGCACAACATGGTTAAAGCTTATAAAACCCTACACCGTTAGATACTATCTCTGAGGTGTTTCATTGTCTAAACCACAAAAAGAGAAAAGCGTCACCAAAGACAAACTTGTAGGCATGACGGTTATCGACTCAGATGGAAACATCGCGGGAACAGTTAAAGATGTGGGTTTCACAGTTGGAAAAGCCGGAATCTCACTGAGCATTGAAGATAAGAACGGCGATATCCAAGATGTCGCTTGGGACAACATTCAAGGCGCAGGAGACTTCGTGCTTCTGAAACCATCTGCAGCCCAACCCGCAAGCGCCGCGCAACCAGCGCAAGCTACACAGGCAGCTCAGTCAAGTCAGCAAATATGTTCAACATGCGGTGGTCCACTAAGCTATATCCAGCAGTACCAAAGATGGTATTGCTACAAATGCAAAAAGTACGTCTAAGCTTTTCATAATCAACCCCGCTATTTTTTTGTACCCCCAATAGCACAACTGGACAGTGGCAACGCTTGACTACACAGATGCAACAGGTGAAAAAAAGCCGAAAACGCTAAATTCTCTTACTGCATGCAACTCTGTAGGATGGCAAGTACTGGGCCGGTAGTTCAGTCTGGTATGAACGCTTGATTCGCAATCAAGAAGCCGCGGGTTCAAATCCCGCCCGGTCCACTCCACCCTTTCCTGCGGGAAAGCGTGGACGGAAAAGGGTTGTTTTGGTTGGTTGATGTTTTCTATTGCGTCTATGTGGCTTAAGAGGGCGTTTTCTGCGATTTTGGAGACGTTTAAGCCTAATTTGTGGGCTTTTTCGTAGATTTTTTGGTCTATTGTTATGCTCACTTTTTTGCGCATCCTGCTTTCGCTCTCCCCATCCGTACGTATACGCATACATGCGTATATATGCAGTTGGAGAGTTTTTGATGCGTAACGCATCACTGAAAGAAAAAGGGGAAGTTAAGAATGGCGTTTTTATGTTTTCGTGTTAGATGATTAAGTTCTCTATGTCAGTATCAGCATAGACGTAATAGCCTTCGTTGCGAGTATCTCCAGCAAAGACATATCGGAAAGAGTGGTTTGCGTGAAGTGTCAACGATAACGCAGTAACCAAGTTAGTGCGTGCAGAATCACTGTAAACATAGAGAGCAAGGCTTGTTCCGCTTTTAACAATTTTAAAGTATCTCCAAGTGTTTAGCAGAATTGAGTCAGCAGACGTATATTCATTTCCGCCGTATGATTCCTTAAGTGAAACCAAACTTGATGCTTCGGCGATATTAATTTGCACCCAAATGGCGGTTTTGCCAGCAGTAAGCAGGCCTTTGGTATCATCAACTGTATCTACGCTTAATACATAAGGACAAAAAACACCCCAACCGTTATAGTTACCCCTGTCTCCGAACTTGCCATCAACCAAATGAGTGAAGTCAGTGAAATGCCCAACTCCTTTATCCTTGTAAACATAAGCATCTTCATTGCAGTAAGAAATGAAATCTATGTGTGTTGAGCTTGCTATGGTAATATGGTTGTTTGGGTCAACTTCGGTGTAGGTTGTGAAGTCTTCGGTGGTTGGTGGTGGCGTAGGTGTCGGTGTTGGCGTAGCCGTTGGGGTTGGCGTTGGCGTCGGAGTAGGCGGAGGGGGTGATGCACCTCCTTCTTGAAGATTAAGGTTTTCAATGTCAACATCCGTTTGGTATGCATTGCCAGTGTTGTCTGAGATAGCCCCGAATATATACCGGAAATTCCAGTTTCCATGTAGGGTTAAGCTGAGAGTGGCTAAAATGTTTGTGCGTGCCGAATCACTGTAGATTTTACATGTTAATGCTGTTCCTATTTTTTTGATTGTTAGGTAATACCAAGTGTTGTATGGTTGTATGCTGCAGGTAGTGTACTCAGTGCCGCCATAGAGTTCTTGTAGATGAATAGCTTGGTGAGTGGCATCGTTATGATGGAACTTAACAACAATGACGGTTTTGCCTGCGAGTCTTAAGCCAGTGACATCGTTTACGTCATTAGTTACCGCCCAAATTCCAGCTACGGAATTGACAGTAGATGTCGATGCTACTTTAAAGTCAACTTTATGCTCAAAATCTTCGAAGTATCCTGCGCCTTTGTCCTTGTAGAGATATGCATCTTCATTTCGGGTTATGGTTGCGTCAACATGGTTTGTTCCGAATATGGTAATGTGATTATTTGGGTCGAGTTCAGTGTATGTGGTGAAGTCTTCGTTTTCGCTGAATCCGCTGATTGTGGGTGCGAATCCGAAGTTGTCGAATTTGTCAGTGCCACTTGCTCTCTCCCGTAAGGTACTTGTGAAAACGTATACGTAGCAGTTGTAGGATGGCAAAGCGTAGGATTCTGAGTATTTGAGGACGCCGTTCTCGTAAAAGCTGATGACACCGTTAACAACTGAAATAGTTAGCGTTCCTACAGCGCTGATCCACGAGGTCACGACTTGAGTGTTTACTGCGCCGCCGCTGATTCTGCTTTGGATATAAATGTTGTTGTCGTATCGGTTTTTGAGGATTCTGTACCAACTGTTTTGGTAGAATGGGTCCGAGTTTGTCGTTTTTGTGGTGCAAATTTGCAGTATCATTTCGTCTAAATTGTCGAATTCGGGGATTTCCACGGTTGCAGCGTAGCCGTTTATGTTGTAGGCGTTTGTGGTGACGTAGCCGCTGCCAGCTTGACCCGCACCGCTTGGCGCCGTCACTTGTAATGTATTTCCTGTTTCGGCGACTGATGCTTCATTCCATTCCAGTTCGTCCCATTTTGTCGTGTCTCTGGAGTTGTCGTCGAAATTGTCGTACCATCCGACATCGTAACCGAAATATTCCAGACCCATGGGCAACGCGAGTTTATAACTCCAATCTCCGATATAACCTAAATAGAGTTCAGTAGCATCCGCGCCGCCCTTGTACACTCTGAACTTCAATTTCACAGTATACGTTCCTGATGCAAGTGAATCAAGTTTTGCCATATCATTATACACAATCATTTTACCACCTGTTCCTGATTGCCGCGTGTTCCCATGTAGATTTTGAATTGGAACTCTTGAGTCTTCAGTTATTAGCTGTCCGCCTGAGTTGTAGAGCGAAGCCGTCACTGTTAGGGAGTTTTCGCCTGCGACTCTAAAACCATAGTAGTCGGGTACTGTGAAGTACACTTTCGTTCTCCAATTGGAGACAGAGTTTGCTAATGTGAACGTCCATTCGTACTGTATTGATGCCCATGCTTCACCTGGACCGCCTGCGTACATGCGAATCCTGTCAAGTTTCCCTGTGTGTCTATATAGGTTGCCAGTGTCGCCGCCGAGGTATGTACTCTGCAAATTTTGACTGACAATTTCTGTGTCACCGTCTCCACCCCAGCTTCCACCGTGGTCCGTGTAGGCTACGACATTATCTTGGAAAGTACAGGTGTATTCTGCTTGCTGTGGGTTTGTTGGTGTTCTTCCTGTGGTTTTATATTGGATCAGCGTCCAAACTGAAGGTATGGTGCATTCTGCGTTGCCAATACATGGATAAGACATGGACTGCGGATCCTGCTCGAAAATACCAAGAAACTCTAGGGCGCCATATAACATATCAGTCCAACCTGCACTGTAAATGTCTTGTTGACCGAAACTGTAAGCGACCGCGTAGCCAGGAAGGAAGCTACCCACGAATTCTGCTCTGTAGTAGGATTGTGTTTTGCTTCTGCTGAATACTGCTTGTCCAAGTTTATTCTGCAGCATTAGGAGAACGCCGATTACTTCGTCTGCTTTGGCGCCTATGGTCGAATCACTCGTCAGTTTGTAGTATTGTATCAGTGCGTTGCCGTAGGTTGCTGTGTTATGGGTTCCGTACGCTGGATAGGGCCATCCGAGTGACGTCCCACGCCATGAGTCAAAGGCTATTCCGTTGCCATCCCATGTAGCAGAGTCAATGAATTCCGTTTTTAGTGTTGATAAGCCGTAGGGAACGTTTGCACCGTATTTGTACATATCGTGGCATGCTCGGATGCTTTTAGCATCTGTACCTATTCCGAGAATGACGTCAGTGCCTGGCAATATTGCCCAAGAGTCTACGTCTTGGTAATTGATGAGGTCGAATTCAAAACCATTGCTTATGTAGGTGTTTCGTGCCCACTCGAATCCTGTTCTGCTTTTGTAAGCGTAGATGAATTGGGTGTCTGAACATTGGAAAGGACAGTTGGGCCATTCTTCATTTTCAGGCATGATATGTCTGCTTACTGAAGTGTGCCTTAGGACGTTAGCGGAATTTCTGCCGTTCATGTTTGGAGCGTTAGCGTAGCTGTACCAATTACTTGATGGGCTATCAACGTAGTATGTGCTGTAGTCGGGTGGGTTCTGTCGCCAAGGTTCAAGTATTAAGTCAGGGTTTGGTGGGTAGTTGGGTATTCCATATTGTCCAGCGTAAGGTCGCACCGTTAGTGTTGCACCATAGTGTCCATCGAAGCGGTCAATGATGTAGCCGCTACCGTACCATGTGCGATATAATTTCAAAGCTCTATCGCAATAGTCTATGCCGCGAACTTGCTGGTAGGTTTGTCCGCCAAGCCATGAAAATTGAGTCGTTCCTAGCCAAGCGTAGAGATCAGCTAAGCCTTTCGTTGTCGGTCTGATTGTGTAGCGTCTGCCTGCCCAACCCCACGTCTTGCCAATCTGCGAATCAAACTCTGCATTCAATGATACTTGATTCATCACTAATTGATCTTCAAGGTAAAGTTGTAATGACACGCCGCAATCTTGGTACTGGGTTATTTTGCCATCCACAACAGTGTTGTCTCCGCCTTCCATCGTTGCGTATTCTACGTACAAGGTCGCATCGTCATATTCTCCGTCGCCGTCAATGTCCCAGAAGTACTTCATTCGCTGATTGTCGATTTCCCAATGAATGAGGTCAAGGTCGTCCGTTGTTGCTTGTGGATCAGTGCATCCGCCGCGGATCATAGTAGCGGATGGCGGTAGGTTGATGTCTGTTTTTTTGCCGAAAATGGTCCAGTAGCCGTCGCTGCGTTTCATTCTGAAGCTTAAACTGGGCGATTCAAGTGCAACTGCGTGGGTTTCGTTGATTTCGCAGTATGTCATTCTATCGAGCCAGTCGAGACCTAAGCTTATGGCGTCTGTGATTGCATCTGCTTTGACTATCGGAACTTCATATAGTGTCAAGAATGTTGAAGCTACGATTATGATTACTAGTAGTAGTGTTGCTATTTTTAGTTTCATTCATGTTCTTTATCCCCCATCTTACAACCAGATGGTTGGTTACAACCTTCAACTATGACAACATGACCGTAAGGTGACTCGCACGTCCAGACGACGCGGACGTTCTTGTCAGTTTTGAAGAGTTTTTTTCCTAGTGCTCTTGCTACGGCGAGGACGTCGCCCATGTCCCAGTCGGGACGGCTTTGAGGCTTCACGATTAACGCTTTCTGAACTTTCGTCATTACATCCAACTCCAAATTGTACATTGATTCGCCAACTCGAGTGATCCTGGCAGCTCGTAATTGGCGGGTGAATGGTTGCTTAGGTGTGGATCTCGAGGCGGGACCTGGAGCTGCTGTATCCACAAATTGGTGTTTACCCGGAAGGCCTGCTGCAGCAAGTTATCCATTAATTGGCTTGGATACCTGGACTCCAGCGGCAGGATCCTGCAGGGAAATGGTGTTTGAGTGGCGGTTCGGCGCCACTGCCGAGGCCTCGAGTTATCCATTTATTCGCCACCCCCACCGAGAATGTTCTGCAGTACCCGTTTGAAGGCTTTGAAAATGCCCTGTTCGATAACTCTCTCGATGTTGCTGAGTTTCTGGTCGATTAGTTTTTCTACGCTTTGGGTTTGCTCGTAGTGCTCCAAGAGAAAGCGGATGGTTTCTGTGTGACCTTTGCCACTTATCCACTTCTTGGTTTTGACAGCATCCAGTTTTTTCTCAAGTTCTTGGTCTACTTCAATTCTCAACTTGTGGTGCAACTCCTAATTTTTCTTCCTCAAACGGTTCTTATCGCAACTGTAACAGCGGATTCCAGGCACCCACATTCCCGCTTTTTTACAGTGCACTTGGCCCTCTGTTACGGCGCCGTCCAAGTGCAGGCAAAGAACCCGCATCGGTTGCGGCTCCTCAGGTTTGGCGTACGCGGAAATCGTTAATTGCGGGTTGCCGTTAGAATGCGCCTGGACGTAGTGAAGCATGAAGGCTTCTATTTTGTTGCTCATTGCCACGCCTTCTCGTTTGCAGATTTCTTTGAACTTTTTCAGCGTGGCTTTCGCTGCGTAGATATTGGTACGGGTTTTCTCGTTTGACTCGGCCATTTTTGGGATTCACTTCTTTTTTGTGAGTGAATAACACACGTGAATAACACACACAACACGACACTACGGTACAGTCTCCACTAACGTAGTCGTCTAGGGTAGGAAGCTTCTAGGCGGCTTTTTTATGTGTTATTCCTTTGTGTTATTCAGTCAGTTTGATTCGTTCTCTTTCTTTTTGGAAAGGTTGGGGGTCGGTGTGGTTGCGGATGCATTCAACGCAGTTTTCTGGGCGTTTGCAGATTCCATCGGCTTCTTTCATCAGATTGAGAATTTCGGGTGGCGATGTGAGGTTGTTTCTGTTGTAGGGGCAGAATGATGGAAGATTCATGGCCGTCATTTTTTTTCCTCCAGTTTCTCAGTTAACTCGGTTATTTTCGCTTCGAGTTCCTTGATTCGTTCGTCTTTGTTTTTCTTTGGAAGTTTCTTGAGGAGCTGGTCGATTCGGGGTTTGAGGATGTAGCCTAAGACGAATCCGATGGGCAGGGCGAGCAGTGGCATGGCGAAGGCTATGATGATGGCGATTAGGATGGCGGCGATTTTGAGGATTCGTTTCAGGGTTAGTTTTTCAAGCAGACTAACCAAAATGTCAGGCATGCACCGCTGCCTCCACGTTCCAAATGATTAACGGGGCGCCACACACTGGACAAGAAAGCCAAACTTTTTCTGAGTTGCAGACGCTACCGTGTTCGTTGCATTCTGGACAATGATAATCAAAATCGAATGCTTCAGGCGTTAATAAGTCTCGAATTTCCGTGAGCAAAGTTACCATGGGATTTTCCACAGGTGCAGGTGACGATGTAACAGGTTTAACGATAGGCCTAGGGCCAGAATCCTTCTGGATAATTTGGGCCGATGCTGGTGTAGAGACATGCTTCGCCCTCTTGGCTCTGAGCAGTTTCTTGTACTTCTGCCAGATGGAACATGCGCTGCGCCCTTTAAACTCGGGCTCAAGCTTTCTAGCACGTCTTTCTATAGGACCGCTTAACTCGTCCATTCGTTTGAGGAGCTGCTCTTCCTCTTCAACGCTCCAGGAGGGGCCTTTCTGGCAACCTTTGAGCTTAGTTGTTGCAGTTTTGTTTTCTGCTTTTTCCATTTTTCTCGCATCCTTTGTTCCTTTGTTCTCATAAACGATCTTCTCGCCTTGGCCGCTGTGGTTCTTACGTTGCACCAAGGTGACAGGTTTACCATCCAAATCGGTCATAATACAGCGGCATCCCTGATCGCCCAGGTAGGCTTCCCAGTCAGGGTCAAACTCTGCGCCGGGAACAACAATACATTCGCCGTATGGCGTCACGTTCTGAATGGGGTATTTTGTTGATAGTTCCTCGAATGTAGTTTTCATTCGATCAGTTCTCCTTTTTCTCCAATCACGTGAGTATGATGCGTCTCAGGCTTGTCGCCCTGGATGATTCGCCCACACCAAGGGCAAGGGCCGTCTCCAGTCACGAAAATTTTCTTCATGTTTGGTGTTCTCCCATAACTTTGCGTCTCCAAACCTCACTGTTGATGAGGTCATGGATGGCGAAGCGTATCGCCTCAGCACGGTTCGGGTAGAAGTGTTCGGTTACGAGTTGGTCAAGGGCTTTGAGGTAGGTTTCAGGCAGGTAGAGCGTAATCAACTTCATGCCTTTACCTCCAATGCTGCAATGTCCTCAATCTCTTCTAAAGCAAACTTGGAACCATCAAGCAGTAACCGCCACGGCCCTATTGAATGACAATGAGGGCACTTTATAGGCGCCAGAACGTAGATGCCGTCGTCTTGCTCTATGTCGACTGTTTTTCCGCAAGTTTTGCAGAGAAAACGCCCAACCCGCAATATCTTTTTCTTCATGCGGGGACTGCCTCCTCAAAAGACTGCTCGTAAGCATCCGTCTCTTCCTGGAACCGTTGCTCCTCAGCTTCCTTCTCTGGATCTCCACGCCGCCGCTTGTACTCAGTCCAGAACCGTTCCGTCCAACCCATCATCTTAAGCCGCTTCTTCCAAACGTCAAACCCAGCGGCTTTCACTTTCTCCCAAAAACTACGCGCGGGGTAAGTGAACGCATAAATAGCGTACTGCTCAGGCGAGGACATGACTTTCAAGAGCGTGTCGAACCTTGCACCTTGGCCGCACAGTGGACATTTTCCTTTGCCCTTGTCATAGCCTTTCTTGGTGCTGACTAGGAAAAGCCGAAGCTTGCTGAGGCCAAGACAGAACGGGCATGTGGCGTCTTTGAATGGGTCTACGCCTTTCTGCTCAAGCGTGGCGTATTTGGCGGGGTTCTCTTTGAGCGTGACTTCACCGTTCTGTCGAGCGAAGACTTGCTGTTGCAGGCAATGCTTAGCCTTTTCTTGGCGATGGTACTTGCGGTGGTCTGCGTTGCTCACGCTTTCATAGCCTCCAGAGCGATTTCCGCCTTAATCACCGCGTCAATCAACCGTTTGAGCAGGCGCGCGTCAAGGTGAAACTCCATCCACGTCGTCCACTTGAACGGATTGCTTACATGGTAGCCAAGCGTTTCCACATGGTAGGCGCCATTCACGAAAAAGACGATTTGCGGGTGCGGCGCCGTTTTGCCGCCGTCAGGCAGCAGCTTGACGCTGAGCTTGTTGTGTTCTCGGTGCGTGTTGAGATCAGCGTAGGCTATGCGCGGCGCCACGCCGAGGCCCTCGAAGATTCGGATGGGGTAGGCTTTGCAGGCTTCGAGAGGGATTTCCCCGAAGACTGTCCCGTTGGGAATGCGTTTCAGGCTTTGCATAGCGCCGCCTCCCAATCAAAATGTTTTGAGCAGTACCGATGGAAAACGCAGTCGATACATCCCCATGAGCAAGGGCATGATTTAGCGCAAAATAGTGGGCTTTTTCGTTCGCATTTTGGGCATAGCTTAACAGGTTCAGCATCTTTTTGGGGAGAAGGAAGAACGTGTGCAAAGGCGCCGTTGGCTTCCAGGCCGCTTTGCTGCTGAGCGGACTCTCCGAGTTTAGCACCTGGTTCAGCGGTGTTTTGTGCGTGAGAGAGCGTGGGCGCCATAATTCTCAATCCCAAGAAGCAAACCTATTTTTTCGGGTAGCACTCGGTTTGGAATTCGCAGTGTCGGCACTGCCAATCGTCAGCGGGAAATCCGAGAAGTGACACGTCCAAGTTGTCATAGGCGCGTTGCAGCAAGTCGCGGTCAAACAGCATATCTCGCAGGTACTCGTCGAGCTCGTCCTTGCTGAACTCTACCGTCTCAAAAGTCAGGACGCCGTCGTTGATGTGTTGCGTGATTAGCGAGAACGTGTCTGTGCCTGTGAGTAGGCAGTAGTAGGCGCCTTGGCGAATGTAGTGCGTGGGTTTCTGTCCGTTTGGTCGTGCTCTTGTGGTTTTGATTTCTACGGGGTGCTTGTCCTGCAGGTCTAAGTGTCCGACTATGCCATAGCGTCTGACTTCGACTTCACTCTCGAGGTTTTTGCAGAGGCTTTGGAGTCCTTCGTGTCGTTGATGTCCATCCAAAAAGAAGATGAGCTGCTGTTCGCTGAGTTGCCGATTGTGAAAGCGACGGTGAAAGGCTTTGCGTAGGCAGTAGCATAGGTCGCTGACATGGATTTCGGTGCGGGCAGGCGCGCTGCGCTCTTGCAGTTTGGCGATAAAGTAGTCGCGCATTTCCTTATCCGCAGAAATCGTTGGCATTACTGGAATCCTTCCTTGACGAATTTGACGAGTTTGTCTAGGCATTCGGTGCAGACTTCGCCTAAGTCGCGGTCATCGTCTGAATCTTCAACGTTGAAGGCGCTTAGTTGGAAGAGTTTTTTCTTTTCGACTTCTGTGCCGCAGTTGTCGCAGATGTACTTCCTCATTTTGGCATGGTCCTCCCAACTGCGCTGCCGTTCTTGAACATCCAGTAAAAGCGGCCGTCACGGTTCAGTTTGCCATCGTGCTCCTGCAAGTCCTTCAGCATGGCTTTGAAGTCTAAGCTGTTGACGTCGTCAGATTTTTCGTAGGGTCCTTTGAAGCCTGTTTCTTGTGTCCACTTGATTTTGTCGGGGTTCCATGTCCACTCGCGTTTTTCCTGCTTCGCCGTTTGCGGTTGCGTGGCTTTGATTGCGCGCATGATGTTGGTGCCCATTAAGTCGGCGTCTTTGGCGATTTGTCCTAGGCAGTCTACGATTTCGTGGACGCCTTTTTCGAGGAGGGCGACGCGGTCTTCGAGACTCATATTTTCGGCAGCTCCCCGCGTTTCTGTGCGTCTAAAACGTCGTCGATGTGGTCGCTTTTCTTGGCTTCGCGTTTGACGAGCTGCCAAGGAACCACGCGAACCAAACCGCACCCTTCATAGCAGTAGTAGTTTTCGGGGTCTACAATGACAGGCGTTCTCGATAGGAAAGCGGGTTTGACGACGCTGACGTGGCAGGCGCATGTGTTGCCTAAGCAGTCGCTGTTGCTTTGGTTGGGGTGCGCAGCAGCTAACGGGCAAATTTTCTTTTCCGCCATGTCCTTTCGCCTTCTAAGCTTCCGCTTCTGTTGTCAGTTTCTTTTGCGCGTAAGCTTCAATCCGCACGGTTACTGGGTGTCCAAGTGGGTATTCTTGGAAAAGTGCTGTGCTTGCGCTCTTGATTCGCAGTTTCATTTTCGGGTCGCCACATTCCAAGACTACTGTGAACTCTGGGTTTTTGGCGGCGTCTTGGCTTTTCAGGTGCTTCTTGACGTGCATGTCGTATTCGGTCGTGGTTAAGCCTCCTGTTTTGGAAGTTTCTCAAAGAATCTCCGTAGCGCGTCTTTCACCACATCGGCTCTACTGGAGTAACCCTGTGTCCCAATCAGGTCATCTACCTGTTTGGCGATGTCTGCAGGAATTTTAACAGTCACGTATTCTGTCATACATGATTCACTTCTGAATCAGAGTGGCGGAGTACGGATAAAAGGTTTTCCAACAACAATGAATCAATAATGATTCACAATATAGCGACTTTTTACACAAAGTATTATAATCACAATATGACTAATGCATGATTCAGGAATAACTCAGTAGAATGGATGAACCGTGCCAAAAAAAGCGCAAAAAGACGGTTATTCGACCGTGAGAGTTCCAGAAGAATTTGCTGCAGAAATGGACAAACTGATAGGTACACGAGGTTTCACTTCCAGAGCAGAAATAGTAAAAGAAGCTGTCAGAGAATTGCTAACCAAATATGAAACAGAACCCTTGAAGATGGTTAACCACGATGACAAAGGCGTCAAAGTACAGGACACCAAGCTTCGCAGGGTTGCAGACATCCAAATCACGCCAAAAGGCATCCACTGCCCCGTATGCGACGCCAGCTACTGCGAACACATCCGCTTCGCATTAAACCAACCCGACGTGCAACAAATCATTAGGAAGAAACAGAAGGAAGGATGGAAAATCGACCTTCCAGACGAAGCCTAACTGCTCTTTCTAGCCCTCAATAAACCGTCAAATCTACCTGACACAAGAAACGCTGCGCCAACAAGCCAAACTGGAACAAGAACCCACAGCACACCAAGGTCCGTACAAAACTTGACTGCAGCATCAAAAGCACCAATAGTCCAACTTTGCGGCGAAAAGGCACTATAAAAGAGCAGCATCCCAACGAAAATCCACAGGTAACCCATTGCTACCCAAAAAACTATCTTGGCAGAGAACCGTTTCTTAGAGTTCCGAATCAACCGCCCAAGAAGAACCGTGCCCACAAAAGGAACAGAAAACCATAGGACTCCAATAACTATCGCAATGAGCAAGCCTATGCCGACTCCAACCGAGAAAATGTCAATCATTCTCTCGCCCACTCTACCTTAGCCGCTGCAGGCTTAAGAATGTTTGTACACTTCAATCCCCACAAAAACCGCGAAAATCAAGACACCCGCAATAGCCACAAACGTAACCGGATTCTGATACCAGTATTTAGGCGCCTCAAACGGCGCTGGCTCCAAATCCTTCAGGTCCGCAATGTACTCTCGCGTCATGTTGTACAGCAAGTAGGGGTCGTGGTTCCTAGCTGTCGCGTCATAATGCGGCTCAATCATAGTCCTCTCCGGGAACTCGTTCCAACTCGTGATCGTGACAAAGTCCACGGCGTTTTGTCTAGTCAAGTTAAACACTTGTTCCCACTGCTCAGCGTATAAATACTCCAGCTTCGCGTCAACAGTCTCGTTAGGGTAGCGCACGTAGAAATCATCGAAACGCGGGCTAACAGTGATTTGGCGGTCACGGGGCCAAGGAATAGCAGACGGCGGGTTGTTTTTCTGCGTTGCGTTGTCGTATAGCCACTCTGAAACGTGGTCGTTGCCGACGATTTTGACGGTGAAGCGGTTGTCTCTCTCGAAAACTCCTGGCGCAGTCATGCTTTCAGCGTTGAAGAAACAGAGCAGCGGTTTACCGTCAACTTTGAAGTAGATAGTGGGGTATTGTTGGTACAGGTTGGTGTAGACCCAGTCGTAGAGTTCGGTGAAGTTGTAGGCGCCTGTTTCGTTGTAAGGTTCAACCATCAAGGCAACTTTAACGTTAGTCACGTTCATCTTGGCCGTCTCGTAAACTTGGAGTGTGGCGTTGTTTATGAAACTGTGCCAATCCGACTGATTGTACATTCCCCACCAAGACACGACTATGAAGTCAATGTACAAATCGCTTAACCAGGCGAAATGCTGCTCAATCACTGAGAGATCGCTGCTGTTGTAGTAGTCAAGGACAGGTTTGTCTTGGATCTTCGGATACTCCCAGCTTGCCGCGTCAGCAGGATCGTACCAGACGTAATAGAAGGTGCCTACTTGGGGCGGACGTGCAGCGGGTGCTTGCGCGCAGGCTAAGGGTGCTGCTATAAAAAACAGGCTAAAAAGAAAAAAACGGGGATGGATGCCTTAGATTTTTCCAATTTTCTTCAAGTACCCCATGCATATTCCTAGCATCGCAAAAGTTATAATTATCGGTATCCACTCGTTGACGCTTGCTTGCGTGCCTGCGCCGCCAGTGTTGACATTGACTTGCACGTAGCCATCACTAGCGGTGTCCACGTCACTGCCTTTCACTCGCAGATACGCAAAGGGTTCATTGAAGCTGAAGCCGTCAACTATTTTCGTGCTTGTCTTATTGCCAACATGCGCGTAAGCGTAGATTTTTTGTCCGCTAAGAACTATCCTGGTCGTGCTTGTGTGGTTGTAGGTTCCTGTGCCGATTAAAACTTCAGTCGCGCCGTCAATTGCGTAGACTTTGACTGTTTCGTCATCATCGCTGAAAACTACGTTTATGCCTACAACGGTGCCTGTGTCGCCCGTGTGGTTAGTGAAGGCGACTTTTGCCCAGGTTCCAGTCACGTTGAAAGTGAGGTAGTTTTTGATGTCTATAGTGACTGCGGTGTAACTTTTATCAAGTGTGTAGTCCGACCAGCTTAGGCTATTGAATTTGGTGTACAGAACTGATGTGGCGTAAGAAGCGTACGCAGAGCCGACTATGGCGCATAGTAAAATCAGCGTTGTCACGGTCAAGAGAGCTCGCCGCTTGTTCATTGCGGTGTCCCTCCGTCTAGATCTTGCCGAATTTCTTCAGAAGACCCAGGACCATGCCGAGCATTGCGAAGGTGATGATGAGCGGCATCCATTCGAGGACGGTACTTGTTATGTCTGAGCTCATTTGTGGATTTCTCCAAAAGATACTCTCATGTCCCAAATAAAACATTTGTTATTAAATTTGTTTAACAATGTTTAAATTGGTACATTTTTATACATAGAGCCGACCCTTATGGCGAAGAATGAATGTGGCAGACTTAACCTCTACCTGCCTAAAACCCTCATTGCCTGGCTAACGAAACAAGCGAAAAGCAATCATCGAAGCCTGAACAATTACGTCGCAGTTGTTCTTGACGACCACAAAAAAGTCAAGGAGACCGCTCCATGTATATCGGCGCATTAATCCAGCTTCCCGACGGCACACGGAAAGTCGTTGAAACAACAAGCGAACACGACTCCATAGCCGTAATGAAGTTCATGGGCAAGATCGGCAAGTACGCCAAGAAAGAAAACAAGCTTGTCAAGGTCTGTGCTGACGATGTCAAAGTCCTCAAGGTTCTAGAGAAAGCGCTCGTCAAGGTTGAATGGGGGGTCATAGAGGGGGAATATCCACGCGAATAAAATGTAGCTTCGGAATAGCCCTATTAACTGCAATAGTGTTAGTTAGCCTTGTAGCCCCCTTGCTTTTGAGCAAAGTTTCCGCGGCAACGTATCAAGAAATACACTTGTACCCTGTTGCTGACGCCATGTGCGATAACGCGAACCCTTCTACAAACTACGGAAGCGAACAAACATGGGACGTTGGTTACATCTCTTCTGGAAACAGCATACGAAAAAGCTACGTAAAATTCGACATACGCTCTCTCAACCTCTCAGCAGTAACAAACGCAACCTTAGTTCTGAGGGGCTTTTTCGGCGGCGTCTACCCGCCGATAATCATCGACGTGAACGAGTGTTCGGATTATTGGCAACAGAGCACAATCACATGGGATAACGCGCCTTTCCTGCAGGACAAAATAGGTGAACTCTCAGTATATTCAGGCGGTACATATATTGAAAGTTTGAATGTGACAGACGCGGTCAGAGACGAATTAGATGGTTTTTTCAGTATAGTTCTCACAAATCAAACAGCAGTAGAAAATTCATGGGCTAGATTTTACAGCGCAGAACGCACAAGCTTAACCCCTTACTTGATAATCTGGTCTGAAACCCCAGCAGGACCCGCACCGCCAAGCGGAGAATGGACACTAACAGGTATAGACGGAGACCTCAATTATTCGCTTTCTCCGTTGATGTTGACTGCCGAAGGCGAGAATGTATGTCAAGCAAACTTCACTCGTGGAAATCTAAACAAGACTTTCGCGGATGGCGAAGGCTTCCAAGTCAACTTCACCGTCAGCATCAAAGGCGACAGGCGTGAATGGTGGTGGTGGGAAGGCACCAAACGCTTCTACTTCAGTTTTGGCTTGCATGGAACAGGTGGCGCCGCGTACAGCTTATTCTACATCGCTCACGAGCAAGGCATAGCCATGATGACGTCAGAAGCGAAAGTGGGCAGTCAACTACAGTGCAACGTGGGCAAACCAAACTTGGCAATAGGCGAAACTGTCGATACAACTGACGCGCTCTGGTACATCCAATTCATACGCATTAACAGCACAACAGCGAAGGCCATTTACGCAACCAACATTTTCTCTGGAAACGAAGCTTACCAAAACGTCACAGAAGGCGCCCTCAAAACCTTCGCAGAAACCCTAACGGTTGATCCCTCGGTCTGGAATGACCCTGAACTTGTGCTTTACGCTGGACATGACGGAAGCGGCACGTTCCAATGCGCTTACGGCGACGTGTACATCGGCGCAATAACAGAAATAGAGGATCAGGCACCACCAAGTCTTAACCCAAATCCATTCCAGTGGATCATGGATGGCTTCAACTTCATATATTCGCTCGCGGTGATTGTCGGCACCTTTGCAGGTCAATTCCTGCCGATATTGCCTTTCATATTCCTGTTCTACCTGCTTGACGTCATTATCAGCTCAGTCATGGCAGGCAACGTCAAACTAATCGGCGATTTCGCCCTCAAAATCTGGGGCTTCCTTCGAGAATTATGGGACACCCTTGTGAATTTTGGGCGTCTCATCTGGGACACGATAACTTTTTGGACGTGAAAACATGCCACAAGTAAAAATGAAACTTGAAATTCGAGACAAAGACCAAACCTTCACCACCAAAGCAGTATACGACCCCGACACACACATAGCAGTCGCGCAGCGCCGATTCAGACAGCAATTCCCCACCAAATACGTCGTCTCTCCAACTGACATAGTCAAATGCGTTTCGTGGGGAGGCAGGAAAATTGAGTTGAAAGCCGATGTCAGCATAGAAACCCGCCACAGCATCAATATAGCTCTGGACCCAAACTGGAAACCCACATCCGAAGAACTGAAGGAAACAGCGAAGAAAATCGACACTGAACAAAAGCCGCCAGATACGCCGGACAAAAGCTTCAAAGTAGACCTGCACGACCTGAAAACACTGTACCAAGAACTCAAGAACATGCTCGACTATTTCACCGAAAGAAGCTACTGGGACAGCTTAATCAAAAAGGGCAAACTCTCCATAAGCACAATCCTGATCCTGCTCACTGCAGGAGGCGGCCTGTTCTACCTGATACGCGACATCATACTGCCACTTTTCGGAGCAACCTAAACCAGGTGAATCCACATGGATGACGGCGAAAGAGCGCGGCTCAAGAAGGAAATCACGCAGCGTCTAGGACTCAGCACCAAAGAGGAAGCCATAGCCAAATCAGTCACGGAACTAACAGACAAAGACAAACTGAAAATGATGACAAACCTGATTACTGGCGAAGACGCTTCATTCGCCACACTCAGCGTTATCGCAGACAGGTACAAGTTGCCATGGCTTCGCCAAACAGTAGATGAACGCCTTGAACTGCGAATGAGCGTCAACGGATGGAAAGCCAACCAAATAGTCACTGTCGCAACGGAGAAAATGAAGGAAATCCGTCGAGGTATCCGAGACCGAATCTTCCATCGTGGTGAGAAAGGCAGTAAATGGCAGGTCGAGGAGTTCGAATGATTGCGCTTGTCTACTTTGTAGCAGGCTTGGCCGCTGGATTCATCACGGGAATCTCATTGTATCCACTCATTTTCAAAGGTGACTCTAAAAAGTGAATTTTCAACCCAAAAAGAAGTACGACATCGAAATGCAAACGCTCCAAACGCTTAGCCAGAAACTCGCAGCGAAGCGGAACGAGCTCGCCGACTACGCCTGCAACCTCAACGCTGACAAACTCGCAATCCTCGATCTCTACATCAAGGCGTATGAAGGTGAGGACCCTGAATTCGCAGCGTGGTTGAAAGGCCTGCGCGAGCAGCTCAAGCTTCAGGGCGAAGCATTATGGATTATGCATGCTGATGTGCTAACAAATCTGGGCCTGAAAGTTGGAAAAACTGGAGTGAGGGAGATCAGTGGAAAACGCTCAAGCGACAACACAGGCACCAACGTACAGTGAAGCCTTAGCTAACATCGTCACGCGATTCTTCAAGCAGTACAAGTACCCAGTCTGCGTCATCTATGGCAACCCCGACACAGGAAAAAGCGACACCGCCTGCCTATTCGCCGAAATTGGACTCAACGAGAAATGCCTGGACTACTTCGCGTCAAACATGAGCACTTACGGCCATGGCGAGAAAATTACTTCACTGCAGGACGTCAATTACTGGTTCGCGCACCAAGTAGGAAAGAAACTCTTTATTCTAGACGAAGCCGCAATCCATGACGACACACGTTCGCCGCTCAGCGGGTTAACCCGCAAGATACGGCATAGTGTCTTTGTGGTCCGTAAGTTCTTTGGGCATTGGATTTTCATTCTGCAGGACATCAAGGATCTGGACACTTGGAAAGATAGTGAGCTCACAGGCATGATCGTCAAGAAACAAGTGTTCGGCAACGAGTTTGTTGCAAAGATCAAGTGCAAGTGGAATGAGGACCTCATAACGGTCCGTGACTTTCCAAAAGCTACGTTGCCCTTTGACACTTTGGACATTGCACCGTTCACTCTCGAGCGACAACTCACAGATGAGGAATTGGAGCTGAAGGGCACACCTAACAAGATCGCGTCCCTCTACGCTTCCACTGGCAACTTCAGCGTTATCTGTAAAACGTTGAAGGAGCAGACGGGAGTAGAGTGGAAACCTATGCAGGTGAAGCGTGCGCTTCAGCAGTACATTCGGCAGACGTTGCGAGTACATGAAGCACCACAGGAAGGTGATAAAAATGGAAATTAGAAAGCTTAATCAACAGAAGAAAACCTTCATTGTGAAATCAGGCAAGAGCGAGTTCTGTATTGAGATAACAGTGACGGAACTACCTGACAAAGTGTAGAAGAACGCCCAATAAAATAGGAGTGGGCATGTTAAATAACATAGTGCGTAGAGTTGAGGTACACCTTACAATTTTGTTAAATTTTCGAGTTTAGGCGTGGGTTTTCCATGCTTTAGACTGTTAATCTAAAGTTCGCTACTTAACAAAGGAAGCTTTCTTTCAGGGAGTGACCCTTAAAGGGTCAAGTGAGATATGCTGTTGCGTAACGCAACAGAGCATCGAGGAGACTATAGCCCCCTTATATAAGGGGTTGAAAGCTTGGCACTATACACAGCGTTTGTTTTCTGTGCACCTGAGAAATGAAACACTAAGTTCCAGAACTTAGGATGAAACAAGTTCCAGAACAAACGATGCCGTTCATTCTGGAGTGGCAGACTTTGCGAGAAAAGGCTAGGCTAACTGCCCACAAAAACTGAGACTATGTATTAGAAAGAATTTTGTCGGTGATTTCTTTCAGACCTTTCATTAATTCCCTGTTGTGCTGTCTCCAGAGTTTCTCTTGTTCCTCGCAGAAATCGGCAATGTCACGCATACAATGCTTCTCGAACTTCATGTTTGGTGCTGGATAGAAGTCATAGCTCCACCACGCAGCATCGAAACCGATTTCTCCAAGCAATGTATCATCTTCTTTTGCGTAAACTTTCCAATGTTTGGTCTTACCTGTTTTGCTGTAACCTTCAAATCTGAAATAGATGTATTTCGGTTCAGTCATTCTCCGTTCCATCCGATAACCGTATCCGCCATCCCTTCCCAATCCTTAGTGCATATGCCTACTTGGCGCCGCTTCTTCCCAGTCGCAACTTGGATATAGAGCACTGGGTGTTCCTGGCAGTCTTTGCACTTGAGAAGCTTCTGGATTTGCTGCTCAGATATTCGCCGAGTGGCGTCTTTGAAATAATGTTTTTTCCGTTTTGGTTCTCCTATATACTTCTCTAGGTTTACACATGTTGTTTGTAGGGGAATTGTGTTTTTCATGGGAAAATCAAACCTCCAAATTCTGTTTTCCGAAAACCTGTAAACAGCAAAGTGTTAATCGCAGTCGGCACACTTGGTTTATTTTCTACACCAAATTTACAAAATTGCATGAAGCGCCACAAGTGGGTATTTGTGAAGCTGACTGGTCTACCCTCTTTCAGAAAACACATACCAACACTCACGCTTTCACCTTCTCCTGTATCTCCGCTATGCCCTGAAACACCCGCGTCCGCAAATCCGCAACCACAGCAGGATTAAAGTAATTCGTCATAAACACCGTCCCAGTGACACGGCCCTGAATGAAATCTATCTCGGGCTCCTTCAGGTACTTGGTTAAGAAGCTGCCATGCATCTCACGGATGTCGCTGAACCGCAAACCCAAACACCGCTTAACCGCCGTTTGAATACCGCACAAGTTCAACGGCGCCGCTTTCGAAATCCTGTCCACAAGCTTGAAAGGAACAAAGCTGATGAACGCTTTCTTTGTGCGTCTTAGGAATAGCTCTGGGAACCAGAAGTGCTCAAGCGTTGATTTCTCCATGTTGAAGTACCCGCTGACCCGCGACTTACCGTTGCCATTCAAAACAAGCTTCACGCCTTCACTAGCGGCTAGTCTGATTATGAGGTTGTAGCTGTTGACTGACTCGCCGAATCGCAGGCCTGAAATCGCCATCAAGTCTGCGAAGTCTGTTAGGTTTGGAAGCTTCCGCTTCACGTCGATAATCCACTGCCAAATCTCCTCTGGGTCTCGAATGCTCGTCAACCTTTCAATTACAACTTGGTCTTTCGATTTTCCCGACCACTTGAGATTGTACTGCTTCACCAACCCCTTCCAAACTGGATAGACGCCAGTGAACTTTGCTAACGCGCTGAGTGAAGCCATGACAAGCCGCTGTTTACCCGCCGTAAGCGATTGCAAAGCGTCACAGTTCCTATTCGCCAGGCAATGCTGAAATTCTCGGGCGTAGCTCTCCATGTACCGCGCCACGTACGGTTTATGCGCGTCATCCTTCACAAGCCAATCATAGAAGCCGTCTGGAAAGGGAAGTTCAGAAACCGTAGGTTTCTGATTTGATTCGCAATCAAGAAGCCGCGGGTTCAAATCCCGCCCGGTCCACTCTCAAACTCTAATCCAGTTCACTTGTTAAACTCTTTTGGCACTTCCGCGGTAAGGTGTACATAACACTACAGCAATAAGCACAAAACAGAGTAGCAGCACAGATAGTATACTTGGAAACTCTGGAATTTGCTGCTGCGACTTCTCAAGCTGAGCTTGCATCAGAACCGTCGTGTACGGGTTCCAAGTTGACAAGGTAAAGTAAATCGTTGAATTTTGCTCGTTGCCTGTTGTGAACCTGTCAATTATGTATGGTCCATATGGACCGCCTATTTCATCTGCCCTTAAAGGATCCGTGACGTTATCGTGACCAGGCAAGTGAATAAAATATCCATACCCATTGTCAGAGAAGGGGTTAAACAGCACTTGCTTTTCAGACCAGTTTCCCCATGGTTGCGGCGCTGAGCGCATTGCAACGCCTGCATAAAGCATTATCCAGCGTTCAAGATACTGGTTCCAAGCTACAGATAATTCGCCGATGACTGGGTCATGGAAAAGAGGTTGTGCAGCTGCTTCGTTTTTGCTCCAGATTGGGTTTCCCTCGTCGGTCAGTCCAGCAAAATAGCACAGAGCTGATTTATCTTCAATCGAGTCCAACGGCATAAACGCCAAGTATGGATCACTTGCCCTGTATTCTCCGCTTCCCCAGATGAGTAATCCTTCGCCTGTGGATTCGGGAAGCCCACTTAACAGCCGATTTTCAACGACTGCCGTGTGCACGTTAATGAATTTGTCGGTTGAGAACGTGTAGAGGTAAGTGAAGTTCAAGGTTTCATCATTGAGTTTTGCAAGCATGGCGTCGCCCATTGTTTGCTCTTGCGTGTGGTTTGTGGTGAAGAAAACATAGGCTGCACCGTTAACTTCAACGCCTTCCATGGGCACTTCGAAAGCGCTTTGAGAGATGCCGGCCACCCATGGCGGCAGAAACCTTTCAGGCTTACCCGTGTAGAACGTGAGATTCAAGCCATCAGCCGCCGTGAAATCTGCTGTGTGTGCAAAACTATCGTCTTTGCCTGATAATGGAAAAGCGTTTCGTCCAACTGTATCACCGAAAAGAAACACAAGTTCACCGTTGTGCTCAAATGAAACTCCAAGGTCGGTGCCAGCTACGCCGTACCGAGTGTAAGTTAAGCTTGCTGTTGACTCGTTTCTTTCCATATCCCAATCTCCAACAAGCTGGCAGACTTTTGAGACGCTGCCGTCTACTCTGACAACTATGTAATCGTCGGTCGCTGCCCATGCAAATTCTGAAAACGCCAAAAGCACAACGCTGGCTGAAACTATGCATATGATTAAAATTGCGCTTGCTGCTTTCCTTGTCGCCGCGGAAAATGAGCCCTTCATTTACCTGCCTCGTCTACTATTCAATTGCGGCTGGCGTGAAATATTACGCTTATGAATTGCAAATCAACAGCAAAACTTCTTGAAACGCAGTACAAAGAAAAAACGTGTCTTTCAGTGAAAAAGTTTTCAGCGTTTTATTTGCGGTTCAAAGGCGCGCAAAAAGGCTAGGATGAGCGACTAGCTCCTAGCCTTTTTACTTCCAGCGCAAGCGTCGTATGGCAATTACAGCATCTTGTCACGGTGAATTCGAAGCCGTTTAGTATGTCGAAGTGCCTCTGCACGTATAGCCTCTGTTTTGCGTGGTCACACGTGACTTTACTGACGGGCGTTAGTTGCCCTTCGTTCACTCTCCTTTCCCCATCGTCTATTTTTATGTGCAGGCGTAAATAACGCTTATGGAAAAATCTTCTATATCAAAACCGCATTGCAGCTTAATTTTTCACCTACAACTGCACATGTCAAAAGCTGTCAAAATGCAAGACAGCATTTACTTGTGCTTGTACTGCCTGCAGGTGGCTATGAAAGTTTGGGCTATTTGCGCGTCTTGAGCGAAGTGAAGATGCGTGTAAGACGCCAACACGTTCTGCTGCAACCAAGCATCACGTTTTTCAACGATGCCCTCGCCTTTTCGCAAAGTATAGGCGAACTCGGCGTCTGCGGGGACATCAACTATTTTGGAAGAGTGAAACTCATGTCCTTTCAAGCAGCTACCTACCGTGGATAATGGTGTGTCGCACGTAACGTCAGCCAGAGCGTAATTCAGCAAAACCTTTTTTGTCATTAACGTTTTAGCGTGCAGCACATCGGTCATCCTGTATGGCTTGCCCTCAAAATCCACGATTGCATCTGTAAGGTACATTAACCCGCCGCATTCACCGTAAATGGGCATGCCTCTGTCAGCTGCCTTTTTGATGGCGCGCCGCATGGCTCCGTTCGCTTCCAACTCTCCCGCAAGCATTTCTGGAAAGCCGCCGCCAATGTATAAGCCGTCAACGTCCGCGGGAAGCGCTTTGTCGTGAATTGGGCTGAAGCAGTTTATTTCGGCGCCGTAAGCCTCAAGCAAGTCAAGGTTGCCTGAGTAGTAAAAGTTGAAGGCTTCGTCAAACGCCACACCAACAGTCACATTTTTTGGATGCTTTCGCGCAGGATAAATCGGATGCCTAACTTCGGGAACTTCAGGAACTGACTTCGCAATTTTGATAATTGCGTCTAGGTCTACGTTGTTGTGAACGAAGCTTGTGGTTTTTGAAAAAAATTTGTCCATTGGCTCTTTCTCAGGCGTTGGAATCAGCCCCAAATGCCTTTCAGCCAACTCAATTTCCGCGTTGCAGGGCAACGAACCCACAACAGGTATCGTCGTAGCCTCTTCAATTGCCTGTTTACACCATGCCGCATGAGTGGCGCTTCCAACCCTGTTCAGGATAATCCCTGAGATGTTGACGTTTTCATCAAACTTCTTGTAGCCCAGTGCCACGGCGGCGACTGTGCGCGCCATAGAATAAGCGTCAATAACCAACAGCACAGGACAGCGAAGCAGCTTAGCGATTTGCGCGGTGCTTCCTGTCTCATCCACTCCGCTCAGCCCATCGTAGAGTCCCATGACGCCTTCCACTACGGCTATGTCAGCAGAAACTGCTTCCCGCCTGAACAACTCAACTATCTGATCTTGGGGCACCATCCAAGCGTCAAGGTTTCCTGCAGGTCGCCCAGTTATCGCCCTATGGTACGACGGGTCAATATAGTCTGGACCTACCTTGAATGCTTGAACCGTGAAGCCTGCGTCTCGGAGCGCGCCCATTAACCCTGTGGAAATTGTTGTTTTGCCAACGCCGCTGCACGCGCCTGCTACCACTATCCGCGGAACGTTCATAAAGTCAACAGAGCATTCTATAACTGAAACATATTTTAACATTTAGCGTCTAAAGACGCGAAAAAGTACAACCCCGCTATTGAAGAATGAACTGGAGGAGTTCGTTTCGTTCAGTCAAAGAATTAACAATTAGATCAGGCTTTGCCTTTTCCAGTTCTTCTCGTGCATACACGCCTGTAAGAACCGCAACACAGCCCATTTTTGCCGCTTTAGCTGCTTTAACGCCGAAAATAGAGTCCTCCACAACCACGCACTTCGCAGGGTGGCATCTCAGCTTCAATGCGCTCTTCAAGAAAATTTCAGGGTCAGGCTTGGAACTGTGCACCTCGTCTACTGTGAGTATTACATCAAAGAATCTCTGAACATCCAGTGCCTTGAGCATGTGGTCGATGACGCCACGGTTGTTCATTGAAGCCAAAGCCAGCTTAACTTTGCCTTGCAGAGACCTTAGTAGTTCCACGGCGCCCGCGAACATGTTCACGGTGCTGCTTAAGTCAATTTCAGCTTGAATTTTCTTGTTTACAAGCCGCTTAATCAAGGCTTCATCAAAACTTGCTCCTGATGCTTGTAGTGCTTCTCGGAAGGTTTCGGCTGCGCCAATTCCAATGCGCCGCTCAATAAACTCGTTACTTACTTTGCAATGTACTTCGGTGAGGATTTTTTGGAAGGACGCAGTAACCATTTGTATAGTGTCCGCTAATGTTCCGTCCCAGTCAAAGATAACTGCCTCGAACATTTTTAGAACACAACGTTGCAAAGCGGTTACTGCGAGTCTAAGCCCAGTTTCTCGCGGAT
>CAZWDU010000015.1:0-42471 GCA_964632845.1 uncultured Candidatus Bathyarchaeia archaeon | reverse complement strand
TCCCAGATTAAGGCTCTAACCTTCGGCCAGAATTTGCCTTTGCACTGTCTTTTTGGCATAGCGGTCTATCCTCTCCGTTTCCGCAAAATAAGGGCACCCTTCCAGCGTCACGTATGGTTTGCTGAGCCATAACGCTCTAAGCTGCTGACAAATCTTAAGCGGAGTAAGCTGCTCCCTCTGCCGCGTGTAGCATATCCTGTTGGCGTAGACTATGGGTAGCAAAGAAAGAAGAGGGCAGTTCGGGCAAAGCTTCGGCTCAGGCATCCTAAACGAACCCCTCCATCTTCATTTCCCTGTAGTCCTGGATTAGCTGTATTAGCGCGGAAAGCTTTGCCATATCATCCTCGCCTAAGAAGGTTCGTCCCGCATTAGTGAACAAGTTGTATCGCAAGCCCCGAAGCTTCTCAAGAATTTCTCTTCGGCTCAGCAGTTGACCCTCCAAATCTTTCTCGGTTAACCGTTTTATGCTGATTACCTCTGAATCGCCGTATTGGTACTCAAAAGCCAAAGCGTTGGCAATGTAAAGTCGCTCAACCCAGCATAGAACAGCCTTATCCAGCTGCGCCTCGCTGGGCGGATACATCTTAAGCCTTGCCAACTCGCCAACTTCCTTAAGTGAATAGAAATGGTCACGCAGAACAGTGTCATACCTAATTGTTGAGGCTATGTCAGCGAACTCGGCTACTGAAAATTTTATAACGCTCATCTCTTTCGTCTCCAAAAATTATAAGGGGCGGATTTTCCGCACCCCTACAATTTTTCCTCCTAAAACGATGGGAGACCACACGTAGCTGCCGTTCTTGTTTAGCTGCTCTAATACTCCAAACCAGCTTTCCTTTTTCTCTCTTCTTTCCTTACGCCTAGCTTTCTTAACTTTTTCTTCTAGCTCTAACCAATTCATCATTTTTCTCGTCCTCCTTTTTTGAAGAAAAACTAAGCCCAAATCGCTACAATTCGCTTTGAATCATCCGCAAGTGAAAAAATAAGCATGGAAAAAAGCGTTTTTCATGTTTCAGTGCAGAACAGCGGACTTTCCATGTGAAGACTACTGGCTTAAAATTTGCTTTTCACTTGTCTACATGAACTCCGCTTGCAGACCAGAACAAGTAAACTTTAGTCTGCAAGAGAAAACCGCACAATTTGATCAGGTACGCGAGTCTTTCAACGCCAGCCGCCTTTATCGCCTCAACGTAATCTTTCCTGCGCCCAAATACCTGATGCGGAAACAAATACTTCATGAAGCGAGTATGGCAATGCTTGCTGAAAACCTCTCTCACCATTTCTAAATCCTCACTGCTCAGGGCTTGCAGCTTATTCAAAACGTATTTCTCGCTGCCCAGCAGCTGAACGTTGAATCCAAGCCGCTCCAAAACCTCACCGATTCTTAGGGCTTCTTTAGGCGGAGGCTGCTCAGCAATTTTCCTCATACCAGCTTTCTCAGCAAACGGATTGTACTTCGCCATGACCGCAGGCATCTCGATGCAGGACGTTGCTGCTAAGCGTAATGTTTCCTGCACAAGCTTGGCGCCTAAGCCTATGGTGCGGTACTTCGGATGCACAACCACGCGGCTGATTATGCTCAGCTTACGGTTCAGCTCTTTCATGCTCATTTTCGGCAAAACAAGCCTACGACCAAAGCATGTAGGTGGCGGATAGCAGTAGACTATGACTCCGCACAGTTCTTCACCGCGTTTGAGACAGAAAATTTTGCGGAGACCAGCTATCTTGTGGCTGCGGTAGTGAAAGCCCGAGAGTTTTTTCCAGTCTTCAGTTGTGCCTTCTGCAATCCGCATTTCCTTTATGAGGCTGCATTCCTTAGCTGGCACGTTTGGATAATAGTTTACGGTTATTTCCTCGCCGAAGCGCTTGTGAATGTGCACTGAAGGGGTCAGATCTTCGAGCAGGTCGGTGTGGGTTGTGGCTGCTAAAACCGCTTTGCCCTGTTGGCGTGCGATTTTCTGCAAGTTAAACGCGATGATCTTGGCTGTGTCCCTGTCTAGGCATGCGGCAAACTCGTCCATCAGCCACCACTGCCGACCGCTCTCGATAAGCTTGGCTATGCGGTAACGGTACTTCTGCCCATCGCTCAATTGGCTGTATGTACGTAGGAAAAGAAACGCGTCATTCAAACCAACCTTGCTTAGAAGTTCTAAGCCTTCTTCAACTGTGGCGCCTACTGTTTCGATTAAGGGTTTATCAGCCTCGATGTTAACCTCTAACAGGTCAATGGCTTCGTCAGCCAAGTCTGCCCTGATTGCACGTAGCAAGACGCTCTTACCCGATCCACTATCACCCGTAATGTAGACAATGTCTCGTGGTCCAATCTTCAGCTCAGCGTCCAGAACCTTAAACTTCTGAGTCTCATCAATGCCCAGCCCGAATGCTTCAGCCACAACAAGACTGCGCGGCGTAGGCTTAGTATGCGTTTCATAGCTGATGTTAAACGTGAACTTGCCCGCTGCCCTATCATAGACTCTGCGGAATTGCCTAATTCGGAAGAACTCCTCTCGCCTTCTCGCAATTCGACATACACCTTTAACCCTGCGCTCAGCCAGTTTCTTGCGAACACGAGCCAAATCAGATTTACCTTTACCCATTCTTTTTGTTCACCGTGGAATTACCGCTAAGAACGGTTCAGGCTCAACCTCCATCGACGCAGCCACTGCAAGGCAAATCGACCAGAAACGGTCATCATGCGTACCTGGAGCATGAAAAAACCGAATGTTACCCTCGCCTTCGTCTGATTTGCCGGGCAACTCCTCAAACTGTTCTACAGCTAAATCTGCGATAACTTCAGGGTCGTAGTAGAAGCGGAAGAGCCGCTTACCCATCAACTGCTTCAGAAAGCTCGCGTGCTTCTGCTTAGACTGAAGGCTAAACGCTATGCCCTCAACCTCAGCACCCTCAATCTGCGAACTTAGCGCTTCAACCAAAGCCCGCTCATTAGTCGAATCAACAAAAATACGTACTGTACTCTGCCAGCGCTCACTCAACACTTTAACATGGCTTGCTATAACATCGTATCTGGTGCCTAATGGGAAGATGTGGCTGTACCTCAAGAACCGTGTTTCACCCGCCTTCTCCACAACACTGAGGGCGGCATTGTCAACTTCTTGTCCAACGTCTAAGCCCATGTAAAACTCTAAGCCCTCAAAGCTGTCCTCGAAACGCCAAGGCTCCACAATGCTCGAGTCAACGCATGCGGTTATCAACTCTTGGCTCAGCCACCGTCCTGTGTCTTCGGTGAATTTGCATTCGTATTCGCGGCTGAAACGGTCAGGATCCAACTGCCGACGCTGCAATTCGATAAACTCCTGCGTGATCAGCCCCGCTTCCACAGCTTTTCGCCAATCAGCCACAAAAGGCGTCCAAAACTTCGACACGCTCGGCTCGTTCAAGGTTTTGTAGTAGAAACCTCGTCCCCAAGGTGTACTATTCAGGATAATGGAAGCGCCTCCAGCCCAGCGAGTAGCCATCTGAGGCGTCAACGTGCCCTGCACAAGCTCCTCACACTCTTTGATGAAAGCTGCTTCTTCAACGTCTACATCGTCACTGGTTTCGCCGCGAAGCTTCTCAAGGCTGAATGGGAAAGCCTTCAGCCTAGAACGATTGCGCAGTCGGATAGTGGTTCTGAGAACTTTTTCAACCCAAGCCTTGTACGCTATCGGGTCCATTCTGCTTAAGACGTCGGACAACTTTTCCAGCACAAGCTTTGTCTGACGCAAGCCAGGACCAGTAATCGTTGCTTGGCTGCTTGGGCGCCGAACCCTGCGCTTGAACAATTTTACGCCTATGGACGTGGTTTTGCCTCCTTGCCGTGTCCACAAAACCGTCTGTTGCCGAGCATAATTCGTTAGAAAGGTTAGCTGGTAATCCTTCGGCTTGAAATTCAAGAAAACCTCTGAGAAAAGCGGGTCTTCGCCAAGTTCCTCTATACTGTGACCTTGGCACTTGTTGTATAAAGCGTAAATGGCTTGAAGATCAGATTCGCTTCTCGGCTTTATTCGCCTAAAGACAACATCAACACTCTGCCCGCTTAACTCAGCAAGCACTTTGGCTAGAAACCATATTTTGCGTCTATCTTCCATCGAAACGCGGATGGACTGGATTTTTTCTATTTCGCGCCATATGCCCTTGATGCTGTCAGGAAGCGTTCTGGTGGACATCCTATTCGGTTTTCTCCTGTGCCTTCAACTCAGCCAAAACCCTCTTTATCTCGTCCAAGTCGCTCAGCTTCTTCGGACGCAGCGAAAGCCCAAGTAACTTAGCCGCGAGCTTCGCATACTGCAAAGAGAGCTTCTGCTTGTTCTGTTTGGCAAACTCCTCTGCCAGCTCGTAGCATTCCCCAGCGAAAACACGCATAACCTCATCCCGAGTCTTAAAAGAGTCAGCAGCCACGAAATCCTCAGCCTTCAGCTTACGCGCAATTCGAGCGAAAGAGCGGTAGTAGGTAGCATGTAGAAAAAAAATATTTTTTTTATTCATTCTACCCCCTCTCCTCATGCTTTAGATCCCACAAAAATCCCTGTGATCGAGCCAATCAAACCTGTAATAGCCGCGAAAACCTCACTGTTCCATGCTCGTAGTACTGCTAAATGTGCAATTTGCAACGCCACAAGCCCCGCGGTCATGCCCAATGCAAACTTCCACGTACACAAGCTTCTCGTCAGGCTCTTCGTTAACAATGCGCCCTCGTTGAACGCGCTTCCGCGCTAAAGCCCGCTTAATCAGGTCTGCCATGAGTACTCAACCTCTGCTGAAAAGTACGTGGACGATTAAACGCTCTACGCCCGCCAAGCAGGAAACTGTTAACCAGTTTGCCCGCAAGCTCTTTGGGCACATGCTCTTTTACAATAACTTCGACGTCAACGGTCCAGCTAAGCGGAATAGCCGTATAATCCAAGTCGAAAAGGCCATCAGAGTAGCGGAAACTGTTCTGCGCAAGAACTATATGCTTCGCTTTCTCGCCGAACAAGCCGACATAGACGCCCCAGCTCTTAACAGGCACATCAATAGCAGCTCCAGAGCCGCTGCTCTTGCCAACCGAGGCATCGCACCACGAAACGCAGACAAGGTTTCCCGGGTTTAAGCCTTCAATTATATTACGCAAACTCTTTTTCATTTGGCTACCTCGCAATTTTATGTCTACTAACATGAGCCACCTTTGACCGCAACGAGTACACGTAGTCAGCTAAGAGCGGAACCTCACGCCCCAACTCCAAAGTGACCTCAAGCGTCTGCGTCCGAGCGTCAACGAAGTATTCCGCGCTTAAAATGCGGAAATAGGCATTCACGTTCTCGTTGGGCAAGACTACGTGTATTCTGTCTCCTGGCAAAAGCGGCGTATTGCCATAATCGATGACTGCGCTTCGGACTGTGAGGTATTCTGCAGGGTCTTTTAACTGCGCAAGAATAGCCTTAGCACGTAACATGCACTCGTTGTCGCTGTACAGTTCTTCGTCCGTGTCTACCAGTTCACGCAATCCGTAGACTGATTGGCTGGCGCTGTCCTCTTGCACGCTGGAGTATCTGCGTCCTCCAAAGAAGAGGTTGTCAATCCAGAAGCTGCCTGTGCCTACGCTGTCAAAAAACAATGCTACGCGAACCTGCCAAATGTAGTTCCAGTCAAAGCCGCTTTCTACGTTCCAGCCATCAGCATTCTCTTCGCCTACCTTATGTTCGATTTTGAACCATTCATCCTTGCCAACCGTGAACGGACGCGCAGCCCGCTTCCCCGTGCGATCAAAAAGCGACAAGTCACCCTGACCGTTATACGCTGCTTCACGAACTATCCACAAATTCAAAAGCGGATAAAGATTGGCATTTACCTCTTTACCTGCATCAAGTGTGAAAAGAGCGCTTCCATAATACAGGTTTTGAGCGTAGAGTTTTATGCTTGCTGAACCCTTCAATTTCACGCTTGTGTCAAGGCTTACAGAACCTGATGTAGCACTCCAAGAACCGTCCGAAGGCGTTAAGCTTTCTGTCCACGCGTCCTTATCGCTTGGCACGCTCTTGTCTGCAGCACCATAGATCGTGACTTTGTTTCTGACTCTGTGGATGTCTTTGCGGTACTCGCTTTGCTCAATCTTCTCGCTGAGGCTAACAGGGCTTGTTTTGCTGTTTCTCGGAAAAAACTCGAATTTGCCGTCAGGCGCCACACGAAAATCAAAGCCTATGACGCCTGCTTTATCAGCGCTTTCAGCAATCTGCCTTAGAATGTCCCAAACTGGAGTATTCTCATACTCAAGCTTCGTGTACGTGGTATCAGTGTTCTCCACTAGCTCCACAGAATTACGGACATGGCTAAGCCCAGCATAATAATCCAGAAGGTCTTTGACTATAGCTTCGCCCTTCTGGTTCGCATAAGTCTTGGTTACTACCCTGCGGAAAAGCTTTTCACCCCAGCACCTTCCAGCCACACGAACATAATTCTCCGCAGGCGTAGACTCGTACTTGACGCTCTCAGTCCGTGTGGTGATTATCTGTGGAATGTTGATGTCTCTGCCAATGCAGATATAGCCGTCCTGACCGACGCTAAGAGGATAAGCGCCGTTTGGGCTGTATTTGCTGTTCCAATTCTGCAGGAGCAACTCCCAACTGCTCACCTCTTTTGTGGCGCCTAAATGCACTCTTGCTTCGATGACATCAGCTTGAGAAATCCCAACAGAACCCAAAGCAATAGTCAACGCTGGCGGATTAACGCTCACCTATTCTACACCTCTCCTGTAGAATGATGCGTCAGAACCGTCAATCCGAGAACCAGAAGTCAATGCCGATTCTCCTGCTCTCTGAATACTACGAGTATGAGAAGGCGTCTCAGCCGTGGCAGCATTAAAGCTCTGAACGCTTGCTGTTGCTCTGTTCATGCTGTTGGCGAAACTCCACATGGCAGCAGCAGCCGCAATAATCACCGCTATGCCCACGCCCGTCAAAGCCAGAAACGTCCCGTAACTGATGTTCAAAGCGTTCTGTGCAGCCGTCGCAACCCAGCAAGCTGCAGAATAGACCTTCTGAGCCACCGCCACGCCCCAGCTAGTACGCATGAACAGCCCCATCGCTGTGACGACCATCATGGCAGAGTTGAAAACCCGCGCCTGCTCAGCATTAAGAAGCCCCATTTCCTTAGCAACATAGCCAATCGCTGTTCCAGCAGCGCCGATCCCAGCCATTGCAGCACCTAAACTTTTGACGCGAGCAGCCAAAGCCTCAGCATCAGTCTGAATACGCGAAAACTCATGCGAAGCCCTATTCACAGCCCTCACAGTTACAGCAATTTCGCGGAAGCTCATGGCAAACCAGCCTCCGATTTCGCAGCATCCAAAGCCTCAAGAATAATCTGCTCCAGCCGTGGCAGATGCTCCTGAATCGCAGGGTAAAGGTAGGGATGCGCCTGCATGTGCCGAGTGCCCAACTCCACAAACAAAGCGTAAGTGGCTTCCGCGCCGATCTCAGCAACCCATTCGCTAATCTTAGCGTAGATAGTGCTTTGCAAGTATCCTGTTTTGACTGGAACAAGTTTCCGAGCCTGAGCCTTCACGTCAGCCGCCCAACTCGCCAGTTGACGGTGGACACGGCGCTGCATGGTCGAATCGAACCGTTGGATGGCGCTCTTGAACTCTTCAACGCCTTCGATGTCGCAGGTCACTTCTACCGCCGTCTCGCTTCACGCTCCGCCTTCCGCTTCTCTTCCTCAGCCAACTCATCCATCACGTTCAAGATGTGGCAGAACTCCTGCACTGTCCTTGCTGGCTGCCGTGCGAGCTGTGTTGGTGTCCACCCGAAGGTTTGACAAAGCCGAAACTCGACAAGAGCTGGATGCGGCTTTCCGCGTCTAACTGCTCTAGTAAAAAACGCAAATCCTCACGGCTCAACCCGTTCAGCTTGTTGACGATTTTCGAGAAGAGTTCGCCAAGCTCAATTGGAACGCCATCCTCTTCGTTTAGAAGCTTCTCAAGCGTTATCGGCTTAGACGCTGGTTGCCCGTGCATGCTGGCTATGATGGTTTCTGCTTGTATGGCAATGAAGTCGCTGCTCTCCACTTCCCCTGTTAGCTTGTTGTATCGTGTGTGTTTTTGGATTATGCGGTTCCGCTTCGCCCAGCTAATCTCGCCAAACACGTAGCGTCCAGCGTATTCTTCGCCGAATCTGCCGTCAAGCTCGATTTTTTCGGTTCGCGTTTTGAATCATCTCCATTGTTGCAATTCGGTTTCTGATGGCTGTGTTAACGTCTTCAAGCACGATTTCCTGCATCCACCTAGGCATTTTCAGAATGCGGACGCCGAGCGTTTCCCACATCTTCAGCCACTTCTTGCGCAAAGCAGCTTCGCGACCAAAATTCTCCAAAACTTTCACTTCCGCCATTTTTTCTCTCTCCTTTTGACTATGAGATGGTGACTGGTCCTCTAGCCGTGAACAGCACCTTAGCATAGATCAGGTCCTCGGCTTTCCCGCTCAAACTGAAGTCATCCCATTTGGTATGCTCCACAGCGACTTTGTTGGCTCCACCAAGCCCAAACTCTAAGCTGGACTGCTCCGCGTCAGCCAAGACGTCGTCGGCTTCCTGCTTGCTCTCAAACTCGAAGTTGAGTTCTCCAGTCAAAAGCCGCTTGCCCCAAGGAATGTACTTGGCTATGTGTCCGCTTGTCGCTCTAATGACTGGAACAGGTTTGCACGAGTTGTCAATCTGCAGCTTCCACGATGTTACGCGCTCGCAGTTTACGCCTCCGATTTTGACGTAGCTTTCGCTCCCTGAAACGGCGCCAGCATAATCGGTGTACATGGCACCTGAGATTTTCGCGGTTCCAACCTCGATGTCTTGAGCTGGAAACTCTGCATCGCACTCCAAGACGCCGTCTATGTCGCATGTTAGAACTGCCTTGTTGAATCGTGCGCCCTTGTAGAGCAGGCTGATTATGTCAGTGGCAGAGATGAAGATGTCTTTGTAGTAGAGCACCTGCAGAGAAAGGCTCACATTCAATTCTTGCTTGACGTACTGGAGAAGGTTGATGGGTGCGTCTGAAGGCAAAGGATACTTCACTCGCAGTAGTGGCTGCCTTAAGCCTCGCTTTAGAGCTACTATGTCCACTGAACCAGTGCCTGCTACTCGGATGTTGTTCGGGTTTATGTCGGGTTCCACTAAGCTGCACGAATGACCAAGCATCGCTGGATTTGTTGGGACTACGCCGAAGGTGCCTTCGGTCACGTAGTAGAACTTCTCTTGGTCGGAATGGTATGTATCAACCATACGGTTTCACCTATGAAATGGCAACTGACTCGAAGAGCCAGGCCACGATGATGATCTCTTCCTTGTACAGGAAGGGCTTAACGTCGACAACGTCGACGTCTCGGTAACTGTGCATGTCGCAGAACGTTATGCCCCGCACATCTATGGTTGCTTGGACAAAATCACAATGCAAGACGGCAGGGGTGTTTCCATCGCTTGAATGGATTGTCTGCGCCAACAAGAAGAGATAGCCGTGTTCATTGACGTAGTTAGTTAGATTTGACGTTAAGGTTATGGTTGTGGTTTCATCAGTTTCTGAAATGCTGCTTTGTGGATTAGTCCATGTTCCTGCAACGTTGTCCCACACTTTGAAGGTTAAGCCGTTTCCCATTGGGGCTGTTCCGTAGCCTTCAAAGGACAAAACTATGCGCTTTAGGCATTGTTTTCTGGGTTCGTTACGGGCTTCTCCAGCTTTCGACCCAACTTTGAAGCGGAAAAGCATGAATGCATGTTCGTTAATGTTGCTTGCGCTTTTAGAGTGCCTAAGGTCGTCACTGCTCCAGAGCTTCGAATACTCCAAATTTGGTAGTTCTGCCCAAACAGTGCTTGCTGGTTCCAGTTCGCTTGTGGCTGCTGCATCATAGGCTTTGTGAGTTGCAGATGTGGAGTCTAATGGGTAAAAGTTGTAGATGGTTCTGTAGGGTAGGTTGCGGTTTTCAGGAATAATCAAAAGGAGCTGCTCAAGGACTTTGTCTCGCATGACTCTGCCGACATCTGAGCTTGGCACGGGCTTGTCCACCGTCATTATTGTTGCTCTGAGCGAATAGATGCGGCGTCTCAGCTTTCCATCTAACGTGTGTTTTTGCTGTTGGCATGGATCAGCAGTCTTGCTAACCGTGATTTGGGCGTCGTAGTCTTTGAGCAGTTCGCGGTCATAATTTGCCTGAGAGCACAGGACACGGGCTAAGCCACCATCATCCTTGACCACTCTTAAGCGAGACTCTATCAGACGCAGAATAGTAACAACAGGATTCTCAAATTCGACTACGCTCAACTTGCGATTAGCCTCCTTGCTATGCTTTTGAAGTAGAACCGCTGATTCGCAAACGTGAAAGGCGTTACGGTCTGGATTTCGTAGTCTTCGCCCTGACGCCTAAGCTTATCGTGCACTCGGACAGGAAGGAACGTGTAGAACGCCAAGTAGTCGCTGAGGTAGTAGCCTGCTTCCAGCATGACTTGCTCAGCCTTAAGCGGAGAAACAATCGCCAATAGATCCAATGGCTCGCCGTAGTCCACAGTTGCGGCTGCTTGACGGACTGGATAAAGCACAACCGCTTCGCCTTTGCTTCTTAGAATCTTGGTGAATTGGGTTGTGGGTTCCTCGTAGTCGAGGAATAGCTGTGCGAGCCAGCACACTGTCGCCATGGCCTTCTTGTTTTCCACAAAGCTGTAGTCTGCGTGCTTCGCGCCCCAGAACATGAACTCTTCACTGTGTTTGCCGATGACTTTGACGCTGAGCTCAAGGCTTGGCTTGTCACGGTCTCTGCGGATTCGCCAGAGGATTCCGCTTGTGACTGCGTCATAGTAGTCGCATGCTACTAATCTGTTGATGACGTCTATGTATCCAGCCCAGCACACTGCAGGATTATAGGCGGGATACTGAGCGCTTGCTCTTATGCTGTTCAGGAAGTTGTAGATTCTTTGGCAAGTGACGCTCCATCCTTCAACCGCGTATAAGCCCAGCAAAGCATAGGCGAACGGGTCATCGTAAATCTCGTTCTCGCTTAAGCCTACCCTATGCCATTTGCCATCTGAAGGGTCATAATGAAGCCACAGGTTTTCGAAGCCTTCTCTGAGAAAGCTGATTGCCTTGCTCATAATGTCCTGATAGGCTACCGCGTTTGGGATGTCGTGCTTTTCTGCAAGCATCTTCAAACCGATAAGCCCATAGAGGCATTCAACATCCATCTCTAAGAGCCAAGCATCGCCGATTGTAACGGCTCTTGCAAAGCCACCGTAGACTTGGTGATCTTGCATTGTTTTGAGAAAGGTTGCCCCTGCTAGTTTGGTAGCGTCTAAATACCGCGTGCCATTTGTAAGTTCGTATGCTCTCAGAAGTGACGGTATAGCTCTGCATGCGTCTACGCTGTAGTAGTAGGTGCTGTTTTCTGAGCTTTTGAACCCGCCATAAGCTTTCCTTTCTTGGTCAAGGCACTGTTGAGTCAGTAGCCAGTCTGCAAGGTTTACGATTTTGCTGTAGACTTCTGTTTTTCTATCTTCGAACTGTTTGGCAGAGTACGCTTCACATAGGAAATCGATGGCGAAGCTAGCTGCCAAAGCGCCTCTTCCCAACTCTGGATCTGGAAGGTCAGGTGGAATAACGTAAACGTAAGGCGCGTACTCCATGACGAAATCATAATAGGTTTCTGGCACTGTGCCCATGGCTACACGCTCCCAATGTAGGGCTCTTTTAGACCGCTGAGAACCCGCTCGAACTCCGACTGCAATACCGTTAAGCTGGGCAATGCGGACGTGGAGTTGCTCAAGTCTCCTATGCTGAAGTTTAAACCTACGGCTGAGCCCCCAGTCAAATAGCACAAGGCGTAAATGGCAGCCAGAAGCGTTATCGCCTCTTTTTGGGCATCCGTACAATTCAAGTAGTCAATGTCGACAGAAAGCTCCAGCTCCAACGCGACCTCAGCACGCTTAATCATCTTCAAGACTTTAGCATCTGAAATGTCCGCGTCACCAACGTGAAGGACATCTCGAACATCCTCTGCCGTCACGCTTGCCATCAAGAGCCTCCGTTACTCGTCGTATCGCTGTTTGGCGGTTTTCCGCCGAGAAGCTCCTTGATTGCTGCAATTACGCCGCCCAAGAGTGAACTTCCCAAAAGACCCAGCTCAACTCTTCCAGTCGGATATCCGAGTCCCATCCAAGTCGCCAAAGGCGGCAACACAAAAGCAGCAAACATAAGAAGCGCTTGCTGTTTATCTGTCAGCTTCATCTCTATGCACCTCCATTACTACGACCATCCGCGCCGTTCGTTGAGCCTTGGGGCTGCGCATCCCAGAGCTCCCATCCAAATTTCACCGCATTCTTGCGGAACTCTTCTGCTCTGATAAACTTCAGCTCAGTAGCACGAATCAGGTCAGCAGGAACCAGCTCAGGGGTTTCGGGACTGCCAAAATTTAATCGAACTTTCGCTTTATCCGCGTCATACCCAGATTGAGCGACAATGACCGCGAAAATTTCCCTTTCCACTTGACGCTTGATGTAACGCTGCACAGGCTTGATGAGCATGTCCTGTAAATCGAGAGCTGCTCTTGCCGAAGCTTCGGTGAAGCCCGGAGTGCTGAACAGCCGTGGCAGAGGCGTCTCGCAACCAAGATAAAACTGGTTAACGATGTGGTCGATGTAGTACACGAAGCCTTGAGCTCGCGGATCAATCGTAACTGGTTTGACTTCGCATGGCTTGTTGTAGAATAGCCAGGCGCCCTCTTCTGGTCGGTTCTTGATGGCGACTTCAAACTGCTTAATGGTTGTAGCATCAGCCTTTTCGAGATACGCAAGCACGTCAGGTCCCGCGTACTTCTCGAAAATTCTCGGCATAATCCGCTCAATCTTCGCCTTCATCCACGAATACGCAGGACGCTTATCACTATCATTCGACAACGTGTGAAGAAGAACCTGTAATAGTCCAACGCCGAAACCCGAAGGTACATCGCTGCTGAGGTGCCAGTGAATTACCGCTTCAGGTTTAAGCTCGTTTCCTGCACTGCCGCTGTAAGTGCTTTTGAGCTGGTAGCCCGTGACTTTGTAGGGAATCTTCAAGTCGGGAACAGAGCTAAGCCCTATGCGTTGGACTGCATCAATCGGCATGCGAACAGCATCAATTAGCTTTTCGGGTGTGAGTTTGAGCCAGAAATCGTTTCCGCAGCCAATCAAAGGCTTAGCCATGTCATTAAGCAACCCGTCAAGGTTGACATCTTCGCAGAAAACGTCCACAGCAGCTTTCGCTTCAGACGCCTTTTCGTATTTCTCGTCAACTGTGGTGTAGAAGCCCATGCCCACAGTCGAAGCCGCCAACAAATCCACGCTTGCTTTGCAGGTGGGGTCTCGCTCGTAAAGCTTCATCACATCCGCTAACGGAATGCAAGAAGTGTCGAAGAACACTCGCCCCTTTGGAGACGCCACACCAGAAGCAGGCGCATAAGAGAGCACCTCGCGGATTTTCTTGAAGACCTTACTCATGACAGGGTTAACCTCAATTTTGCCTATCCAAAAAAAGAGGGGGTGCTTGCTGCATGCGTTAACGAGCGCTTAAGTCAGCGTGGTTTTGATGTTAGTCATCTTGGCAACTGCAGCTGAACGCAGGATGCCTAAGCCGAACCGCGTGGTTGCGCGAACCCCGTATTTGCCTGTTTTAACATCTTCCCAGTCTTCAACCGTTATGTCACGACGTAGAAGCATTGCAGAAGCCACACGGGTATCAATCGCATAAACAGTCCCGTTTGGAACCAGAGTACTTGCCTGTACTCTCATTCCTAAGACGCTTCCGATGCTTCCTTGTTCAATGTCGGTTTCGCTACTTGGCAAGTACTGTGCATGGACAAATTTGTCATCGTTTAGCAGTTGATGTAGCTGTGTTTCGCTTACTGCCAATACGGTGGGGCGCCAGTTCTCGTTTCTGACAGCATTGTGCAGTGAAAGCAGTCCACTCCAACTTAGCACAGCGTTATTGCCATTGATTGGTGCGCCGCCAGCCAAATCAGCATCCGCAACAGCGCCATACAATGCGATGATCGCCTCGGTTTCCTCAAGCCCTATGGCTCTGCCGACTTTCTGCACCATGTTATCCATGACGTTCCAAGTGGCATCTTCGAGAAACTCTCTTGTCCACTCCTCGGAAGCATCAACCAACTGGTTAGTATAGATGTCAACTGTCGTGTTTTTCTTGCCGCTCAGCCTCGTGACTGCGCCTTCAGCGTAACGGTAAGCTACAGCGTCCACGTCTAGCGGGAAGCGCTCCATCGGCTCAGACGTGGGCATGACGGTGATTATGTTTCTGCCAATCAGCTCAGGAAACGCAGCCTGCACTAGCGTGTCGTGCATTCTGCCAAGGGCGCCTGTCATGTCGCTGAACAAGCCTTCTTTTATGCCCATAGCAGCGTAACGCTTCAGGAACGGGTGTTCAGTCTTCAGCTTTAGCTTCTCGTAGACCTCGTGCTGGTCGTTGGGCTTTGCCATTACAGCCTCAAAAAGTCTTGGCTTCATCAAGGTCACTTCTCTACGTCTATGAAAATCAGGTCGCCGTCCGCCGTTGCAGATTGAAGAGCTGTGCCAAACTTGCGATTATAGAAAATCGTGTAAGTAGCTGAACCGCCTTCGTCCACTGGCTGATCCACAAGCTGAGCCACTTTCTGGTTACCAGCACTGCACACAGCTTTACCCCTTGTAATGGCGCCGCTGGCTGTGACCTTGACTCTTCCGCGCTTAAGCACTGGGCACATTTCGCCTAAAGCAACGGTTTTGACAGCCACGCCTATAGCGTCGTCTCCACCCGGACTAGGCGAAACCTTGTCATCAGCACTCAAATACACAGGAGAGCCTTTGGTAACTGCAGCTTCAGCCTCAAAAGATTCAATTAACGCGTTGGGGTCGTCTGTCTCGCCAACTGCCATCCAGCTTTTGCCAGATCTATCAGTCATCCAAAATCAAGTCGATTCTCAGTTTTGAATTTCCCAAAGTTCGTCCTTTGGTACTCTTCCCCACAAAAGTGAGCGTGAACAAGGCTTAGCTGCCTCCTGCCTTTTGCTCTAACTGCTGAACTACTCGGCGCAGCTCTTGGCACATGCGTTGAGGTCCTAAACCCCAACTCCGCTGAACCATGGATGAAGGCAACACTGACTCAACAAGCTTGGCAGCTTCAGATATCGCTATCATTTTGGGAGGATTCTTGAGCAAGCCGCCACCTGGCAACTGCTTACGCAAATCCTCAATGGTGCTCTGCGCTTCCGTCAGCTTGTTCGTTGCATCGATGAGTTTTCCTTCGGTTTCGGTTAACTTGGCTTTTAGAGTTTCTGTCTCTCCTTTGAGGTTGCAGACTGCACTTTCGATTTTGAGTTCTCCGGCAGCCGAACACAGCTTTTGCATCGCCTCAGCCTTAGCCTCTGCAGAAATTTCGGTCTGGTCCAATCGAGCCAGAGCGTTCCGAACGTGATCAGCGTCCAGGTTGCCCTCTGCATTCTTGAACGGCAAGTGTCTTAGGCTGCGAGGAGTTGTCTTGCCCTCGCTGTCCTTTTCTCCGCCGCTTTCGATGTAGGCAAAGCACGCGTCAGGCAGATTATTGATGTACTCGGTATCCCACTCTGCCTCTTTAATGCCAGCTTTTTGGAGGGCTTCTGCAACCCTGCTGTCTACGAGCTTCTCCAGAACCTGCACGTTGGTTTCGGGAATACCAGGCACAGCCACAAGACTTAACTCAGCGTTGTGCAGGCCGTGCGGAACCTTCCCGTTAACGACATCAATGGCTTCATAGTCTGCACCAACGCTCACGTGTTGGATTAGACCCTTGCGGATTTTCTCCGCCGTCTGATCATCGTAAATCTCCGCTTCATACCAGATATTGTGACCATCCCAGTCGGTTTTAGTTACTTTCCCAACCGCGTTAGGCACAGCCACATGCTCGATGTAGACGGGCGCATCAACCAGCTTGCCCGTAAACGCCTGCAACTCCTCAGAAGTGTAAACGTTAAAGTTACGGCTCATACCCGCCGCCATAGCAACGCCCCGAATACGCAAAGGCTTATTCACAATCTTCTCTAGCACCTGAAAGGGCAAAACTGCCGAAAAATGTTCTACCGTGCTCTTTGAACCATCGCCTTCTTGGGCGCCGTCTTTGTTGACCGTTTCAGTTTCTGACATTTTTAAGTCAAGAGATACGTTGCAAACAGAAAACAGAAATATATTATTAGCCTATTTACGATAATAACCTATTTAGGCGAAGATTTAAGAAATAAACAATAATGAACCTCACAGAACGAGAACGAATAATTCTGCAGCTCGCAAAGCAGGGACTGAGCGATTATAGGATAGCCCGCAGAATTAACACTGATCCACCAAGCGTGACTCGCTCCCGCAAAAACGCACATAAAAAACTCTTAGATGCAGCATCAGACCTTGAATGGGCATCACGAATAGGCGTAAGCCTTTCAGAATTTAGCTCAAAAATTGTTTACCCCATAGATAATCGTTACAGCTTTTTCCTCTAAATAGAAACAGCAAACCCGCGGATGTATAGCTTGATTGACGTCTAATGCTATAGCACTAACCAGCAATCTTAAATAATTGTAAATAACCTATTATTTACTGGGTGGAATGTGTGGGCTCAACGTGTAACTTGGCATCTCCACTTAGTCGAAAACAAAAGACAGTTTGGTCATTGATAAGCAAGGGCTTATCAGCCGTCGACATCGCCGACAAGCTCAACACCACACGGCAGTTTGTTAACCAAACCAAACTAGCCGCAGAAGCCAAGCTTTCCGCAACCCTTTTGGATGTTGCTCAAGCCAATGACATTCAAGTAACAAAATTGTATCCAAAAGAAGGCATGCTTTTAGGTTATCACCCAGCCTTGAAACGCAAAGCTATCCTGACTTACAGCACAAATTACGGAATAAAAGTTTGGTACTGGCACGACAACCCTGAAGAAGTAACTGACGAAGAATTCCTCCGTCAAACGCGAATTTATCTACTCGATATTGCTAAGGAGCGTGGCGTAGAAGTGGAAAACGCCGAAACCATGCACCCAGCCAAACTAGCCCACATCGTATTCTCTAAACTTGCCCCGGAGCTGAAAGCATGAACGTTAAAAAAATCTTGGAAAATAGGATTCGTGGCTGGCTTCCCAAAGACTACGGCTTTGCGTTCGCACAGAAGATGTCAAAGCCTATCTGGTGGAAGCCGTTATGGATAGCTACAGTGCTTTTAACAGTTGCTTCAGGGGTCATAGGCTATTTTGTTTTTCAGGTTCCTCTTGAGCGAGTAGCTCTCGCGTTATTTTTGACATTCTTTTGCATCGGCATTGCGTACTACATTCGTGTTAAGCCTTCCATAAAAGTAAACAGAGCCTTGTATATACTGTTGGGAATTACGCCTTTAGGCTTCGTTCTCAGCGTTGCTTATGTGTTCTTTATTGGACGTTATGTGACTGGCTGGTTGTGGGGTTGGTTTAACATTATAGTTACAATTGGGATTCTAATTGCAGGCGCTTTCATAGGCGATTGGATGGGTAAAAGAAGAAACTATCGACTGCCCCTTTCACCGTGAAACAATTGAAGTTGCTTGAGAACATGAACTTAAAGAAGCACTTGGAGAATCTGGTTAGAGGCTGGCTTCCTGAGGAGCGTAACCTCCACGGTATCAAGAGAGCGACGAGACGGCATAGCTTGGTAAATAAACGCGTCCTAATTCTTCTTTCAGTTTCTCTCATATGCCTTTTGGCAGTCATTGTTTTTCTGCCCTTATTGTTCTTGTCGAATGACGAAGGTTGGTGGGTTTATTCAAGGGAAGTTGAGCGGATTAGCTTTCCTGGAGGCGACATAGTGGTTCGCGACAATCGCCAGTCTCCGTCTGTTGAAGGTTACATATCTATAGGCATCGAAGCCAACATAACTTCTCACGAAAATCTTGCTGCTTACATAGATTCAAGAACGAAAGCTTTGAACGCTTTCCTTGACACCGTTACCACCAATTCCACGATTGAAGCCGTAATAACGTTCAAAGACCCAATAAGACCTGAAGACTTTGCTAGTTTGTGCCAAACCTACATTGAAAAGCCGGGAGAGTACGCAATTATAGTAACAGATGAAGCGACTAACATTAAGAGCACAGAAGTGCTGTGGTTTCCAAGACCTCAAGAAGCAGGTTTTATTCAAAACCTAACCTCCATAAATGAAGGCTCCAAGTTGGAAGGAATCATTGCGTTTGAATGTTACATAATAGCTGAGACTGCAAGAAGTCTTCAGTCTGACCCGAAAGTGCTTTTGATAGATCCGAGGGAAGACCTGCAGGTGCTTGAGATCAAAAAGGACTATGAGTCAAAAGGATTCGATGTTCAATTGGAAAGACCTTTCTTTAAGGAAATGTGGCAGCAATACGCGCAGATGAAATGGTAAAGATTTTTAACTCACCCATAGGGCTCTCCGTTATTTTCTGATTGCTTCTCACAAATCGCGCTTGTTGTTTCTCCCCAAGCTTCCACAACGAAGCTGGTAAGAGCCCAATGCCAACCACGTTTCTCTGCCGCCTTTTCGCCGAATTTTTTTTCCAACCGCTTGTTCATTCTTAGAATTCTTCGGCTAATTTGATGCCTACTAGCCTTAAACCTTTCAAGCCTAACAGCCAGATCTTTCGGCAGTAGGCCAGAGGAACCAGCCTCAAAAAGAGCCTGAAGAATCTCCCGATCCGCCTCATCCACACAAGCGACCCGTTCGATGAGTGACTGCTCAAAATTGAATGAGCCTTTCAGACCTGCAAAGATAGTGCGTAGCATGAGCTTAACTTCTTCAACCTCTGCCAAAGTCCGCTTTAGCAGTTGCTGATTATACTTCAAGCGACCAATCTTATCGCTCTGGCTACGCTTCTTAGGTTTCTGAACGGGTTTTTCAGCAGTTTCCATACCATTATGCACAATCCAAGAAATCCGCAACATTATTAGAAGCGAAAACTGACACTGCGTAACCTACACCAACCACCGCAGAAAAGCCACATCGTAAAAAGCATGGACTTTTCCCATGCCCAGACAACAGCCCAAAAAAGCTTTTTGAGCAGGGTTTCACTGCCGTTAACCCAATACTGTAAGCATCTCTAAAACTAAGCTCAAGACACATACTGGTTTCCTCCAGCACTCTTAGCAACGCTATTTTCGCCTTCACCTTGCCCCTCACAGAGCTTTCCCAAAACAGCCGTCAACTTCTCCAAGCAACCGCTGATTCGCTCCAAGTCACAATTCAAAGCCGCAAGCTGCCCCTCCAGCTTCTTCACACGCTCAGGCATCAGCAAATACTCAACCGCCATATCCCTCTGCGTAAAATCAATCTCGCCCTCTAGCTCTCCACGGCTATGATCCATGTGGCACTTGCCAGGTATGCTAACCGTAAAGTACCTGCTAAGCAACTGAGCCACAGGATCATCAATCGCAATCTCATGCCCACGGCAAATCTCGCCCTCAGCCAGTCGACAACCATACTTAACCATCAACCCCTTCGCTACTCGATCAGCCAAATTCTTCGCCAAAGTAAACAACTCACCCGGACTACGACCATACAAAGTCTCCACATGCACAATCCAACTTCGCGATGTGTGCCTAACTTTGACGCCTTGCTCTAAGCCTAAAAGCGCAGTCCAATTCTGCATCTCAACACGCCTAAAATCCTTAGGCAACAAACCCTCAGCCAAAATCGCATAACGATACTGCACCTTCTCCAAACGAAACACGCCCGACCCGAAAAGCACGCCCTCACATGACCCGAGAAAATTTTGACCTCGCAAAGTAAGCCCATAAAAAACCGCACTGCTACGCCGTTTGCGGCAGACCAAACCAGCCCTTTCCAGCTTGTTCAAGTAGTAGGATACATGCTGTTTGCTCCAACCATACATGCGACCAATCTTGGCAGGGTAATCGCCCACCTGTACTCGCTTCATTATCGGTATGATGCGGGTGCGAACGGTAGTGAAGTCAAATTTGACTTTTGACTTTGAAACAGAAAAATTTTGACTTCCCCCATCAGAGCCCTTTGCCATGGATGTTTCACCTGAGCTTCAGGATGATGTTTTCTCTGATGTCTCGCCGCAAACTTTCGATAATGCTGTCAAGCTCAGCAAGAGTCAGCAGTCGTTTCTCGTGGAATTCAGCTATCGCTGCTCTGAATGCTTCGCGGTTTTCAACGGTGTCTCTTATCCTGTAGAAGGCAGCTAAACCGGACAAGCCGTTAACCAGAACTGGCGCCAACATGACCTCGAACTCGGCGTTTTTAGGTGTTCCAGGCTTAAAGTAAAAGTGCTCCAAGTACTGCGCAAAGGCGCCGTCAAAGTCCAGAACAATCCAGCGCATATCAGTCAACCAAGCAGCTGCATCTTCAATGTCTAAGAGTACCAACTCCAAAGCATCTTTCCTCCCTAAATGAAAAGCCCCAGACGAGCTGTTCCGCAGCCGTCAGTGTACTTTTCCCGTAATGGCAAGCCGATTTTCAGGATGTCTTTGAGGATTACGTCTTTGGCTGCACCGCTTCTCTCGCATAGCTTCTCAAGGATGGCGTCTTGCTGGTGTGCGGTTAGCTCCTTCCAGTCAACGAGAAACACTCTTTCAGTTTTATCTATGCCTTCTAACGTTGCATGTTGAGCGATGATGCTTTGGACTGGGACTTCGCCGTCTGGGAAGATGTCGCCCCAAACAGCTTTGCCTTCAGCGTTCAAGTATGCCCAAGTCCGATACTTCCTCAAGCTTCAGCCTCCTGAATTGAGCTTGTTTGCCTTCTGGGTCTGAAGTCGCCGCAGGCATCGCTAGAAGCTACACGGTTCAGACGCAATCGTTTCTCTCTTCTTCCGCTGTGACAGCATCCAAACCAATCTGCACAATCAACACACTTGGCCTCATCCATCAGGCAAACGCCTCCCGTGGAAAAAGCCAAAACCTAATTACCATTAACTCAAACTGTTTATCCATCCAAGAAATCCTCCAAAACGTTTTTTACGGAAAACAAAAAAGAAAAGGGGGTTTGGCGAGCTCCCGTTCGCCCGTATAAATTACACTCTGGAGGATAGATAATCGGAAAAGTCTATAGCCCCTCTTTATGTAGACACTTGACAGAAATGGCGATTGTTGTTAGCCGTGAGTGTGGTCAACTTGCGGTTGTCTAGTAGTTAGCTGAAAATGGTTTTGATTAGCGCTTTGATTGTTGTATATTCTTCAGTTAACTTTTGGATGGGTGTTGCTTTTTCGCAGGAGATGCAGTTGTCGTCTTGGCATGTTAACACGTAGTTTCTTGCTTGCAGTGCTTTGAGGCATGTTAAGTTTTTTTCCAGTGTCTTCAGGTTTACGTTGGTTGAGTTGGGGCATAGGTAGAGTAGGATTTCGGTGAAAAAAGAGGGCGTGTTGGGTGTTGTTAGTCTTACGCCTATGCCTATCCTGGAGTTCTGGGTTTTTTCCAGTGTTCGGTAAGCTTCATTGTGCTGGGAAGCTTTTGCTTCTTTCAGCAGTGTTTTGGCGTCTACCGGTTTGTTTTCTTTCATTTTCCAGTCCTTGTTTTTCTTTGTTTTCCAGTTTGTGCTAGGTGCTGTTTGTTTAGATTTTGTAGTATTTTCCGTACAGGATTATGCCTACTGCCAAGATGGCTACGCAGGAGCCAGATATTACTACCATGTCCAATAGTACTGTAGCGCTGGTGATTGCGGCGCCTCTAAGGAAGAGCGAAGTCAACGCGTCTGTTACGTAGTAGCTGGGTACAATTTTGCCTGCCGTTTGCGCTACTGAGGAGAGCGATGCGCCGACGAAGGTGCCGAGAAACATCTGCGGGAGCACGAAGAGGAATGACAGCCCTGTTGCTGCGCCTGAGGTTTTGGCGATGGTTGCGGTGATTAAGCCGAAGCCGACGTTGGATAACGAGAACACCAGCACCAGTACAAAAGCGAAGACGTAGACGGGCATGCTTACGTCGGGTCTGAAGCCCATTACGTACACCATTGCAAACACGAGAATTGCTTGAACTAGCGCTATGACTGTGTAGGACAGGACTTGGCTTATCATGAATTCCGTGGGCGAAGTTGGCGTAATGCGGATTCGCTTCATCATGCCGTTCTCGCGGTCTTGGGTGAACGATTGGGCAACAATCATTATGAGAAATATCGACGCGAAAGCGAACATGCCTGGCGCCATAAAGTCAAACGCTGACGTCTGCTTCACTTCGACCAGCGAAGCGGTTTGCAGGCTAATCGGACTCGGCGATGCTTGTTGGGTGCCGTCTGTGAACGCGGCTATGACCTGCTGGATAATGGGTGGTACCGCTTGGGTTGCGACAAGTGAGCCTTTGTCCAAGTACAGCGATACTGTGGCGTTCACCCAGTTGTTGGGGTTGTTTGGTGCTGCTTGGTAGGAAGCTAAGCTTTCGCTGAACGTGGCGGGTATTATCATTACGGCTTGAACTTTGCCCTGTGCCAGTTCATCTTGGGCGGTTTGGTTGTCCGCGTACGTTTGAACGTTCAGTATCTCTGTGCTTGACAAAGCCGTGATGAAAAGTTGCGGTGTCTGCGAGTTTGTGCTGTCCATGTTGACTACGCCGATTTGGTAGACGGATTCGCCTCCTCCGACACCGCCGAAGGAAGCGCCGAAAGCTAAAACGAAGACTACGGGGAACAAGAATATCATGAACAACACTGCGGGTTCGCGAACTGTTTTTTTCATTTCTTTCTTAGTTAACGCCAAGACTCGTTGCAGCTTCATTTAGATCGCCTCCCGTATTTTTCTTCCAGTGAGCTTGATGAAGACCTCTTCCAAATTCTTGACCTTGTTTTTAGAAATCAAGTCTGCAGGTGAACCCAGAGCAATTAGTTTTCCGTGGTCAATTATGCCCACGCGGTCGCAAAGCTCCTCTGCTTCCTCCATGTAATGCGTAGTCAAAACAACCGTTTTACCTTCTTCCTTCAAATCTTTGATGAAGTCCCAGACAGCGCGGCGCGATTGCGGGTCCATGGCTACTGTTGGCTCGTCCAAAAAGGCTATTTGCGGGTCGTGAATTAACGCGAGAATGAGGCTTAATCGCCGTTTCATGCCGCCACTGTATTTTTCCGTTTTTCTCTTAGCATCCTGAGTTAACCCCATCTTTTCCAGCAGCAAGTCCAGCCTCGCCTTAAGAGTTTCCCTGCTCATCGTGTGAAGGTTTCCGAAAAGCTCCACGTTCTCCGCACCCGTCAAGTACGGGTAAATCGCGGTTTCTTGAGGGCAAACACCTATGAGCTCCTTGACTTCCGCTGTTTTCTTCTGCACATCGTAGCCGCCAACCGCGGCAGAACCACTTGTTGGCTTCACCAAACCGCATAGAATATTAATCGTAGTGCTTTTTCCTGCACCGTTTGGACCTAACAGCCCAAAAAGTTCTCCTTGCGGCACTTCCAAGCTGATTTCGTCTACAGCAGTTACGTCTTCAAATTTTTTAACAAGGTTTTCCGTTACTATGGCTGATTGCTTCATGTTATACACATCCGTTCTTTCTGGAAAACACTGTTAGCTGCTGAGGATTTATGTTCTTGTCAACTTGCCATCGCAAAAAAGACCCAAAAAACATCTAACGAATGCTCTTTTATCACACAGGAGGTTGACGAAACGGACACCGCTTACTGCTCGACGAGTTGGTCTCGCCAAGTACTGAAAATATACCCAACGTACAACACGTTCGGCACAACAGACAACACGTTCTCTTCCTTCTCAAGACTCTCGCGGATTCCCTGCAGCTCCTTCATGGTGCTGGTCCAAACCGCATAAGTGGCAACGTTAGGGATATCCACGAACTGCCAATAAAACAGCATGTGCGGTGCGTATTTCTTTACGATTTTGAAGGCTGAAGCGGGGTCAGCATCTGGCTTCAGGTAAAGCTGAACAAGCGTGACTATATCATTTGAAGCATCAGGATACCACTCCACTGAAAGCTCAATCAAACAGTTCTTGATCATGCGGTTGAGCCTGCGGCGAGCGGTCTTCGCTGAAATCCCAAGTTCATCCGCCACTTCGGAAATCGGCTTTCAGGAATCATCTTTCAAAGCACGAATAATCTGGTAATCCAAAGCGTAAAGCGCCCTGTCGTTGGGGTCAAACGCTGGCAACACAGGCGGAGCAGCCATAATGCCTACAGTCGGCTCAGGCATCTTCGCCTCCTCCTTTATGTAGGCAACAAGCGCCGCTAACTCATACACCTCCCGCAGGTAAGCGCCAATGTAAAGAAAGTTGCCGCCGCCCACCGCAAGCCAGTACACTGACCCATGCGTTTTCAGCTTGTCCGCTAAACCATGAATATTGCCTATTTGGGAGTTACCATAAATGAACACCTGAACCGAGTTCACCGCAAAGTGACTGACTTTAGCCGTGAAACGGCGAATCACGCCAGCCTCCACTAAGGACTGGATGCGTTTGTGAACCGCATTCACCGATAAATTAAGCTTCTTAGCTAACTCAGCGTAAGGCAACCGGGAATTAGCCAGTAACAGCTGAATCAAAAAAATATCCGTTTTATCCATATTCACCAAACATGCATGTAAATTGCCCACTTACTGCTTTAAAACTTTTTAATCCCAGCTGCGCGCGGACTAAACTTCCCTCACTTTAAATAGACAGCGCTACTTGTGCGGTGAAACTTGGGCGTTTTTTTGCGAAATTAGTTTGCGGTTCGTGGTATTCGCTTATTTCCGCTTTAGCTTAGTGAAGATTATCATAGCAACTGCTGTTATGGCTATGATGACCGCGCTTATCTCCGTTAGCATGACTATTGTTTGGTTTCCACTTTGCTTCACAGCAATGCCTACTAGCGCCCAGATGATTACTAATGCGTAAGCTAAGTCCTTTCTTGTGGCTAGAACCAGCACAGAGATGAAAAGTGCGACTATTATGACGAGGGCAGCCCATGTCTCTGGGCTTACGCCGAAGCCATCCCAGTTGACTGAAACTAAAGTCGCGGCAACGTTAGCTATTGACGCGATAGTTATCCAGCCTAAGTAGACGCTGAAGGGCAAGTGAACGGCAAGTTTTTCGCGAAGAGAAATTTTTGATTCGCCAATGTTAAGGCGCAGGTAAATCGTGATTAAAGTTGCCAGAAACAGAAACATGAGGATAACGGAGAAGCCAAGATATTCAAACTGCCAGAGAAAAAGCCAAACTATGTTTATTACGCTGCTAAGAATAAAGAGCCATCCAATTTTCTTTTGAAACTCTTTTCCTTGCTGGCTCGGTAACGCTTGAAATACCACAAATATGCCTAGCAGAGTGTAGATGACCCCCCAGATGGAGAAAACGTAACCTGCGGGAGTTATCAGAGTTGGATTCGCATCAGAAATTTGAGCCGTGTTTTTTCCACCGAGAATTGTGGTGCTGCCTGCTAAACCATTAACCATGACCATTAAAACAAATGCTAAAATGTTAATCCATTTTAAAAAACCAGGATTTTTAGCTATCATCAAGAATCATCTGATACTTATTTCTAGCTCTAACTATTTAAGACAATTGAAACTGGAGCAAAGCAGAGTTGAAGTCGAAGAGGGCGCTCTGAGAATCAAGCTGATAGGCGATTTGGCAAATTGCAGACTATGCTATTTCTAGAAAAAAGCGAACGTGCTCTTTTTGTGCGTGCACAACCGCGCAAGCCGTGCAGTAGCAAGCTGTGCAACCTTTAAATCGCTACAACCGCTAGATTTCATGCTGAAAAACCGTGAGAATTCACCATGTCGTTGATGCCTGAGATTCCAAACCCGTATCTTGAGGCGTTCGCCGTCGGCATACTCTACGGCTTAGCATTCTGCACCTCCGCCTGCCTCCCGTACATCGCAAGCTACATCGCAAGCATAGGCGCTGACTTCCGCAAAGGCGTGGTTGTCACTTTAATCTACAATTCAGGACGTATAACCGCTTACGCTTTAGTCGGCGGCTTAATCGGCATTCTCAGCGGTGCATTCAAGCTTCTAATCGATGAAGCCGCTATCACTTCTTTTCAAGAATACTCTTCATACGCCTTCGGCATAGTCACCATAGCCATAGGCATAAGTATACTGCACAAAAACAGGTCATCCTCCTGTGAGTGCCACCCACAAGACACTGGAAAAACCGCGACAACAGCAAGCAAGAGCCGATGGTTTGACCTACGCGCTTTTTCGTTAGGCTTAAGCAGAGGCCTCGTCATATGCCCACCCCTGCTCATGCTGATGTTGTACTCTGTGCCTTTTGCTGCGCCATTTGACACTTTCGCCGTGGCAGTCCTCTTCGGCTTAGGCACAGCTTTATCGCCGATATTGCTGCTGGGCGGAGTAACAGGCTGGCTACTCAACAAAGCACCCTTATTCAGAAAATGGATAACCCTAGGCGGCGCCGCAATTCTGATACTGCTCGGCATGGTCACGTTAATCACCGCGGCAATTGCCACTTTAACGTAGGGGCCAGACTAAAAACTCGCGCTACGCCTTCTTCTTCCTTTTCTTAACAGCGATAGCAGCAACAACTGCAATTACCGCAACTGCGGCAGCCGCAATCACTATTGTTTCCACAGGCGCTTCCGTCTTCGCAGTCGGCAGCACCACTTGGCTTTGCATCAGCGGATAACGGTCTTGGTTAAGCGCGTCAATCACGTAGGGTGTATCGCCTATCCCGTCGCCGTCAGCGTCCGTGCCGTTGTAGTCGCACCAGTAGTTGCCTTCTTCGCCGTTGTCCCACGTATGCACCTCCTCCGTCATATTGTACTCCTCGCAGACACAACCATTAACGTGCTCAGTATTGTTGTTGAAGGAGTTGTGGCTGACCGTTAAATTCAAAGGTATATTTCCAGGTTCGTTGGTGCCAAAAAACATACCCATCTCGTTGTCAGCAATATAGTTCCCAATAATATCGTTGTTGGACCCTGAAAGCAACACGCCGACTATGTTGTCTACAACCGCGTTTCCGCTTACAGTGTTATTTGTGGTCCAGATGTACATGCCTATGCTGAAATCTCGGATGTTCAAGTTCTTAATCGTTAATCCCGTGACGCTTCTGCTTGCCGTGTCAATGCCTATCGTGTATGGCACGGTTTCATTTATTTCTGGGCTCGGTCCTTTCCCTATCCACAAATCACCCTGCGCTGCATCTAACGCGCCGTGAAGCGTGTAACCTGCGCCGTCAATCATCACATCACTTTTGTTTACAATTAAGCACGCATAAACGTCTCCAGTGAAAACGTACGTGTTCCCACTGCGCTGGATAGGTACCGAATCTGAGTCAATGCTGCCGTCTGGATTTATGAAAACTGTTTGCATCGCCATAGCTGCCGTTGCTTTGCCCGCTAGGAACACAGTTGAAACCACCACGGCTATGAATGCCGTTGCGATTATTTTGCGTGCCATTCTCGCCTTAAACGCTTCCATTAATGTTTCACCCTTTAATTTTCTAGCCAGTTTCGCGACTTAACCACTGTTTTTCCTGCTACTTTAAAGTTTAAGCAGCCTTCGTTGGGGCACATTTCTACGCACCGTAAGCAGAGCAGGCAGTTGGATGTGGTTACGTCGCCGCCTTTCTCCTCGTAAACCTCCTTAACCTGTGTTGGGCATACTCTTTTGCAGATGCCGCATTTTGTGCATTTTTCTTCAACTTTGTCCAGCCGCACTACTGAAATCCATTTGAACGGTGGAAACCTGTTGAACAACGCGATAAGTGCGCCTAAGGGACAGCTTCGGCACCATGAGCGCCTGTAGAAAAAGGCTGCGACAGTGACTATGATGAGAATTGTTAGGTTCAGTGAGGTGAGGTATTGTCCTAACTGGTAAAACTCGCCTGGCATGGCGCTGATAATCCATTCTGGCCTCATAATTCCAACAGTCAGTTCAGCCATCACGCATATCGGCTTCATTGGGCAGACTTGGCAGAACGGTGCCGAAAAATACGCGTAGATGAATCCTCCTTTTTCGGTTTCTGGCACTATTTGTGTGCCTGCAATTGCTTGTGCACCAAAAACTACACTTAAAATGATAATTGCTGCTAAGATAACGTAGCTGAGTTGATGGAATTTCTCGTTGAAGTTGTCCGAAAAAGTGCGGTACCTGATTTTCAGAGTTTTTCTAAGCCGCGTGATCAAGTCTTGGTATAAGCCGAAGGGGCAAATCCAGCCGCACCAGAACCTTCCAAGTACAACAGCCGCTACAACCACCGCGCCCAAAACAACCGCTAACCTCTCCAAGCCTGAATTGTCATAGTGTACTCCCCAGCCGCCGCCAGCGTCCCAGAACGGGTAAATGTACGTTTGTATCTGCCAGAGCGCGCAGGTCGCGGTTCTTCCGCAGGGGTACCAGCAGCCGAAGGTTGGCACTGGCAGCCCATCAGGCATGGAAAAGCCCAGAATGTCCGTTCCTACTAAGGTCTCGTGAGGTGCAATTTGTGCGGCGGGAATCGGCAGATTCTGGTGGTCAACAAATATCCCTGAGAAGAGGATGAAAACAAAGATTATCTGGATGAACAGCCTGAAAGAACTGATTTTCTTGGTTTTGTCTCTCATTCCAACCGCAACCGCTACAACGCCGAGGCTCACGGAAACCACGGCTATTATAATGACCAAATAGTTGGTTCTGAACGGCGACACAAAAGTCGGCATCGGCGTCGGACTAAGCAGAGGCGACGGGTCCTCTACAATAACGTACAATCTGTCGCATATGAAACCATAGATAGGGAAAACGTTCCAGTACCCAGCCATGTCAAGCGTCTCAGTGACCGTGAACTCGCCTGTTTCGCTGTCGGTTAACACGTACCGCTCTATCCAAGTGTAATCTGGTCTTGTGAATGCTACTCTAATTGTGGTGTTCGGCGCTGGAGGGCATATTTGCCCTGTCACGGTCACAGTTTCGTTTATGCGGATTTGGGTGCTGCTTATGTTCCCAGTTATGCATGGACCATAACAGGCTTCAACGGATTGAACGCCTCCACTGTTGAGTGCAAGAAAAAACGCGAGGGATACAAAAGCAAAACAGAAAACAACCTGCTGTTTCACACGTAACCCCCACTAATAGTTCCCCTGTATGCGCTCATATAATTTTTGCACAAGCAACCGAAGGTTAAACTTGACGCGGCTTAGCTTGCAGATGCTGACTGGACGGCGAGAACGCAAAATGGGAGTTTTCTGTGTGCATCGCCAGTTGTCCAGCCTTAACGCGATTTTTCAAAAGATATATAACGCGCCAGCGCCGTATTGGTAAAAAGTTCGGAGGCGTGAACAGTTGGGCGTCTTAGGAAGAGACAAGATAAAAGAGTTAATCGACAACTACAAGGTCGTTTATCCTCATGATTACACGTTACTAGACGGCGACGGCTACATCCTCACCGTCAAAGAAGAAACCACCGTGCATTATTTAGAACACAAGAACTTAGTATCCTACGAGGTTGTTTTCACCCCGCCAAACTTCGTATCGCACTTAACAGCTAAAAGCAAGTACGGAAGAATGGGCTTATCCTTCCTGAACGCTGCCAAAATACACAGCGGCTTCATCGGACGCATCGTGCTTGAAGTCGTGAACTTAAGCAACGACCGACACCCAATAGTCATCAAACGCGGCGACCCCTTCATGCACTTGGAATTCATCACACGCGAAGGTGAACCCGCACCATACATGGGCGAGTTCCAATTCCAATACTTAACTGACGAAGAAATACAAATGTACATTCCAATTCTGGAAAAAGTTTTCCCGAACTATGAAGAACTTGCTAAAACTTGGTTCAAACACAAGCGCCTTCAAGGGTAAGCCAAGTCCTATTTCTGGAAGACAAAAATTTCCCTGCCCACTTTGTGCCTTTCCTCAGCGTCAACAAAAGACGCCATATCTGCCATTTCCTTCTTCACGTTAACGTCTTCAGCGAAAACCTTTTCCTGAAACAGATACACCCGTTTGAAGCCAATGCTTATGGCTTTCTCCCCAATTGGCATAGCGACTGGTCGCCCTGACCGTGTGCGCACGTACGGCGCTACAAGCACTAATCGCCTACCTTTCTTCAATATCCCATACGCTTCTTTCAGAAAATCCCTGTACAAGGGCTCAAGCTTAGCAACTATTTTCGCTGCGTACGGCGTAGTCGGCACTTGTCGCAGTGCTGGACCCAAATCAGGCTCCGTTACTATGCAATCCACTCCATCTTCAAATTTGCCTGTTAACCTGCGCGCGTCACCCTGCACAACCCTGTATTCCGCATCTTTGAGCGCATACTCTTTTTTGAGCCACTCAAGGTTCGCTGTGGCAGCTTTAACGCACCACGAGTTTATGTCCACGCCAGCTACTCGCGCCCCAGCCAGCAGTGCCTCTTGCAGGATTGTGCCAACTCCGCAGAACGGATCAAGCAAAAGCTTCCCAGCAGTGCATGCAGCCAAGTTCACCATGATTTTTGACAGCCGCGGCGATATGGCGAAAATTTTACGTTGCATTGGCTTGCCTATGTCGCGCTTTTGGAATTCAAACGGGTTATGCACCGCTACAGTATTGGCAGTCACCGTTTGCTTTTTGCCTATGCAAACTAATATCTCCGCTCTGTTTTCAACCAAGTTTTTCTTCAGAACTTCAACAGGACTCAACTGCGGGTGCTCCCTATTTCTGGAGAATCCCATAAAACCTGATTTTCTGCCATGAGCAGCCAACTCCCGCTTTATAGCGCTTCCCACAAATCGCTGAATTCTATTGGAAACTGGACGCAAAGAATCCTCTGCGCAATATACGCTTACTCCAAAAACAGTTTTCCCCGACGATGCCCCAAACACTTCAGCAATCAAGCCGCTTGCCGCGATTTCTCTTCTTATCTGCTCTCGCGCCTGCTTGTTTTTCTGAAGAAACGTTTTTTCCACAATCTGCGTTGCGAAATCCGCTTTTACCGCTCCAATTTTCAAGGTTCCGCCCAAATCCGCGATAGCTAAGGCGTTTGCGTCCTCTTCGATGCTGACAGCGAAGAATTCTCTTGAAAGTTGTCGTACTCCAAATTGTACTTTTCTGGCTTCTAAAAACGCGATAAGCTCCGCTAACGATAATTTCCAGTTCTTCCCTGAAATAAGCACGTAATTTGTATCGCTAGCGCTGGGCATTTTCACAAATGCTAACGTTGACCTTACTTATATAAGCAAGTGACCCCCCTTTTGGCACAAATAACTGCGCTGTTCGCTTAACTAAAAAAATAGACAAATATGCAGCGGTCAGCGTGTATCGTTGCAAATCGTTTAAATAGCGCCTAAGGGTGTATGCTAAAAAGGGATGCTGCATGCATGCACGAAATTATCGGCCTGTAAGAGGGCAGGCGTACACACGGAAAAAGTTTGCGCGAGGTTTTCCGCCGCCCAAAATAGTGAAGTTCACCATGGGCGACACCAAGGCAAACTTTGACTACGAAGCTAAACTTGTAGCCTTGAAACGGGTTCAAATCCGCCACAGCGCTTTAGAGGCAGCTCGTGTGGCAACTAACCGCGTTTTGATGGATAAACTCGTTAACGATTATCTCATGCAGGTCCACCCGTATCCTCACATTATTCTCAGAGAAAACAAAATGATTTTTGGGGCTCATGCTGACCGCCTTCAGCAGGGAATGCGCAGGTCTTTTGGGAAAGCAATCGGCACAGCAGCCAGAATTGAACCTGACCAAGTGCTGATAACTGTGAAAGTTAAAGCCAACGCGGTGGAAACCGCCAAGGAATCTTTGAAGCGAGGCAGCGCAAAGCTCCCTCTCGCTTGCAAAATAGTTGTTGAAAAACTGCAATCTCCAGACGTAACCGATAAGGCGGAGATGGAGACGGCTTGAGCGCGTCAAAGAAAGACTTGGTACTATGGTTTGAAAAGCTCAGAAAAACTGATGTTCCCATTGTAGGCGGCAAGAACGCCAGCCTCGGCGAAATGATCAACGCCAAGATGCCTGTTCCCCCAGGCTTCGCCGTAACGGCTTATGCATATGAAAAATTTATTGTGGAAACTAAAATAGCCCAGATGATTTACAAAATCATCAATGAAACCGTAACCGACCCAAATAACCCCCAGCAGTACGCTGTGGCTTCCGAAAAAATCCGCGAGCTTATCGAAAAAACTCGCATGCCAAAAGCCATTGAAACAGCCGTGAAAAAAGCCTACACTAAACTAAACAGCACGTTGGGCATGAAAGAAACTTTTGTCGCCGTGAGGTCCAGCGCAACTGCTGAAGATTTGCCTGACGCGTCTTTCGCAGGGCAGCAAGAAACTTATCTTAACGTCCGAGGCGTTGATGACCTGCTTGACAAAATCATGAAATGCTGGTCCAGCCTCTTCACCCCACGAGCTATATTCTACAGAAACGAAAAAGGCTTCGCTCATGAAAAAGTTTTCATAAGCGTTGGGGTTCAGAAAATGGTGAACTCCCGCGCGGCAGGCGTCATGTTCACGCTGAACCCAGTAACTGGGAACACGGATGAACTTGTTATTGAAGGCAATTATGGTCTAGGCGAAACCGTGGTTTCTGGCGCAGTGAATCCTGATGACTTTGTTGTCGACAAGAAAACTTTGAAGATAAAGGAAAGGCGAATCGCGAGGAAGACCATCCAGTACATCCGCGACCCAAGCACGGGTAAAACGATTCATTTAGACGTGCCTGAAGACAAGCAGAAAGAGACCTGCGTGAGCGACGAGGAAATTTTGAAGCTTGCAGGGCTTGGCAATCTTATTGAGAAGCATTATGAAAGGCCCATGGATATCGAGTGGGCGATTGACAAAGACTTATCTTTTCCAAAAAACATATTCGTAGTTCAAGCTCGTCCTGAAACAGTTTGGAGTGCCAAACCTATGGAAACACACGTACGAGTTGAAGAAAGGAAACCTGAAGAAGAATTGAAAATAATTGTGAAAGGCCTTTCAGCTGGTCGAAAAGGCTACGGCGCAGGCATAGCAAAAATTGTTCTCACACCCGACGAAGCTGCAAAAGTAATGCAGAAAGGCGACATACTCGTAACCGACATGACTAACCCTGATTTTGTTCCATTCATGAAAATCGCAGGCGCCATAGTCACCGACAAAGGCGGCGTCACATCCCACGCAGCCATCGTAAGCCGCGAACTCAGCATCCCCTGCATCGTAGGCACAGAAACCGCCACGAAAGTCATGGAAACAGGCAAAGAATACACGGTTGACTCAAGAAACGGTATAGTCTACGAAGGCTCAATGCCTCAAGCCGCGCAGCCCGCAGCGACAAACGGCGTTACAGTAACCGCAAGCGCAACGGCGCCAGTGCCTGTGACCGCGACAAAAATTTACATGAATTTAGGCGTTCCTGAGAAAGCAGAAGATTACAAGAACTTGCCTTTCGAAGGTATCGGTTTGATGCGCGTTGAATTCACCCTTGCCAGCGCCATAGGCGACCACCCATTGTACCTTATTGACACTGGGCAGGGTCAGACTTTCGTGGAGAAACTAGCCCAAAGCGTCGCAACAGTGGCAAGGGCCGTACAACCGCGTCCTGTTGTGGTGCGTTTGAGTGATTTTAAGACTAATGAGTACCGTGACCTTAAGGGCGGCGACAAGTACGAGATTGTTGAGGAAAACCCGATGCTTGGTTGGCGGGGTTGCAGTCGCTACATAAGCAAGTGGTACGAGAACGCTTTCAGGCTTGAATGCCAAGCCATCAAAAAATGCCGCGAAGAATGGGGTCTCAAAAACGTTTGGGTTATGCTTCCGATGGTGCGCACACTTTGGGAAGCCAAAAAAGTGATTGAGATCATGAAAGAAGAGGGTTTGCAGCGGTCACGCGACTTCAAAGTATGGTTTATGGCTGAAACTCCCTCCATAGCGATAATGGCGGATGAGTTTTCCAAGCTGGTCGACGGCTTCTCCATAGGCTCAAATGACATGACGCAGGGTATTTTGATGATTGACCGCGACTCTGAACGCTTAGGTCAAATGGGTTACTTCGACGAAAGAGAACCTGCAGTGAAACGCATAATTGCGCATCTCATAAGAGTGGCACATGAGAACGGCTGCACAGTTTCAATATGCGGTGAGGGGCCATCCAACTTGCCTGACTTCGCCGAGTTCCTTGTTCGCGTTGGAATCGACAGCATATCCGTTAACAACGACGCGGTTGTCGCCACAAAGAACCTTGTTGCCAGCATAGAACAGAAGATAATTCTTGAGCGCCTGGCGGAGCAGGCTGCAGTAGCTGCTGGGCGTCCGCTTCGGAAACCCAAGCAAGACTGGGAATGGGTTCTGTAACAAAGCGGAGACAGCAATAGCCGTTTTCTTTTTCCTTGTTCCCTTCATGTTTCCTCCTGCTGGTGCACAGTATGAAAGGGTTCGATTTTGAAGAAGAACGAATAAAACACGAAATAGCTAAACTCGACGCGAAACGTGTTCTGCTACAGTTGCCTGAAGGCTTGAAACCCGAAGGTCCACGCTTGGCTAAATTTATCGAGAAAGCAGGCGCATTGGCTATCGTTTCCGCCGACCCGTGCTACGGCGCTTGCGACATAGCTACTGCCGAAGCCGAAAGCTTAGACATAGACCTAATAATCCATTTTGGGCACGCAAGGTTGCTGAAGCATGAAAGTGTCCCCACAGTTTATATGGAAGCCCGAGCAACCGCGACAGTTGACTCTGCTGTTGAACAAGCTATGTCGTTACTGAAAAACTGGTGCAAAATCGGTTTAGCTACTACGGTTCAGCATGTGCAGGCGCTTGACCGCGCTAGAGAAATCCTTGTGCGCGCTGGAAAAATCGTGGTTGTGGGCGACGCTGGCAGAATTAATTATGCTGGGCAAGTATGTGGTTGCGATTACAGCAATGTGAAATCTGTGGCAGGCGATGTTGAGGCTTTCCTTTTCGTCGGCGGCGGGCAATTTCACGCGTTAGGCGTAGCGCTTACTGCGTCTAAGCCCACGATAATTGCTGACCCTTACGAGAACAGAGCTTACTCGATAGATGCTGAAGCGCAGAAAATTCTCAAGCAGCGGTGGGCGTGCATCGAAGAGGCTGGACGCGCTAAAACTTTCGGTGTTCTTGTTGGCTTGAAGTTGGGGCAGAAGCGGTTTGATGAAGCTTTGAAAATCCGGGAGACGCTTGAGAAAAACGGGAAAACTGCTGTTCTCTTTGCAATCAGAGAAATAGTGCCTGAAGCGCTCATGGAGTTTCCAACGGTTGACGCGTACGTGAACACTGCTTGTCCACGAATATCAGTTGAAGCGGCGTCAAAATTCCCGAAGCCCGTGTTAACTGTGAACGAATTTAGAGTTGTTGCTGGCGAATATTCATGGGAAACCTTGCTCAAAAACGGCTTGCTCGAAAACTAGACTTAGAACTGTTTCTATCTCAAATCAAGCCGCATCCTTCACCGAACGTGCAGTTGGAGCAGTATACAACGTCGGAGTCTGTAGCAGCTACAATGCTGTATCTAGCAGCCTACACATACGGCGACATCGCAGGCAAACGGGTTTTAGACTTGGGCTGTGGCACGGGTAGACTTGCGCTGGGTAGTGCATTTATAGGCGCCGAATCCGCTGTGGGCATAGATATCGACAGGTTGGCGGTGAAGTTTGCCGCGGAAAACTCGGCAAAACTAGGTTTCGAAACTAAGGTGGAGTGGGTTGCAGGCGACATTAACGCGGTAGCTGGAAAGTTTGACACCGTGTTGCAGAATCCGCCTTTTGGAGTGCAAAAACGTGGTGCTGACAGAGTTTTTCTGGAAAAAGCCTTGCAAGTCGCTGATTCGGTGTATTCGCTGCATAATCATCCTTTTACCGACGAACCGCTGATGAAGCGGCTTAGGAGAAACGCTGGGTTGCTACAAGTTAAGGCTTCACCGTTTATTGCGCGGTTCGTGGAAGCGCACAGCGGAAGAATCGAAGCAGTTTACGCAATGCTGATGACTATCCCGCACATGTTTGATTTCCACACCAAAACAAGAAGCGAAATCATCATCGACCTCTACGTAATAAGAAGAAAAAATTAACCATAAAAATGCTTCCTGCCGCTTCTCAAGCAGAGTTATAATGGAGGAACCTTGACGAGAAAAGGAAAAACTATACTTACCCTGAAAGATGTCTCCCTGAAGAAATTTTCAGCGTTTGCATACAGAAAAGCCACTTCATCAAACGATAGACAAGATACTTTTGGCGAATGCGCAGGTCGTTCCAGCATCAAATTCTGAAAAGCTGCGAAATTGAGATAAATAGACTGTACGATATTTGCAATCGGGCAATAAATGCTTTATATAAAAAAGGGTATGGTTTCCCCAGCACTAGTGCCGAAGCTTTACTTGGGCTTTTGCCTTTCAGGCCTCAAAGAGCGCACCGTAGCGCCTGCACGCCACATCTCAGAATTACCCATAGCCTTCAACTCGTCAGCAAGCTTCTGCCTGTAATCTGGCTCTGCGCTGCGTTCCAGAACAATGCGTGTTTCTTCTCCAGCAACCACCAGCTCATAAAGCGAATCAAACAATGGTTTTGTGCAGTCGCGGAAGCGTTCTCTCCACCTAAGTGCACCTATGCGTGCAGTTTCGCTGCAGTTGCAGAACATCCAGTCCATGCCATTCTCATCCACCAGCCTAATCAAACTTTGTGTAAGCTCCTCCACGGTTTCGTTAAACGCTTCGCTTGGACTGTGACCGCGCTCGCGCAAGCAGTTGTATTGGGCTTCCATCACCCCAGCTAAAGCGCCCATCAAAACGCCGCGTTCACCTGTCAAGTCGCTGAAAACTTCTTTCTCAAACGTTGTTGGAAACAGGTAGCCTGAACCGATAGCTATGCCCATGGCTTTCACTCGGTCCATTGCCTTGCCCGTGTAGTCTTGGTGAACGGCGAAGCTGCTGTTTATTCCGCTTCCCGCCACAAAATTTCGCCGCACGGATGTTCCTGAGCCTTTCGGCGCAACCATAATTACGTCAATATTCTTTGGCGGAACAACACCCGTGATTTTTCCGTAAACAATTGAGAAGCCATGTGAAAAGTATAATGCATCACCTTCTTTCAGTGTGCCTTTGACTATTGGCCATGTTTCTCTTTGTCCCGCGTCAGTGAGCAGAAACTGTTTAATTGTGCCTCGCCGTGCGGCTTCTTCCATCGAAAATAAGTTTTCGCCTGGAACCCAGCCGTCTTTGACGGCTAAATCGTAGTAAGGTTTGTGTACGCCGCTGTTTTCTTGTCCTATGATTACTTTGATGCCGTTGTCTCGCATGTTAAGCGATTGAGCGTGGCCTTGGATGCCGTACCCAAGTGTAGCGACAACTTCGTTTTTCAGAGTTTTTTGGGCTTGTTCTAAGGTGAATTCTTGTCGGGTTATGACATTTTCTATTATACCGCCGAAATCTAACTTGACCATTATTATTCCTCAGACCAGACTATCTCTACCAAAAGGAAGTAATTAAAAATTACCTCGCAAAAACTGATACTGCATCATGTTTTTCGCCTTCACTTGCGGCATTCAGTCACAGAAACTGGAAAAGCACGTAGAATAACGCTTTAACTCTCGTGATAAGCGTGGCTTCATTTCTTTTGGCGCATAACGAAAAATGCTATTGCCGTTACTATCACCACAGCAATCAATAGCCCAAGCGCGTAAACGATAGTTGAATCTAGCCCAGTCTCCTGAGCTTGCCACATGTTCGTCTTATCCACTTTCGTGTACATGGTAAAATCAGCGTATGTAGAGGTTCCTTCAACCAGCACGCCTGTAGCTTTATCCCAGTAATACGTAGTCTGCGCTGTGGCTCCGCTCATGACTGTACGCTTGGCACCAGCATAAGTTTTCTCTTCAACGCCGCTGATAGTTATGTTTCCATGTCGCGTATCAAAGAACGTGTCGTCGCTGTTCAGGTTTGCAGGGACTATGAAATCGTCTCCAAGCTGCCCCGTCTCCAAGTTCAAAGCCACCGTTTCATTCAGCCACGTTCCATTGGACAATTTCGCCGCGATGGCAAGGCTAATGTCTTTTCCTTGAACACTAACAACATCCATTCTAGCCCACGCAACAGCATGCCCTTCAGGAGGAACACCCGTGTAAGTCACTTGATACTCTATCCAATCGCCTGCTTTCACTCCCACGGAAACCTCGGTTGCAACAACAATTGAAACCAAAACTGCGAGAACAATCAACAAAGCGATCGTCAGTGCAAGTTTTTTACCCATAGAAACCAAGTAGCACGTTGACTGTTGCCGCTTATTAAACTTGCCATTCCAGTTGAAGATGAGCAGTGAACCCGCCAACTTGAGATAAACCACCGTCAGCAACCAGAAATAACCAAAAACAGCGGAAAGTTGCCCATTTATTTTTCAACAGGAACAGAAGAACTGGCGACAGGAATATAACTCCCTTACCAGTACCGATGTCACCCGCAATTCTCCATTCTTGATGCATGATTCAGAAATTCTGTTATTCCTTTTTCATCTCATGACTTAACCAAATGAGTCCTATTATGCCAGCGGGAATTCCGAAGATAATCAAACCCCAGACCAGTAGCGAAATCATAGAATCTACGACATAGTTAAAAGTCCAAGTTGCAATAGCAACATTCCAGTTTCCGTCAAAGTAAACTTTAATGGCGAACGCAATCATCAGCAACGCTGATACTCCGCCTCCTCCCTTTGTCGTGCTCGAGCGTTTGCCAAAGAGATGGTATTCTTTCTTTTCCTCATCAGACAGTCTTCTCCACCATTGCCACCCTGCTACTGCGCCAATAATCGCTGGGATGCCTATGCAGAGCAGTTCCCAAAAGACCAAGTGCAAAATGAACATCAAAATGTTGTTCATTGACCACAGGCTTAACGTTGATGGCACCAGACCTATCGATTGGGCTTCTCCAACAAACCATGAAAAGACGTAAATTGCGCCAGCAAGCGCCAAAATAGCTGCTACTACAAATGTGGCCGCTGCGCCCCAGTGTTTTCTTAAGAATTTCTTCCAGTTTTTAGACTCGTTTTCTGGCATAGTTTCTTCTGTCATAAATTTCCTCTCCCTTTTAAGCACAATATCCGCGGTTTACTTGTTGTTCGTTTGACGTATAAAATTTTTGCTGCTGCTTATATTGGAGCTGGGGATGGGAGTTGAACCCATACCTGTTGTCGATTACAAGGGAATCATCGCCAATTTGTTCCTAAGCAGCTTCTCTCTCCTTTTTTCTTCTCCAGTAACTCGTTTGGCAGGAGACAGCAAACATGAGTCCGAAAGTAATGAACTGCCCGCATTGCGGGAAAATATTGCCCCAGGAGTTCTGGCATGAGAGAACTCAGCCTAAGCCAGTTGTGGTCTGTCCTCTATGCGGCTGCACCAAGACTTGGAAAGACGCAAAGCGTTACACTCCTAATGGAGTGGTACAACGATATAGCTGCACTAATTGTGGACGTAGGTTTTCAGCTGGTAAATAATCTAAGCTCTCTAATCGATGAGGGGCGAGTCACAGATGTGAGCAAGCCCAGAGGAGGCAGCTAGTTATGCAAAAGACTGATTCTAACCCGCAATTTTACTTTAAGGGCATCTATCCTGTCGAGGTCCTCTCCGAGGTAAAAGATGGCTTAGTGGAGGTTCGGGCGAAAACTACTTTTCTGCATACCAGCGCATATTCAGATGGGAAACGCCAGGTTCGAGTTGGCGTAACTGAAAAGCGTTGGGTTAGGCAAGGTGAGGTTTTGAAGGTTCCGTTTCGTCACGTGTGGTCTCATAGGCGTCGTGTAGCTCTTGGACATGTTTGATTGAGTTTTGCGGGTCTTTCTCATTTCTTTGAGAGGTACTCTGTCGCTTGATCTACTTGTTTTTTAAATTCCTGAAGATCCAAGCCTACTACATGTATCATTTCGCTCCAACCTGTTGTGAATCGAGCAAGAAAAGCGGTTTCAGCTATCTCTTCATCAGTAGCTCCGTTCATCTTAGCCGCTTTGGTATGGAAATACATGCAGTAGGGGCATTTGATGGTTGCAGCTATGGCTAATCCCATCAACTCCTTGTATTTACCCGGTATCTTTGTTTCTTCAAAGCCGTATTTTTTCATTTCAGCCCATTCGTGCGGAACCACATCACTAGGGATCCTCTTGAACTGATCAAGGACAAGACCCATAGTCTTCCTCATGTCCTCAAACGTAGATTCATTTTCAGACAAAAAAACACCAGTTTTTTACTATTTGGCTAACTTATACTTGTTTGTGATTGTAGGCTGCCTACTCTAAAAAGCGTTTTATGGCTCTCAAATTGATAGAAAATAATGGCAACAAATTGGGAGCATTAAAGACAGCTTACATGTTAACTGTTATATTGACAACTCCAAAGAAGGGATTGTTTGATGTAGCAATGCTCAAAGTTAACTATGACGAATTTGTGGGCAAGATTCATCTTAGCATGCGTGGGCATTGCGATAAGCAGGGAAAGTTTGATTGGACTAGCGCCGTTATGGATGCAGCCATTATTAGCGGTATTACGTTTTTCACGGGCTTAGGAACGTTAGCATCTAGCTATGCCATTACGTCTAACAGTTTGTGTGTTCTTTTGAGCGCGGTTGGAGCAGAGTTTCTGGGTATTCTTGCAACCAAGCGTGGGTTAGTGAAAAAAGTTTAGGAGCGAAAACGTTGGAAGCTAAAACAGCAATTACTATTCCGGAAGCCTATCGGGTTATTGTTGAGGATCTACGCTTGCTGCAGAGGGACGGCCAGAATCCTAACAAGATGACTGAGAAACAAAAGGCGTCCACTTGGAAGAGCCTCTGTGACTTCGGCTGGATTTACCCCATAGTAACTAACAAAGATGGCATGTTAACGGACGGCGAACAGCGCGTCGATGTATGCTTGGAGCACAGCGAGTTTTTCGGTCCCGTTCTGCGTCTGCCAGTGGAAGATGTGGATCGGCGAATCCTGCGCCAAGTCTTAAACAAACTCAAGGGCACACATGATAAGCTCTTGGACGCCCAAGAATTCAAGCGCATAAGAGAAGCTGGTGGAAAAGAGGAGTTGCAAGGCGTGCTAGGCATAACTGACGAGAGTCTCGACCGCTATGATAAGCTTCTTGACGACGCAGAAAACGAGCAAGGAGCCCTTCTTGATAGTTCCTTCGAAGTGGTCGTTAAGTGCAAAGATGAGCCTCAGCAACAGGAGCGTTTTGGGAAGTTAAAGGATATGTGGGGTGAGGATGTACGGATTTTGACATTGTAGTGGAATGGAACAAGCCAACCAGTTTCCGTGCACAAAGCGTCGCTAGTAGTTTCACAATTACCGCTGACAAGATGGATAAGCGGTTTATGGGTTCCCTTCCAATTGAGACTGAACCTTGGCAGATTGGCGTAATTTGTGGCAGAAGTGCAACGGGCAAGACGACAATCGCTAAGAAGCTTTTCCCGCAGGAGTTCGTTAACGGCTTCACCTATTCGGCGCCCTGTGTTCTAGACGACTTTCCAGAGGACCTGACGGTTGCCCGGATAACTGCAACTCTTTGCAGTGTCGGGTTTGCGTCGCCGCCTGACTGGCTTAAGCCTTACGCCTGTCTAAGTCAAGGCGAAAAAATGCGCATAGACGTTGCCCGAGCGCTGCTTCTGAAGAAAAACCGCATAGTCTTTGATGAGTTCACGAGTGTGATCGACCGCGAAGTTGCCCGCATGGCCTGTATCGCTATAAGCAAGGGAGTGCGCAAAAGCGGAAAACAACTTATCGTCGTTACATGTCACCGGGACGTCGTCGATTGGTTGGAGCCCGACTGGGTTCTCGATACCGATAATATGGCGTTTGGTAAAAAAAAAGAACCCGACAGCCGCTTGAGCTCCAAATATTCCAAGTTGACGCTGACCTTTGGCGAGTGTTTAGGCAATATCACTATCTGAACGAATCCATGGCTGTGGGTTGTCGTTGTTTTGCCGCTTTTCTAGATGGCGTGCCCGTTGCATTTATCGCAGTGCAGAGAATCAAAATGAAAACTGAATATAACCGTGTTAGCCGTCTGGTGGTTTTGCCCGATTATCAGGGTGTTGGCATCGGTCGGAAACTCTTGACTTTCGTCGCTGAGTTCTACAAGCATCAATCGCATATCCCATTTCGGATTGTCACAAGCAATCCACAGCTTATTCGCGGTGGCTTACGAGGCTGGCGTATCACACATGCGGGTCGCGGAGGGAACATTAACAACAGGGGTTGGCAAAAGTCCATGAAGCATGCCTATACAGGCGGTGCACAAGATCGGCTGACGGTGAGCTTGGAATATTTGGGAGCACCTAAACTATGACTTCTTCTTTTGCTCTGGGATTCTACTTTTTGGTAGAAAATTCGGGGGTAGTGGATTGAGGGAGGCTCTTTTTAGGCGTCGGCAACGGATGGTTCGCCTCATCGCCATGGGGAACGGCCTAAGCGCGGTTGTCCAGGCGTTATCTTCAGAGTTCAAATGTTCAACAAAGGCGATTTACAAGGATTACGAGAAGATGGATACTTGGGCACATGCAATCGAGCAGGACAAGCAGTTAACTACGATTCTTAGGGCTCGGCTGGACTTTTTGAACCGTGAAGCCATGGGCTTGCTAACTGAAGATG
>CAZWDU010000014.1:0-43234 GCA_964632845.1 uncultured Candidatus Bathyarchaeia archaeon | reverse complement strand
CCTACACTGACCAACTCGTCAAAGAAGGCAGAAAAATCTACTACCTTAACATCGGCGACCCCCCAGCCTTCGACTTCCACACTCCACCACACATCAAACAAGCGCTCTGCAAAGCCATCGAGGAAGACGACAATTACTACTCGCCTTCAGAAGGCATCCCTGAACTGAGGCAAGCCATAGTAGACAAGGAGAAACGCGTCAACCACCTGAACCTCAACCCCGACAACGTGCTGGTCACCGACGGCGTATCCGAAGGCATCCAGATGGTGCTAGCCACGCTCGTAGAACGCGGCGACGAAATTCTCTTCCCCGGACCAACGTATCCCCCTTACATCTCATACACAAGGTTCTTCAAGGGCACACCCGTGTCTTACCGAACCATCGAGGAAGAACGGTGGCAACCAGACGTTGACGACCTGAGAAGCAAAATAACAAAGAAAACCCGCGCCATAGTAATAACCAACCCGAACAACCCAACAGGCGCGGTTTATGGCAAGAAAGCTGTTAAACAGATGCTAGACCTCGCAGCGGAGCACAATCTGCCAGTGGTTTCCGACGAGATTTACGACCAGTTGTCTTACGCTAATGGTGACTTTGCCAGCACAGCTTATTTGGCAAACGACGACACGCCAGTGATTGGGCTGAACGGCTTCTCCAAGGCATATCAGATGACTGGCTGGCGGCTGGGCTACATATACTTCAAAGCCAAAGAAGGCGCGCTGGACGACGTGAAACACGGCATCCTGCAAGAGTGCCGCATCCGCTTGTGCGCCAACACTCCAGTGCAGAAAGCAGGAGTAGCCGCGCTGAACGGACCGCAAGACCACATAAAAACCGTGGTTGAGAAGCTGAAGCAGCGACGAGACTACGCGTGGAAACGCCTCAACGAAATTGAAGGCATCTCCTGCACCAAGCCTGAAGGAGCGTTCTACATCTTCCCCAAAATCCACTATGTGGGCAAACGGTGGAAGACCGACGTAGACTTCGTCGTGGAACTCCTCAAGCAAACAGGAGTGCTGGTAGTGCACGGCTCAGGCTTCGACCCCGTCTACGGCGCAGGCCACATCAGAGCAGTTTACCTGCCACCGATAAAAACACTGGAAGAAGCATTGAACGCTCTTGAAAGCTTCATGAAAAAGAGTCAGTAGAAAAAAAGCACGTGCAAACTCGCGTTACGAGTAGATTGGCACGCCTTCTTTAGGATCAACAACGATTTTCTGGAATTCTGCCATCAGCTTTTTTGCTACTGGTCCTGGGCTTCCAGTGCCTATTCGTCGCTGGTTTACTTCGCGTATCGGCACAACTTCTGCGGCTGTCCCTGTAAAGAATACCTCGTCAGCCGTGAACAGCTGAAACGGAGTTATGTTTGCTTCTGCGACGTCGTAACCTAGTTTTTTGGCAAGCTTCACTGCAACTTGAGCTGTTATGCCCTCTAACGCGCCAGTGCCTCTTGACGGAGTGATAATTTTGTTGTTCTTAACGATGAACAAGTTCTCGCCTACGCCTTCAGCTATGAACCCGTTTTTGTCGAGGCATATGGCTTCGTCAACGCCGTTCATGTTGGCTTCAATCTTGGATAGCACGCTGTTAAGGTAGTTAAGTGACTTAATCTCATGTGTTGCCGCGTCCACAGCGTTCCTTCTAACCCAAGAAATAACAGCGGTTATTCCCTTCTCTTTAGCTTCGCTTGAGTGCAGCACAATAGTGTCCGTTATTACAATCACGGACGGTTTAGGGCATTTCCGCGGGTCCAGCCCAAGGTCGCCCACACCTCTGGTTACTACCAAACGGATATAGGCGTTGCTCAAGTTGTTTTTTCGTAAAGTTTCCAGCACTGCCTGCATCATCTCCTCCTTTGCCAACGGTATCTGCAGCATAATCGAGTGCGCTGAACGGTAAAGCCTGTCAATGTGTTCTTTAAGCTTGAAAACAACGCCGTTGTAGGCGCGTATTCCCTCGAAAACACCGTCGCCATACAAGAAACCATGATCATAAACGGATACTTTAGCCTGCGACTTCGGGTAGTACGCGCCGTCTATGTATATTATTAGCTCTTTTTTAGTGCTCATAGTTTTCCCTCGTTACAGTTGTTCATATCGCATGTTTATTTGATATAGGTTGCGTAAATGAATATACGATTTGCTGTCAGCCGTGGAACTGTGGGCGCTTGCTAAGGTTCCGCGGCAACGGCAACGGCTTAAAGGGTTTTCCATCAATCTTGGCGTGCATTTTGGCGAGAAGCTCATCCACAGTAATGCTTTGCTGTCCGCGGGATTCGCGGTCTCGAACTGCAAGCATGCCTGACGCAAGTTCTTTTTCGCCGATGACGACGACGTAAGGAACCCATTCCTGTTCAGCTTCGCGGATTTTCTTCTGCAGCGTCGCTGATGTGTCATCTATGTCCACCCGGATGCAAGACTCTTCGATTTTCTCGGCGAGTTCTTCAACTTTGTCCATGTACTTGTCGCTTATCGGTATCAGCCTGACCTGCGTTGGCGAAAGCCACAGCGGAAGCATAGGCGCTTTACCTTTCATCTGCTCTTTGTAAGCCTTTTCCAGCAAAGCGTAGATGTCGCGTTCAATAGCGCCGCTTGGCGAGCAATGCAAAATCAGCGGGTACTGCTTCTCGCCTTTCTCATCTACATAGGTTATCTCGTACCGTTTCGCGTTCTCCACGTCAATCTGGTCTGTGCTGAGCGCCGCTGCTTTGTCCTGATTGTCCACGAAGTTCAAATCCCACTTCAAAATGAAGTAGAAGAACCGCTCGTTCCAAACCTCCGCCAACATGGGTTTCCCGTATGTCTTCGCCAACTCTGCAAGGAAAGCTTTGTTTTCGTCATAGAAGCCTCTTGTGAAGCGCATGGCGATTTCATAATCGTCTTTCGTTAAGCCAATTTCAGCGAGGACCTCTATGCACATGTTGAACCGCATCATAAACTCCTTCTTCGCCTGCTCCAAATCCATGCAGAAAGCGTGGCAGTCAGGCATCGTAAACGCTCGAAGCCGCTTCAAACCCACGACTTCACCGCTCTTCTCGCGCCTGAAACTGTAACGCGTCAACTCGTAGAGTTTGACAGGCAGCTGCTTGTAGCTAAACTGGGCGTCATGCGCCATAAGAAACTGCCCAAAGCACGCAGCAAACCTGAGAAACAACTCTTTATCCTCTGACTTCAAGACATACTGGCGGGCGGGAAAACGGTTAAGGTAACTAGACAAGCTGGGATGGTTGAAGTCATACATAACAGGCGTCTCAACTTCCATAGCGCCGTAAGCATTCATCCTCACCGCAACGTACTGCTCCAGCAAAGATTTTATCATTCGCCCCTTCGGGTACCAACGAAGATTACCCGGATCGCTGCCGGCCTCATAATCCGCAATTTCCAACCGCTTCATCAACGGCACATGAGGAGGCATCGCTGTGACGGCGCGTGCCTTCTTGATTTCGTACTGCGAAAACTTCTGCAGATTCACGTGCCCCTTAAACTTGAAGTCTTCAACTGGCACAAGTGAGCCGTCAGGCATGAGAACATGCCAAAACGATTGCAGTTTATCCTCAGCTTTCAGTGCTGCAGAGACAGGTTCCTCTTCTTTTTTCGCTTCGCCTTCAGCTTTTGCAGCGGCGTAGGAGCGGGCTTGCTCCGCTAGAGGATGCCCCTTGATGCTGATGGTGAACTGTTTGTTCCAGCCGAAAGGTGCACGGTAAGTTTCTATACCCGCTTGCTTCGCGCAAGCGTCCATGGTTTTCAGTATTTTTAATGCTTCAGCAGGCTTTGCCAAGTTGCTGCTTAAGTGAGCGTAGGGATAAAGCAAGATACGGTTAACCTTCAACTTGTGCAGAAAGGCATGCGCATCGTCAATTGCTTTTTGAGCTGCGGCTGCGTCATCGCCTTCTTCAACAGCTATGAAAAGCACTACAGCTTCTTCAACGCGGTTTTCTTTTTTCTCTGCTTCTTCAGCTATGGCGATTTCTTTTGCCACAGGCGTAAAAGCGATAAAGTTAGAATGTAACTGCAATATCCGCATGGTTGCTGCTTCCTTTTTAGGCGCTGTAACGCCACTTATCTAGCGTCTTGTCTTTTTTAGTTTTCTTCTTGAATTCCTTATAATGTTCCCTGCAGAGGTAGGCGCGTTTCTCGCTGCTGCCTACTTTTAACCCTGCAGACTTGACTTTGTCGGTTGAAATTGAACGGGCAGCTTCTCTGCCGCAGCCGGATACGCTGCATTTGACCCCTTTATCGATGCGTCCCAATGAAACACCTTCACATGATTTCTTTATGCTCTACAATACGCGTTAATGCTTAATTCTCTTTTCGTAGATAAGCTGGGCTCTGCGATAAATTTCTTCTTTTTCTCCAAAAAAGGTTGGGCCTACGCCTTCAACCACCAGCGAGGCAGCGGCAGAGCCAACGCAGGCGCACCATAAAGACTCTTTGTGGCGAACATACTCGGTTAAAAAACCGCCCATGAAAACGTCGCCTGCACCTGTGGGGTCAACCACTGAGGCAGATTTGTGCGCGGGGATGTTGTAGCGTGTTCCACAAACGGAAAGCACAGCGCCCTTAATGCCTAAGGTGACGATGACGGTTTCAACTCCGAAGTCGTGAATGGCTTTTATCGCCGAACGCATGTCTGAGCGCCCAGTTGCAGCGTTGAGTTCTTCCAGAGAAGATTTGTAAATGGTGATTAGGCTTAGGATGTTTTTGTCAAATGAAGAGCGATATTTGACGTTTCCAGCGGCGCTGAAGCTGCGCAGTAGACCTTGAGGGTCAAGGGATAAAACTCCTGTGCAGCTTTTCAAGTGTGCGATTGTGTCGTATGAGATTTCGCCTGCGATAGGTGCAATGTGGATGGCTTTGGCGTGTAGAGAAGTGGGTAAATCGCTTACGGTTAGTGGTGAGGCTTTGTTTTTTAGTTTCAGGGTTCTTTTTGTCAGATCTTTGGTATATTTGAGTTCGAAGCGTGTGGTTTTTTCGGTTTCAAGTTTGGTAACGGCGGAGAGGTCGATGCCTTCTTGCTGAAGCCACCACATGTAAGCTTCTGGGAAATCTCCGCCAACTTTGGAGATTACGGAGACTGCAGCATCCAAACGTCTGGTTAGAAGAGAAGTGTAAGCTGTGGAGCCGCCTAGAACGACGAAGGGGTGCGGTCGGCTGGGCAGGGAAATGGAGTCTATTGAAAAGTGACCAACTACGGTGATGTCAGAATTCTGAGTTGCCATCAAACCCACGTGTCACAAGTAATATGGAAACTGATATATATAGAAATAACCGTTTCTGCAACATTATGACTGTAGTAGCAGTATTGCTTTTGCTAAGTCGCCTTCGCATTCTTCTAGGGCTTTTCGGGCTTCGTCTGTGCTTTTGCCTGTCTGGTCCGCCACGAGCTGTACATCTTCCTCGGCTACAACGAGCTTGGGAAGGGTGCGTTCAGGAGTTTTCTCCGTGATTGTTCCACCTGCGACTTGGAAAATTTTTTGTCCCTGCATGTTCAAGATTGCTACTTCGGGCTGTTCGATGATTATGTCTTTGCTGCTGGTTTTGATGATGACTTGTTCTACTTCTTGGACGTTGTCCATGCTCATGCCCATACGCTGCATCATGCGTCTTGCTTCACGGGGGTTCATGCGTCTCTGCATTAGAAAACACTCCACCAACTACTTTACAATGGAAACTCTTATACTTAACTTTCCTTTGTGCATCCATGCCTGACTTTGACGGCAATGCCTGTTTTGAACGCTTTCATTTCTGCGCTGGACAGCATGGCGCGTCCAACTGCCAAAACCTTGCCAGCTTCATCGACAACGATAACTTCATCTTTTGCGTGTATTGCAGTGTCAGCTTTGGTAACGTGCGCTGCGAACACGTCGCTGCCGTTGGCGACAAACTGTGCCACATCATTTTGCACCGTAACGAAGCATTGGGCTGGAACCGCGTTTTTAGTGATGCGTTCAGCTGCGGTGATACTAAGGGATAGTAAGCCGTTAGTAGGGCGAAGAGTGGCAAGCCTTTCACCGTTTAAATTAATATAGCGTATTCTGCCAGTTGCTTTGGAGTACGAAATCTCTACGTTTTCTGGAAAGAGCTTAATGCCTACGTTTTTGCCGAATTGGTAGTCTGCGGTGCGTCTAACGCGTTTCAATGCGTCTTCCATAAAGGTTCACCGTTGTTCCATGTTTTTTTGATTCGACAAGTATAAACATAACCAGATAATAAAGACAACTGGGTGAAAAATCATTGCGATGCGAAGTCTGCGGGCATAAAATTTACGGTACGCCCATTAGAGCATTGATTGAAGGCGCTAAGCTGACCGTGTGCAGCGAATGCGCAAAGCATGGGAAAATAATCTACGAGGAACCAGTTCCTAAACAGGAACTGGCAAGAAAGCCTTTTGCGCCTATGCCGGTGAAAAGGAAAGCGGCGAAAACTACGGTTGATACCAGTCGGGAAATAGTAGAGGGGTATGACGCGAAGATACGACAAGCTCGGGAAAAACTCGGCATATCTCACGAGGAGTTGGGCAAGAAAATCAATGAGAAAGCGTCGGTTTTAAGGAAAATCGAGACTGGAAAGATGATGCCTAACAATCAGCTTGTTACAAAACTTGAGCACACGTTGAAAATTAAGCTGCTTGTTCCAGTTGCAGAAGAAAAAACCACGCAGCAGATTCCTAAGGCTCAAAGTCGCGAGTTAACGCTTGGCGACTTGATGCATCTGAACAAGGAGGGCACGGAGGAGCCATCAGAACGAAAGCCATCATAGTGCAACGGCGATTAAATCGTGAAACTTCAAGTTTAGAAGAACTCACAAGACTAGCCGAGGCTGCGGGATACACTGTTGTCGCAAAACTAGAGCAAATCAGAAGACCTGATGCCCGTTACCAGATAGGCGCGGGAAAGGTGGAAGAACTTGCGGCGCTTGTTAAAGAAACAGGCGCTGAGAAAATCCTTTTTGATAACCCGTTGAAATCCGTTCAAGCGTATAATTTGGCAAAAGCCACGGGAGTTGAAGTCATCAACCGTTTCCAACTGATTCTGGAAATTTTCACGAAAAGAGCCACAACAACCGAAGCGCAACTCCAGATTCAGCTGGCGACACAGCAGTACGAGCTTGCTCATGCTAAAGAGAGAGTAAGGTTGACAAAGATGAAAGAGCAGCCTGGATTCATGGGGCTTGGAGCTTATGAAGCTGATGTTTATCAGGATGCGGTGAAAAGGCAAATTTCCACCATCCAGAAGAAACTTGAAAGAATCCGGGAAAAGCGGCTCTTGCATCGTGAAAGAAGAGCAGCATTAGGCTTTTCTGCTATTTCTTTGGCTGGATATACAAGCGCGGGAAAAAGTTCGTTGTTTAATGCTTTGACTGAGGAAACAGTGCGGGTGGGCAAGGCTTTGTTCACGACGCTTTCGACTACAACGCGGCTTGTAGAATTTTCAAAACGAAAGTTTCTGTTAACAGACACCGTTGGCTTCATAGATCGTTTGCCCTTAATGCTGATGGATGCTTTCCATTCAACTTTGGAAGAGACTATTTACGCAGACCTGATAATACTGGTTTTGGACATGAACGAGCCAGTAGAAACGATTGAGAAGAAAAACAACATTTGCTTAGAAACAATAGACCATATTGGAGCAACAGGTATACCGATTATAACAGCACTGAACAAGATTGACTTGCTGCCTGAGGCAGAAATAGACCAAAAACTTGAAACATTACAAGAGAAAATCAAAAACCCCGTTCGCATATCAGCACTGTGCCACACTAACCTCGACTTGATTAAACACGAAATACTGGAAAAACTCGAAAACTATGTTCAAGCATCGTTCAGGGTTCCGTTGACAACCCAGACGATGCCGTTCATGTCGTGGGTTCATGAAAGAGCAGATGTGCAAAAAGTGAATTTCACGGATAACGCGGTGCAAGTTGTTTTTGAGGCAACGCCAGCGTTTGTTGAAAACGTGAAAAAACGAGTGGAAGAACTTGATGGAAACTTCGAAGCGCATCACGCGGTCAAACAGAAGTGAAAGAAACATGCAACGAATTGTTGTTTTGAGGTGGGGTCACAGGGTGCAACGCGATGCGAGGCTTACAACTCATGTTGCCTTAACAGCGCGAGCATTGGGCGTTTCAGGCTTCCTGCTTGCCGACACAAGAGACGAAGCAATCAAGGCAACCGTAGCGAAGGTTACGGATAGTTGGGGTGGCGAATTCTTTTTTGAGATGGGGATACCATGGAAAAGCGTTGTGCGCGACTGGAAAGCTAAAGACGGCATTGTTGTCCATTTAACAGCGTACGGGGAAAACATACAAGCGAGCAACGTGTTAGACAGGATTAGGAATGCTGGGAAAGATGTGCTGTTGTTGATTGGAAGTCAAAAGGTTCCGAGTGAATTTTTTTCAAGCGAGGTCTCTGATTTTAACGTTGCAGTTGGGAATCAACCGCATTCGGAATGTGCGGCGTTAGCTGTGTTTTTAGACAGATTTTTTGAAGGAAAAGAATTAGTGGAAAGGTTTGGAAACGCGAAAATAAGGATAATTCCTCAAGAAAGAGGGAAAAAAACAGTGGTGGATCGTTGATTGCTGGCTAAGCTTGGAAGAAGAGTTTTATTGCAGCGTCACCATTAATTATGGGTTAAAAGGAAGCAGAATATGTTATCAACTATAGATGATGCAACACTCATGAAAGTGGCAACTGCACTGGGCGAGGAAGAAGCCGTAAAACTTATTGAAACCCTCAAAAACTCAGAGGAAACAACGGACGACGAGATAGCGAACAAAACAGGCATTCGTTTGAATTCAGTTCGCAAAATCCTCTACAAACTGTATGATCATTCGCTCGTAAGCTTGAGGCGAACTCGCGATCCCAAGACTGGCTGGTTCATATTCCACTGGAAACTCCAGCCAGATCAGCTTGAAGGTTTTATTTTAAGCCAAAAACGCAGGGTGCTGGAGAAACTCAGCGTTCGACTGGACTACGAGAAGAATCACGACTTTTATTACTGCAATACGCCAGGTTGCAAACGGGTTCCATTTGAAGAGGCAGTAGAGCAGGTTTTTCACTGTTCAACTTGCGGCAAAGCTTTAGCGCATTACTCAAACGAGAAAATCGTTCAGCAATTGACAGCGAAGGTTGAGCAGTTAAGGAAGGAACTGGGTGAGTGAAAAGCTTCCATCTAGGGAGCAGGCAATACAACTTCTGCGTGAAAGTCAATGCTCCTTGAAAGTCATACGGCACTGTAAAGCTGTAGCGAAGCTGGCAGTAGAAACCGCTGAAGCCTGCAAAGAGAACGGCTTGAATGTTAATTTGGAACTTGTGGAAATAGGCGCGTTGCTTCACGATATTGGTCGTTCAAAGACGCATAGTGTTCACCACGCGGTTGTTGGCGCTGAAATTTTGGGAGCAGTGGGTTTGCCTGAAGCCGTGATTTCTATAATAAAGCGGCATGTTGGCGGCGGAATAACAGCTGATGAAGCAGAAGAGTTGGGTTGGCCAAACGACGTTTATGTTCCCGTGACTATTGAAGAGAAACTAGTTTCCTATGCTGATAAGTTAATCGAGAAATCGAAGCGTGTGCCGATAGACGTAACCGTTGAGGAACTTGTTGAAGAAGGAAGACCTGAAGCTGCTGAGCGAGTTCTGAAGCTTCATAGGGAAATGGCTGAACTTATTGGCGATTGCCCATGACCGAGTTGACTTTGCTGACGAGAGCTTATGGCAGTGTCCAGTTGAGTCAAATTGGTGATGCCTTACAGCTTTTGTTGGAAGGTTTAGATGTGGAGGTGAAGGTTTTAGGCACTGTGGCTGGCAGGTGGGTTCAAATAGCCCTTGCAGGAGAAGATGAGGTTATTGCAACGAGTTATATTGCTAAGGAAATAGGATTTTGCCCAACCAGTATTGGAAACGTAATGAAGCTTTCAACGTTGAAAGGGTACGTTGTGAAATTTGAAAAAAGCAGAGAGGAGCTTGTGGTGGATGTGGGGGTGTTCCAGCCGAAAATTGTCTACGCACAGATACCGTTAAGCAGTCTGCAAGCGCAGCTGGTCGATGGGAGGAAAGTTGCGTTGAGAAAAATTGGTGAACTTTTTGGTTTCTGCAGCGATTTGCCTTTAAGCGTAAAGGTTACCTGCGTGAACGAGGAAGAGAGCCGTATAGAAGCTGAGTTATCAACGCGGCAAGTTGAAACGTACATGGTTTGGCAAGAAATGTTGCTGGACAGGCTATTAGTTTTAGGTGTGGCTCTGCGTGAAGTGAAGAATGCGTTGGAGTACGCGAAGTTAACCAGAGACATAATCAGCGTAGAATCTTTAGGCTTATTTGAGCATGCTTTGACGTGTAAGCTTGGAACGGATGCAGCTGGGGTGATTCCGAAAATCGGCAGAATCCTGAAAAACGCCAAGTTCACTGTGTTTAACCCGAAAAGGCTGAGGAGCTTTCTAGAAGTCTAAGCGACTTATGTCTACTATACAGCGTAAAGCGCATGTGTGGAGTTTGCTAATTTTTTGGCTGTGCTAATGTGCAATTTTTGACTTATGCTCCTTCTGTATAAAGGCTGAATTGCGCGAGAAAGTTTGTCAAGAAATCTTGACTACAGTTTGGTCAAGGATTCTTGATAAAAACGCTTTTACCACGAAAACAGCCTAGTACGATGCGGGATGAGCATGAGCAAAACTGCTGCTCTAATGCTTGTTCTCGTCTTCATTGCGTCTTCATGCATAAGCGTCACTGCGCCTGTCGGGGTTTCTGCTGATGTGGTTGAGGATTCTTGGGTGCTGAGGGCGCCGATGCAGGAGGCAAGAAGTGGCTTAGGTGTTGCCGTGGTAAACGGGAAAATCTACGCCATCGGAGGTGACACATGGAGCGGGTTTTGGACATACTCAATGGGGCTTTCAGGCACACCCACTGGGGGAGTTGTTGGAACAAATGAAGAATACGACCCAGCAACAGACACATGGAGGTTCAAAGAGCCCATGCCGACTCCAAGAACAGGTCTTGCCATAGCCGCTTACAAAGACAAAATATACTGCATAGGCGGAGCCACAAGCCAAGATATTTACCATCGCGCTGAAATCACTGGAATAAACGAGGTCTATGACACCGCAACAGATACGTGGGAAAACAAGACTTCCATGCCTAACGCCATATGGCATGTGCCCGCAAATGTTGTAAACGGAAAAATCTATTTAATAGACTGGGACGGCGAAAATTATGTCTATGATCCAGTTGCGGATTCTTGGAGCACAAGAGCACCTACGCCTAGCCCGAGCGCAGCAGGCTTTGATGGTCATGTCTCAGCAGTCGTCGATGGTAAACTATACATTATAGGTGGTCTTTCAGAAAGTGGAGATTCTAACTTGCATCAAATATATGATCCTGAAACTGACACGTGGAATTATGGCACACCGCCGCTCAACAGCATTGGTAACATGAATGGTAATGGAGCTGCAGACGCAACAGCAGGTGTAATGGCTCTAAAGCGAATCTACGTTTTAGGTCAGCAAGGAAGCCTTAGACAGGGCGAACCGATGGGTACTAATCGAATTTATGATCCCAAGACTGATAGCTGGACATTTGGTGCTGATTTGCCTACTAGCCGCATCCATTTTGGTGTTGCGGTTGTGAATGACATGTTATACGCAATCGGGGGAGGGAGTGCCGATAATTGGTTTGTTGGTTCTTTTGGACCTAGTGCAGTCAACGAGCAGTACACGCCCCTCGGCTACGGTACACCTGACTTAGATTATCAGTCTTTGCTATTATGCGCCGTAGCAGCAGCCGTCGCCATAACCGTTGCGGCAGTGATGCTCAAGAAACGCCAACGGAAAAACACAAGATAGAACCAACAAACTTTATTTATTATGGCGTTGTCGTCTTTTTTTCTGTTTTTTGGATTTCGTAGACCGTGACGACTTCATGCAAGTCTACGGGTTATATCTCCAGTGGAACATGAAATCAAATCATACCTCTGGTTTTGGCCATAAATCGAGAGTTTAAGTACCGCAATACAAGAGTTTTTAGGTAAAAAACGCGCTAAGCAAAATAGAGCTTAAATTTTTGAACCCCCTCCCCCGAAAGTTTCAACGCGAAGTATCGCCGCGTTCTCAGACATCGTGTCAACTTCAAGGTTCAGGAACTTCGCGGAAATAAAGTTGCTGCAAAAACATGGCTTCAATGTTACGGAAAAATGTAGCGGCGTTACAAAATCCTGTAACGGTCAACAAACCCAAAATCAAGATGCTTTTCAAAATCGGAGGTGGGCCGGGCCGGACTTGAACCGGCGACCTTTGGCTCGTAAAGCCAATGTCCTAACCAAGCTAGACGACCGGCCCTTGTGTACCTGTTTTTCTCTGCTAACGTCTCAAATTAAGGTTTTCTTTGTTAGCTGGTGCTTTGTGTTAAAAACTTTTGTTGGAGTTACGCTTTTGTTATCGCGTCTAGAACGCTGTCTCTTACGTAGTAGCGCTTTATTGCTGCGCCTTTTGTGATGAATTCACGCATGATTCTAGGGTGTTCTTCAGTTTTAACTCTGCCTAATTCAGGAGGGTATTCAATTTCTTTCCTGCCGTAGTTGATTTCTAACCTAAGTTGGGCGTCGCCTCTGTGGAGTTGAACAGCTTTTTCATAGAATGATTCGCCTTCTTCCTTTTGGACTTCATTTATGAGATTGTAGTAATCAGGCATTTTAAGGTACCAAGCGTGACCCTTGCAGCGTTCGATAAAGTTTTCCTTGAAGAGAACAGGGTATCTGAATATGGGCTCGGGCAGATACACTGCACGTGATTTTCTGTTATTAACAGAACTCGCATAAGTCCATTCTACGCCTCTGCCAACGTAGCTTAACAGCTTCTTGGGGGTCTTCAGCTTGCGCATCGCTTCAGACCTTATGAATTTTCTGGTTACGCTGAACGCCCAAGCATCGCCAGTGAGAGTAATCCTGTCAAGGTTCCTGACAAACCTCAACCTGAATTCTTCCGCAATCTTGAAATTTGAAATCACTGAGGTGTACGGCAAACAGAAAGTTTCAGTTTCCGGAAACATTTCAGGCATAGCCCGCAGCATTTTCACGGCGTTTTCATGTACAATTTCGGGTGCTTGAACGTAGAACAGATAAGGCGACTGGCACTTCTCACGCAGGTCGTTCGACACATCAGCTATTATCGTCAGCCCTCTTTTGGACCAGTGGCTTCTGAAAATTTTGACTTTTTTATTCAGCGACGAAATCTTCTTAAGAACTTCGAAAGTTCCATCCGTGGAGTAGCCATCTGACACCAAAAACTCGTCGCAAACAGGCAGTGCAGAAGCTATAGCTTCAACAAAAGGGTAACCTTGCTTCAAGGCGTCCTTGATAACCATGAAACCTGAAATGCTGCGCAGAGGCTTCACCTTATTTAATTATTGCATAGGTTTTTCTGAACATTCGACTATTGCGATTAGATATTAACAGCTAATTCTTAATTGCTTTTCGCTCATAGCCCCGATAGGCGCCTAAGCGAACGCGAAACTCCAAATTTGCCATATAGCCTTTGTTCTTTCAAAACCTGCGCAACTGGGAATAAATATAAATCGGTTACGCTCATAATGGAAGCAAAATCGCGGGAAAACAGTTTTATCTGTAATCAACAAAGTTCCAACTGGTGGAAATGTGAAAAGAATTATGTGCACTGGTGCAGGTGGACCAGCAGGCATAAACTTCACCCTGTCACTGCGCGTCGCGCCAGAGGAAATGTTCCTTGTTGGCACAGAAGCCAACGAGCACTACCTGCATTTAGCGCGTACAGACAAGCAATATCCTATTCCGAGAGCAAAGGAAACAGGCTACATTGACAGACTAAATGAGATTATACGCAAGGAGAAAATTGATTTCTTGCATGCTCAGCCAGATGTTGAGGTTGAGGTTGTTTCGGAAAACCGCGAGAAGATAGAAGCAAACGTTTTTCTTCCTTCGAAAAAAGCGGTGAAAACATGCCAAGACAAGCTGGAATCTGCCAGGCTTTGGAAGAAAAAGAACGTGCCCGTCGCAAAGACAAATGAACTGCACATGGAGCAGGACATTGACAAAGCGTTCGAAGAGTTAGGAACGCCAATTTGGATACGCGCCACGCATGGTGCAGGCGGAAGAGGCAGCACGCCAGCCAGCAACAAGGAAACCGCCGTATCATGGATTAAATACTGGAAATCCAGAAGCGTAGACTGGGAGTTCATAGCGCAAGAACAGCTGCCGGGAAGAAACATAGCGTTTCACAGTTTGTGGAAAGACGGCGAACTTGTAACTTCAATGGCGAGGGAACGCATTGAATACATTTACCCGTACCTCGCGCCGTCGGGCATAATGGGCACGCCAGCGGTTCAGAGAACAGCGCATAACGAAACCGTGAACAAAATCGGCACAGAAGCAGTACTAGCCATAGACTCGGCGTTCAGCGGAATCGCATGCGTAGACCTAAAAGAGAACAAGAATGGCGTGCCATGCGTTACTGAGATAAACGCGGGAAGAATGTTCACGACTTCCTTCTTCTTCTCTTACGCAAGCAAAGTTTTACGCAAAGACTACCTTGCAAACATCCCCTACTTGTACACGAAACTTGCGTTCAAAGAAAGCATTCCAGAAGTGCAGAAGTACGATGTTCTACCAGAAAACGTTTATTGGATTCGCCACATGGACGCACCCGCAAGACTCGTCAAAGACGGTAAAGTTCTTGGAGCAATGTATAGTTGATTGAAGCGGTCATCTTTGACCTCGACGGAACACTAATACACTTACCAGTAGATTACGACAAGCTGTTTGCAGAATTCAAAAAAATCATGCACGTCGATAACGTTCAGCCAGTAACAGAGGTCATTTCGCAATTAGACGAGAAGACGCGACAACAAGTTTTCAGAGAATGGGATAGAACGGAACTTGCCGCAGCAGCAAACCTCACCATTAACAAAGAGGGAATGGAGATTTACAAGCGCTTCTCCACGAAACCGAAAGCACTGGTTACAATGCAGGGGAACGCCGTGGTGGAGAACATATTTGCACAGTTGAAGCTATCTTTCGATATTATAATCACAAGGGAAAATTCACTCAGCAGACAAAAACAGCTTGAAGTTGCCGCAGAAAAACTCAAAACACGATTCGACAGCATATTATTCGTTGGGAACACAGGAAACGACGCTTTGGCAGCGGAAAAAGTAGGCTGCCAATTTCTGAGAGTGAAATAGGATACTTGAACGGCAGACAGCATATTTAGAGTCGAAAACGATGTTTTGCAAACTTAATAAGCGGTCTACGCCTACCCGCCAGCTAGGCAAAAATGCTTAATAGGTTAGATGAGGTAACCTTCGCAAATCACCACTATAAAAGGTTAGGCGAAAGGCTATGGCACTTCAGGTCTGTGTGGTCGGATTGGGACAAATCGGTTTTCCTGTAGCTCAATACATGCTTGGCAAAGGCGCCGAGGTTTATGGTTACGACATCAACGGTAACGCGGTTAACGCTGCAGTTAAGGCAGGCGTGAAAGCCACCACTAACTGGAACGATATACCCCCTGTTGATGTTTACATAATCTCCGTCACCACGACTCAAACAGCTGACGGCTACCCTGACCTTGACGCAGTCTTTGAGGTGTGCAAGAAAATCGCCGCGAAGACAAAACCAACCACGTTGCTGTCCATCGAAAGCACAATCGTTCCTGGGACGAGCCGCAAAATATTCAATGAAATTTTCCATGGTAAAGTCCGCCTTGTCCACGCTCCTCATAGGTACTGGGCAGATGAACCTGAAAAGCACGGTGTTAACCAACTCCGCGTTATAGGAGCCGCTGACGAAGCCAGCATGACAGCGGGTTTAAATTTTTACAATCAAATCCTCGGTATCCCCCTGTTTCAGGTTAGCACTCTTGAGGTGGCGGAGATGTGTAAAATCGCCGAAAACTCCCACCGCTATCTGCAGATAGCTTTTGCTGAAGAACTCAAACTCATCGCCGCTGAGTTAGGCATGGACTTCAACGAACTCCGCGCTGCCATGAACACTAAATGGAACGTCGACTTGCCTGAAGCTCGTCAAGGCATAGGCGGACACTGCCTCCCCAAAGACATCCGCTATGTCATGTCTATTGCACATGAAAAGGCGTCGCTACTGCAAGCCGCCGTCAAAGTCGACCAAAACTACCGCGAATGGCTCAGTAAAAATCCACAGAACAGACAAAAGACTTAACAGAAGCTCCACACAATTCTCAAATATGCCTGACGTTTGGCTTGACACGGTTACGCCAAAAATTTCCTTAGTTATCTATAGGCTCCTTCCCTTGCTGCAGCAGAAAGGCTACACTACACTTGTCACCGCCAAAAAACAAACCCAAACCACCGACCTCCTCGACACGTTACATGTGCCCTACCATAAAATCGGCGATTATGGTTACACTCTCAGAGAAAAGCTCAAAGTTGAACAAGAACGCACCCTAGAGTTCCTCGAGCTTTTCGACAAAGTTGGTTACCCCAAAGTACTGTGGGCTCATGGCGACGTTTCCGCCATCCGCACTGCGTTTGGACTTAAAATCCCAATAGTGTACGCCAACGACACCGTGTTCGCCACTGCCGTCGCCAAACTTGTCACGTCGCTCGTCGACTACCTCGTAGCGCCGAAGTGCTTCGGCAAAAGCTGGACACGATACGGCATAACTCGAGACCGCATCATCCATTACGACGGGCTAGAAGAACTTGCTTTGCAGAACATGCAATTTGAACACCCGATGTTCCTGAAAGAGTTGGAAAACAGAAAACCCGTGATTCTCTTCCGCGACGCTGAATACCATGCAAGCTACTGTGGCAAGGTCCAAATAAACACGCAAGAGCTCCTCGAAAAACTCGCCCAGCTTGGCACTGTTGTTGTTTTGCCCCGCTATGAAAAAGAGAAAAACCGTTACGAATGCTTAAGCAACGTTTGGTTACCGCCTAAACCCGTCCTTACCGCGCAGTTAATGCCCTACATCGACCTTGTGGTGGGCAGCGGCGGCTCAATTTGCCGAGAAACCGCTCTCAAAGGCGTTCCCACCATAAACTTCCACTTCTGGGATGTACAGGCACGCTACCTCCACCGCAAAGGCTTCCCCATAAGAATCCTCCGCGACACTTCCAGCATCGTGCGAACGGCAAAAAGGCTTCTACGTAAACGAAAACGCGTGGACACCAAGGCTATGCTGGCGAAGCTTGAATCCCCACTACCTAAATATGTAAGCTACATCGAAAAATGCTTAAACGCCAAAAGCACAGAGCAAACACAGAACAAATGCTAACGAAGCTTGAACCGCCTGTTCCAATAAATGTTAACTACATAGAAAACCGCCAAGGAAAGGACGCGTGAGATACAGGTTTATTTTGGCTTATCCTTTTTATTTTTGAACAAGTAGCCGTACACAACGAAGGGTCTTAAACGAAAAACAGCATGCCCAAGAACTCGCCAGAAGGGCATATTTAACTGCCTACGCATTCTTCCAGCCTGAATCTGGCTTCGGATAGCCTTCCTGAAAGAAAACTTCCTCAAATGATAATAAACAATACCCTTTACAACAATCGACCGATAACCAGCTTTCCTAAGCTCAATATCTAACTGAGTTTCCTGAGCGATTACATCTTTGAAGCCGCCGACCTGCTCTAAACATTCGCGCCTGATTAGACGGAAAGCGCCTCTTGGCTCTTCGCCTAGTGGTGCAAACTTGCGGGTTTTTTCCCACCAGTAATACAGGCGATTGAGAAAGGACACGTTTTTGCTGGTCAGCAACGTAGGAGCAACAGATGCCACATCATCGTGCAGCTTGTCAAGCAAAGGTTCAAGATTAGGCGGCGCAGTTGCATCCGCATCCTGAGTACAGATGATGTTGCCTTTCGAAGCTTCGAGACCCAGTTGGAAGTTCTCGGCAAGGCTATTCTTCCACTTGCCGGACTCTTTTTTTATAATTTTAGCATTCGGAAACCATTGCCTAACAATGTTTTCAGAATTGTCTGTGCACCTGTCCAAGATAAAGATGAACTCGAAAAACTGGTTTTCAATTTGCTTCAAAGACTTCAAAGACTCTGGAAGGTACTCTGCTTCGTTGTGAATTGGCATTATGAGGCTAATCAGGGGTTTTTTATGCAAACTTGCTCTAATCCTCGCTTTGCTCTCGCTTAACTCGGATTTTCTTGTTTTAATACTTTACTTAATACGCCAAAACCAATGCGGAGAATCCAAGTTAAATTGCTTATTCGAGCGGCAGATGCTCCATAAACGCGTATGCTTTTTTCAGCGACTCTTTAAGCCAAGACACAGGCAAGCCGTTGAGAACTTCAGTGTCTTTCATCCCAAACGTCCTAGAACTGTACCATGAGTGCCAAGCATACGTCTTCCCGCTATGCACGTAACGAGTGAGTAAAGGAATTTCAGCATGCATCTGAGTTTCAAGAAACAATATCTTACCCGCCGCCTTACGAGCGATACCATGGTAGGGTTCAAACGACCTGCCGTCAAGAAAAGATTGGCTGCTAAAGAGGTTACGGATAACAAGTGGCTGCATCATCATGAACGAGCCATGGACCACATTAGGAAAGTTCCGAAGGGTTCCTTTATTGAGCGGACCATAAGCATGGGGGACTTCAACATAATCTTTAACGCCGATTAGGATGAGTTTTTTGCCGTCAAGCTGGTCTGCCAAATCGTCAACACGGCTAGCGAGAATGCAATCTTGGTCTAAGAAGGTCACCACAGAATCGGATTTTTGAGCTGCGTAGTTGAGGAGAAACTGTAAACCTATTATGTGGCAAACCCACGTGTTAGAATAATCTCGTTTGCTGGAAAACAACGTGACGTTCTCGTAGCCTTTCAGGCCATTCAGAACAGCTTGAAGATTGGCTTCAGAAGAGGCATTATCAAAAACGTATACCTTGCTCTCAGGATGCAGAAGCTCAAGCCGCTTGACGTTAAGCAGAAGAAAATGCGGAGCATTCCAGTGAACAATACAAAAAGCCCTTTGAATAGCATCTTCTTTCTTGTTCGTGAGCAAGGGCTCCACTTCAATGTTCCGCAGCATTCTTCCGAAAAGCAGTTCTTTGGCGAAACCCTTTGCCGCGTTCACTAGAACGTTCGTCAACGCTTCCACCACACCATCAGAGCTATATTATTTTTTATTTCCGACATCGCACTTTAATCCTTCTCTAAGTGGCAAATAATGTTATAATCGTATCGGGGTTGCAGATTTATGTCTGTTGCCGATTCAAATAGACCAAGCTTTTTACTGACTGCTCATCAAGAGCGGGCGTAAAGCCCCTTTTTCAAAAATGAGTTCTCTATTCGCCTTTTATAGAGAAACCTTTCGAAAATGAAGCTGTCATCCCTTTTCTTTTGCTGAGCAAATGCTTTACGATAACGGGTGTAGTGCAGGAAAGTTCCAAGAAATCGTAAAGTGCCGTTGACCATTCCAATGTTATTCTCCAGTTGCTGTCCTCGAGCCAGAAATCTCGTTAGCAGATACACAATGCGCACCAGAAAAATTCGGAGAAAATTGCTCAGGCGAAAAAGTTTGTAGTAAGTAAGCAGAAGATTGCGGGTTGCGTAGGACGCTGTCTTCGCAGACGAAAGACCTGAGCCACCAGTGTAATGGTGTATACGACTAGCCTGAACATAGCCTATCTGACCGCCTATCAGAATTGTCCGGAGCGATAACTCGATGTCCTCGGCATAGAAGAAATAATACGGATCAAAAAGATATCCAAGTTTCTGCACCCAACTTCTCTTTATCAAGAAGCAAGCTCCACTTGCAAAAAGAGAGCCAGTGATTGGCGAATCGCTTTCATAAGGGCTTGGCGTCGAATCCCCAAAGACGTTCAATGTTCGGATTTTATTCTTTTCCTGAGAAGGAAGCTGGATGCTGCACAAGATTTGGTATTCTGGGTGTTCCTCTGCAGCGTTGACTATGCTTTTGAGCCAGCCAGCCTCAGCTTTTGTGTCTGTGTTCACAAAAACTAAGTATTCCCCCTCCGCGTAGTTCAACGCCCGGTTGTTGCCTTCGGCAAAACCATAATTCTTTCCCAACTGCACGACCTTAACGCTGGGAAATTTTTCCTTAACATACCGGCTACTTTCATCGGTGGACCCGTTGTCCACTAGCAGAACTTCAAAATCTTCATCTACATTCTGATTTAATATTGATGAGAGGCAAGCATCAAGCCATCTCCTGCCGTTCCAGTTCAGAACAACAACTGAAACTTTTGAGCCCATTAATATCAGCAACACGATAGTAGTATAGCCTTGGTTTATAACTATTCAGCACGTAAACCAGTTAATGCGCCTTGAAGGCAACTGAAGCGTATTCTTGGGTAAACATACAGAAGTTGCGCGTGCTTTTGTGTCATGGCTATATGCGTTGCTCTTAGCGGGCTGGTCAGGAATAAACGGGCGTTAATTTTCAGATTTTTTTTGGAGCATTCACAAGCTGCGTATTGATGATAAACGTGCCTGTAGTAATCCTGTAAGTTGCTTCTCAAATGCTGTGAAACCATCGACTTATCAATAATCCAACGATAATTCGTTGCAGAGATTACATCTAAAAGCTGGATAACTACACAAATTGGACATTTATCTGGGAAACCGCCTAGTTGCTTTATTATTTTTGTTCGCATTAAATCATTGTCTAAGCTCACACCGAGAAGATTGTTTTCCCGAGAGTATTCATATTCATCTAAAATCTTCAGCGTTGGGTGTGTAGCAATTCTTATGCCCTGCGCGACTGCAACGGTGGGATCTGTCATATATGCGGACATTTTTTCCCACCAATTTTCAGCCAGCAGTAAATCTTGTTCTAAACTCACGAAAAATTCTGTTTGAACATGCCGTAAAGCTTCATTCGCACCTGACGAAATTCCATGTGTAGGATTTGGGTAAACTTGCCAATTGAAATCTTTGGCTATCCTAACAGTTTGATCTTTACTGTGATCGTCTACAACGATTCTGTGGTTAACGTTTTCTTCTGGAATAGCCTTGTCTACACAGCTTAAAGTTTGCCGCAAAATTTTTTCGCCATCTTTAGTCCACATGACTAAATCGACTTTCAACCAGTGCTGCGCCCCAATCAATTTGGCTGAGAACTAGATTAGGATGACACTACTATATAAGCTAAAAGTTTAAACTGCAAATTTAACATTTGCAGGTAGTTACAAATATTTGAGTCATATTAAACTGGTCACCAACAGTAGTATTCATCAATCAGCTTCATCTATAGCTTAATTATGCGTTCGCAAGAAATTCCGAAATTTTTGTTAATCAGCAAATTTTGTCTGTGTTGGCATCTGCTCCCGAAAATATGAGATGACTTTGTTGATGCCTTCATCAAGTGAGAACTTGGGCGACCAATTCAGGGCTTCCCTGATTTTTGCTGCATCCAACACTATTGATGTTTGATCAGAGATGCTTGGACGATACGGATAGCCTGGAGGATAATGTCCGAATCGGATTTTCTTGCTGTTATACCCGATTTTTGCTGCTATCATTTCAGCCAGTTGTCTATTGCTTATGCCGACTTCTGTTCCCGCATTGTAAATCTGTCCATTTGCTTCGGCGCTCTTAATAACAAGCAAGTAAGCATTCACATGATCATCCACGTACATGTAATCTCTAACCGAGTCAGGTGCGCCAACGTACACGTTTTCGCCTTTCAACATTTGGGTAACCAAGTACTCAATGACAAAGCTGGCGTCGAATTTTCTTCCATACGAATTCGTGGGTCTAACTATAGAGCCGTTGAGGTTGTATGTGCGAAACATCATCTGCAAATACAGGTCAGCCGCAGCCTTGCTAACTGCATAAGGGCTGGTTGGCTTCAAAGCAAGAGTCTCTTTCAGCGGTTCTTTTCGTTGCAGCCCGTATACTTCTGCTGTTGATGCTGCAATCAACCGCCTAGTTTGCGGGTCTGGAAGCTCAAGCAAGGCATGCGCGACATTCATAGTTCCTACGAGGTTCGCTTGCTGATATTCGAATGGGCGTTCGAATGAGTCACGAACAGGGGTGAGCGCGGCTAAGTGTGCCACAATGTCGGGGTGTATCGTTTTCACTGCATTGCGAGTGGAAACGTAGTCTGTGATGTCTCCGGAGATTAACGTTACGTCTTTCAAGATTTTCTCGATGGCTGCAAGATTTCTGTTTGCGACACGACGCACGACACCATAGACCTCGTATCCGTTGTCGACCAGTTTTTCTGCGAGGTGGCTACCTATGAAACCCAAAATTCCAGTTATTAGCACTTTCATTTTTTACAATCTCCTTATGGATGCCAACTCCTGTTCTGCAGTAGATAATTCCTTGACACTATTAATAGTTAGCCAACACTCATCCTTGGCGAGTCGAAACGCTTTGAGAAGTTTCTTCTCTGCAAGTATTGGAAATGCCGTTTTCTCGATGCTGCCTCTTGTCGGCAAGTAATCCAAAATCGCATGATTAAAAACGTATATGCCAGTACTGACAAGCTTGTCCTCAAGAGCAGGTTTCTCTTTAAACTTTACTACGTCATTTCCATTAGTTTCCAGTACTGCAAAAGGCGAACGCATCGGCGAAACAGCTATGGTAGCTACAGGTTTCTGTTTTAAGTGAAACTCTGTGAATCTTTTTAGATTAAGGTTGGTTAACTCGTCTCCGTTCATTGCTAGAAAGTTCTCATCGCGCACATGCCTTTTGATGGCAAGCCTAAACCCCTCGCCAGTCTCGCCCTCTTGTGTGTGTTCACTGAAATCCACAGTGGCGCCAACAGGATTTTCTTTGACATAGTTTACTACTGTTTCCTTGTGATATGAAACTCCAAGGACGATGTGGTTAAAACCATAGTCTCGTAACCATGTAATTATCCAGTATAGCAAGGGCTTACCCTGCAACGGTATCATACATTTAGGCACATCTTCCGTGTAAGGACGCAAGCGCAACCCTGCACCGCCAACCAAGATGACCGCTGTGTGAATGCTAGCCGCCATAAGCAGTACCTCGTTATTTGAATATCAACTGTTTGAATAAGTATAATAAAAACTAAACTATTGCTAACACTTGTCTGGTGGCATAAAGCTGTGCGGATAGCAATGATCCACACGCCGTTTTGGGGACGATACGGCGGTGAGAGACAAATCTTAAGGTTAGCAATCGAGTTACAAAAAATTGGACATGAAGTAGAGATATTTTCAAACGCCATAAACAAAGAAAGCTATCCCGAGTTTTTCAAAAGCGTAAAAGTGAACGTGATACCTCATCCATTTACAGGGAAACTGCCTGCAAGTTTAACTCCACAAATAGCCACGCCTATAATTCGGCAAGCAGCGCCTAAAGAAACCACAAGGGCTCATAACTTGAGAGAATGGATGCGAAGAATCGTGGGGCGTCAATTCTATACGTCCGACGCCCCAGCCATGCTTGCCATAGCAAGAAAGATACCCAGAGGATTTGACATAATCAACAATCATAATTTTCCCACAGAGTGGGGCGCATTCTTCGCAAAGAAAAGACTGAAAACTCCAGTTGTATGGATGTGTAACGAACCACCATACTGGTTCTTTTCCCCAGACCATAGGAGGGGGCTGCATAAGATTAACTGGCCGCTTTTTGAGTTGTTGGATAGGGTTGCAGTGGATTATGTTGACGAGATTATGGTTCTATCGCATGTAGCTGCGGGATATGTTAAAAAAGCCTACGGTAGAACAGCGACTGTTGTGAGAACAGGTGTAGACACAAGTTTATTTCACAATGCCTCTGGAGCCAGCTTGCGAAAGAAGTACGACCTTGCAGACAAGTTTGTTTTATTGTTCGTTGGCAGCAGCAGATACGCGCGTCGCTCAGATACTATAAGAGCACTGCACTACTTGTCTAAAAAATTTGATAATGTCAGGCTAATCTTAGATGTGGCAAGAGAGCAAAAGATGCTAACGGCGCTCAGTAAAAAGCTAGGGGTAAACGACAAAGTCTTGCTCTTGAATAGCAAAAGCGATCAGCAACTAGCTGAGGTGTATGCTGCCTGTGATGTGTTTATCTATCCTTCGTCAGCTGGCACATGGGGGTTAGTTGTGACTGAAGCGATGGCCGCTGCTAAGCCTGTCGTGGTTTCAAGGCATGTTGGAACAGCTGAGATTATTCAAAACGGAGTTAACGGTGTAATTATCGACCGCATAAAACCAAAAGAGATCGCGGAACAAGTCGAAATGCTAATGAACAATCCTAAGTTACGCAAGAGAATTGGAGAAAATGCCTATGAATACGTTAAGAATAACTTGTCTTGGGAAAAATATGCAAAAGCTGTGGAAAAAGTCTTCTGCCGAACAATGGTTCAGTCAAAACGCAATTCGTAACGTAATAAACAAAAACAGCACTCAACAAATTCATTGATTCTCACATACAAAAACTTGTGGTAACTTTCTGTTGCCTGTTACTATTCTGGGAACAATATGCAAGATGCCCGCCCGCTACGGCTACTCAGAAGTGTTATCAGCTAAGGTGAGTTACTTTTATGATTGGTGCAAGAGGATTGAGGCACAAGAGCGCATATTAAGTGACAATTATGTGAAAACGATAGAGCAGTATGGTTTCTTGAAAGCTGAAGAAAGAATTATTAGACGTTCCAATTACCCTTTCTATCAGACAGACAAGTTGCCGATTGGATGAAGGAAAATTGGGCGTACATAAAAGGAAACTGGTAGTTACTGGCGCAAGCGGATTGTTAGGCAATAAAATAGTAGAACTAGCGAAAGAGAATTTTGAGGTTACACCTATTCACAACACTAAGCCGCTGCATTTGAACTCTTTAACGCTAGACATAACAGACGCAGCAGAAGTTTCAAGCCTCTTCAGCAGGCTTAAACCGACCGCGGTTATTCACACGGCGTCTGAAACGAACGTAGATAAATGCGAAATGGAAAAGGAGCATGCTTGGAAAACAAACGTTGAAGGCGCACGCAACATAGCTGAGACCTGCCAAAAGGTTAATGCAAAACTTGTTGCCATTTCCACGGATTACGTTTTTGACGGCGAAAAAGGATTATACAGTGAATTGGACAAGCCGGATCCAGTCAACTATTATGGTTTGACAAAGCTTGAAGGAGAAAAACAAGTCATCAATCACTGCAAAAACTACGCGGTACTACGCACAAGCGTCTTGTACGGCTGGCACCCGTGGAAACAGAATTTCGCCATATGGGTAATCAACAAGCTCAAGCAGCAGCAAGAAATCACCGTCATTGAAGACCATTATAACACGCCGACGTTGGCGGATAACTTGGCTGAAATGGCACTTGAAGTTGCAGAAAAAGACCTGCAAGGTGTGTATCACGCCTCAGGAAACGAGAGGATAAGCCGCTACGAATTCGCCAAACAAATAGCAAAAACTTTCGGTTTAAACTTGGACTTAATTAAGCCTGTGAAAATGAGCCAAATGACTGTGTGGACGGCGAAAAGACCAAGAGACTCGTCTTTGGACACGGGCAAAATACAGAAACAACTAAAAACGAAACCGCTAAACATAACTCAAGGGCTGACCAAGATGAAAGAAGAGGCGAAAACATGAAAGGGGTTATACTCCACGGCGGACACGGCACACGACTCAGACCATTAACGCATACAGGACCTAAACAGTTAATTCCAGTAGCGAACAAGCCCATATCGCAATATGTTCTGGAAGACTTGCGGAGCGCTGGAATCAAAGACGCAGTTATAATCATCGGAGGCGTGATGCCTGAAAAAGTCAAGGATTACTACGGAGACGGCGGCAAATTCGGCGTAAAAATCACCTATGTTAACCAAGAGAAGCCAGCGGGAATCGCGCATGCGGTGGGCTTAACTGAGAACTTCATAGGAGACAGCCCTTTCGTGGTGTATTTGGGCGATAACCTTCTAAAAGGCGGTATCTCCAAAATCGCCGAGGAGTTTCAGCAGAAAAAGTACGATTCGATGGTGCTGTTGTGCAAGGTGGAGCATCCGCAACAGTTCGGAGTGGCAGAATTTGACGAAAAAGGCAAACTGGTTAAACTGGTTGAGAAGCCCAAAGAGCCGCCGAGCAATTACGCGTTGACGGGCATATACTTTTTTTCGCCAGCAATATTCAAGATGATAAAGAAGCTGAAGCCCTCGTGGAGAGGAGAACTTGAAATAACCGAGGCGCTGCAACTCTTGCTGGAAGAAGGCGGCAATGTGGGTTACAGAATCGTTGAGGGCTGGTGGAAAGACACGGGAACCATCGAAGATATCCTTGAAGCGAACATACTGGTTTTGGATGAGATGGAACCGAAAAAAGAAACCAGCATAGAAGACAAGGCTTGCGTGCAAGGGCGAGTTTCAATAGGGAAAAGCGCTCAGGTGAAGAAAGGAGCCTTAATCCGCGGACCAACTGTAATCGGAGAGAACGTAGTCATAGAAAATGAAGTTTACATAGGACCATACACGTCAATAGGCAATAACACGCACATTAAGAAGGGAGAAATAGAAAACTCGATAATAATGGAAAACTGCATAATAGAGATTAACACGAAGATAATTGACAGCATAATAGGCGCTAACTCCGAAATAACAACAAACCAAAAAGGACCCAGAGGGCATAAGTTGCTTGTGGGTGAAAACTCGAAGATAGTAATTTGAGGTGAAAAAATGATAGAAGGTGTAGTGGCAAAACAGCTTAAACAAGTTGCAGACGAAAGAGGCTGGCTAATCGAAATCATGCGCAGCGACTGGGAGCAATTCCAGAAATTCGGTCAAACATACGTCACAGCAGCTTACCCGCAGGTCGTCAAGGCGTGGCACATGCACAAGAAACAAACAGACAACATCGCCTGCATAAAAGGCATGATAAAACTAGTACTGCACGACGGCAGGGAAAAATCGAAAACCAAAGGCGAAACAAACGAGTTCATAATCGGCGAAAAAAACATGCTCATAGTCAAAGTTCCGCCTGAAGTTTGGCATGGCTTCAAAACCATAAGCGAAGAGTACGCACTCATGATAAACGTGCCAACTGAACTTTACAATTACAAAGACCCAGATGAGCACAGATTGCCGCCAGACACAAAGGAGATACCGTACGACTGGAAACTGGCGCCATGGCTTAAGCATGGTTGAGGCACATGAAAATTCTTGTAACAGGCGGCGCAGGCTTCATAGGAAGTAACTTCGTACACTACATGCTAAGGGAACATGCAGACTACGAGATTACGGTGTTAGATAAGCTTACGTACGCTGGGCGAAAAGAAAACCTGCAGGACATTTGGAACAAAATAAGCTTCCTCAAAGGAGACATAACAAAAAAAGAAGACGCGGAAAAAGCTGCAAAAAACTGCGATTGCATTGTGAACTTCGCGGCTGAAACCCATGTTGACAGAAGCATAATTGAAGCGGGAACATTCGTGTTAACGGATGTACTCGGCGTCTATAACTTGGCAGAGGCTGCAAGAAAACTGGATATAGCGCGGTTTGTGCAGATAAGCACGGATGAAGTCTACGGCCACATCTTAAGAGGCAAATTCAAAGAAACAGACAAGCTGAACCCGCGGAACCCTTACTCCGCTTCAAAAGCAAGCGCCGAATTACTGTGCCAATCCTATTTTGAAACCTACGGCTTACATTTAACCATAACAAGGTCTTCGAACAATTATGGACCATACCAGCACCCAGAAAAGCTAATTCCCAAAGCAATAATCTACGCGTTGCTGGATAAACCGATACCCGTGTACGGCACAGGCGAAAACGTCAGAGACTGGCTCTACGTGGAAGATAATTGCAAAGCCATAGACGCAGTTTTGCATAAGGGCAAGGCTGGCGAAAGCTACAACATAGCTGCAAACCAAGAACTAGAAAACATTCAAGTCGTGAAAACAATTTTGAAGCTTACGGGCAAACCTGAAAGCCTGATTAAATTCGTCAAAGACAGACTGGGGCATGACCTGCGATATGCGTTGTGTACAGAGAAGATACAAGAATTTTGGAAACCAGAAACCACTTTCAAAGAGGGAATAAAGGCGACGGTGGATTGGTACAGGCAGAATATTGAATGGTGGAAACCAATAATAGAAAAAGAACAGATAAATTTTCACACTTGACACACGTGACGGAACAGCATAAAAAACGGCGTCTTAGGCAGTGTTAATTTAAGCATGCTGCGATGTTTATAGTTGGATGGAGCTTTGCACTTAGAAATGGCGCATGGAGAAGCAATGATAAAGCTGAGAATAGATGTGGATTACCCTTATCCTTCGAGGTTTAAGAGTTTTCTTTCTACAAGCTTGGGCCTCAAAATAGGCAAAGGCTACGTGAAAAACTCAAAGATAATCGCGAAGATGATTAATGAAACGCGAAAAGAAGTCAAAGCTTACTGGTTTTTCACGCCCTATACGATTCCTGACAGGGAATTACTGGAATTGCTGCGCCCCGACAGACATGAAATAGCACTTCATGTTGCAAACAACCCGTATGCAGAACTGGAACGTTTGGAGAAAGCTACTGGGCGAAAGGTGAATTATTACACTGTACATGGAACTGCACGGTTATTGGCTAAACTAATGTGGAGAAGAAAACTGTGGGAAGAGAAAGCACCGATTCCAACGGGTTTTCCACTGAAATCTTTCTACAAGTTTCCCACTATAGATCTGGATTGGTGGTGCTATGCTAAGCCTACAGCACAAGCTACGAAAATGGCAGAAGACAGCATAGCCAGAGGCAAGGTTCTGCACGTTCATCCTGAGTGGCTTTTTCAACACGGAAAAATGAACCCCAGAGGACCATATTATGCAGTGCTAAAAGAGATTCTCGAAGTGGATAAGGAACTGGAAACGCTGGTTATACGCAAAAAGGGGTTTGCCAGAATAGCTATTGATGTAAAAGAGTACGAGAAAGATGTTGTTCCCACAAGCAAGTTAATTGGGAAACTCGCTGACCGAGGAATAGATGTTTTCACGTTTATTGAAAGAAAGTGGTGCCGCACCATTTCCGAACCCTTGAAGGGATGGACTGAGGCAGAAGATAATGTGGCACTTCTTCAGGTAGCGTCATATGATGAATGGTGGAAAAACATTGGAAAGAAGACGCGGAACATGGTGCGTAAAGCAGAGAAAAACGGTGTGACAACGGAAGTAGTTGAACCGAGTGAAAAACTGGCTGAGGGCATATGGAAAATCTACAATGAAACACCGATAAGGCAGGAAAGGGCGTTTCCGCATTACGGAGTCCCGCTACAGTCTGTTACTCGTGGTGTGTTTTCAGCGCGGAACTGCACGTTCGTAGGCGCGTTCTTTCAGGGCGAACTCGCAGGGTTTATACAGCTTGTCCATGGCGACAAAATAGCGGTTATCGCTCAGATACTGTCCTTGCAGAAGCATTCGGATAAAGCAGTGAACAACGCGTTGATTGCTAAAGCAGTAGAAGTTTGCGCTGCTAAACAGGTGAAGTGGGTCATGTACGGGAGAATTGGGAACCACCCGTCCTTGGACAGGTTCAAAGAGAGCAACAGCTTCGCAAGGTTTCCTTTAACGCGGTACTACGTGCCTGTCACAGAGAAAGGCAGAGTCGTAGTGAAACTGGGGCTGCACCGAGAACTCAAGGATACCCTTCCGCAGTCGATAAAAGCTAAGCTGTTCCCATTCTATAATTGGGTAAGCAGAACCAAAATGCGAGCCAGACTACGTTTTAGAGCATGATTAGCTGCTGGCACGTTGCATGCGCACTATAGCAGGAGAGCGGATAAAAGCTCTTGCAACATTTGCTTGTTTTTTATTCCGTTGAAAATGGCTTTCCCGCTTGAGAAAACACGAAACGTAATATCTTGGAAAGCAAACTCGGTGATAATTCCTGCGATGGAGCTTTTCAGCGTGGCTTTTTGGGAGATTTTCGCTATGGCTTCGTCTTTCTTGTCGTACTTGAACGTGACTATGACGCTTTTTTCTTCGCCGCATGTTCCTTCGATTCTCGCCACATAATCGTCTACAGCAGGCGTCATGCGCGTTCAATCTCCTTTAACACGTCTGCGAAGCGGTCGATTTCTTCATGTGTGTTGTAGATGTAAAAGCTTGCGCGGGCAGAAGACGGCAGCTTGAAAACTTGGTGCAGGGGCTGAGCACAGTGAAAGCCGCTGCGTAGCATTATTCCAAAGCTATCACAGATAGCCGCGACATCATGCGAGGACAAGCCGTCCACGTTGAAGGGGATTATTCCGCACTTCAGCGACAAGTCATTTGGTCCATGAAAGGTACACTTGCCGCATTCCAGCATGCGCTTAACAGCGTATTCCGTTAACTCTTTTTCATGCTTCAGCACTTCCGTCATGCCGAGGCGTTCAAGATAGTTAACAGCTTCCATCAGAGCGATTCCCCCGCAGATGTCAGGTGTTCCAGCCTCAAACTTCCACGGAACAGCATTCCAACTTATGCTACATCGGGCGTTCGCTTGGCTGAAAACAACATCTTTTATCATTTCGCCGCCGCCTTGAAACGGCTCCATCTGCTCAAGAAGTGTTTTTTTGCCGTAGAGCACGCCGATGCCTGTTGGACCCAGCATTTTGTGCCCAGAAAAAGCCAGAAAATCCGCGTCCAAATCCTGAACATCTACAGGCATGTGGGGAACAGACTGCGCACCGTCCACCAGCATCAAAGCGCCGTGGTCATGGGCAACCTTAGCGATTCGCTTGACATCGTTGATTACGCCGCTGACGTTGGAAACTTGGCTTAGGCAGGCAAGTTTGGTTTTGCGGGAAAATTTGTTTTCAAAATCCTCGTAGTTCAATGTGCCGTCACTGTTGACTTCGGCATATTTGACCGCGAAACCGTTTATTTTCGCGAGAATTTCCCAGGGAACGATGTTGCTGTGGTGCTCCATCAGCGAAACTAAAACTTCGTCGCCGCTTTTGAGGTTGCGAAGCCCCCAAGAATACGCAACGAGATTAATTGCTTCAGTGGTGCCTCTGACGAAAACTATCTCCGCTGACCGCCGTGCGTTTATGAACTTGGCGATTGTTTCGCGGGCGTTTTCGTGCATGCCGGTTGCTTCTTGCGAAAGCGTGTGCACTGCACGGTGGACATTGGCGTTGTGGTTCTCGTAAAATTCTTGTATAGCCGTGATTACTTGTTTGGGTTTCTGCGTAGTTGCTGCGTTGTCAAAGTAGATGAGAGGATAACCGTTTATTTTCCGTTTTAGGATTGGGAAGTCTTCGCGAATCCTGTAGGGATCCAGGATTATTTTTCTGCCTCCGTCTTCAGTCTCTTTGAAAGCATCTTCGCGAGTTCTTCTTCTTCCAGAGCTTGCTTTTCTTCAAATGTGTGTTCTTGTGGTAGCCATGCTGGCGTGGTGCCCTTCTTTTCGTAGTAAAGTCTTATGGCTCTTTTCAAGGCGCCTACGGCTAGGACACCACAGTGGAATTTGACTGATGGTAAGCCGCCTACTTCTTCGGTAACTTTTTTCCATGTGATGTCTTTCCACGCAGCTTCGAGGCTTAAGCCCTTAATCATCTCAGTTACTATGCTTGAGGTGGCGATGTTGGCGGCGCAGCCGTAGCTTTCGAAAGAGGCGCGTTCTATGATTTCTTGCGCGTTTATCTTGAGGTAGAAGGTTATCATGTCTCCGCATGAGGGGTTTCCCGCGACTGCGGTGACTGTGGCGTCCTCCATTTTCCCAAGGTTTTTAGGGTGCCTAAATAAGTCGAGAATTTTTGGGTTGTATGGTAAGGGTACACGCGACACTTTCTAATCAACTCCTGTAGAGCCAACTATTCCTCTTATTCTGTTCACGGCATCAGGCAATACTTTGAGAACATAGGTTATATCTTCTTCTGTGTGGTACCGCGTGGTTTTCATCAGTATACTGCCATGGGCTTCGCTGTATCTTCTGCCTATGGCAACGAGAACGTGACTTGGCTGGAGAAGCCTTCGGCTGCAGGCGCTACCGCTGGATACGTAAACGCCATTAAGGCTTAACTCTATTGTTAATGCTTCGCCTTCACATCTCAGGAAGCTTATGTTCGCGTTATCAGGTGCTCTCTTGTTGCCTTCGGGACCGTTGAGTTTCACATCGGAAAGATGTGCAAACACGCCAGCCGCAAGTTTATCCCTCAGTCTGCGCATGTGCGCCACGTTTGCTTCGAAGTTTTGGAAAGCCAATTCAGAGGCTTTTGTGAAGCCTACTATAAGCGGCGTGTTTTCTATTCCTGGCCAAAGTCTTTGTGTTCCTATTTGTCCTTCCAGTATCTTGTCCACGTTTACGCCTTCTCGTGTGTATAATGCTCCGATTCCGCGGGGTCCTAGAATCTTGTAGCTGCTTACTGTTGCCAAATCCACCTGTAGATGCTGTACGTTTAGGGGGATTCTGCCGTATGCGTCTGAAGCGTCCGTGTGAAAAACGGCAGCAGGGTTTTTGTCTTTAACTATTTCCGCTGCTTCCTTAACGGGCTGTATTGTACCGACTTCGTTGTTAACCAATGCTACGCTGACTAGGACCGTTTCCTTGTCTACGGTTTCTTTTAGTTTTTCAAGGTTGAGGAAGCCTTGGTTGTCTACGGGGATTTTGGTTGTGGTGAACCCGAACTTTTGCAATAGTTCTGCCACATGCAAGACGTTTATGGGTTCGATTTCGGAGATTACAATTTTTTTGCCTTTGCTCTTGTTGGCAAAAGCGGAACCCATGAGAGCTAGGTTGTTGGCTTCGGTTTCGCTTGGAGTAAACGTTACCTCCTCAAGGATGTTGGCGCCTAGGAACCGCGCGATTTTCTGCGCTGACTCCATGATTGTTTCAAAAGCTTCCCAGCCGGGCTTATGCGTAAGCGTCGGGTTGCCGTAGGCGCGTTGGCTGTAGTAAGGCAACATCGCGTCAACCACTTCGCTGGGAACCATGGTGGAGTTTTCGTTGTCCAAATAAACCTCATGTGTTATGCTCGCATGCGCTTTTAGCAGTTCCTTCACGTTTTCAACCATACTTAACCCTGACCTTTATGAGGAATAAGATAACTCGTTTGCATGTTTAATATCGGCGGTTCAAGTAGAAAAACGTAACCATAAAAAAACTGGCAGAAAACTACACTACAATTCCGCCTTTAAATAGAGGGGCTATAGACTGCAGCAAGCACAAAAGCGAAACAGGCAAACAGCACAGTAACACTATAAACCAGCCTTTCGCATATTGTTCTGTAACACATCAAGCGATGGCGCACCCGAAGTGAAAGTCACCGAGCTAGCCGTACCAGAACCGTTAAAGGCGATAACGCTTCAGTCAGGCATTGCAGAGTTGTATCCTCCACAGGAAGAAGCCGTACAAGCAGGAGTGCTGGAAGGCAAAAACCTCGTTTTAGCCAGCCCAACAGCATCAGGAAAAACATTGATAAGCGAACTCTGCGGCATCAAACACGTCTTAGAAAAAAAAGGCAAAGTAATCTACCTCGCACCACTAAGAGCTTTAGCGAACGAAAAATTCGACGAATTCAAAAAATACACCTCAATCACCAAGCCCAACGGAAAACGCGTCAGCATCGGCATCAGCACAGGCGACTTCGACAACAACGACCCATGGCTCGAAAAATACGACGTCATAGTAACCACCAACGAAAAAGCCGACTCGCTGTTGCGGCACAGAGCCAAATGGATGGACCATATTTCCCTCGTAGTCGCCGACGAAGTTCACCTGCTAAATGAGGCAGAACGCGGACCAACACTAGAAGTAGTTTTAGCAAGGCTTATGCAGATTAACCCAGAAACCCAAATCCTCGCCCTAAGCGCAACGATAAACAACGTGGACGAAATCGCCGCTTGGCTCAAAGCAGCCTATGTGGTTACGGAATGGCGACCAGTCACACTAAAAGAAGGCGTACTGCTGCACGACGAAATACAGTACAAAGACGGAGACGCAAAAAAAATCGAGAAAAAAACAAAAAACGCCGTCATAAACATAGCCTTAAACACGGTGAAAACAGGCGGACAAGCACTGGTTTTTGCGTCAACAAGAAAAAACTCGGCCACGATGGCGAAAAACATCGCAGACTACATGAACGAAGCATTATCCAGACCCATCAAACGGACACTGGAACACGAAGCAGAAAAGCTTCTGTCAGCAGGCGAAAGAACACGCATCAGCGAGTCACTCGCAGACCTAGTTAAACGCGGCACAGCGTTTCACCACGCTGGCTTAGCTGGTGCACATCGCAGACTAATCGAAGACCTGTTCCGACAAGGAAAAATCAAAGTGTTAACCGCAACGCCAACATTAGCCTTCGGCGTAAACCTTCCAGCGCGCACCGTGATAGTTCAGGATTATAGACGTTACGAAGCAGGTTACGGATATTACCCCATAGCCGTTTTGGAGTATAAGCAGATGGCTGGCAGAGCTGGAAGACCAAAATACGACAAGTTCGGCGAAGCAGTGCTCATCGCTAAAACAGCCGATGAAGCGGACTACTTGATGGGCAGTTACATTCTTGCGCGCCCAGAAAGAATTTGGTCTCGGCTTGCCGTGGAAAAAATCATCCGAACCCACGTGCTCGCAACAATAGCCTCAGACTTTGCGCATACGGAAAACGGCATCTACGAATTCTTCGCAAAAACCTTCTACGCTTACCAATACGACGTGAAAGCCATCAAAAGCATCATAGCGAAAATTTTGAAGTATTTGTATGACGAGGAAATGCTGGAGCTAGCTGGCGAAAACATCCACGCCACAAAACTCGGCAAACGAGTAAGCGAACTCTACATTGACCCACTTTCAGCAGTGGTAATCCGCGACGCACTAAGGCAAAAACCAGCTTACTTAACAGATTTAAGCCTGCTACACTTGATTGCACACACGCCAGACATGGGACCAATAATGCGACCTTACTCACAGGAATTCGACGAAATGGCAACGCTCATGGAAGAACACAAAGAAGAGTTCTTCACAGAAATGCCCAACGAATGGGAAGACCGCATCGCGTATGAGGAGTTTCTAGGCGAAATAAAAACCGCCATGGTCATGAAAAACTGGATCGAAGAAGTCAGCGAAGACACACTAATAGAAAGGTTCAGAGTACAACCTGGCGATTTATACAGAATAATTGAAAGCGCAAAATGGCTACTCCACGCAACACACGAATTAACCACGCTGCTGGGCGACAAAGACATTCCGCCCGTGACGTTTGAACTGGTAGAGCGCGTAGCCAAAGGAATAAAGAAAGAGTTACTGCCAATTGTCAGGCTAGAAGGTGTAGGACGCATGCGTGGACGCATAATATTCAACGCAGGCTACAAAACAATCGACGACATCAAACACGCTCCGCTGGACGCATTGACAAAACTGCCGATGATAGGACCAAGATTAGCCAAGAAAATCAAAGAGCAAGTTGGCGGTTTCGTCAAAAAAGACTATTGGGAAAAACTGGAAAAAGGCGAAGAGTGGAAACAGAAAGCGTTAACGGAGTTTGACGCTTAAGGTTTTCCGAACGATTCTGCCTGTTTTACGGCTGTGCCTAAGTAGTTTTTCGGGTTCAACGCCGCATCGATTTCCTGCTCGCTTAGTTTACTACGTACAAACGGGTCTTCGAGAAGAATCTCTTTGAAGTGGCGCTTTTCAAGTTCGCTCTTCACCGTCAACTTTCTAAGCAACTCATGCGCTTCCTGCCTGTTCACGCCTTTCCGCGCCAAAGCCATCATCACCGCTTCCGACATTGTGCGCCCCTGAGTCAAATCGATGTTCCGCAACATGCGCTGCTCATCCACTCGCAAGTTAGCTACAATATTACTCATCAGAAACAGCAGGTAGTCAACCAAAATGCAGGCTTCTGGAAAGATAAAGCGTTCAGCCGAAGACTGAGTTAAATCTCGCTCGTGCCATGTGGTAACGTCTTCAAGCGCTGGAACAGCAAGGCTTCGGACGATTCGGGCTAAACCGCAAACGCGTTCGCAGGTTTCAGGATTACGCTTGTGTGGCATAGTGGAACTGCCAACTTGCTTCTCTGCTTCAAAAGACTCGAAAAGCTCCCCGATTTCAGGTCGCTGCAACTCGCGGATTTCCGTGGCAAAATTCTCCAGCGAAGAAGCGATTAGGGCTAGGAGGCAAACGAGTTCGGCGTAGCGGTCTCTCTGCACGATTTGCGTGGAAATCTCCGCAGCGCTAATGCCCAAGCGCTCCATAACAAGCTCCTGAATCCGCGCGGCGTGTTCGCCTAAACCAGCCTGCGTGCCTACAGCACCGCTCATTTTCCCAACTAAAACGCGGTTTCGGCAATCGCTTAGCCGCTGCATGTGCCGTGAAATTTCGCTTGTCCAAACTGCAAACTTGAAGCCTAAAGTTATAGGCAAAGCGTGTTGCCCGTGCGTGCGACCCGCCATCGCTGTGGCTTTGTACTGGGAAGTTTTCTCCTGCAGAATACTTTTGAGATAAGAGAGCTTTTTCTCGATGATGCTCATTGCGTCTTTCAACTGCAGCGCGTTAGTGGTGTCGACGATGTCGTAGCTTGTGGCGCCAAGATGCACGTAAGCGCCGCTTGAGCCGCATGCTTCAGCCAAGGCGCGAACTAAAGAGGCAAGGTCATGTTTTATTTCTTTTTCAATGGCTTTTATGCGGGTTAACTTGACGTGTTGCAGTGACGCTGTGGCTGCGATTTTTTCAGCGTCTTTCAGCGGTATGTTGCCAACTTGAGCGTGCGCTAAAGCTAAAGCTGCTTCGACATCAAGCATTTTCTGAACACGCGTTTCTTCCTCGAATACACGGCGCATCTCAGGTGTGCCGTATCGGCCTGTATCTATAGGTAAGATGGGCATTCACTGTTTCCTCAACAGAGGATACGCGGATTAAAGATTAATGTTTTACCAAAACAGTAACAAGGCAGCACGCATTTGAAAGCTCAGAGGACATGGAATGATAATCGTGGTGTTGGGTAAAAAAGGCGAAGATGCAACAGACACAGTTGCAAGAGTGCTCAAGACAGAGCACACAGAGCCAGATGGTTTCAGGATAGCAACACCAACCATATGCATGGGGGAAAAAGATGCGGAAAACTTGCAGAGTCAACGCGTGAAGTCGGTAACAGCAGTAGGCTACACTGTTCCATGTGACGAAACGCAAAGTGCAAGGTTAGAAAACGCAACCCTCGTGTTCACTGGGAGAATATATTCGCCAACTCAAACTCCAATAGCAGATAACATTGCCAAAAAACTGGAACATAACCGTGATAAGACGCTAGAGGCGCTTTTTGAAGTTGAAGGCGACTTTGCATTCATCCTAGCGGAGCCAGAAATAATTACCGCTGGAAGAGACCCAATAGGCGTCCAACCGCTGTACTATGGCGAGAACCGAAGCGTCGCTGCTCTTGCCGCGAACCGCAAAGCCCTGTGGAAACTCGGAATAGAGAAAGCGCAGTCATTTCCGCCGGGGCATTTGGCGGTTGTCAGCCGTGAAGGCTTCAAGTTTAAACCTATTAAAACATTCAATTACGCAAAGCAACCAAAGCCGACAACTATGCAGGAAGCTGCGGAAACGCTGCAGAAGCTACTGGAAAATTCTGTTCGCAACCGTGTTGAGGGGTTGAGGGAAGTTGCGGTGGCGTTTTCTGGCGGGTTAGACAGCAGCATAGTAGCGTTTCTAGCTAAAGAGCACCGCGTAAACGTTCACTTAATTCATATAAGCTTGAAGAATCAGGCTGAAACTGAAGAGGCAAAGAAAGCGGCTGAAGAATTAAACTTGCCTATACAGGTGCACTTGTTTGAAGAGGCAGATGTTGAAAAAGTAGTTGCAAAAGTCGTGGAGCTTATTGAAGAACCAGACCCGATTAAAACCGCTATTGGCGTGCCATTTTACTGGATTGCAAAGAAAACAGCGGAAGCGGGCTTTAAGGCGCTGCTGGCTGGGCAGGGTGCGGATGAACTTTTCGGAGGTTACCAACGCTACGTTAATGAGTATTTGATGAATGGAGCGGAAAAAGTGAGAAGAACAATGTTTGACGACGTTATCAGGATTCATGAAACTAACCTTGAGAGAGACGTGAAAATCTGCAGTTTTCATGGTGTGGAGCTGCGTTTGCCATTTGCCTCTTGCGCTGTTGCTGATTTTGCTTCAAGTTTGCCTTTGGAGTTGAAAATAGAACGGAAAGCTGATTCTTTGAGAAAACTTGTGCTGAGAAAAGTCGCTGAAAACATGGGTTTACCCACAGCAATAGCTGAGAAGCCTAAAAAGGCAGTGCAATACTCCACAGGGATAAATAACGCTCTCAAAAAAATAGCCAACAAACATAAGAAAACGACAAGAAACTACGTGAATGCATTGTTTTTCAGCGAATACGGCAAAAGCTCCGAAAAATAAACCAAGGTTCCAGAAGCGTTTGCCGAAGCCCAGCTTATTTACAGGCAAGTTCTCCGAATAGACCAAAATAAAAGCCAAAAGTTACGCTCTAAAGTTCAAGGTATATAAAAGGGAGGGGGTAGAGCCACTGAGCACAGTAACACTAGCTTAAGCCAGCCAAATATGAAATAAAATCGCGGATATTTATTGATAAGAAAACGACGAAAGTAAAGGAAAAAAATGAGGATTGCGAATTCGCTTATTCGATTACTTGAATGGCACCTGTAGGACACTGTGCTTCGCAAGCTCTGCAAACGAGGCACTCGTCTACTTTTGTTGGGACGGATTTGCCGTCTTTCATTTCGTAGACGCCTACTGGGCATGTGTTCACGCAGGTTTCGCATCCAGTACATTTGTCGTTATCAACTTGTATTTTTACCATATTTCATACCTCTTGTGGATTTTATTGAAAAGTAAAGTCAGAGGGATAAAAGTGTTTAGGTGTATTAGCGTGTTTCTTCACGTATTCTTAAAAGAATTCCGTTTACCGTTGTCTCAGCTTTCTCTTTTCGCCGCTGGTAATCTGAAAGCAGCTTCTTGTGTTCCTCTATTGAAATCGCGCCTTTTCTGTAGCGTGCTTCCACACTGTTGATGTTTGTTTCAGCTTGGTTGAGCTCATTTTCTGCAGCGTCAAGCCGTCGAACCAAACTTGCATAATTACCGCCTGCACCGCGTAAAATCTCTTTCAATTCCGTAATTTCCTTGGATAACGCGTCCAAGCGAACCTTCCGTTTACTCTTTTGCACTTTGTATCGGCGTCTCGAAATCTTGCCTTTCTGTGCTCTTACGTCGAGAAGCGACAACTCGGAAGTTATCCTGTTCTTTTCTTCGTAAGCGCTAGTGAAAACGCGGATGTGCTCTGGGGTAAGGCTAATGGATACTTTTGACGCGGCAGTCGACGGCGGAGTCGAAGTTTTGGGTCTTCTCCAAACTGCCATAATTATGAATGCAACAGCGGTTAATGCCCATATCCATATGGTGGGACGGAAAGACAGCCATAAAGGATTATAAGAATATTTGATCTGCAAGGCGGTTTCAGATGGTATGTCGAGATCCACGTGGCTAACGCCTGCTTTGTTAAATACCAATGTTTCTTGGAAGCCATCTCTGTTTAGATTTGCTGATGAATCGTACGTTAAGAAAACTGCGCCTTCGGGAGGAATGACGGTGACGGAAGCTTCGGTGACGTAGTAGTCAAGGTATGGGAAAAGCTCAAGGTCCAATAGGAAAGTGGTAATTTGTTCAGAAGATGCTCTGGGCAGAGTATACTCAACCGTCAGCGATGCGGATTGACCCGTGGATAGCGATGACGCTAAAGTGACGTTGAGCAGGTGGAAGGTGCTGCCGCTGCCTACAATTTCAACAGTCATATTTCTGCCTAATTCGTCTCTTCCAACAATGTTTGAAGCGTTAAGAGGTATATCTGCGCCAAAAGCAACAATGCTGTCATTTGCGTTACTAACAATGCGGTAGCTGTCAGAAGCCACCACATCTCCTGCAGGATTTACTGTGATTACGCGGTTCAGGGTCGTGACGCTAAATATTTGAAGAACACCAGTAGGCATTAGAAAAGTGACGTAGGCGGGAGAATTCGTGAATGCAGCCAAGTTGTTCTTAACGAAATTAGTTGTGGTAACATTTTCATCGGCTTTAGTGACGGTTATACTTGATGCGAAATCAGGGAGCACAAGAGTGACGTTGCATTTGGCAGCTTCTTTCGCGAGACTGGGGTAGGCTGGGAACTTAACAGCCGCCGCGTTGATAGTGTTATTTTGATAGGTAAAATCGTTTGAAAGGATGAATACTACTGTGAAAACTTGAGGTGACCCTTGTGGAAAACTGATGCTGGCACCATACAGGTCACTGTGACCTTCAAACGGCACATCTAAACTCATTGGGAGAATGCCATTTGCATCGTAAGCTATGCCTTTCAGCACGTGAGCACCATATATCTGGGGAAAACCAATCAAGAAACCATCTGTCAATTGCCCAGACACACGTATCGTGTCACTTATTATTAAGTGCCCAGAATACATGACTTCGATTTTGTGGTCAACATTCTGTATACTATAGCCAGAGCTTTGAGCTGAAGCTGTGAAAGCAACAAAAGGAAAACAAATAGCCAGTGAAAGAAATGTGAAAGCAAAGAATGCAGCAGTTTTCTTCATTTTGATTCCTCAAGTTCGAGTTTCAGGCTTCTCTATTGTATTAACAGCTTATTTATTTACTTTTAGAGCAAAACACACGCGCCGTTGCGTATTTAGGTCTCAGCGATCCACGGTATGTGCCTGTTGCCACAATACCTGCGGCTACTACTAGTGCTTAGAAAAAGCTATAGCCCCTCGATTCGAAGGCAGAAAATCTGAATCAGCACGGAAAACATGCAGGGGTGACTAGGGGAAGTGGGTGTTTGGGTAAAATAGTTTCGGGTTTTTTAAAAAAATAGAAAGAAAAATTAGAGCTTGGTATTTAGGTTCAATTGTTGCTCTGCATCGAGTCTACTTTTTGCACAGCGTTATTTCCATCGTTGAAACCATTCGAGACTTGTTTTCGCCTTCTCTCGGTGGCATTTCCGCGGTTCCTATGGCTATCTTGGTCACTTTCAGGTCTTTCACGAAGCGGTTGCGTGTTATTTCTGCCACGTCAACTGCGGTTGTTATTGCTTGACCTCGAGCTTTCAGCGTTATTTCCTTAGAGTTTCCCGCGGAGAGACTTGTTATGATTGCCAGCACGTAGCTCATTGGGGGTTTGTTTCCAACGAAGATAACATCTGCATTTTCTGTCATTTTCTTCACTCCTTTTTTTGTTGTTTCTATGGTGTAACGTTGCTGTACCTGCGCTCTGTTCGCGACAGAACGTTACTGCCCCTTAGTAAACTCGGAACTCCCTTATAAGTTCGATTAAAAAACACGACGGCAAACACTCTGAAAACATGCTTCACCCAAACCTTCTGGCCCTAAATAACGTTGTTTTCACCTACTTTCAGACACTTGCCGCTTCCGTATGTGTACGCTGCATCGTCCAGCCAAAACATCAACACAACTACAGTCCAGTTTAAATAATGAAAACGTTACCATAAAAATAGCGAACTGCAATGCTGACAAAGCTGAAGAAGAACGTTCAGGAAATGCTAACTGGCACAGCGCACGCCGCGCACAAGATAGGGTTAACCCCGAACATAATAAGCATCATAGGCTTGGCGCTAGCACTTTGTTCCGCTACGGCATACGCCATGGCTCAAACTCAAGCGTTACTGCTTCTGTTAGCCGTCGCTCTGCTGTTAGCTTCAGGCTTCTGCGACACGTTAGACGGCGTGTTAGCAAGAACGCATCAACAAGCAAGCGTTTTCGGCGGTTTTTTCGATTCAGTTCTAGACAGATACGCTGATGCCGCTGTATACACAGGTGTGATAATCGGCGGATTATGCGACCCCATCTGGGGCTTAATTGCTTTGGCAGGCTCTCTGATGGTTAGTTACAGTCGAGCAAGAGCCGAAGCGACAGGGATAAAAATGGAATCTGTAGGCATAGCGGAAAGAGCTGAGCGCATGATAATTCTAGCAGCCGCAAGCTTAGCCGCGTTTTTTTGGCCGCAAATCCTAAATTTTGGGGTTCTAAACATCGGGATTATAATTCTCGCAGTACTCTCAAACTTCACAGTTTTACAGAGAGCAATACACGTTTACAAGGCACTAAAGAAAAAGGAGAATTAGCGTCTTCGCCTATACCGTGTGTGCCGCTCGTTTTCAGCCCTAACTTTCACGATGCCGCGATGCACAGCACATGAAATACAATAATACTTCGTGTCCACCCACGAAGATAAGTACGTGCCTTTCTGCCGAAGCTCCTTAGCTAATTGAGGCTCAACAAACGACACACGACGCGTAGACTTCTTAGCTTTATCACGCGGCACCATTGACCCACAACTGGCGCACTGCACAAGGCTACTGCTGCCTTTACCACCCTTGGACCTTCCTCGACTTTTTCTTTTAAACGGCATCTACTTTGAACCTCTTGATGCTCTGTCTCCAATTAGTTAATTCACCGCCTTATATATCTGCCCGTATGAAAACACGGAGAGATATCACGCATAATTCTTTTTTAGGCTGCATTGTGACTTTTGAAAAAACTGAAAAAACAGCAAAAGATAGCGACACAACCAAAAGCTCCAAAAGACCGACAACTGATTCTCCTGAGCCGAAGGCCTAGTCAGGTAGAACAAACACCAGCGCCCCCAATGATTCCTATAATCAAAACAAGGGTCAATTTTTTCCGATTTTTCCTTCAAGAAAAACGCTGAGAAAACCGCGCGAAAAATGGATTCAGAGAACCCATGAATCCAGCTAATCCAGAGGAACCTGTTTTTTCTGCGAAATTCAATGTCAAGCGATAGAGAGGAACGTTCAACATGGAAATAACTAGCAGCCTATGTACAGCCTGCTGTTTGAGTTTCGTTTTCGGTTTTCCGATAAAAAAGGCAATAACGAGAAAACCAGCACATGAAACAAACCACCTGAGCAACGTCAAATTTACTGGAGAGTTCGAAATCGGCTATTCGAGTTGCCGCTGAATACCCGTCCAGTCTTTTGTCAATAGTAAACCCCGCGGTTCGACCCGAAGTTTCACTCTAGCTTTCTTCCTCAGTCACCAAGGTTCTATCTACAAAGCCCTTTTTTCGTTAGTGACTACCTCATGCGTAAAAGATAAGCAATGTTGGCTTTCGCGTCGATTTGCGGCGTAATTTTTCCAATTGCAGAAGTCATCAAACTCGTAACTCCTGGTCCGTGACCTGCTGTGACACAGTTTGTGTGCACAACTATGCCGACGGAAATGGCGCCTTGACGATAAATTCTCCCGAAAGAATGATCTGCGTCGATTATAGCCACTAAATCGCCAAGCCGCAAATCGTCAAGCCCGTACTGCTCCCGCACTGTCTCGT
>CAZWDU010000013.1:0-47232 GCA_964632845.1 uncultured Candidatus Bathyarchaeia archaeon | reverse complement strand
ACCGGTGATCTTCGCCGCGTGAGGGCGACGTCCTAGCCAGCTAGACTACCGGCCCTGTGGTGCGTTCTGAACGTCAAATATTGATTGCTCCTTCATAAAACCTTTCCCCTGTCGAACCTAAAACAAGAGCCGAAAGGCGAATGATGGTGCGCAAGTCAAAAAAGAATGAGTTTGAAGAAGATCACAAGCATGAGCGGCTTCTAATGTTCGTGTGCTTCTTAGCAACCGCGTTGATAGGGTATTTCCTAACAAACCACGTTGCGTTATTAGGCGTTTAAGCGTCCTGCACTATGACGGCAGTTACTTTTTTGACCCATGGCGCGGGCAACGATGCGTCTTTGAACCACTGAAGTAGTTCTTCCGCGATTGCACCGTTTGAGCTTGTAACGCTTTCTTCGACTAGTTCAACTGTTATGATAGCCTTCTTCTCCATTCGAGTTCTCCTCAAATCCACAACAGCCCGCCTTCTTTATTAAACAATGTTTCATTTTCTTAGCTATTAAACACTCAGATTCCGAACCCAACTAAAAAGGCATAATGCAACAGTCCAACGCCAACCCACAAAACTAGACGTTTACTTAGTGAACCTGCGCTTAAAACGCGTTCTTCTTGCTCCACCTACCTTCAAGGCATATCAAGCAGCTTACACTATAAGGTGACTGCTGAATTCTGCACCAAAGGAACCGTGATTGCACGCAGCAATGGACTCGCGGTTAAAACGGCGTCAACCACGGCGGATACGAAAGAGAAGAGTTCTGATGGGCACGCACCAGAAGAATTAAACACCAAAATTAACGTGTGCCCTCCATCTTCAAACAGCATTTTGCTTATAGAGACTTTCGAATTCTTGAATTTTAAACTAGCCAATACAGCCGCTGCCTTTTGCGAATGCTCAGCCTTGAGAAAAAGCAACCTGACTTGCGGCAGCAATTTGCATTCAGACCTAGGGGTCGGGGTGTCCAACCATATCACTTGCACATTGAAAAAACAGCACCCAACATTAGGGTTTCACCAATAAAATAAATAGAGTATAGAGCCTTCAGCGACTTAACACATACGACAAAAAGACAACGGGAGCTTCCTACGAAAACGTAAATAAACATGACTTACATTGAGTCTATGGCGCTCTCAAAAATACCCGAAATCACCCGCAAAAGTGCCGAGGTAGCTCAGCCTGGGAGAGCGCTCGGCTGAAGACCGAGTTGTCGCCGGTTCAAACCCGGCCCTCGGCACATCAAACATTATTTTCATCGCTTTCCTGTAACAGTTCCATTTTCGCTTCCTAATAGATAGCGCTTAATTGGCACCCACAATTAACCTCTAAAAATGTATTAGATTTATCGCTAAACCTGAACCCGCAATCACGACAGAGAAAACAGATAAGTGAAGTAATAAAAAAAAATACCCAGAACGCTACCAACGATGCAAAGACCGCGTTAAACTGGTTCTCGAAAACCTAAAAAAACCGATAGTTAATTATAGGCTACAAAATCAGGCGTAGTTTTGTCAGTAACTATCAAGTGAAGGCTCGGCGTCGCTCCTCGCTCCGCCTCGCACGTTCCAGAGCACGTCAGACGTCACTTCAAGCTACCTTAAGAAAGACAAAAAATACTCTTCAACAATCTCCTCGTTTATCTTACTACTTAGTGATAGATGGAAAAACCTGCAAAACTCCCCAAACATATCCTGAATAGTCTGAGACAAATTTGCCAAATCGTCAAAACGCACAGTTCGAGATACGTAAATTGTTTTCCATTCACTTTTGTAATCGTCATCAAGTCGCCGTTCTAGCGGAAAAGCGAGGCTAAGACCCTTTGCATCCTCTATATTCAATCCAAACGAGATATCTCCATAGAAGCCGACATGAGCGCAAAACTCTCGGCTTGCCTTCAAGACTTTTGATAAAAACTGAAAGCACTCAAAAACTAGTAGCCCATTTCGGTCGACATCCACCTTTTTTTGAAAAACCAATCTTTCAGCATCTATTCTGCAAGCACGAGTTATCTGCCCTTGAGAATTTCGGCTCAGAAGTTGTAAATAATTGGGGTATGGAACCTGTTCGCTTAACCTCATAACTCCATTGGCAATCCTAAAAAATACGGCTTCGTTTTCTTTGTTGAAAGACACAATATCTTTGGCAAAGTTGAGACAAACAACCACACTTTCGAAAACTGGGGCTTCGATTTCCAAATACTTCCAACTCCACATGGTAGAAGAGCTGTAACCGCTCTCTTCTCGGATTTTTTTACGTCGTTCAAACAAGTCCTCTATAGTCTGCAAATCAGCTCGTTCATTTTCACAGTTAACCCTGACCAGTATTTCTCTAGTTTGCCAAACATAATGGGGCGGAGTGAAACTTTGGCTTATTCGAACAAAAAGAACTGCGCGCTCTCTACCATCAGCTAAATTGAAATGACACAATTTCACTTCGGGCATAATTCTCGGCAATACGTGGCTCAAACAAATATTGCTAACCTTTTCTTCTAACCCCTTTTCAATGCTAATGCCTGGAATATCAGTAGGAACATTGCTTTTCTTGTCTGCTTCTACGCCAATCAAGATTATCCCCCCTTCAGTATTAGCAAAGGCGCACACGCTTTTTGATAGGGCTTCATTTTTGGGAAAATCTCTTTTATATTCAATTCTGAGACCCTCAGAAATTTGCTGGTCACAGAAGCTCTTGACTTCTTTGTAATCAACCTTTGATTTTTCCAGAGTAAACAGTGATATAACCAATTTCAATCAAAATATCTTTTGACGCATGACAGATATAAAACGCGCGATAAGTCAAGTCTATATTGCTTGCGCGCTCGCTCCGCGCCGAACGTTCCGCGCAGAAAGCCAAACGATACGCAAAGCGCCTCGGGAAACTCGATGCGCGCAATCCCCTAAAAGGGAACCCCTTGTCCTCTGAGCCTCTCCCTTAACACACTCTTTTAGCGCGAACTGAAATATGAAGTATATACTTCATACTGTTGGTGTTATTCAGAATGTGTTTACTGTTCAATAAGTATTTAAGCCGATTTATAGACAATTGCAGTGGAGTATTTGAAAATCTTGCACGACTGCAATTTGCAAAAAGGAGACAAGAAACATTTGCAGGCTGGCAAGAATAAATCCCCTGTAAGCGATGATAAAATCGCTGAGGAATGCGCTGGTTGCGGTGAAAAAAATCCGGAATATGTCCTTGAAGATAGACATTTGTGTTTTGATTGTTACAAAGCTGAAAAACACTATTGGGCTAAAGGTGTAATATAGCCACCTACTTGCAGAGCAGGAATTTATCGGATTCTCTATCTATATTAAATTACGAAGTACCTTGGATAGAGTTCAGTTATTTCGTTCCAGAAGGAACCTTCTATATCTTTGACTCCGGGAATTGCCGCTATTTCATTTCTTACAGCAAACAAATGATTGAAATCTCTTACTACTCCAATGGCTAACAAGTCATGGTCACCTACAGTTTTAGAGGCGACGATTATGTCTCTCAATTTTATAATTTTTTGCAGTATCAACGAAGAATCAAACTGATTTTCAGTGCTCTCTGCCGGTGAAAGGTCAATCATGAAAACTGCCATTGCGTTGTACCCTATTTTTTTAGGATTGAGAACAATCGTTGTTCCTCGGATAACACCTTTTTCCTGAAGTGTGTTGTACCTTCCAATTATTGTGTCCGGTGAAACGTTTAGAGTCTTGGCAATCTGGCGAAACGATGTGCGAGCGTCTTTGACGAGCGCTTCTATTATAGAAAAGTCTAAGCTATCCAATTGGATCATTTCCATTAATGGCGTTTAGATCGAAGTTCTCAGGACACAGCAGTATCTCATTAACCCAGATGCTAGTCGTTATCTCTCTAACCAGGGGGTTTCCTTTAATTGACTCTTTGACTTGATTAAGTTCTGTAATGTTTTTAACACTAGCGACCGCGAAAATGCTGTGTCTTCCCATTGTGCGAGCCGAGAATATTATCTCTGGTGACTTCTTCAAAAATTCCAATACCTTTTCAGTATGAAAATGGTCTGTTCTTATTCCAAAGCTAGCTACAAAATCACAACCAAAACTTTTGGGATTCAGTAAAACGGTCGTTCCCCTTGCAATGCCCATGGTCTTGATTTTCTTGAATCTTTTACTTATTGTGTCGGTCGATACACCGCAGCTTTTAGCGATTTCAGCAAAGCTGGCTCGGGCATTTTCTTGAAGGGCTCTAATAATGGCGATATCGACTTTGTCAAGTTCTGTACCCATGTTTCACCCCTTCTGCTGTTCTAAGTTAGTGGTTTATTCGGTATTTAATTCTGCTTATAACAAGCTGAGAAAGCATCGTTATGTAGATAAAACCGATTTTTAATTGATGTATTTCTTATAATGTTTGCTAAAGTATTACAGTTAGCCAACAAAATCTTATATACTGCCTGTAGTTTCTTACAGTATTGGGATTTGCACATGCAACTGGAAAAAGCGATTAGTCAGATCAAGCATACTCTTGAAGGCGGCCTTAAAAAGAGATTTGCTTGCGCGCATTGTGGCATGACATGGGTTGAAATAGTGGGAGTATTCGCTGGCAGCTTAGACGGAAAAGAGGACGTGTATCTTCATGTTGGCGAGGAGTCTGAGGTTTGCCAAAATTGTAAACTCAGGATCAGATCATGCCCTGTGTGTGGCTCTAAAGACGCCTATGAGGTTAACTTTCCTTTAAAAGAAACCCAGAATACACCGCTTAGCTTTGACCGGATACGTGTAGTCAGCAACATATAGACAAAGACAGTGATGCGTTATGTACAAATCTGTAAAAGACTTTATGGCGTACGTAGAAGAAAAGAATCCAAACCAATTGGAGTTCCATCAAGCAGTTGAAGAAGTTATAAGCTCAGTATGGCCGGTAATAGAAAATAGCCCCAAATATCAATCTGCTAACATTCTCGAGCGGATAGTTGAACCTGAAAGAATAATCATGTTTAGGGTAACTTGGGTTAACGACAAAGGCGAACTTAAAGTAAACAAAGGCTACAGAATTCAGATGAACAGTGCTATAGGCCCCTACAAAGGTGGCTTACGCTTTCATCCAACAGTTAATCTGAGCGTTTTAAAATTTCTAGCATTTGAGCAAGTCTTCAAGAATTCGTTAACTACCCTGCCAATGGGCGGTGCCAAAGGCGGTTCGGATTTTGACCCGAAGGGTAAAAGTGACGCTGAAGTAATGAGGTTCTGCCAGAACTTCATGTTAGAACTCTCACGCCATGTAGGTGCAGACACAGATGTCCCTGCTGGTGATATCGGTGTTGGTGGTCGAGAAATCGGATTTTTGTTTGGAATGTACAAAAAACTCAGAAACGAGTTTGCAGGTGTATTAACCGGCAAGGGCTTAAATTGGGGTGGCAGCTTGATTCGACCAGAAGCCACTGGTTATGGTGTTGCTTACTTCGCACAGGAAATGCTCAGGACAAGAAACGAAGATTTCAAAGGTAAAACCGTTGTCATTTCCGGTTCAGGAAATGTCGCTCAGTACGCAGTGGAAAAAGTCACATCACTCGGAGGTAAAGTAGTTACTCTGTCTGACAGCGACGGAACTATCTACGATAAAGATGGAATCTACGGCGCAAAACTAGCGTATGTAATGGATTTGAAAAATAACAGACGCGGGCGGATTAAGGAGTATGCAAGTAAATACAAGGGTGCAGAGTATCTAGAAGGTAAACGGCCATGGGAAATCGAATGCCAAGTAGCATTACCCTGCGCTACTCAAAACGAAATCAGCGGATACGACGCCAAGACTTTAGTAAATAACGATTGCTACTGTGTATGCGAAGGCGCCAACATGCCGACCGAAACCGCGGGCGTCAAAGTGTTCCTTAACAATCAAGTGCTGTACGGCCAGGGAAAAGCAGCCAACGCTGGCGGAGTAGCAACTTCTGGGCTGGAAATGTCTCAAAATAGCATGCGTCTATCATGGACACGGCAGGAGGTAGACGACAGACTCCGCACCATAATGAAGTCTATACATGAAACATGTGTTCGATACGGCAGAGAAGGAGACTTCATCAACTACACAAAGGGGGCAAATATCGCCGGCTTTGTTAAAGTAGCAGATGCAATGGTGGATCAAGGCATTGTGTAGCAACCTAGCCAAAAAGGCCAACGGCGAAGAAAAGAGTTCTTAATCATGCTGCCAATTCTAAAAATGATCTGGAAAACTCAAAAAGACGAAAATGTCTGCCCTACTTGTAAGGCACTGGAAGGCTATACATGGGTATTTAGACCGGGAGACCCACGCCCCACGCATCTCACGCACCCTACTTATGGTCCCGTTTATGACATAAGACCAGCAGCAGATTGTAGTCTAGTTAAAGAAGCAAGAGGATGTGTTTGCAGATGTACTTTGAGAAAAGAGATTCACTTTTCTGAAACACAAGCGGATGATACTGATATCGATTCTAATGAAAAGCCCAAAGACCAATGAGAAGCCAAAAAAAAGTCGCAACAAAAGAAGAAGGGAAAGTTGCGTGGGAGATATCACCAAGAGGCCTTAGTCCAAACTCGGCCCTCGGCACCACCAACCATCATTTTAGAATAAGCTTGCGACATTTTCGTTTTCGCTTCCTGAAGTAGGTCTTCCTAGGAGCCATATGTATTCGAAGCCTAGCTCTATTAATTCTTGAATTTCTTTGGGTGTTTTGGCTACTTTGCAGGTGAATTCGTCGTCTTTCTCTGCATGTATTAGCTGAGTGTATAGTAGGGTGCTTTTGATGTTCTTGTGGCTAGTACTTGCATGACGTGAAGCATGTCTTTGGTTTTAGTGTATTCCATAGTTGCTTTCCAGCGTCTTAGCGTTGGGAAAGTGATTCTTCGGAAGCTGTGAATCGGTATTGCTTATGGTTACTTAACATAAACTATAAGAGAGGGTTTTGCCCCTTCGTTTCAAAGGGGATCATACTGAGTGCATCAGACAGTAGCAATAATGATGTTACTTTCTGGTTTAACAAGGGTTTTTCGCTTTATGAAAAAGGCAACTATTTAGATTCGGTAAATTGTTATACTGAAGCGTTGCGCTTAAATCCGAATTATGTTGACGCGTGGAACAATAAAGGGCTTGGTTTTTTCATGCTCAACCGTTTTGAGGAGGCTATAGAATGCTTCAACAAGGCCATTGCGATTAACCCTAACTCTCAGAACCCACACTTTAACAAGGCTGGTAGCCTGCGGAAGCTTGGGCGGCTCGAAGAAGCCATATTATGTTACAACAATGCTATCCAGATTAACCCGAATGTGACTGCAGTTTGGGTTTATCAAGGCCTTGCTTTTATTGATTTGCACCGGTTTGAGGCGGCGATTAATAGTTTTGATAAGGCATTGCAGATTGACCCGAAGGATTCTGTCTCTTGGTATAACAAAGGACTATGCTTGGAGAGGCTTTATCGCTTCACGGAAGCTTTAGCTTGCTATCAAAAGTCTGCTGAACTAAATTCCAGTAATGATTGGGCTATAAAGAAAATAGCAGAGCTCAGCAAACTTTTGACCCCCACGAAAACTGAAGTAGATAGTTCGTGGTCAAACGGAGAGGTTAATATGCTGTTTTTTGGTTCAGAGCAGGAGATACGAGACCACATCATAGGTGTGATAAATGCCAATTCTCCAGACCGTGTACTGGTTGCTGCTGGTTGGGAAAGGTTTGCCAGTCCATTTGTAGAGCAGGCAAGTAATCTTGAGGAGAGTTACGTTGTACGGTGGAATAACAATTGTAGTTACTCTTGGTTGGTCAATGAAACGGCAATATGTAGGAACCAGCAAGGAAGCAAAGTTATTATCGTGTCCAATTATCCGCGGGAGCCTCGCGGGGGTGAGTTGATGGAGCTATGCGATAAACTTGATAAGGGAAGGCGTGTTGCAGTTTTTTTGGTCGGTGCTTATACTTCCAGTTACATAAACAAGGTATACAACTCTCAATTATGCAGCAAAAAGGAAAACCTGCACTTCCAAGTTCTAGTGAGCGGCGGATCAGATCCGGCTCTTCTAGGTTCTGAGCGCAAGCAGCTGCAAGCCTGCAAAAACCAGCAGGAATGCCACAAGTTGCTGACTGAGATTTCGGAAAAACTGGAAGTTGATCCTAATACATCACAGGTAGCGCGCTATGGAGCCATACTTATGGCATAAAGCTTTAGCCTTGGGTTCTGGCTAGCAAATATTCTATGCGTCTTCGTAGGCTTTGATTTTTCCTGTTGCAGCAATCAGTTTCTCTATCATCTGTGCAAGTATAGCGTGGTCTGATCTGATAGTTTTGCAGTCTAAGAGAGGCATCTTCCTGTTTTTGTTTTTTAGCATCATGTGGAGTGTGCCACCTGTGACGCCCATTTTGAAGTATAGCTCCTCTGCTTTTGAGGAAGGGTAATGAAACAAAAAAGAGGAAAGTAAAGAAAACTAAGCTATACCTAAAATGCCTAGCAAGTTATACTGTATGATTAGCACTGCAAACAGTGAAGCAACCAGCGACATCACCGTAATCATCGTGTTCAACGAAGGACCTGCCGTGTCCTTGAATGGGTCGCCAACAGTGTCGCCGACAACAGCTGCCTTGTGCGCGTCTGAGCCTTTGCCGCCGTGAACGCCAGTTTCAATGAGCTTCTTTGCGTTGTCCCACAAGCCACCAGCATTAGACATCAACAAAGCCAACAACAAGCCAGAGAATATGCTGCCTGCCAAGCATCCGCCGAGCGCTTGGATGCCGCCTACGAAGCCTACCGCAAGAGTCACAACCAACGTTATGGCGCTTGCAGGCAGTAACTCGCGCAGTGCACCTGTCGTGGCGATGTCAACGCATTTTGCGTAGTCGGGTTTTACGCCTTCTTTGCCTTCGCGCAAGCCTGGAATTTCTCTGAATTGCCTTCGGATTTCCGCAATCATCCTTTCAGCGTTGCGTCCGACGCCGAGCATGAGCATGGCGGAGAACAGGGCGGGCATGCCTACGCCTATGAGCGCGCCCATTAGAACAAGCGGGTTCATGATGTCGAAGACCACCGGGTGCCCAGCGTTTGCGGCGATTTCTTGAAACGCCGCTAACAACGCGATCACGGTTAAGCCTGCGGCGCCTATTGCGAAGCCTTTAGTTATTGCCTTAGCAGTGTTACCTGCCGCGTCCAACTCGTCGGTTATGCGTATTACTTCGTCGCCTAATCCTGCTTGCTCAGCAATTCCACGGGAGTTATCAACAATTGGACCGTACGCGTCGTTGGAGATTATCATGCCTACGATTGAAAGCATGCCTACTGCTGCTAAACTAATGCCGAACAGAGCGTATCCTGCGCCAAGAGGAGCACATAAGTAATACGCGACTGCTGACGCGATGCCGATGCCGAGTAGCGGTGGAAAAACGCTTTGCAGACCGTAAGAGAAGCCTGTGATGATGGTTGTTGCCGCTCCAGTTTTTGCCGATTCAGCAGTTTTCATAACAGGACTCTTGTTTTCGGATGTGAAATAGTCAGATGTTGTGCCGATGACGATTCCAGCGACGAGACCGACGACTGCGGCGCCCCACAGTTCCAGCGGATACTGCAGGTAATATGAAACGACAAATGTCATTGCTAAGAACAGGATACATGTAGCGTAGGTTCCCATGTTGAGAGCTTTTCCCGGGTTGCCTTTCACACCTGTACGCAACGTAAACGCGCCGATGATGGATGCAATTATACCGACGCCTGTAAAAACCAATGCAATCTCTGCGAAACCCAATGCAACACCCAGAATCATCGTGGCTACGGTGCTGGCTATGTACGAGTCAGCTAAGTCAGCGCCCATCCCCGCGACATCACCAACGTTGTCGCCTACGTTGTCAGCTATGACAGCAGGGTTTCTAGGGTCATCTTCAGGAATACCCAACTCGACTTTTCCGACGAGGTCAGCACTGATGTCAGCTGTCTTGGTGTAGATGCCTCCACCAGCTTTTGCGAAGAGCGCCAGTGCACTTGCGCCGAAACTGAACGCTAAGACTGGGGGTACACTCATGTCTTCAGGCATGCCAGTAACCGCGTAAACTACGCTGATTCCAAGCAGGGAGAAGCCTACTACTGCGAGCCCCATGACTGCACCGCCGCGGAAGCCTATTGGGAATGCCTTGTTTAAGCCGTCGCGTGCTGCGTAAGCTGCTTTGGCATTTGCTTTGGTGGCGATGTCCATTCCGAAGTAGCCAGCTAGCGCTGAACATGCAGCGCCGAAGAAGTATGCAAGAGCTAAGCTTAAGTTTTGCAGGGGCTTGACGTTTGTCCAGACAGGCTGGGGCAGGAAAATGCCTATGAGCGTACCGACGATTATTACGAAGATAGCGAGTATCTTGTATTCTCTTCGCAGAAAAGCTTTTGAGCCTTCTTTGATTGCTCCGCAGATTTCGTGCATGCGCGGTGTTCCAGAGTCTTGCTTGTTAACGTAATGGTAGAAATATAAGCCAGCTAGAATCGAGATTGCTGCGGATATTGGTGCTATTAACCAAGGTTCAAACATTCTTTTCAACCTTACCTGTAATTCTTCTTTTTGGTTTTTTTAAATTGCGGGGGGAGATTTGTGAGAACTTATTTATTAGCCTTTGTTTTCCTGAAAAGCGAAGGAAAAGGTTAAAACCACTGTATCTAAGAATAATGGAATTCATATCGCTAGTTGAGTGAGGGGAGCAAAATGTCCAAATCGTGGCACAACGAGAAAGTCGACGATGTTATGCATGAATTAGAGGTTACGCATGAAGGATTAACATCTCAGGAAGCCCAAGAAAGACTGAAAAAATATGGTGCTAACGAGTTAGTTGCTAAGAAGCGCAAATCTGCGCTCAGCATGTTTCTCGGCGAGTTTAAGGACATTTTCATTATTCTCTTGATTGTGGCTACGATTTTCTCTGCGGTCATCGGGTACTACGATGTGATTACGGGCGCAGAGGAAGGCTTCATGGAAGCTATGGCTGACGCGATAATCATAGGTGCCATCGTCATTTTAGTCGCTGTAACAGGTTTTGTTCAGGAGTACCGCGCTGAAAAGGCGATTGAGGCTATGAAAAAACTGACTGCGCCTAAAGCGCGTGTTGTTCGAGACGGGTTGGAAGTGATTATACCTGCGAAGGAGATTGTGCCCGGCGACATCCTTGTGCTGGAGTCAGGTGATCAGGTTCCTGCTGATGCCCGTATTATTGAGGCGATTGAGCTTAAGGCTAGTGAAGCGGTTTTGACTGGTGAGTCGGCGCCTGTGAATAAGGATGTGGTGCCTGTGAAGGTTGATGCGGGGATTTCTGAGAGGCGTAATTCGTTGTTTACGGCGACGCATGTTGTTTATGGACGTGGAAGGGCTGTTGTGACTACCACGGGCATGAACACGGAGTTCGGCAAGATTGCTGAGATGGTGCAGACGGCTGAGGAAGAGGAGACGCCTCTGCAGAAGAAGTTGGACAAGTTCGCCAAGAAAATTGCTAAGGTTGTAGTGGCTGTTTGTGTTCTTATTTTTGCTCTTGAGGTGTTTGATGTTGTTGTTTCTGGGGTTTTGAATGTTGATGGGTTTATTTTGGCGTTTATGTCTTCGATTTCTTTGGCTATTTCGGCTGTGCCCGAAGGTTTGCCTGCTATTGTGACGGTGGCGTTGGCTCTTGGTGCGAGGGAGTTTGCGAAGCGTAATGCTCTTGTGCGTAAGTTGTCTTCGGCTGAGGGGTTGGGCGCGGTTACGGTGATTTGTTCCGATAAGACTGGGACTATAACGAAGGGTGAGATGACGGTGCGGCAGGTGTATGCGGATGGGAAGTTTTTGGAGGTTACTGGTGTTGGTTATGCGCCGAAGGGCGAGTTCAGAGTGGGTGACGCAGTGGCGAAGCCTGAGGGTGATGCGGAGCTTTTGCTTAGGATAGGTGCTGTGTGTAATAATGCGCAGTTGCGGAAGAAGAAGGATGCGGAGGATTTGTGGGAGATTTTCGGTGACCCAACTGAGGGCGCGTTGATTGTGGCTGCTGAGAAGGCTGGGTTTGCGAAGGAGGCGTTGGATACTGATTTTCCGCGTGTTCGTGAGATTCCGTTTACTTCTGAGCGGAAGCGTATGACTACTTTGCATAAGACGCCGCAGGGTGATGTTGTGGCTTATGTGAAGGGTGCGCCTGAGACGATTTTGGAACGGTGCTTGCATGTGCTTGAGAGTGGGAAGGAAGTGAAGTTGACGCAGGCTAAGGCTGATGAAGTGTTGCAGGCGAATGAGCAGTTGGCTGGTAATGCTTTGCGTGTGTTGGCTATGGCTTATAAGCGGTTGTCTTCGGCTGCGGAGACGTTGGAGGATGAGGCGTTGGAGCGGGATTTGGTTTTTGTGGGCTTGGAGGGGATGATTGATCCGCCGCGTGAAGAGGCTATCAAGGCGAATAAGACTTGTCAGAAGGCGGGGATAAGGACGGTGATGATAACTGGCGATCATAAGTTGACTGCGGTGGCTATTGCTAAGGAAGTGGGGATTTTCCGTGAAGGCGATTTGGTGTTGACTGGTGCGGAGTTGGATGCGCTTGGTGATGTGGAGTTTGAGGGGGAAGTTGAGAAGGTCAGCGTTTACGCGCGGGTGTCGCCTGAGCATAAGTTGAAGATTGTTAACGCGTGGAAGGAGAAGGGTCATATTGTGGCTATGACGGGTGACGGTGTGAATGATGCGCCTGCGATTAAGGCTGCTGATGTGGGTGTGTCGATGGGGATTACGGGGACTGATGTTACGAAGGAGGCGTCGGATGTTATTCTTACGGATGATAACTTTGCGACTATTGTGAAGGCTGTGGAGCAGGGCAGGGTTATTTATGATAACATTCGTAAGTATGCGCGGTTTTTGATTGCGTGTAACTTTGACGAGTTGATGGTTATTGGGGCGTTTGCGATTCTCGGAGGGCTTTTCAGTCCTGAGCTGTTTCCGTTGCCGTTGTTGCCTGCGATGATTTTGTGGGTGAATTTGGTGACGGATGGTGCTCCTGCGGTGGCTTTGGCTACGGATCCGCCTGATGTGGATGTGATGGATAGGCCGCCTAGGAAGCCTGAGGAGGGTATTTTGCATGGGATGGGCAGGTTTATAGTGTTGTCTTTCCTGCTTCAGGCGATTGGCACTATCTTGGTGTTCTGCTTGGAGTATTACGTGTGGCCTGCTCATGGGTTTGGTACGGAGGAGACTTTGGCTGAGGCGCGGACGACGGCGTTTGTGCAGGCGGCGATGTTTGAGTTGTTGGTGGTTTGGAATTGCAGGTCGGAGAAGCGGAGTGTTTGGCGGATGGGTAGGGACGCGTTCAAGAACAAGTTCTTTGTGATTGCAGAGGTTGTGTCGATGGCGTTGACGTTGGGGATTACGTATATTCCGATTACGCAGCAGTTGTTCCATTTGACGGCGTTGAGTTTGACGGATTTGGCGTATGTGGTTGGTGTGTCTTCTTTGGCGTTGTTTGTGTTGCCTGAGTTTACGATGAATAAGAAGTTGTGGAAGTGGAAGTAGCGCGGTATAGAAAAGCTTAATTCGGAAAAATTCGGTAATGTTTCAATGGAAGCAGAGTACTGGAAATGGTGAGGAAAAGCGATGAAGTTGCTGCAAAATTCTTTATATTGCTAGTGACTGTTGCTTATCTTCGCATGAGGCTCGGTTTCTTGCGTCTTGGCTTGTGGGTTTTTCCTAATAGTCAACGCTTGTTGGCGGATTTGCAGTCGACTCGCGAGAGATTGATGATATAGCCTGTGAGTTAGTGGTTTTGCTGTAGCGAAAAGCTTAATATGGTTAAGTGCTAAAGACAGCAGACTTTAACAATGGAAGGCGTGAATTGTATGAGTGAGAAGTTGGCTAATCCTGCTCCGTTGGGATTATTGGGTTTTGGGATGACTACTGTCTTGCTTAATTTGCATAACGCTGGCTTGTTCCAGTTGGATACGATGATTTTGGCGATGGGTTTGGCTTACGGTGGCTTGGCGCAGGTGATTGTGGGCGTCATGGAGTTCAGGAAGGGGAACACTTTTGGGACGGTGGCGTTTACTTCGTATGGCTTGTTCTGGTGGTCTCTGGTGCTGCTGCTGGTGCTGCCGAAGATGGGCGTGTTCACTGGGCTTGTGGTGCCTTCGGAAACTGCGATGGCAGCGTACTTTTTCATGTGGGGACTGTTCACGTTTGCGATGTTCTTTGGAACGTTGAAGGCGAACCGTGCGTTACAGTTTGTGTTCATGAGCTTGGCGATACTGTTCTTCATGCTGGTTGTGCGGGAGTTGACGGGTAACCCGGTGCTGTTCGGCGAGTTTACGTGGAACATGCTTACAGGCGTTGAAGGCGTAATCTGCGGCACAAGTGCTGTTTACTTAGCAATAGCAGAAGTACTGAACGAAGCACACAGCAAAACCGTGCTACCCATCTGCCCAACAAACTAAAATCTCATTAACATTCTTTTTTTATTTGTTGGCGTGTTTAGGTTTTTACTATTCTGATTAGCGTGTTAGGTTCTGCTATTGTGTTTTTGCATTTCTCGCAGGTTTCAGTTTTCAGTGGTTTGTACATGGGGATGTAGGCTTGGATTTTGTGTTCGGAGGTTTTTTGTTCTGTGAATAGTTTGGTCACGTCGATGTTGTTCCAGTGACCGCATTTGGGGCATTTCATTCTGAGCTTCATAGTTAGTCTCTGAGTTCTATGCTTCTGTTTAGTGGTTTCGGGTTTGTAAGCGTTATCTAGTTTTCCGTAGTCTTCTATGGGAATATCGCATCTAGAACCGTGACCTTTTCCAACTTCAGCATCCAATCACACTTGAGGCTCTTGCCGATTTCCCTTTCAATCTGGCTATGGGCTGCTTCTTTTGCTTCTGGAACCAAATCAACCACGATTATCGCTATTTTGTCCATGTGGGTACCAGAGGGTATTAATATCGTGTTGTCTACTTAAGGGTTTTGCTACCAAATTATGGCTATAAATTATGCACTGGAAAAAAACATGTGGATAGACATTATGAACAGAAACAAGGCTACCAAAATGAAGAAAGGCATAGGAACATTCATCAACAGAAAAACCAAAACTGGCAAGAAAACTTACGACAGATTCTTCTTCTACATCCCCACCGAAGTCGCCAGAGACGGAACATTCCCATTCACAGAAAAAGACAAAGTCAAAATCGAAATCAAAGGAAAAACCGTAACAATAACAAAATGGAACGCTTAAACGGAGAAATCCGCGACCGAGAAAAAACCATGCGTGGACTAAAGAAAAGGCGTACTCCGATTCTGCAAGGCTACCAAATCTACCACAACTACATTCGACCACACGAAAGCCTTAATGGACAAACACCGAGCGAAGCCTGCGGGATAACAATTGAGGGACAGGACAAGTGGAAAACTCTGATTCAAAATGCTGCGAAAAGCAACCCTTAGAGAGTTAGCATACCCTTTTCTTCAGCTAATTTTAGTAACTCTTCAATATCTCCAATAGGAACCATTAACGCTGATTGCCCCCACCACCAAACGCCTTTATGTTTCTTAGCCTTTTCGCTTGTCACTGTGTAGTAGCCAAAACGTAGTTCTTTCCTTCCACTTCCATCTTTCCATAGAATCTCTTGTATGATAATCACTTTAGGGTCTGCTTCGGTACCTGATTGTTGACCCCAAATAACTCTGCCAATGTCAAACTTGATTTTCTCTTTTTTTGGTTTTCCTTTTTGACCAGCGCAACCTTGATTTTTTAAAACAAGTGGATTTCCATGACTGTCTTTTATGGGAATCTCCTTTTTCTCCACTTCCGCAGAGATGAAATTCTTAATCATAGATTCAATTATTAACCACTGAGTTTTTAAAATTTATAGAGTACCTCTTGTGATGTACGTAGTAATTGGTTATCAACCGAAAAGTAACAGCTAACCAGAAGCGGCTAATCAACCGTAGAGGTAACAGAACCACTTTGCACGCTATTTAAAGGGGAGGGGGTACAGTTTCTTCACAAGCTAGCACACGTAAACACTTGAACCCGCGATGCACCGAAAAACCACCCCGCAAAACCACTCAGCAAGCCAAAAACGCCTCAATACACCCTTTATTTTCACACAAAACCCGCACAAAACTTTATATGCCCTAAACCCGAAATTCCCCGCAGCAGCTTACTCAACAGAAGGAAAAAGAAACAATGTCAGAAACAAGCTTACCCTTCAAAACAAAATTCTACCCCAACCAAACAACCGACAAAGCAGGAGCAAAACTCCAACAAGAATGGGAAAAATCCATCAACAACCCCGCCGAATTCTGGGCAGAAAAAGCCGAAGCCATCGACTGGTACAAAAAATGGGACCAAGTCCTAGACGACACAGACCCACCATTCTACAAATGGTTCCAAGGCGGAACACTCAACGTCTCCTACAACGCACTGGACAGACACATAAAAACCCACCGAAAAAACAAGCTAGCGTACATCTGGGAAGGCGAAATGGGCGAAGTCAAAACCTACACCTACTACCAACTCTACAAAGAAGTCAACAAACTCGCAAAAATCTTCAAAACCTACGGACTCCAAAAAGGCGACCGCGTAGCAGTATACCTCCCAGTCATCCCCGAACTCCCAATAACCCTACTCGCAACCGCACGCATCGGCGGCATCCACGCCGCAATATTCTCAGGCTTCAGCGCCGAAGCCCTCGCAGACCGCATCAACGACTCAGGCGCAAAAATCCTCGTAACCGCAGACGGCTCATACCGCAGAGGAAAAACCATCGCCATAAAAGACAACGCAGACCGCGCAGTCCAAAACACACCAACCATACAAAAAGTCATAGTCGTCAAACGCACAGGACAAACAGTCCAAATGCAAGAAGGACGCGACGTCTGGTACCACGACGCACTCAAACAAGCAGGCGAAAACGCATACGTAGAACCCGAAAAAATGCAAGCAACCGACCCACTGTTCATACTCTACACATCAGGCACCACAGGCAAACCAAAAGGCGTCCAACACGGCACAGGCGGATACCTAGTCTGGGCATACTGGACACTCAAATGGGGCTTCAACCCTGACGAAACAGACATCTGGTGGTGCACCGCAGACATCGGCTGGATCACCGGACACACATACAACGTATACGCACCACTATCCGTCGGCGTAACCGCACTCCTCTTCGAAGGCACACCTGACTTCCCAGCCCAAGACCGCTGGTGGGACATAATCGAACGCCACGGCGTAACCATCCTCTACAGCACCCCCACAGCAGTCAGAATGTTCATGAAATTCGGAGAAGACTGGATAAACAAACACGACATCAGCACACTTAGACTCCTAGGCACAGTCGGCGAACCCATAAACCCCGAAGCCTGGAAATGGTTCTACAAAGTAATCGGCAAAGAACGCCTAGCCATAATCGACACTTGGTGGCAAACCGAAACAGGCGGATACATGATCGCCCCACTATCAGGAATAGAACTTATCCCACTTAAACCAGGCTCCGCAACAAAACCCCTCCCAAGCGTAAACGCAGAAGTCTACGACGAAAAAGGACAACCCACACAACCAGGAAACAAAGGCTTCCTCATAATCAAAACCCCATGGCCAGGAATGCTGCAAACCCTCTGGAAAGACCCCGAAAGATTCAAACAAACCTACTTCGGCAGATGGCCAAACATCTACTACACAGGCGACTACGCAGTAAAAGACCCAGAAGGCTACTTCTGGCTCCTCGGCAGAGCAGACGAAGTCCTCAAAGTCGCAGGACACCGCATCGGCACAGTAGAACTCGAAAGCGCACTGGTTTCACACCCAGCAATCTCCGAAGCAGCAGTCATGGGCAAAGAAGACGCAGTAAAAGGCGAAGTACCCGTAGCATTCGTAGTACTCAGAAGCGGCTTCACACCATCAGAAGAACTCCGCATAGAACTCATAAAACACATCAGAACAACCATAGGCCCCATAGCCACACCAGACGCCATCGTAATGGTCAACAGACTACCCAAAACACGCAGCGGAAAAATCATGCGCAGACTCCTCAAAGCAGTAATTGTTGGCGCGCCACTCGGCGACACATCCACACTCGAAGACGAAGCCTCAGTCGAAGACATCAAAGCCACATACGAAGAACTGCGAAAACACTTCGCAAAATAAACTCCCCCATTCCTTTTTTCTTTATAGCTAAACACAGTTTTTAGATGGGCTACTGCGTCTATAGTCTCTGTGTTGCTACCCCCTCCCCTTTATAAAGGGCGAGCATGGTGCTTTGGTTTCGGTGTTTGTCAATAAACCTTGACTAAGAAGTAGCCTGTTAGTCAAGAAATCTTGACGAAAAAAGTTTTATCAAAAGTCAAACTACAAACTACATAGCGTTTAGCACGCTGGTTGGGGTTGCTCTTGGGCAAGATTATCCGAAATAGCCTCGTAATAGTGTGTTCGGTGCTAATCGCAGTTGCTGTAATTTACGGTGTTTGGATCTTTCAAGACGTAAATCCAAACCCATCTCAACTGCAGAGTTCTTCACTAATTCCAATCCTTGCGGAGCCTCCCTTGAGTCCGCCGGCTAACGCGGTTATTGTTCCCGATGATTATCTCACTATCCAACAGGCTGTAACACACGCCTCCAACGGTAGCATGGTATTCGTTAGGGCAGGAACATACAACGAGACCGTAACAATTGACAAACCCTTGTGGCTCGCCGGTGAAAACAAGGAGTCAACAGTTATCGACGCACACAGTGTAGGCCCAGATGTGTTAATTTGTAGTAACAGTGTTAACGTAACTGGGTTTTGCATGCTGAACACGCCAACTCCGGCGAAAGGCAACTGGTTAGTACCGGGTTATGAGTACCCAACTCAGTGCCCGAACATTCAAATCTGCAATGCCAGTCACTGCAACATATACGGAAATAGTCTAACTGATAGCTCAAGTGGAGTTCGCATCGAAAATTCCTCCCAAAACAACGTGATTGGGAACGCAATTAGTGAGAACGGTAACGGAGTAAAAATAGCGTCTTCTGCAGATAACTGTGTAGCACGCAACGATATTAGTGGAGGAGACAACGGGATAGTCATAGACTCTTCAATCAATAACACCATCATCGACAACATGATAACAGACACTGTTAGTGCGGTTCATCTCGATTCTGCATCTGAAAACACTCTGAGAAACAACACGCTGAAAAGCAATTATTCTTACTTTAGCATCACTGGCACCAAGTTGTCGGATTTTGTTAACTACGTTGACGCATCAAACAGAATTGATGGTAAACCAATTTATTATTGGATTAACATGTCCAACACGATTGTTCCATCAGACGCGGCATGTATTATTCTGGTGAACTGCACGGACATTTTGATTCAAGAGTTTGATCTCGCGTTGAGCTCCAATGGAATAGTATTAGCAAATACCAACAGTTCAATCGTGAAAAGTAACAAACTAGGAAGCGTAAATACTGCTGCTTTCCCTGGTTATGGAGAACCAGGGCTAAACATTCTGCTTTGCAGCTCTTTCAACAACAGCGTTACAAATAACCGTGCGAATATTTATCTCACTTTTTCATCTGAAAACAGGGTAACACAAAATACAGGAATCATCCGTCTTGATACATCAAATTCCAATGAGATTGCAGAAAACAGCATAACAAGTATCTCCTTCGTCCCAAGAAACCATAGTGGTCTCGTTCTTAGCAATTCCGCCAACAACCAAATCATTGCAAACAAGGTTACCGATAACAGCGTGGGCATCGCGCTCGGCGATTCATCCAACAATACTATAGCAAGAAATGACGTTAATGGCAATTCTCAAGGCGGAATCGGCTGCGGGGATGCTAAAACGCGACCAACCTACAATATAATAATAGGCAACACTGTCACCAACAATGGAAACTACGGGATTCGAGACAACGGGTACGGCACCAAAATAATTGGTAATAACGTCGTTAAGAACAGAAATCGAGGCATGCAGATAGGTAACTCGGTAGATTGTACCGTAATCGGAAACGTTATTGAAGGCTTCTTGTTAGATGAAGATATTAATGGTAGTCCGCGCAACTGCAGCATCATCGGAAACAAAATAACAGCAAGAACTGATACTGACCAACCGGGCGTTTGGTTCCTATCCGACTACGCAGCAACATTACACCACAACAACCTCCCTAACGTCACAGTTTTTCGTCTCAGCACACAGGTTAGCCACAAATGGGACAACGGTAACCAAGGAAACTACTGGGAGGATTACAACGGAACAGACGCTAACGGCGACGGAGTAGGCGACGTACCATACGTGATAGATGAGAACAACAAAGATAATTATCCGCTTATGGCTCCAGTGAATATTGACAACATTATGGAAGAATCGCCAGAGTGGGCATCACTTGCGACGGAGCCTTTTCCAGCATTGTTAATCATAGGGGTTGTCATGATTTCAATTATGATTATAGTCAGCGTAGGCGTCATTTATCTCAAAAAACGGTTGCGCCGCACAGTGCCCACCTCGACCGATTCCTCCTCATATAAATAGACAGGCGTTGTCTGCTTTGCGAATCCATCTCATCCAGCGCACAGGCTGAAAATCCAAAGTGTTTGCAGGAAGAGTTTATAGGAAAACAACCCCACTGTACAATAGTGCCAGTAGAATCGCTAAGCAGTGGTGTTAATGTGAAGTTTGAGACTCATGTAAAGGAAATTGTACCGCGCACATACAACGTGAGAAGCTTCAGGTTTCCAAAACCTGCAGCGTTAAGCTATAAGGCTGGGCAGTTCCTAATCGCCACGATAAGGACTGAAGGCGGAAAAGAGTTAAGCAAACCCTTTAGCATCTCAAGCAGCCCAACCGAAACAGAATACATCGAATTCACCAAAAAACTATCAGAAAGCGAGTTTTCAACCACCCTGAAAGGGCTTAAAGCGGGCGACTGGGCAAGAATAGACGCGCCTTACGGCAGTTTCACTTTCGAGGGCGAACACGAAAAAATCTGCTTGCTTGGAGGAGGTATCGGGATAACGCCGTTCAGAAGCATATGCCGATACTGTACAGACAAGCACATAGGCACGAAGATTACTTTGCTTTACGGCAACCGCAGTGAAAGCGATATCGTTTTCAGAGAAGAGTTTGAAGCAATGGAGAAACAAAACCCGAACCTAAAGGTGGTGTTTACCGTTAACGAAGCCAGTAGCGGGTGGAAAGGCGCCACTGGATTCATCAACACGGAATTGGTGAAAAAGGAGATACCTGACTATAAGGAAAACGTGTTTTACACGTGTGGTCCACCAGCGATGGTTGAAGCGATGGAGACCCTTGTCAAAGCGTTAGGCTTGCCGAAGACGCAGTTGAAACGCGAGTATTTCGCAGGTTACGCGTAACCAGTCAGTGCAACTCTGCTATGGGTAGAAGCGTCTTGTGGTTCTTGGGAACGGAATCGAGTCAATGATGTTCTCTAAGTCAAGCATCCACGTTAGCAGCCGCTCTAAGCCCATGCCGAAGCCCGTGTGCGGTACTGTGCCATAACGCCGTAAATCAAGGTACCATTCGTAGTCTTCTGGTTTTAAACCCTGTTCTTTTATGCGTTGGATAAGTATGTCCTTGTCGTCTTCCCTTGCGCCGCCCGTGGAGATTTCACCTATTTTAGGCACCAGCATATCCACGGACATGGCAATTTCAGGGCGGTCACGGTAAGTCTTGCAGTAAAACGCCTTAATCGCTGTTGGATAATCATAAACAAAGAAGGGCTTGCCGAATTCGTCAGCCAAAACCTTCTCATCCTCGTAGCCAAGGTCGTCACCCCACTGCAGTTTAGCGCCTTTTGCCTTAATCCGCTCAATCGCCTCAGTGTAAGTTATTCTCGGAAAAGGCAGTTGTACTGAAGCCAGTTTAGAAACGTCTGCGCCTAATTCTGCAAGTTCCTTTTTGCAGTTTGCAACTGTCCGCTGGCAGATATGAGTCAGCAAACCTTCTTCAAACCGCATTAAATCGTGCATGTCAGCGAAAGGCCATTCGCCTTCCATATGCCAGTACTCCGTCAAATGCCTGATTGTTCGGCTTTTTTCAGCGCGAAAAGACGGCGCAATACAATAAACCTTCTCCAAAGAGTAGATTAGGATTTCAAGGTAAAGCTGCGAACTCTGCGTCAAATAGAGGTTCTGGTCGAAATACTTCAAGCCAAAAAGGGTTGAGCCGCCTTCAACCGCGGCGGAAATGAACATGGGTGGAGAAACCTCAGTGAAGCCTTGGCTTTTGAAGAATTCGCGGGAGTATTCCAGTACTTCAGCGCGAACTGTCATCACCAAGTTCATTCGGCGGCTCCGCAGCCAGAGATGGCGTACATCACGCAGGAACTCTTCGCTTTTATCCTTGGTTATGGGGAAAAGCTCTGCTAAGCCTATTATGGAAATTGTGTCAACGGCTATTTCGTAGCCGCCAGGTGCCCGCTTGTCAGGTTTAGCTGTGCCTTCAAGCGTTAAAGAGGATTCAATTGTCAAGCGTGCTGCTTCGTCCCATGCTGGGCTGGTTTTTTTGACGGTGCATTGAATAAAGCCTGTTGAATCTCGCACCAACAGGAAGATTAGCTCTTTGCTTTCTCGTTTGCGGTAAACCCAGCCTTTCACGGCAACTTTCTGGTTTTCACAGCATCCATCCAAGATTTCGCGAATCTGCACCAAGACCAAGCGCCTCATCAACGTTTCCTCTAAATATTGCTTTCAAAGCTAAATGCCTATCGATTGCAGGCTACACTTCTTTTACTTTGGGTTCTGAAACTTTGAAAGCTACGAGCAGCGCTAAGGGCACGGCAACTGCAGCCAACAGCAAGAAGGGCAGTTGCGGCGACACAAAAGCGTAGAGGAAGCCTATTAGAAGCTGGAGAAACGCTTGCGAAAGGTACATGAAAAATGAAGTACAGCCAGCAACTGTACCCCGTAAACCTCTTGGAACTAGGTCGCCCATCAAAACCTGATAACTGCTCATCTGCAGCATGTTGCCGAAGCCAAAAAAGAAAAATGCTATCAGCGCCAAGTAAAAATCGGCAGCTACAAAAAGAAGCATGGCTGGAACATACATAAAATAGCTAAGAATAACGAAGCGTTTCCTGTCTGCCGTATCCATCTTTAACCCAGTAAAAAGCAGCGGAAGCGCAATGCTCAAGTACATGAAAGCTTGAATGATAGCCCACTGCACCTCAGTAATCTGCAAAACGGTAGTAGCGTACACGACAAAATATGCTTGGCAAGCTATTACCATGCCGCTTATGCCCATGCTGGCTAAGAAAAGAAAAAAAGCTGAACGGGGAACCTTGCCCCAAACGCTTAAGCTTTCCCTTACAGCTTTCGGATATTCTCTAAATGCGTCAAGAATCTTCGGGCGCTTATAGTTGCCAGTTAACGTCAGCGTTTCTTTCAGTTTAAACCTCAATGTTGCCGCTACCAAGTACGCAACAAAAAACACTGCATAAGCAACCCGCATACCTAAGTCAAACTCGAAAAGAAAAATCAAGTACTGCGCGATAAGTGGCGCAGGCAACATAACCAAGCTCGTAACAACTGACTGGAAATTATAGCCTTTACCCCTATCTTTAGGCGGCAGAGAATCAATAATCATAGCCGTAATGGCTGGCTGGTAAATCACGCAGAGATTTTGCAGAATCATGCCCAAAACGATGAATTGCCAATTAGGCGCAAACATGAAGAATAAAGAACAGAAAGCTAAGCCGTAGGTCATCACCACCGTAAGCCACTTTCTGCCCTGCTTATCCGCCAAGTAACCTCCAGGCAACTGTACAAACGCGACAGCAATGGAGCCAGCGAAGCCGATGACGGACAAGAGAAAAGCGTCAGCGCCCAAGCTAAGGTAGTACAGGCTGGCGTATGTGGCTGGGATTGGATAGGCAAAATACATTATCGCCCAGCTCAGGGTTAAAATTAAAAAGTTGCCTTTGAGGAAAGCGGAGCCGCCGCGGAAAAGTGAAGACAGCTTCATTACCACAAGAATGCAGTCCACCAATTATTTAACTTTGAGAAGCCACCACTTGCCAAGGAAAAAGCCCCGTACGACAGCCCGATATTCTTAAATCGCCCTTGCACCGTGCATATACCTGATTGGTGATGCCAGAGCTTTCAGAAGGCAGCTACAAGCTTAAGGCGTTGAAGCTTTCAGCCATTGCCATAGCACTTGTCGTGATAGTAGAGGTTACGATGGGGTCAATCGTCAGCAGCTTGGCAATTCTAAGCGATGGCTTACACGCGTTGCTTGACGCAGTGACAAGCGTAATGCTTTTTGTGGCTACCCGAGCAGCGCTTAAGCCTCCTGACGAGGAACACACCTATGGACATGAAAAGTTTGAGGCAATAGGCGGCTTAATCGGCGGCATAGTGCTCATAGGCGTAGCGCTTTTAGTGATTTACGAAGCCATTACGAAACTGGTGCAGGGTGCAGGCGTCAACGCAGGTTTAGAAGTCGCAGGGTTCGCGGCTATCGGCTACACTTTCGCCACGGACATATTCAGAGTGGTAATATTCAGAAAAGCCACAAGCAGCGAAAGCACAACCGTCAAAGCAGGATTCTACCACGCCATTGCTGACTTGAGCTCAACGCTTATTGCTTTTCTCGGTTTCGGATTAGCCATCGTAGGCTTTAACCAAGGCGACGCACTCGCATCAATGGTCCTCGGCGGCTTGTTGGGTTACTTGAGCATCGGACTTGTCCGCACCAACGTTATGGAACTCAGCGATACAGCATCAAGAGAGATTGTGCAGAAAATCAGGAAAGAAATCCTCTACGACGAAGAAGCATGGAAGTGCGGAAGCTTGAAAGTTAGAAAGGTAGGTTCAAAACTATTCGTTGAAGCCACAGTGCAAGTTCCGAACAGCATGAGCTTGGAGGAAGCACATGATTTAACTTTGAGACTGGAAGCAAACTTGAATGAGACTTTCGGAAATGTTGACGCGACAATTCATATAGAGCCGTCTGAAAGAGAAGCCAAAATGGAGCAGTTGGTGAAGAAACTGGCGTCAGTGGAAGGCGTCAGAGAAGTACACAACATCACAACTGTTTACGCAAACGGCAAACTATACATCACGCTGCACGCGTACGTTGATCCAAAGCTATCTGTGGAAGAGGCCCATGAAATCGCGGAGAAAATCGAAAACCAGATGCACGCGAGCATAAAGCAGCTTGAAAACGTTACGGTTCACGTGGAACCCCGCGGCGCCGATGTTCACATAACGGAGATAGACGGAAAGGAATTAGCGAAAATAATCCAGAAAGTGGCAAGAGACATTGAAAGGAACTTGTACGTTAAAAACGTGGTAACTTACGTGGCTAAAGACAAACGGTTCATAAACATGGATTGCTGCTTCACAAAGCAAGTTTCAATTAAGAAAGCACATGAAATCGCGTCGCGGATTGAAACGGAAACAAAAGAGCGCTTTGCTGACGCAGTGGTTACTGTACACATGGAACCAGAATGCACAAGAACGTAAAAGTTAGATTTTCTGAAAAAACAGAAAAAAAGAGTGGAATGCGTTTAGTCAAGGTTGACTTCTACTATCGGTGATAGGTCAGCCAGACTGTTCAACTTGACTTTAGCGTTGGACACTGTGTAAAGTGTGTTGTCTATGTACAGTGCTCTGTCCACGTTCGCGTTGTAGTCTATCATATACTGTGTGCTTGTTGCGTTTTCTTGATGTGTTATGCCATCTCTCAGTTCGAAGCCACCGTCAAGGGTAAGCTTGAAAACGTATGCGCCTTGCCAGTAGCCGCCCTCCATAGCGTATCTTTTTTCAGTGCCTTCAGTGCCGCTTATGTAGCCGTACTGTGTTACGGATACTGGAATAACGAGCAGGTCTTTCTGTTTGTCGAACAGGAACGCCTTTGGCTCATAAAGCGCTTCTGAGTATGTCCAGTCTCCTTCAATGATGTATCTTGCTGTTTCTGTGGGCGCGTTGACATCCGTGACGTCAAACAGGGATAATTTCACGGTGCTATTTTCCATGCCTAAGCCAATCACGTGGTTCTCGTCGTAAGGATGCAGGTAGCTTGAATACCCGGGGATTTTCAGTTGACCCGCCACTTCGGGTTGAGTTGGATCAGCCATGTCTATGACGAAGAACGGGTCTTTCTGTTCATATGTGACGACGTAGCATTTGTCGCCCATGAATCGGGTTGATTTTATGGTTTCGCGTTCCTCAAATTTCGGAAGCAAAAGTTCACCTACTTTAGTAAGGTTCATGTCTAACACGGAAACATAGTTCATCGTTGTTTCTTTCTGCCAAGTTGTAGTTACCCTGAAGTAGCCGCTGTATTCGTCCATGGCATACTGATTGAGCACGTAACCTGCGACGCTGCCTTGAGCTTCAAATGCCAGAGCACTGCCGTTTACGCGAACTCGGTAGATCGACGTGAACTGCCCTTCCTCGCTCCACGTGGGATAAGTAATATAGATGTTTTCCGTTGAAACATACATTGTGCTTGTTCCACCCATCATCAAAGTCACATTAGCTGGCTCTTCCACGTCGTCTACGATATTTAAGCCGATGAAAGTAGTGAAAGTGAAGTAACTGGGGGCAGTGTCAGCGTAATACACACTCGAAGGCTTAACATCCGAAACTTCTGCTTCACCGCTGGCTGTCTCACAGACTCGGGGCAACGTAACGGCGTTATCGAAAACTTGGGCGGCTTGACTCACAACAGCGTACACATAGTTGCCTATCATTCGAGAATTGAAGTAGCTACCAGTGATGGTAAAGTTTCTGACGAGCACAGGATAAGCCTTGTCAGAGACGTCATAAACGTACAAGAAGGTACTAACGTCGGTTTGATACGAGTAGCTCATTGCAGAATCGGGGCTGGAGACTTCAAGGAGGATTGGCTGATACTTGCTGGCGATTACCACAAGCCTGTTGCTGTCTCCGCTAAGGTACATGCCTGCTGTATATGTGTCGTTTTCAAGCTTTATCTTCGCGACAACTTTGGGGTCTTGGGGGTCAGCTTTTACGATGTAGACGACGTTACTTGTTTCCGAGTAAGTGTATTCGGTGGTCACTGTGTAAATGTATCTGCCATCGTTCTTAACTGTGTCTGCTTCATCTACGCCTTCAACCTGAATGTTCGTAGTTGAATATGAGAAATCGTTCTGTTCTGATTCGCCAGTGCCTAACTGAGCAGGTGCAGGCTCTGCCACATAATAACCTATGCCTGTTGGTTTTTGATTTCGTGACCAAAAGTTCTGGGTATAACTGTTAGTCGTGTTTGCAGTTAAATAATCTCTAAGTTCCTCGTAGGATGAGAAGTGTTTCATTTCCGCAGCCAAAGGAATTTCAGATGGAGGAAACGTTACAGGTCCTGAGCCTAAAGTGTAGACGGATGCGACTAGGACTATGGCTGAGAGAATTGCTACTGTGCCGTAAACTTTGGTTTTTTTCCTGACTTCTTGTTGAACCATCTTTTTTTCACCTGTTTATGCACATATTGGAGACAGTTTATTTTATCCTAAGCTTCAGAACACCCTGTTCCAATTGTTAGAACGGACGCATAGACCAAACGCGGTACGCCTCGTACCAGAATATTGTGCAGACGATGGCGCCGAACGCCATGATGAATAGGTTCTCGCGTGCAAACCCTACCCCAGTAAACAGCAGATAAGCGGCGTAGAAAATTGTGGAGAAAACCGCGTAGAAAAAGTATCGGGGAAACAGAAGCTTGCCCAATTTCACGTAGTGTCTTAGCACGCCTATCTTAACTTCGCTGACCAGCACGTAGTGGCCGCCGATGTCTTGTTTTTGAACCAGTCCCAACTCGCGCAGTTGCTCCAAATGATGATTAGCCACGCTTGGGCTGCTGAAGTGTAGGGCTCTTTGGACTTCGCGCACGCTTACGGGTTGACCGTTTTTTAGCAGGAACCAGTAGACTTTCCACGCTTTGCCTCTAAGCGCATAATCAAGCTCGGTTTCATCAGTTCCAGGCAATTGGCAGGACGCTCCGTTGATACTAATGCCAAGCAACAACTTATAAGTCCAATTCTTAGAACAGAGGTTTATTCACTGCTGTTGCTTCCAAAGTCGTCTAGCCCCTAATTTTTTGCCGCAGTCGTTGGAGGGGCAGTGCTTGACTTATTTTCCTACGGCATTCTGGGGCGCACGTTAGGAACTACAGGCGTTATTGCAGCTGCCGTATTCTACTTTTTGACAAAAGATCCAAGCAGAACATAGTTATACTTAAGCTCCAGCGGTTAACGCGCATAATGTAATCAGTTGAGTAAGCTTGTGGTTTTGAAGTGGTTAGTTTCAGGATGGGAAATGTTTAATTTTTCTGCAACGAATAGTTAATGCACAGCACGGTTTCGGAGGTGATTTTGTGACGAAATTGAATGAGGTGTATTTGTGCAAGATTTGCGGTAACAAGGTGAAAGTTGTAGCTACGGGGAAAGGCACTTTGGTTTGTTGTGGGCAGCCAATGGTTCTAGTAAAAGAGTAACCTTCCAATGAAGCTCGGTATGTTCCGCTTTCGCTGATAACTGCCGTCTGACGCAAATCATAAAAACGGTATCAGCCATAGTTCAGTGTAATGAACCTCAAAGAAAGACAGGAAATAATTGCGAAATCACCTATTTCCTTCAGTTATTTGAAGCATTTCAACATCGGCGCGGGCATTTTGCATCTGGTGCAAGGCATACTAATGCTGTCTCTGGGGCTTCTTTTAGAGTGGAATCAGCCCATATACACGTTCTACTTGAAATTGGACATAGCTAAGATGCCTTTCGAAGTTGCTCCAAACCCTCAAGTATTCTTCACGGCAAGTTACTTGGGCGTGATTGTTGCTTCTTTCCCGTTGATTTCGGCGTTTGCTCACTTCATAATCGCCTACCCAAAAAACGTGCAGTATGTGAAAAACCTCAAGAAAGGCATGAACCCATATCGCTGGTACGAGTACGCGTTCTCAAGCTCCATAATGATCGTGTTAATCGCAACGTTTGTAGGTGTCTGGGACTTCTGGTCGCTGATCATGATTTTTGTTTTGAACGCGATGATGACTATGTTCGGCTACCTCATGGAGCTCATTAACCAGCGGACGGAAAAAACCAACTGGTCAGCATTTCTGTTAGGCTGCATTTCAGGCGGAGTTCCATGGATAGTGCTGTTCGCTTATTTTGTGGCGGCTGTGATGTCGACTGGCACTAATCCGCCGGTATTTGTGTATTCGATATTCTTCATTTACTTCGTGGTGTTCAACATCTTCGCGGTTAACATGGTTCTGCAATACCGAGGCGTCAAACGCTGGAAAGACTACTTGTACGGAGAGCGAGTGTACATAATTCTTAGTTTCGTAGCGAAAACAATGTTGTCTTGGCTGGTGTTCATCGGAGTATTTGCGCCGTTCTAAACTCGCTGCAGCATGGGAATTAGGCTAAAGATACTGGAGAGTATAAATTAGAAATGTTAAAAAAACCGAGAGGCACAACCCATTCAAAACTGTTAATTCTCATGGCTTATTCACGGAACTGTTTGAAAGCGAGAGTCCTGTGAAGCCAACGTGACTGCTTTGATTGCACTTTTTTCTTTGTTTTTAATTTCCAGCATGACATCGAAGTCTATGGGCTTGGTTTCTTCTAGGAACACGTGGAAATCATCAAGGTCAATTGATTGCGTATGTGCGCGTGGTGAACCGTTGAGTCTTTGCGAACTGTAATCTGCCATTGGGATGCCGTCTGTTTTTGTTTTCCAAGTTTTCTGGGTGAGGGCGAGTGCTTGGTTGACTGTTGCAGGCGCAGGGTTGACGCGGTGATGGAAAGCGTCAAAGAGCACAGGAACACCTGTTTCTTCGCTTATGTGTAGGCAATCTGCGAGGTTGAATAGTCTGTCGTCGTTTTCGACTACTAAGCGTCTGCGAATGTTGCTGTTGAGTTTTGAAAAGCGAGCGGCAAAGCGTTGCATGCTGGCTTTTTTGTCTTGGTAAACTCCTCCAACGTGGATTTGGATTTTGGCTGAGGTATCTAGTTGCATTGAATCTAAGATGACTGCGTGATAAGCAAGTTCTCTGGTGCTTCTTTGGAAGATGTTTTCTTTGATTGAGTTGATTAAGGTGAACTGGTCTGGATGCATTGAAATGCGCATGCCGTGTTTCTTTATGTAACAGCCGATTTCTTCGAATTGGCTTCTGAAGTGTTGCTGCCAGTTGTACGTGTTGACGGGGTGTGAGGCGAACGGAATGAGGTCGGAGGTTATCCTGAAAAAACCTATATTGTGTTCAGCGTTGAATTCCAGCGTTTGCAGCAGGCAGTCGAGGTTGTTTTCGATTGTTTTGATTAGGTTTTGTTCAGAATAGGATTTGAGCCTGAAGGTTTTGGTGCCTTTGCATGCCAGTGTCAAGTTGATGCAGGGGTAACCGATTTTCATTCTTTTCCACCGTTTTTTAATAATAGCAGAAACAGAGGTAACTATAACATAATCCACTGCAGACTGTGTCATCTGGGCTATTTAATTTCTTTGAAAAGCACGTTGGCTGGAATACGACAGAAAAGAAAGAAGGGAAGGTTAAGCTCAAGAGAAAGCTGCTTTACGTTGATTCTTTTCCGCTTGTTGCGTTCGCTGAGAAGCCTGATGGCAGTTCTGGGAGGTTCGCGCTGATTTTCTGTTCCGCAACGACCGCTGCTTCCGCGAGTATTTTTGATGCATCTTCATTGACGTTGTTAAAGTTCAGAGACATACCAGAACTTGCACCGCAGTCAAACATTAAGCCGCTTAGCATGTTGCTGATGTCGCCGAGTTCGTTTTCTGCATCTGGGATAACGCCTACCAGTCCTTTGCTGACTGAGCGCAGAACGCCTATTGCTGGACCGAGCGTAGCAACGATGTCGCCGAGTTCTGTGCATGTTCTCAGCCGTAGCAGCACTTGGTCAAGGGCGAGCCTCGAGTTCATGACTAAGCGTTCCATTTTGCGGACTTCAGCTAGCTCATTAGCGTAGATGTTGGCGTGTGCGGTGTCGTGTTTCTCGTAGGCGTCAACTATTTTCTTGAATAGCGCCGTGTCTTTTTGGCTGAAGCGTTCAGAAGACTGGTCTAGTTTGTGAACTTGGAGTTCCAATCGTTTCACAGCATAGTCCATGCGTGACTTCAACGGTGCTGGTGGAATGACAGCTTCTTTCAGGTTGGTTGTGAATGAGCCTGTTTCTCTTTTGGGTTCCCATTTTTTGGCAAAGCGTTCAGACAAGTTAACATCCTCGTGTGTACAAGCCGCTTGAGTGTACTTATGTATTATTAACATGCTGGAAACATGCAGGTATATACATAGGGTTCGCTCAGAGGTTGGAAGGTGCAATTATTAACTAAACATTATTTTGAATGAGTGAAACGATAGACAAAAACGTGAAAATTCTGAGACACTTTTTCTAGCTTCCATACGCTTTAAGCATGTTCAACTTCGGAAACGGTTGCGCCTTGAGTTTTGCGTTGTATGAGGGCTTGTGCGGTTATGCTCGGACCAGCCTATAGCCCCTGTATACAAAGAACAGGGACTTTTTTCACAATCCTAATTGCGCGGATACGCTCAGTTTCGTTACTTCTTAAATTTGCTTACTATCACTTGCTACTTACACGTTCACAGGGCATATGCTTGAGTGGACACACAAAAATTAGTTTAAACTAAGTGTCAACTTGCTGTTTGTGTTTCTTAAAGTAGACTAGGAGACTTGCAGTAACCATCATTGCTGTTATTGTTATGCCTAATATTGTGGCTAACTGTTCCATCTGCTGGGGGTTATTGTCAGGTATTGGACTTGCGGAGGGGGTTGGGGTAGATGAATTTATTTGGATGTCTGCTGTGTTATCGCTAATTGTGTTAAAAGAATTTTCTAAGTATGTGTCTATGTCTTCCGTGTTTTGTGTTATCAGGTTTTGGCTTACTGTATTGTTTGTGCAGGGTGCAACCGTGCCGAAAAGAACTACGCCGTAATTGTTTTCCGCTATGTAGTTTCCAGTTACTATGGAATTGTTTGTTTCAATCAGCAATACGCCTTGGCCGTTATGGGTGAGACTTAAGCCTTGAACGAGTATGTTAGAGCAGCGCACTAAGCCTACGTAGCCAGCATCGGAGGGTATGGTTTTGTCTTTTTGATTAATCCAGTAATAGACAGGTTTTCCATTTACCGTGTTTGAAGTATCAATATCGTTAATGAATATTGAGCCTGAATTCCAAAGCAGGCTGCCAACCCACAAGTTATATTCATTGTCGCTCAGGCAGTTATCTCTTAAAGTGTTGTCGTGAGAGTAGTAAATGCCAATGCCTATGCCGTTTCCAGTGATGTTGTTTCCTGAAATGAAGTTGTAGCAGGAGAAAATTTGAAGCGAAATGCCTACGCTATTGTTAGTTATAGTGTTCTTTAGCACGGTTATGTTTCTTGGTCCATTCTCTGAGTAGCCAAATGTTAATTTTATGCCGTATTGAAAATTGCTTATCTGCAGGTTTTTTATTGTGATGTTTGTTCTCCCTTGGATGAAAACTCCACTTGAAGAGCCATAGCCGTGAACAGCGTAGCCTGCCCCATCAACCACAATGTTGTCGCATAACACAATTATGCTATTATCTAGGTTGTTGGTTAAAGTGTACATGTTCCCATCGCGTTGAATATCGCTGGTGCCATTAACAGTTCCATCACTTTCTATGCGAATACCTGAAGGCAGAGCTTCTGGAAAGAAATTAGCCTTAGCCACCTCAAGAGGCTGGATTCCAACCATTATTGAAGTAAACAGTGCTAAGATTAGTACCAGTGCTAATGTTTTGCCTTTCGCAAGCACCACCCGTTTCCCTGTTCGATACTGGGAGGTTTCTGCGGTAAAAGCGTTTTTATCAAGGTTTCTTGACTAAACAGGCATTTCCCAGTCAAGAAATCTTGACAAACAAACGAAGTTCGTAAGTGCTGTTTCTAATCTGCGTTGTTCTTGCGCCGTTTCTTAAGCTCTACTGCAGTTACAGTAATTGTTGTGACGGTTACGGCACTCACTACTGCGGCATAAATGAGGTCTATCTGTGGAGCCTCTGATGGAAGTTGCGACGAATGAGTTGGTTTTTCTGAAGGCGAAGATGTGGGAGACAGCGAAGAACTTGCAGAGGGTGGAGGAGAAGGCGTAGGAAGTGCAATTTCTGGGAGCCGTACGGTTACGATTGAGATGTCCACAGGAGTCATAAATGGATAGTGATCTTGATTGTTTGAGTCTATTATGTAGGGCACATCACCGACGCCGTCAACATTTGCGTCTGTACCGTCGTAGTCGCTCCAGTAGTTGCCATTTTTGCCGTTATCCCAAACGTTGTTAACTGAATAGTCACCCGAATGATAGCCAGCTTGGTCAATGCTCGTGGAGTTGCTTATAAAATTGTTTTGATAGAAAGTATTGCTATCTGATAATCTTGTTTGAATATCTCTGGTGCCAAAATAGTCGTCAATTTGAACACATATAGCGTTTACAATGTTGTTCGCAACTATTTGATTTCTGGTAGAAGATCTTAGCTCCATTCCAACACATCCTCCGGATATGTCGTTTTTGGCAATGAGAGTATCCACCGCGTCTTCTATCCAGAGAGAATAGCTTTCAGCGCCGCTAACAATTGTGTTTTGTGCAATGGTTTGGTTGAACCCTCTCAGCGTAATATTTGGCACATCGTTATCAATTATTAAGTTTCCATGTCCAGTGACAGCAATAACCATATCAATAATGTTGCCGATTATCCAGGTGCCGTTTCCTGTGACAGATAACTTGCCTCCCTCGGTGGCAATTGTGAAATCTGAGAGAACAACATCGTTTGCATTAATCTTGATTGAATCAGAATGGACTTGCCCCCAGAAGTAATTGGGAACCAAAGGTGGGTGCAGAAGTATTTTGGTGCTAGTGGCGTTTTCCCCTATAAGTGAAAGTGTCTTGTTTATAACTAATTCTTGTTCGTTGTAGATGCCACTCTTAACAAATATCGTGTCATTATCCGTGGCGTTTCCAATGGCGGCCATTATGGTTGGATAATCATCTGGAACAATGATTGTTGTTGAATCAGGTTTGATAGGCTGAGGCACAAGTATAATTATCGCTATGAGGCTGAAAAGAACCAATATGAGCGCCACTTTCTTACTCACAGACAAATTGTGCAAAAGAGTCAACACGCTCGCCACCCCCTTAAACACGTTTATTTCAAGCGTTTTTTCCGATAAAAGGGTTCTTGTTAAGGTTTCTTGACTAAACGGTGTTTCTTGAAGTAGTGCAGGGTTATAACAGTGAAAGTGTCGTGCATTAAGGAAATTCATATCCGTTTATAATTTTGTTTCCGTCATTCACTGTGAGGAGAACTTCATATGAAAACTCTTCTGATTCAGACAATTCAGGTCCCCCTTCGATCACCGTCTCAATCTCCCGAATCGCCTCTATGTGGAGGGCGCCGATTTGTGTAGTTGACTCCGCAACTATTGTGTTTTTGTGCATCATTCTAACAAGCAAAGCCAGTCCGCTTATATCATTGCCGCCTTTATTTTGAATTGTAACATTGAATTTCCATAATATGGTGCCATCAGAGGATGCGCCTGGTCCGTCTGCTGAAAAGCCTATGACCTTTGCGCTGTTTGTTGCTTTAATTATGCGTTCATCCAAAACTCTTCCATTTACGCTAAGTGTAGCCAAAAAATCTGAAGTTTTAACTTCCCAACCAGCGAACAAGTCAAAAATGGTTTCCAGTTTAATTAGCTGTGTTTCATTTGGACGAAGGACAGCAATGCTTTCGCTGCAAGGGGTACAAAGTGTGTCTTCACCATCGTCTGTTATTCTTTCAACCGTTACAACTGCTCCAGTTATATTGTTGTCTCCAACATTTTGAATTGTAACATAAAAATAATAAAACATACCTGTGCCAACAACGAATGGGCGAAAACTCCTGTCATCTGTAAATTCTATAATCTTCGCTTCTGCATCATCAACCGTTTGAACTGCATTATTAACGGCAACACCAACCAATAAGGCAGTAACGCAGAGGGCGCTGATGAAAATAATAACCAGCTCTTTCCTCGCCATATCAGCACCAATTAATGCTAAAGTATTTCTTCTAAAAAGTTTTTTTGTCAAGGTTTTTTGACTAAACAAGCTTTTCTAAGTCAAAATTTCTTGACTAAACAAGCCCGCAACGCGTTTTTTAGTCAGGATTTCTTGACAAACAGGCTCCATCTTTATTTTAGGTGGGCACTTCCCCGTTCAACGCATGGTTCACTTGAAGGCTCCGAAGACAAACGCTAACAAGCCGAGAATAAACCACAACAGAACCAGCTTCTTTATTCGCCGCGCGTTCTCCCGAGAATAATCCTTAAGCAGAAGGAAAGAGGAAACCGCAAAGCCCACATCAGTAACTACAACCAGCGGAATGAACCAGAAAGAAACTAGGCCGAAATACCAAGGAAGCGGCGTTAAAGCAACAGCCGCCAAGTAAAACACAGCAGCAGCAACAGCAGCAGCTCGTTCACCGTAACGCACCGCCAGCGTCTTCATGCCTTCCGCTTGGTCGCCTTTAACGTCAACGATACCCTTAGTGATTTCCCTGCCCGTGTTAGAGAGAAAAGCCATAGCCGCAAACAACACAACGTTCAACTGCACTTGACCAGTGACCGCCATGCTGCCGTAGATGAAGGGGATAGCCACACACGCGCTGACGAGAAAGTTGCCAGGCAAACCAGTGCGTTTCCCTTTCGTAACGTAAGCCGCAAGGATTATCCAAGAGACTACCGCAGTCGTAAAGCATAGGTCACTTGTAAGAAAAGCAAAGACAAGCCCTATTATTGAAAGAACAGAGGCAAATACTAAGGCTGCTTTTGCGCTGACTGAGCCACTTGGAATTGGGCGTGATGGCTCGTTTATCGCATCAATCGCCCTGTCATAATAATCGTTAATGGCCATTGATGCACCTGTCAACATAAACCCCGTGGCGAAGCCATAGAGAACATTAAGCCAGTTAACGCTGGAAAACTGCGGATTTGCCAAGACCGCGCCGACTAGGACTGCGAAGCCCATCATTGCACAGTTGACTGGGCGCATCAACCGCACGAAGCCGCTGACTTTCGCCATGCTAATTCAAACCTTGCCATGTGACTCTTAAGTTCGACTAAGTTATAAAACTCACCATCAAGACAGCATCACACGCTGAAAAGGTTAATACGTTATAGCTCGAATAAGTAACGAAACTTGCGGGTGAACCGTTTGAGCGACAACTACGCACCGCTAGTGGGTGACAACTACGCTCCAGAAAGACTACGAGTGATAATTCCAGTAGGAGGAAAAGCAACACGTCTTCTGCCGCTTACAGCAGAAACAAGCAAAGCATGCCTCCGCTTGCTGAACAGGCCTCTAGTGGAGTTTTCGCTTTTGTCGCTTGCCCGCCAAGGCATACGCCACTTCATCTTCGGCGTAAAAGGCTACACAAACTACACAGATTTATACGATTACTTCGAGTCAGGCTACGGCTTCTCCGTAAGGTACAACATCAAACCGCGAATCCACATAAAATACCAGCCTAATGTGGAAGACCTTGGAAGCGCAGACTCCGCAAGAATAAACATGGAATACTACGACATCAACAACCCCGTATTCGCAGTGCAAGGCGACAACATCTTCGAACTCAGCGTAAAAGACCTTAGCCGATTCCACCGAGAAAAAGGCGCAGCGATGACCATAGTGCTCAGGGAAGTGCAGAACGTAGAAGGCTTAGGCATAGCGGACATCGACAAGAACAACCGCATCCGCTGCTTCGTAGAGAAGCCACTGCCAAAAGATGCGCCCAGCAACCTTGCTAACACGGGTTTATACGTGATTTCGCCTGAAATAAAAAAGGTCTTCAAAGAAAAAGGCGTCAAACAAATAATCGAAGAGAGAAAACGGCTAGATTTCGGCTACGATTTCATACCATATTTAACGCAGGCAGGGTATCCAGTGTATGGTTATACGTTGAAGGGCAACTGGTTTGACGTGGGCACACCGAAGAACTATTTGGAAGCCATGAAGCAACTGCTTCACGGCGGCTTCAGCATGCTCACCGACTTCGGCGGCAGAATCAGCGAAAAACAATGTATCTGGGTTCAAGGCGAAAGCAACGATTCAGAGCAAAGAAGACAGGAAATCATCCAAAAAGTCAAACAGGGACGGATAGAGCTTGAAGGCGTAGTTCTAATCGGAAGACACTGTCAGATAGACGATGGCGTAAGAATAGCAAACTCGTGCATCGACAATTTTACGCGAATTGGTAAAGGCGCCACCATAGAAAACTCGGCAATCTTGGACAGAGTAATAATCGGCGAAAAAGCTGAGGTGTCAAACAGCATCATCGGCAGGCACACCACAGTTCTCTCCAGCAGCCGCAAGCAAACAAAAATAACCGATGTCTCAGTCGTTGCAGACGATGTCACCTTGGAAGAAGGCTGTACTTTAACAACCGCAAAAATCTACCCGCATCAGCACGTGAGAGGCGAACTCCAAAACCAAACGTTAATGGCAAGCTAAGCCTTAAACCACTTAAAAATCAAATACTGCGTCTTCTCCGCGTCCAAGTCCGGCACCGCAATGATAAACCGTTTACGCACCGTGGTCGCCAACCGTCCAGCCTTAACAATTTCCGTCGCTGAAATATCCGACTTCGTGTCCTTAACGGAAACCATATACGGCGCATGCTCAACGCCTGGACCATACTTGTAAACCGCAAAGTCACAGCCAAACTTGATGCCTGGCGTAACAATTAATCCGCTGCCGCGTAGGTCACGGTAAACAGCGTATTTCTCGTCAAACTCCTCATACAACACCCGCGCCTTCTGCCTAAGCAACCTAAGCCCAACCTTGCGCTTTGCTGAATCGTAAATGGTTATTTTACCTGTCTCAGCCAAGTACAAGCCCTCCATCAAATCCAAGATTAAGGGAACCTTGAATTCTGGAATTTTCGGTTTCGAAATTCCAAGCGGTTTGCCGTAAAACCCAGTCTTGTATAACTGCGAGCCCTCTTCAGGGTTCCACACTACAAGAAAATTATCGATCAATTCAACCTTAATTTTAGCCATTGCAGGGTTTCGCTCGCTGTTACATTATGAAGGACAACACTCGCGCCACATCAGCAGCATCTTCGGCTTTGTCCGCAGAGTCCTCCAGCAGTTGTAGCACGTCTTTTAATAGGAAGAGCACTGGCAGGTCAAGTTTGCTGCTGAGAAGTTTTATTTCCAGTTCACGGTACAGGTCGTCCACGACTCTTTCGGCAATTTCAACATCTTTGGCTTTTTCCAAGGTTTTAGCTGAACCGTAGCTTAGAACCATCATTGTCTCCCTTAGCCTGAGCACTGTATCGAGAACTGCCTCGGAAAGCTTTACCAAGTCCTTTTTTATGTCGCTTGAAACGTTCCAGTTGTGCATCATTATCTCAACGAGGCGAAAAGCGATGCCTTCAGAAAAATCTGCGATTTCGCTTGTCAGGTTTGTGAACCGTAAAAAGTCTTCTCGGCTTACGAGGATAGCGCCTATTTCAGCTAGTTCTTGAGAAACCATGCGCCTAGCTTTGATTACTTCTTCTTCGTCTTTTCTGATTTCAGCAAAAAGTTGCCTAGCCTGTTCTTTGTCGCCTTTCGCAAAGTGTTCAACCATCCGAGGGGATTTTCTGGTTAGTTCTAAGACCTTGCGTAGATTATCTTGGCAAACGTTTAAGGCTCTGCGTTTCACGCGTTCTTCTGTTTCCGCTGGAAGCACCAAACTGATTTCCCGCCACAATACATCGCTTAACTATTCTAAAAGAGAGTGTACACATGCATTAAAAAAGCTAGCTACTAACCCGTTAGCAAAACACCTAAATCTTCAAAGTTAATTTTTCCCAGAAAATACTTGTGCAACAGCTCAGGCAAAGCCTTAATTGGGCTTCTAACCTGCTGCCACGAATCGCGGTCACGTATCGTAACTGTGCCATCATTTAACGTGTCATAGTCAACTGTTACGCCCAAAGGAACACCTGCTTCATCCGCACGCGCATAACGTCTGCCTATCGAGCCTGCTTCGTCAAACTCAACCATGAAGCCAGCCTCAGCCAACAGCTTACGCACTTCTTCCGCTTTTTCCACTAAGCCATCCTTGCCCATCAAAGGGTAAACGCCAACCTGCACGGGCGCAATGCCCCGCGGAAAACTCATAAGCACACGGTCATCCTTCACACGGTAAGCGTACTCCAAAGCAACGTAGAAAAGCCTGTCCGAGCCGAAGCTAGGTTCAACAACATGCGGAATAAAACGTGCGCCGCGCACAACAGTTTTCTGCATGCTGATGTCTACGTGCTCGGGCAAAACTTTGTAGTTTCCAACCATGTAATAGCCGTTTGCCTTCAGCGAAGCAGCAACCGTTTCAGGTTCGGCTTTTGAAAGCAGCTCTGCAACTTTTGCAGCTTCTTTTTTGAACGCTGGCCCAAGCTTCGCCATCACAGACTTAACCACAAGCTGTTCTTTCTCAACTGGCTTCGGGTATTCTTTGTAGACGCGCATGTCTGCGCCGCTGGCTTTCATGTGGCAGGTTAAATCGTAGTCTGTGCGGTAAGCGTGCCCTGAGACTTCTACCCATCCCCAGCGGTCAACGTACACTTCTTGGTCGAAGCATTGAGCTGCATAGTGAGCTTTTTCCCACGAGAGCTTTTCTATGAAGCGCTGCTTTTCCGCGGGGACGCCAAGCGCTATTAAGAGTTTTTTCGCCATAGCCATGAAGAAGGCTTGCCACTCAGCGCGGATTACTTTCTTGGCTATTGCGTCTTTAACGGTTAACTCCACGGTTTCTTCAGAATCCTTCAGCCTATTCTCCGCCAGCAGAATACGCAGCGTTTCATTCTCCACATTCTTCAGCAAACTGCAGTGAGGTTCTTCAGGGTCAAAGAAGAACTCTAAATCCGCAATCGTGAATTCCCTAAGCCTAATCAGCCCCTGCCTAGGCGAAATCTCATTTCTCAAAGCGTGACCTATTTGGATTACGCCGAAGGGAAGTTTCTCCCGCGCCATAGCGTATAAGCGGTTGAACTCCACAAAAATGCCCTGAGCTGCTTCGGGTCTGCCGTAGCCCGTTGCGCCCGTGTAAGGTCCAATTGTTGTTATGAACATGGTTAGGAACTGCTGGGGCGCATTGAAGGTGCCGCCACACTCAGGGCACGTTATGCCATGCTTCTCAAGAGCCGCTTGGATTTCTTGCAAGCTCATTTTTTCAGCTTCTGTTGAAGCGATTTTCGCGTATTCCGCCAGCAGGTGGTCAGCGCGGAAACGCTTGTTGCATTTAACGCATTCGACCATGGGTTCTTTGAAGTGGTCCACGTGCCCTGAAGCTTCGAAGACTTTGCCAGGCGTGATTACGGATGATTCCATTTCAAGAACGCCTGTTTGCTTCACAAAAAGTTCCCTAAGCTTGTTTTCAATGTTTTGCTTGAGCCTTGTGCCTAGGGGACCGTAAGTTACGAAGCCGCCTACGCCGCCGTAAATCTCATACGAGTTCCAGAAGAACCCTCGGCGTTTTGCTAACTCGTTAATTGCAGTGAACTTGTCACATGCTGGTTTTGCACATTTGGCTTCGTCGCTCAATTCAAGTACCCTTTTAAAGCTTAGAAGCCGCTAACAATTAAAATGTTACCGTAGAGAAACAATTTTCGATGCGTGCTCTAAAATGAAGTGGAAGGACGCGTAGGACTTAGTTTTCTTTTTTTGGCGATTACAGCGACACTTGAAATGATAACAAAGGCGAGGATGACAGCCATTGTGTTCAATTCAGGTATTATTGAAGATGGAGACGACGAAAAAGTCTGCGGAGCAGTTGGTGAAGTCTGCGTTGGGGTCGGCGAACTCGTATGGTCTGGGCTATGAGTGGCAGATGGTGTTTGACTGGGCGTTGGAGAGGGCGAGGGATTCGGTGAAGGAGAAGGAGCAGGCTGAATAATGGGTGAGCCGATGGCGTATATGTTTCCGTCTCCTGTACCCATATATATGACGCCGTTCGCAACAGCGGGCGAGGCACGAATGTAACTGCTTGTTGAATAAGTCCATATTGTGGCGCCTGTAGAAGCGTTCAAGGCGTAGAGGTTACCATCATTGCCGCCCACATAAACTACTCCGCCTGCAATACTGGGAGTGGCTCCCATTGAAAACAAAGTGGTGTAGTTCCAGATTTTTTCACCTGTTGTGATGTCAAGTGCAAAAACGCTGCGGTTAGCTGAGATGTATACTATGCCGTTGGCAACGGTAGGAGACGAAGTAGCAGATAAAGTTTCTGTGGTTTGGCTCCAGAGTCTGTTGCCGTTGGAAGCATCCAGAGCAAAAACAGTACCATCCACAGATGCGATGTAAACTACTCCGTCGGAAATAGCAGGAGAAGATGAAACGCCTCCATAGGGATGAGCGGGACCAGTGTTGTATTGCCAAATTAAGGCTCCGGTTGCAGCGTTCACAGCGTAAACGTAGCCATCCATTGAACCAAAATAGGCAATGTTGCCAACAACTGCAGGAGAGGAGCGCGCATAACCGTCGGTTTTAAAGGTCCACACGCGTTGTCCGTTTGAAACGTTGACAGCGTAAACGTTACCATCCCATGAGCCAATGTAAACCATTCCGCCTGAAACTGTGGGTGTGTCAAATTCGCAGTCACCTATGGAGGCACTCCAGATTTGGACTCCACTGTAAGCGTTTAGGGCATAAAGGCCTCTGACGCCCCCAATATAAACAACACCGTCAACAACAACGGGAGAAGAACACAAGGATATGCCTCCTGTACTAAATTTCCAGTAACACGCACCAGTATAAGCATCTAAAGCGTAGACAAAACAGTTCTGAGAACCAGTGTATACGATGCCGCCGACAACCGCAGGAGACGAGGCTATAGCGTTCAATACGACCCCTTTATCTACGGAGTACGTCCAAAGCAAGTTGCTACTAACTACGGCAACATCATCGAGTGAACCAGAGTGATGCAAATCATGCATGAACATTGGCCAAGACTCCGCTGGAGCTGCGGTGATTAGAAATGTGGCAGAAGCAGAACGACTGGAGCTATCGGTCACCGAAAGTACATAGTTGCCAACAGCAAAGGAAGAGAAAACGGTAAATGTCCCAGAGAAATGCCCCAAGGAATCGACAACTGCCCCGTTTAGAGTGATTGGCACTCCTTCGAAATTCGCGGTTAACGTTGAGCCCGCCGTGAAACCATTACCCGAAACTGTAATCGTTGAACCAGCAGTACCGAACATGGGCGATATAAAAATTGATGGCTTATCTGCTTTGCCGAAAGCGTAGAGATAACCATCATTGCTTTTGATATAAACGACGCCATTGACAACCGCAGGAGACGAACTTACACCACAGTTTCCCGTGGCATAACTCCACAGTTTGGCGCCCGTGTGAGCCCCCAAAGCGTAAATGTTCCCGTCGTCGCAGCCAATATAAACTATGTTGCCAGCCACAGCAGGAGAAGAACGAATAGAGCTTGGTGTAGGGTAATTCCAAATTATTGCGCCTGTATAAGCGTTAAGAGCATAAACGCCTCTAGCGCTGGTGCCTACATAAACGATTCCTCCAACAACTGCAGGGCTTGAAGTATCGCTACACCCAATAGAATGGCTCCACATCGGACTGCCAGTATATGCATCAAAAGCGTGAAAGAAGTCATCTTCGCAACCAACGTAAACAAAACCGTTGGCAACTGCAGGAGAGTTGAATGTATTGCCGCCTCGCATAAAAGCACTCCATTTAAGTACGCCCGTTGATGCATCTAAGGCGTGTACGACACCAGAGTCGCTGACGTAAACAGTGTCTTCCACAACAACTGGAGACCCATACCCGTTACTGTTAAGATCGTAACTCCAAATCAACACGCCAGTTGAAGCGTTCAAAGCAGCAACATTACCGCTTGAACACACATAATAGAATCCATTAGAAACCGCAGGAGACGAATAGCTGAGTCCTGTGGAGCAATTCCAGATAATTGCGCCAGTTGAAGCGTTCAAAGCATAATCATAGCCTTCCCAAACACGCACATACACAATATCACCCACAACAGAAGAAGATGTAGTCTGAGAATGCTCTAGTGCACGACTCCAAAGGCAAATGCCGCTTGAAGTGTTCAAAGCGTAGATATACCCGTCATCCGAGCCTATATAAACCACGCCGTTGACCACAGCAGGAGATGACGTAAGCACTGCACCAGGGTTACCGCTCTTGAGTGTATTGAAGCGCCATAGCAAATCATGGGTGATCGGCGCTATGTTGTCAGGAGAGCCAGAATGCGCAGCGTCGTAATGAAACATCGGCCAATCAGTAACAACCGAAGCCGCAACCCCAAGGTTCACAGGACGTAGTGATCCAGCGGTGACTGATGTTAGGAGCGCCAAGACGAAGGCCATTGTGAATAGTCTCTTTTTCAAGGCACTTCCCTGCCTGATAATGGTTTTTTTGTGATAAAAGGCTTCTTGTCAGGGTTTCTTGACTAAACAAGCCTCAAACTGCCTTTTTTAGTCAAATTTTCTTGACAAAACCCGATATCTCCCAAGTCAAGATTTCTTGACTAAATCACGCACACGCAATTCTGATAGCAACCAAGTTTATCGCAGATAGTTTATGTCTATGCCTGGATTCAAAGCCAGTCCTGGTTTTGCGAGCAGTTCAACGAACCTGACGCCTTTTGTGGGGTGGAACAAGTTTGCTGAGGCACAGCTTTTTAGAATCCACGCAGTATCAAGACCCATCTCGGTGCCTGCGCATGCCAGTACCAGCCTGTCTTCAGGTATGACTCCTGCGTCGGTAGCCATCAAAACAGTTTCCATGCACACAAGCGTTCCGGGAGAAATCAACTCCAGCGTTTTTGCCGCAACATCGAGAGCGGTGGTTTTCTTAAGGTGTAGTCTCATGGAGAAACTTGGACCGAAGAGAGGAATTGTGCCCTGTACAATTTTGACGCCAAGCTGGTCTAGTTTATTTTTGTTTTCTGAAGTGATATTCATAGGCACTGTTTCAAGCCCTTTTTTGCTCCATTCATCCCGTTTCTGTCTCAGCTCAGGTATTTCCGCGAATACGCCGCTGGTCATTTCGTTAACTTGCCAAAACATTCCTTGTGGACAAGTGACGCAGACTACTTTTTTGTCTCGTATTTTTTCAGCGATTTTCACCGCGCTGTCGCCAGTGACAGACGCTACCACAACGTAATCAACTTTTAATGAAGCGTTCTTTGAAATGGCTACTACTTCATCAGTATTTACAGGACCAGGTCTTTTGAAAACCCTCATGCGGCATTCACCAACACGTGAGAGTATGCAGGTTAGGAAATAAAAGACTAAGTGTTTTCCCGAAAAAACACGTGCTACTCAAGGTTTTGGTCAAGAGGCAAGTGCTCCGCAACATGCACGTTCCGCATTTTCCCAGCGTCATCCACATCAAACTCAAGCAGCACGCGGTCTGTGGTGTTGTCTTTGCCGTTAAATTCCGTCTGGCAGCGTCCACACTGAATGTCCGATTCCAACTCAACTATGAACCATGACGCATCAACGTGCAGGTTGCCGCAGTTTGGGCAACGTACTACAGCCACATCTAACCAAGCGCTCATGCAAACCAGCCTCTTCTAGGGCATATGGGCAGCGTAGCTTTTTATAAGGCAATCGCAAAATAAAACTCCAACAAAGGGTGACGAAAGTGTCCAAGGTAAAAGTCGCATTAATCGGCGTGGGTAACTGCGCGTCAGCTTTCGTGCAGGGTTTACAGTATTATGCTAAGTGTGAAAAAGACTGCGTGGGACTGCGAAATCCCCAGTTAGGCGGTTTAAACACAAGCGACATCCAAGTGGTCGCAGCTTTCGACGTGGACCAGCGCAAAGTTGGAAAAGATTTAGCTGAAGCCATATTCGCTGCGCCCAACAACGCGCCCAAAGTTGCCGAGGTGCCTGCAACAAGCGTAATCGTGCAGAAAGGAGCGCTGCTGGACGGCGTGGGCGAATGCACCAAAAACATTGTCCAAGTCAGCGCTGTGCCTGACGTAAATGTTGCCGCGGTACTGAAAGCAAGCGGGGCGGAAGTTGTTGTGAATTTGCTGCCGAGCGGAGCAGCTAAAGCGTCGCGGTGGTACGCTGAGCAAGCACTGGCTGCAAAATGCGCTTTCGTTAACGCTACGCCTAACTTCGTTGCCAGCGATGCTGCGTGGGCTAAACGTTTCGTTGAGGCGGGTTTGCCTTTGGCAGGCGACGACTTAGTGGATCAAGTAGGCTCAACCGCCTTGCATAAAACGCTGCTGAAGCTGCTTTCGATGAGCGGCGTAAAGATTACGGAGACTTACCAGTTAGACGTGGGCGGCGGCACAGAGTCACTGGACACGCTGGACAGGTCGCGTGACGCTAAACGGGCGATTAAGACGCAGTCTGTAGCCGCGTCTTTGCCGTACAAGGCTGAGGTAGTGGCTGGCTCGACGGATTACGTGGATTTCCTGCAGAATAAGCGTGACAGTTACTTCTGGATTAGCGGCGTGTACTTCTGTAATGCGCCGATGCGGATTGACCTGAAGTTTAGCACGGTGGACGCGCCGAACGCGGGTTCCGTGCTGTTCGACGTTGTAAGAGCCATGAAAACAGCGTTAGACAAGAAGCTGAAAGGCGCAGTGTTGCCTGTTTGTGCTTACGCGTTTAAGCGTCCGCCGCAGTTGGTGCCGCTGGAAACTGCAGAAAAAATGTTCACAAGTTTCGTTGCGGAAAATTCTGTGCATTAGTTTGCGGCAAGTTTGCGGAGTTCACGGATTACTTTCTCTTTTGTTCCAGTTTGCTTCATTTGTTTCTTTAGCAAGTCTATTGTCTTGACTGGAGTTGGGTCTATTTTGCGTAGAATTGCCAAGTAGACGCTTGTGAAGTCGCCGATGCAGATGGTGGACAACATCTTTGCCAATTGGCTTTCACCTTGAACCCACACTTCGAACGTGTTCGACACTGCGGGCTGCATTAACGTTTTTGTGGTTTCGATTCGGCTACGAACTTCCGCTGGTTCAGCTTTGTCTCTGATGAGTATGGCGGAGAAGTTTTTCGTTAGTTTGCCGTGGTCTTCCCAGCCTACGATTTCGTTGTGGTCCAGTTCGGAGAAAACTTCCCATTTCGCGGGCAACTTGCTGTTTTCGTTAAACTGCGTCTTGAAACGTTGGGCAACAGCGCGGTAAACGCCGAATCCATAAATGACGGGGACAGTTCCGCAAATACTTGACGCCAGCGACTTAGAGAAGTTATCTTTAAGTGGGGTTTCAGGCGCGTTTGCAGCACTAACTTTTTTCAAGACTTCGATAGTTGCGGAAATTTCAGGAGCAACATCAGAAACTAAGCCCACGTTCTCCAGCACGATTAACAGAGGCATAAACAGGTAAGGCAGCGTTGCGCGCGGAGCCATTCCCGCGGGAACACGCAAATGGGGAACACCTAGTTTTTCAGCAAATTCCTGTAATGCGCCGCCAGAGCTGATGCAGATGGTCATGCACTTGCGTTTAGTTGCGTCTAGAAAGGCGCTGAGGGATTCTTCGGTTTCGCCTGAATAGCTTGTTATAAGCGCCAACGTGTTTTTGTCCGCGTAGGCTGGCAGGGAGTATTCTCGGTTGACTTCGATGGGCACGGTTATTTTGTCTCTTATCCAGTCTTTCAGCAGTTCGCCGCTGATGGCTGAGCCGCCCATGCCAGCAACGACTATTGTTCGCGGTTTAGGATAGCTGATTGAAAGCGTTCTAGCTAACCTTGCAGCTTCTCCATAATGTTTAGCAACGTCAACGCAGAACGCGAGCATATTGCTTTTGTCAATTTTCCTGATTTCACCCATTTCATCTAAAGCTGACTTTGCCAAGTCCACTTCACACCTGTCCTGAGTTGCAAGTAGTTTTTATAGTTCGTTTTGGCTTTTAAGCTGAACGCAGAAGCACAACGGTTTTCTGCTGGGGAGCGAAAACGCAGAATGGCAAAGTTGACGGTGGCGATACCTGCATCTGTAGTTTCAGACACGCCACATTTACGAGAAAAAACCTCAAAGATAGGCGTGATTGGAAGAGCCGCCGCAATTTTCCGAGTCAACGAAATCGTGGTTTATGCCGATAACCCGAAGACCAACCAAAGCCGCGATTTGGATTTGATTGCCACTTTACTGGCTTACATGGAGACCCCGCAGTACTTGCGGAAACGCATGTTCAAAATTGAGCCGCAGTTGCAGTACGCGGGGATTTTGCCGCCGTTGCGGACCCCACATCATCCGCTTAATGGCAAAGCCGCGAACTTGAAGGTGGGCGAGTACCGCGAAGGCGTAGTCATATCCGAAACTAAAGAAGGCTTG
>CAZWDU010000012.1:0-59141 GCA_964632845.1 uncultured Candidatus Bathyarchaeia archaeon | reverse complement strand
AGATAATGAGCGGTGACTGGAGTTCAGACGTGTGCTCTTCCGATCTGGGTTTAATACGCAGTGCCGTGTCCGCGCCGCTTCCTGTGCCGCCCACAGCGACAACATCCTGATTGGGAGGGATTAACCCTGCGTCCATAGCCATAAGCGTTATTTCCACGCATACTTTTGTTCCCTGCCCCATCAGCCTAAGTGTGTTAGCTATCAGTTCCAGCGGCTCCAGCGTGCCGAAAGCGCTGCGTACTGCTCTTTCTGCGCTGCTTAAGGCGTGGGTTCCAGTGAAAATTTTTGCTCCATGCGCCAGAATTTCGGTTTTGAATTTTTCTTGCAGTTCAGACTTGTCTGGCTGACAAAAGCCGTGGCAGTACGTTACTACAACTGTGTTTTTGCCTTTGAAGGCTTTAGCCACTTTAGCGCCAGTTTCACCCGTGGACGAGGCTACGATGATGGTGGTGATGTTTTCTTTGTTAACATATTCTTCAACGATTTTTAGTAGTGCATCAGTGTTTTGTTTGCCTGCTTCTTTGAAGTACGTTGTCTTTTCTACATCCATGTTGGTTCCTCTTTTGTTACTTTGTGCTTTGGGGATTTTTAGGTGTTTTCCGAGGTTTCCTTTTCAGTTCTGTGCCGCAGACTGTGCATTTGGTGGCTTTGTAGTCAGCTGGGTATTCTCTGTGGCATGCGGGGCAGTATCTGATCCATTCTAGGAGGCGGTGGATGCCGAAGGTTGCGAGAGATGAGAATTCTACTCCCATTTTTGCGGCAACATTCTGTATTGAATAGTCATCTGAGACGATTTGCGGGTTGTAGCCTGCTTCTTTGAGTTCCAAGGCTAAGGCTAAAAGTTGTGTGTCGGTTTCTGACAGGAAAAATGAGTCGCCAACCATGATTGATGCAGTTTTCGTTTTGCTCAAGGATTCTTCGGAGGGCGTTTTAACTTTTAGTTTTCCGTTTTCCACTGCTGTTTTGAATCGCAACCACGTCATGGACCTAGTCTTTATTTCCTCTTGCACTTTGGGTACTGTGGCTTGTTTTTCTCTGACGGAGAAGGGGTCGAACCCCGCTAAAAAGGCTGATGTGTCTAGGACCATTATGCGTTTCGGCGGTTGGTTCCTCTGGATTTTTCATCCCGTTCCTTTGAACAGCACTCTGCTTTGCAGTCGGTGGTAGAAGTCGTCTTTGAACCTGATGAATGAAGTTACGCTCTTGGAGCGGGTGACCGTTAAAGTGGGGTTTTTTGAGGTTACCCGCTGGCGGTAGTTTCCATCCACTAACACGAGCACGTCTTTCGGTCTGGTGGCTTGGATTGTAACTTTGCAGTTTGCGGGGAAAACCAGCGAGCGAAATACTGTTAACGCGCAGATGGGTGTCAGAACGAACGCGTCTACTTCCGTGTCTAAAACTGGTCCTCCTGCTGAGAGCGAATAGCCTGTGGAGCCTGTTTGCGTTGCCAGTATCAACCCATCTGACTCGCACTTCATGATAGGTTTCTCGTCTTTGAATATTTGCGTGTAAAGTATCTTTGAAGGCTCTCCAGCGGAAACTACAATGTCGTTTAATGCGTCTGGTATCACGCAACCGTCCGTAGCCGCTGCGAGTTTGGAACATTTTTCAATTTTGAATTCGCCTTTCAAGCATTTTTCCACGGCATTGCGTGCTTCGTTCGGCGACACTTCGGTGAGGAAGCCACGGACTCCCATGTTGATGGCTAGTATTGGCGGTTCAGGCTTGGGCAGTGCTATGCTGGTTCTTAGGATGGTGCCGTCTCCGCCGATTGTGATTATTAAGTCCGTTTTCATTTTCGATAGAGGAACCAGTTTTTCCTGTGTGCTCACTTTTCCAGCAAGAGTATCTTCTATGTAGACCTGCAGGTTTTTGCTTTTCAGGTACTCTGCTAATTCCTCAGCGAGGTTTAGTGCTTGTTTCTTGTCGTAGCGGGCAACTAATCCGACGCTTCTGAACACTTTTTCCACCGTTCACGTAAATAGCGGTACCTTAATCTATATATGGGTGTTGTTTAGAATTGCTTTTAATGAATAGGCGTTTGGTGAGAGTATGACTAAACCAATGAGTGTTGGAGAATTACGCGTCGGTGGCTACATGCTAATTGACGGTGAACCGTGTCGTATAATGGATGTAACCAAATCTAAGCCTGGAAAGCACGGTGCTGCTAAAGCCAGAATAGTCGCCATCGGAGTATTCGATAATCAAAAGAGGCAGTTCGTTAAACCTGTTGACAGCAACGCCGAAGTTCCTATTATCGACAAGCGCGTAGGCCAAGTTTTTGCTGTGAACCCTAACGGCGTGCAAATCATGGATTTGGAGACGTTTGAGTATTTGGATGCGCCGTTTCCTGACGAGGAAGATTTGAAAGCCAAGCTCGTCGCAGGTGCTGAAATCGAGTATTGGAAGATAATGGGCAGAATCAAGCTCGCTAGAGCAAAGTAACTTCTGTTTGCGGGTGCATGTAAGCTAATATACCCAGAATACTAAACAGCATTTTGGGTGTCGAAAGCTTGGGCGAAAGCAGAAAACCTTCACGAGAATTATCACTTGGTGAAATCTTTACACGCACCTTCAAACTGTACTCGGAGAATTTCACTCAGTTTCTGCTTCCTTTCCTCATAGCTGGCGCAATTGAGGGCGCAGTTTTGGTTACTTTAGAATCCCTGATTACGGTGCCTGCGATTTTGTCTTCAACGGCAACACCGCAAGAGCTTTTAAACTGGTTGCCCGGTTTTCTCTCGGCGATTCTAACAATTGCGTTTTTGACAGGAATTGTGGGTTGGGTCATCGGCAGCATAGCTCAAGGAATCGCCGTAAAGTTTGCTTCGGACGCGCTCGAAGATAAGCAAACGACTCTCCTGTCAAGCTTCAACTTCACCCTGTCGCGACTATTATCCCTCTTGGCAGTGAGCGTTATCACAGGTATTCTCATCGCACTAGGGCTAATTGCATTAATTATTCCGGGTATAATTTTGGCAATAATGTTCTCTCTCGTGGTTCCCACAATAATAATTGAAAACATCGGTGCGTTGGAGAGTTTGTCGCGAAGTCGCGAGCTGGTTAATTGCCGGTGGCTGAAAACTTTCGGGGTGCTCTTTCTGTTCCAAATAATAATTGGCATAGTGGGTTCAATAATAAGCGTTCTCACAGGCTCACTTGGTTTAGTCGGATCCGTAGCAAGCAGCATCTTGGTAGCCTTTATACAGCCTATCCTACCGATTGGACTAACATTATATTACTATTCAATGACCGCGAGAGCAGCCACCGCTCCGTTGCAACAAGCACAATCAGTTTAATGCTGCCTTAATTAGCATTTTATGTACTTCAGCGGTGGCTCAGCCAAGTTTGCCCGCGTTTTATATTGGACTCCACCAGTTCCAATTGAGCTTTTTGAAAATTACGTAAAGGATTAAGAGGATTATGCCCCAGCTTAAAGTGACGCCTGCTACTAACAGAATCCAGTTCTCGCTTAGGTACGTGAGGCTTATCCATGCGCTTACGCTCCAAGAACCCACAAGAAGCAGAGCAAACACGGCGATGTGTATAGCGCGTTCCGCAGTCACTCTTTCACCACGCTGTCCTTTTCACCTGTTAAGCTCGTTTGCGATAAAAAGATTTTCATTAAAGTTTATCTCCGCGTTTGTGGAATTATCTTTGGAGCCAATGATGCATGAAGAGCCGTCTGAATTGTGACGAAGCTTAAATGATGGGGCTGAGGCTTCAAGTTTTCACCAGCAATGTTTCTGTTCATGCATCTTTCAGGCGTTGCCCCATTAGCAATCAGCAGTCTTAAAAACCCCTTTTGGATTCTCAGAGTGTCATGGAATACAGGCAACTGGGCAAGACAAGCCTCAAGGTCAGCGTAATAGGTATAGGCGCCGAGCACCTGAAAAATCTTTCAGCAGAAGAAATTAGGCAAATAATTCACCTAGCACTGAACAAAGGAATAAACTACTTTGACCTCGTCTGGAGCCTCCCTAACATAATAGAAGGCTTCCAGCAAGCACTCCAGAATCAAAACGCGAACACACACATAGCCTTCCATTTAGGCTCATGCATCAGCAACGGTCAATACAAGAGAAGCCGTAACCCCGCTGAATGCGAAAAATACCTGCATGCGCTTTTGGACCAGTTGAACATGGAATCTGCACCAATACTTAACATACACTACGTACCTAACCTCAAAGTCTGGAAAGAAATCAACAAAAAAGGCATTCTCGCTCTAGCACAAAAACTGAAAGAACAACAAGTTGCCAACGTCATTTCCATTAGCACCCACGAACCAGAAGTAATCAAACTAGCAGCGCAGTCTGGCATTATAGAAAGCGTTATGCACCAAGTCAACATTGCTAACCACGCATACGCAGCACGCCACGAGGCACTACGAATTTGCAGCGAGCGCGGGATAGGTGTTGTGGCGATGAAACCTTTTGCTGGCGGTGAACTGCTCAAAGCAGGACAGAAAGTCAAAATTCCCGCTTACAAATCTGGATGGAAAACAATGACACTGAAAATACCCGCCTGCGCCACTTCAACCCATCTTCTAAGCTATACCCTCAGTCAATTAGGCGTGTGCACAGCAGTCACAGGAGTCTCCTCGCTCAAGGAGCTCACCGCAAACCTAAGCTATCTGAAAGCATCGCCCAACGAAAAAGACTATTCCCAACTGCTCGAAGGCGCTGTAACTGTAGCGTAAACGAAGAGTTGCAGGCTGATTTTCTCTGCAATATATATTTAAAGGCGCTATCGCTGTTTAAGGACTGGAGACGCAAATGGCGTTAGACCGCTTAGGTTCCTCGCTTACAAGTGCATTAAAGAAGCTTTTCCGAGCCTCAGTAGTAGACGAGGCTACCGTTAAAGAGCTTGTGCGCGACATCCAACGTGCGCTGCTCCAATCAGACGTAAACGTCCAACTAGTCCTCGACATATCCAAACGAATGGAAGAACGAGCCTTAAAAGAAAAGGTTCCACCAGGCATCGCCAGACGCGAACACGTAATAAAAGTAGTCTACGAAGAATTAACCCGCTTCGTAGGCGAAAAACCAGTCCCCATCAGAATTGAACCTGAAAAAAAACAAACCCTCATGCTCGTCGGCATCCAAGGCTCAGGAAAAACCACAGCAGCAGCCAAACTCGCCCGCTACTTCCAAAAGAAAGGACTCAAACCAGCGTTGATTTGCGCGGACACCTACCGCCCTGGTGCCTATGCACAGCTTCAACAATTAGCAACGCGACTAAACCTGCCAATCTACGGCGACCCAAAAGCCAAAGACCCAGTCAAAGTAGTCTCCGAAGGACTAAAACACTTCAACGACAAAGACTTGGTAATTGTTGACACTGCTGGACGCCACAAAGAAGAACAAGACCTAATCAAAGAAATGAAAAACCTTGAAAAGAAAATCAAACCAGACGAAGTAATGCTTGTGATCGACGGTACCATCGGACAGCAAGCATTAATTCAGGCTAAAGCGTTCCACGAAGCCACACCGATAGGCGCAATCCTAGTTACAAAGCTTGATGGCTCAGCCAGAGGCGGCGGCGCACTATCCGCAGTTGCAGCCACAGGCGCCCCAATAAAATTCATAGGCACCGGCGAAAAAACCGAAGACATCGAACCCTTCATCCCATCACGCTTCGTCGGGCGCCTCTTAGGCATGGGCGACTTAGAAACGCTCCTTGAAAAAGTTCGCGAAGCAGAAATAAAGGTCCCTGAAAAGAAAGCTAAAGCCATACTCAGCGGCAAATTCACTCTCACAGACATGTACGAGCAATTTGAAGCCTTCAAAAGCATGGGGCCCTTCAGGAAAGTCCTCAAAATGCTGCCCGGCATGTCTTATGATTTGCCTGAGGACAAGTTGAATATGGCTGAGGCTAACTTGGAAAAGTGGCGCGTAATCATTCAATCCATGCGGGTTGAAGAGAAAGAGAACCCGAAACTTTTCAACTCTTCGCGAATCAGGCGCGTTGCCCGTGGTTCTGGAACCGCTGAGAAAGACGTCAAAGACCTTCTGAAGCAGTATGTGATGATGCGTAAAATGATGAAGATGTTCAAACGGAAAAAGCGGTTGCCTTTTATGGGCAAAGGGTTGCCCGCAGAGTTCAAGTAGGCTTAACTGATGAACATTCTAGAAAATGCCCTGCAAATGCTCGAAGCCCACGCCTTGTGCGACCACTGTCTCGGACGGCAGTTCGCGTTGCTTGGCTATAACTTGGAAAACAGTGACCGCGGTAAAGCCATAAAGCTCAGCTTAATGCTGCAAGCCAGTGCGAGTGCCCAGTCCAAAGACGCTGAAGGCTTGAAACGCCTTAAGATTTTAGCCACTAACGGTTTTTCCCGTGAAGCCGTAGCCGCCCTCAAACACTTGAAAAAGCGTGCTCCCAAAAAAGCCCAACAATGTTTCCTCTGCGAAGACCGCTTTCAACTTCTTGACGGTTTACTCCGCAAGGCCCTAGCAGAAATTGCAGGCTATGAGTATACTACGTTTCTTGTGGGCGTAGAGTTGCCCGTTGCGGTGGAAGAGCGAGAAGACGAATTCAAAGCTGTGTTCAACGTTAGCTACGGCGAAAGCATACGCCACGAGTTCGGGCGGTTATTGGGCAAGAGCGTTGAGGCGCAGACGGGAAAAACGGCTGAGTACCGCACACCCGACATAGTCATAATCGTTAACCCGTTCACGGAAAACATAAAGCTTCAGGTGAATCCCCTGTTTGTTGCTGGACGCTATCGAAAGCTGGTTAGGGATATTCCGCAGTCAAGATGGTTCTGTTCCATTTGCCATGGAAGAGGCTGCGAGAAATGCGGCGGCACTGGCTTGCTTTATGCTGAATCGGTGGAGGCGCTGGTTTCGAAGCCGTTGTTGGAGGCGGCTGAAGGCGAGAAAACGTCTTTTCACGCTTCTGGCAGGGAGGATATTGACGCGCGGATGCTGGGCACTGGTAGGCCTTTTGTGGTTGAGGTTTCTAAGCCGCGGAAGCGTTTTTTGGATTTGCGCAAGCTTAAGGAAGTCATTAACGTTGCGGCTAAGGATAAGGTTGAGGTTTCGAGTTTGCGGTTTAGCAGTAAGGATGTGGTGCGGCGGTTGAAGAAAGCTGAATCAGCTCAGAAGGAGTATCGTGTGCTGGTGGAGTTTGAAGATGATGTGTCTGAGGAGGGTTTGCGTGTTGTGGCGGAAAAGCTTAGTAATGCTTTGATTCGCCAGCAGACGCCGTTGCGTGTTTTGCATAGACGTGCGGATTTAACGCGGGAAAAGTACATATACTGGGTTAAAGTTAAGAAGGTGTCACCCAATAGGGCTGAGCTGCAAGTTCGCTGTCAGGGAGGCCTTTACGTTAAGGAGTTAGTGTCTGGGGATGAAGGAAGAACGGTGCCCAGTGTTTCGATGCTGCTTGGTAACAGAGCGAAGCCTCTTAAGCTTGATGTTTTGAATGTTATTATGGATGATGTTGGTGAGGTGAAAAAATGAGGAAGTCGAAGGGTTATAGGCGTAGTACGCGTGGGCTTTCTACGAAGGCGCCTAGAGATAAGGGTAGACCAAAGCTTGGTAAGCTGTTGTATGTGTATGAGGTTGGTTCTCAGGTGATTGTAAAGATTGATTCAAGTGTGCAGAAGAGTTTGCCTCATAAGCGTTTTCACGGTAAGATTGGTACTGTACAAGCCAAGCGGGGTCGTGGCTACGTGGTTAGTGTGCCTCAGGGCGGCTCGGTTAAGGAGATTATTGTGCGTTCTGAGCATTTGGAGCCGTATAAGGGCGGTGAGTGAGCGTATGAGCGAAAAAGAGTTGAATGAGAAGAAGCTTGCGTTGCCGCAGGTTAAGCGGGAGCTGGCTGCTTTGGGCGAGGAGAATTTGGATCAGTTTCAGCGGCGCACGTTTGATTACGTGTCCAAGTTTTCGAAGGTTGATGAGGCGGCTGTTGAGGGGCTTATTGAGCGTTTGGTAGCGGAGTTCGGGTTGGATGAGGATGAGGCTGTTCAGGTGGTTAATTGCGCGCCTGAAAGCGTTGATGAGATGCGGGTTTTTCTGGCTGGCGGGAAAAAGATTATCGAAACTGCGAAGTTGGAAGCCATTGTTGCGCTTTTAAACGAGAGCCGTGTGTCAAAGGAGTAGGCGGGAGTAGCCTAAGTATTTTTAAGCAGAACGCGGATATGATAGAGGAGATTAGGGACTGTTATGGAGAAGCGGTACGAGGAGTACGCTTACGTGTTAGATTTCTTGCCGCACGGGCGTCCGGGGTTGCGGGCTGCTGGAAGGGCAGGATACCGAGCGGGAGCTCTAATTCAATGCATTGGGGAAGAGTTTTTCACGTTGTTGGAGGCGCTGGTGAAGGAGGGCTTGATGCTGAAGGCTGGTGACCGTGTGTATGTGGGTAAGGAGTCGCGTGATGAGGTTACGTACATTATTGGTCGCGTGGGTTATGATGAGTTGACTGGTGCCGCGAAGGCTGAGTTGCCTGGTGTTATTACGCGGGTTGCGTTGAATCGTGAGGAGTGGTTTGTTAATTTCTTTAATACGGCGCGTGCGATTACGCCGCGGATGCATGCGTTGGAGTTGGTGCCTGGGATTGGGAAGAAGTATATGTGGCAGGTGATTAATGAGCGGGAGCGGCAGCCGTTTAGGAATTATGAGGATTTGCAGAAGCGGACTGAGTTGCCTAGTCCTGTGAAGTTGATTACGAAGCGGGTTTTGGAGGAGTTGGAGGGCGACAGTAAGTACCGTTTGTTTACGCGTGAGCATTAGTTATGAGCGTTGAAGAAGCGAAGCGGCTGCTTCGAAGGTTTCGAATTGTTCCGAACAGGGTTTTGGGACAGAACTTCATGGTTGAACCAGCACTTTTCGAACAACTAAGCGCTTACGCTAGCGTGGGTAAGGCGGACGTGGTGCTGGATGCTGGCGCAGGCTTCGGCTTCCTGACTCGTTACCTAGCGGATAAATGCAAAAGCGTGATAGCGGTTGAGAAAGACCCGCAAGTTGCAGCGGCACTGCGTGAACAACTCCGCGGCGTTGGCAACGTAACTGTGATTGAAGGCGACGTGCTGAAAGCGGAGTTGCCTGAGTTTACGAAGGTTGTGACGGTTCCGCCTTATTATTTATCGTCGCGTTTGGTGATGTGGCTTCTTGAGCAGCGTGTTGCTTGTGCGGTTCTGATTCTGCAAAGGGAATTCGCCAACAAGCTTGTTGCGGGTGTGGGCAGCGAGGACTACGGTTGGTTAACGGTTGTTGCTTTTCACGGCGCAGAGGTCGCTTTGTTTGATGTGGTGCCTAAGGAGCTGTTTTATCCTCCGCCAGCAGTGGATTCCGTAATTGTGCGTTTGGTGCCTTGGAAGCAGACGCCTTTCGAGGTGAAGGATGTTGCGCTGTTCAGGCGGATGGTGCGGTGGCTGTTCAACCAGCGCAACAAGAAACTCAGTAACGCGCTTGAGCCCTTCCTTAAGAGCACGCTTAAGTTGCCAAAGGAAGAGGCTACGGAGCGTGCTTGTGCCGTGCCATTTAGCGAGCGCCGCGTGCGTGAGTTGGCGCCTGAAGATTTTGGAGCTTTAGCCAATGCCTTCGCGGAGTAAGCGCGTGTTTTTCGAGGATTTAGTGTTTGTGGTTGATGAAAACGTATACGAGCCTGCTGAAGACTCGTTTCTCTTCGCCGAAAACCTCGACGTAAAAGAGGGTAAAAGTGTGCTGGACGTGGGCTCAGGCTGCGGAATCCTTGCTATAACAGCCGCAAAAAAAGCCCGCAGCGTAGTTGCAGTTGATATAAATCCTCGCGCTATTCGTTGCACAAAAGAAAACGCAGAACTCAACAATGTACGTAGTAAAATGACTTTCGTGCAGAGCGACTTGTTTGCTGCTTTAAACGAAAAAGCACAGTTCGACGTTATCCTGTTTAACGCACCTTACTTGCCCGCAGACGAAAGCGAAGCGGATTCTTGGATTGGACGCGCTTGGGCAGGCGGTGCTACTGGCAGAGCGCTTATTGACCGTTTTATTCCAGAGGCAGCAAAGCACTTGAAACCAGCAGGGCGCATTCTTCTGATGCAGTCTACGCTTGCATGCGTGGACAAAACATTAACCAAGTTTGAGGAATATGGCATTAAAGCGAGCGTGATTGCAGAAGTTGCCCTACCTTTCTTCGAAACAATAACCCTTATTGAAACCAAGAAACCTTGACTTTTCGAGATTCTGTGGTTTTAGAACTGACCTTTTAATGGTGCTCTTATCAAGAACTCGCTTATGTCTTTGTCTCTGCCCTTTAGATTCCAGAACATCGCTTCATCTCTTTCGTAAAACTGAACATGGTAATGCCGTATTTGCCCTTCCTTCGTCATTGATGCTCCCAAGTTACTGCGGCGAATTTCCATCATAATGACTTGGGCGGGGATTAAAACTACCCCAAAATTTAGGCAAATATAGGCAAAATGGGTTATTTGGTACTCTGTTACACGCTCTATATCCTTTTGAGTGGTACCATACCAATAATTGCTATCGGCCCTCTCGTAGCGCTGGCTCACTCGGGCTATAACTGTCTTTGATGAACTCTTATATATTGAGGATTTACCTAACCTATCAAAGTTTTCACCAAGATATTCTGTAAGCATATCTTTAACAGTTCTTGATTCGGGTTCACTTAGCTGAGGCGGCACAGGTTCTTCAAATTCTATTGCCGAGAGGTCAATCTTGTATTCTGTCTTCACACCCACTCCATATTTCTTGCATAGTTCGATGAGTTTCTTTCCGTCAATGATTGAAACCACTCTATCTGGGTCGGCTATGCTCTCTTGTGATGTTTGAGTTGAAACTTTGGCGGTGGTGAATAGGAGCCCCCATTCCCCCGCTCTAAGTGTGCCTCGTAGTTCCCTTACGTAACGGGGGTTTAAAGTAGACTTTGGTGCAAATCTTTTCGCTTGAATTTTGAAAGGCAACTCAATTTCTAACCCTGGGATATTAGCCTCAGTCCATGTTGCTTCTAAATCGATTCCCCTATCACCCGACCTTCCCGTGACTTTAATGTCTGAGAATTGCATCATCTCCAGCAAAACGGCAAGAAAGCGTTCAAATTGTGCTGGTGAGATTCTTGAGTAGAGTTCAAACAATAGATTTTCTGGAGGCATAGTGTTCGTCATATTTGATAGAAGTTTTATTTATGCTTAAAGTATATGCGCTTTTGATTGAGCCTTATTAAGACTTCTCTAGAGTTACGAGCAGATGGTGAACGCTAGTTTGTGGATGAATAGGTTTAATACTGTGTTGTTTGTTTAGTTGTGGTTGGCAAAAAGCGATTTTTGTCTGAACAATAGTAGGAGTTGAAATAGCAAGAATGTATCGCAAAGAGATGCACAAGGCAACCTGTGCTGACTGCGGAAAGGAATGCGAAGTTCCCTTCAAACCAGACGGCACCAGGCCAGTTTACTGCCGAGAATGTTACATGAAGCGAAGACCCCCGCGAAGATACTAAGCCTTTACAAGCTAACATCTTCACTTAATTCCCAACAACTTTTCCTTTTTTTATTTTAACCCACTCAACAAGCACCAATCCTTTATACACGCCAATTTATGAATAAACAACCCCCCATCAATCCTTCCCCCGCAAACGCTCAAGCTATGAAGAGAAGGGGTATAAACAAAAAATCACACCAGTACAACAAGACACTTCCACCGTTTCCACACAGTTAATTTTAAATACTGGCATCACATACGACCATTCAGTTGTCTGGTGTCACATGAGTGTTGGTCGTCTCAAACATCGACCTAACCCCTAAGCTTCACGCGATGAAGCCTTCACAATTTCTCGAATCAAAAATCAAAGACTACACAATAAACATCAACAACGACTACCGCTACATGAAAACAGGCTACTACGTTTCGTTGCACGCGGAAATCCTCGGCAACGTCGTAATCCCCACAAGCGAAAACATACTTGACTCCAACAGAAACCCCATTCTGCTGCTTAGAGCTGCAAAAGCTGGAATTCCCACACTGCCCTTTATAGTCACAGATTCAGTAAAACAAATAATCGCTGAACTTGGCTTTCCAGTTGTCCTTTTCGCCGTGAATCCCTTCATCTACGACGGTTACAAAACTGCCAACAACAGAAGCGCACTTTACAGAGCCCTGAAAAGCTTGGGAATGAACTACAAATTCACCGTTTGCGCCCAGCCTTTAAAAGGCAAATTGCTCTCCTTCACCTCAATCTTCGGAAAATGCGACCAAGATGGTGAAGCAAAGCGCATTTCAGAACAAGTTTACAACCTATTCAAAATCCCAGTCTGCAAATTACATGTCCAAACAGCCGAAGAAAAAGCGTACCTGTGCGGTTTCCAACCCATAAAAAAAGAAGAATTATCCCCGTGTGATCTGAAAATGATCTCAAAAGAAATTTTGTTCCTTTCAAACCAAGGTGAACCCTTCGGTGTCTAAAATCGCCTGCTTCGTAGAAAAATACAACTTCTCCGATTCCTCAGAGGAAGAAGCCCTCAACAACTTTAAACTTGCAGCCGAAAACAACGGGCACCAATTCAACTTCCTATTCAAAGAAAACATCAAAGAAATCCCCAACTACAACGCCGTATTCATCCGAGCCACCACAGACCCACTCTACACCTCATACATCGTCTCCCGCACAGCATGGGAACTCGGACTGAAAGTCATCGACGACCCAGAATCCATAAAAATCTGCGCCAACAAAATCCACCAATACGCGCTACTAGAAAAGTACAACGTACCCCACATCCCCACAATATTCCTAAACAAATACGAACTACACCACAAAAACATCACCGAAATCTTCAACACGCTAGGCAAACCAGTGGTCATAAAAGCACCCTACACAAGCTTCTCCAGATTCGTAGAAAAAGCAGCTTGCGAAACCAGCTTCAGAGAAGTCACCAAAAAATTCTTCAAACGATCAGACGTCATAGCCATACAAAAATTCACCCCAACAGCCTTCGACTGGCGAGTTGGAGTCCTAAACGACGAAGTCCTCTACGTCTGCAAATACATGATCCCAAAAGGCAAATGGAAACACGGCGCCAAACTCAGAGGCAAACCCACCGTCGTATGGGGCAGAACAGTGTCGCTGAAAAAGCAAAACGCCCCAGCCAACGTACAACAACTCGCACTACAAGCCTGCAAAGTCGTAGGCAAAGGACTATACGGCGTAGACATCAAAGAAGTAAACGGCGAACCCGTAGTAGTAGAAGTAAACGACAACCCCAGCATCTACGCAGGCTACGAAGACCTCAGAGCCAAAGACCTCTACACAAAAATAATCAACTACCTAACCGAATAAACCGCAAGGCTTTTCGACACATATTTATCCCCACACCACCACTTTAACACTGCAAAAGAAGGCAAAAACCATGTTAAACGAAGTCGTCAAAGACTACGAATTCACAAACAAAATGTCCGTGGACGAACTTGTAACGCAAATGGAAAACGCATGGGGCTTCACAGCAGGAAAACTAGCCACAAGCGTAAAAATCCTAGAAACCATGATCAAAACGCCTAACTGCCTAAAATTCCTCTCCTTCACCGGAAACCTCGCAGCCACAGGCACACGCGGCGTTTTCAAAGAGCTAGTAAAACGCAAACTCGTTGACGTTGTTATCACTACTTGCGGCACACTTGACCACGACATGGCACGATGCTGGCGAAACTACTACAAAGGCAGCTTCGTGATGAACGACGCAAAACTGCATAAAGAAGGTATAAACCGCCTAGGAAACGTCCTTGTGCCAAACGACAGCTACGGCATCATAATAGAACAAAAAATGCAGGCGCTACTGGAAAACCTGTGGAATGAAGGCAAACGCGAACTCTCAGCCAGCCAACTCTGCCGCGAAATAGGCGCGCGCTGCTGCAACGAAACCTCAATCACCTACTGGGCAGCAAAAAACAACATACCCATCTACGTGCCAGGCATAACCGACGGCGCAGTAGGCTACCAAACATGGATGTTCAGCCAAGACCACGACTTCAGGCTTAACTTGCTCAAAGATTCAGGCGAACTAAACGATTTAGTGTTCACCGCCAAGAAATCAGGAGCCTTAATTGTTGGCGGAGGGATCTCTAAGCACCACACGATATGGTGGAACCAGTTCAAAGACGGCTTAGACTACGTCGTGTACGTGAGCACCGCAGACGAATGGGACGGAAGCCTTTCAGGCGCGAGACCGCGAGAAGCGGTTTCATGGGGAAAAATAAGCGAGAAAGCGAAGCGCATCATGCTTGAAGGTGATGCTTCGCTGATACTGCCTATAGTAACCAGTTCGCTGCTGACGAGGCTGAATAAAGCTTAGGTTAAGTCTTTGAAGAGCCACGACATGTCTGGTCCTTTCCGCTTTGCCTTTACGCGTTCGTTCAGCGCGTGCGTTATAAGCGGCAAAGCGATGGTTGCGTCGCAGTAGCACACGGCTCTTTTTGCGCTTTCGCTGTTGATTTTGCCCCAGCTTATGGCTTCTTCCAGCGTGCAGCCTGATAATCCACCCCATTGAGGCGAGTCTGTGGTTATCTGTATGGCGTACTTGTGCGGGTAGTAGTATTCTTGTAGTCCTTTGCGGAGGTGTCCGTCTCTTCCAACTACGCCTTGGTCGTTTGTTTTAGGTGAAACTGATATGGCAATAAGTTGCGTCAAGTCTTTTGGTACGCCGCCGCCGATGTAGATTACGCCGATGTCTTTGGTTTTGGTGCCGATGGTGACGAATTGGTCGAATTCTTTTATGCTGTCGAGGATTACGTTGTGTCCTTGGTTTTTCGCCATAAGGAATGTTTCACCGTATGCGCTGTCGACCATGGCTGGACTGAAGATTGGGATGTTGTTTTCGTAGGCGGTTGCGGCTATGGCGGGGATTTTTTTGCTGCTGAGGTATTTGCCGAGCAGGTGGAAGAATTCTGCGGATGAGTAGGGATAATCAGTTTTCAATGTCATGACGAAGTCTGTGACTAGTTCTTCCATTTTGCGGTAGTCAGTTTCTTTGCCATAGACGTCATAGTATCTGTTGATGTCTGCCTTGAGTAATGTTTCATCGTCTGCCATGTGGGTGCCTTGCCAGTAGCCGAAGCCCATTGCGTCTACTATGTCTTCGGATACGTTGGCGCCTGTGCTGACGAGTACGTCTATGAAGCGGTTTTGGATGAGCCAGTTGATTATTGTCCATTGTCCTGCGGTGCTCATGGAGCCTGCGAAGCCCATGACGATGGTGAGGTCGTTTTCTTTTATCATGTTTTCCCAGACTTCGACTGCCTCGCCTAATTTTCTTCCTTGGTATGCGGTTCGGCTCATTTCAGCCAAAAGCTGTGATATGGTTTTTTCTTTGACTTGGATGGGTTCGAGTTTTTTGTTGAAGTATGATTCGCTCATGCGGTTTGCTCCTCGTTTTAGATTAGTTGGGTTGTATTTGAAATTTATTGTTGCTGTGGGGCAGTTGCGTTTCTGTAACGTTTAATTTTTTTTTGCTATAGCTTCCTAAACAATTATCATGTGCATATCCTAGTGCTCAGAACTGCTACCCCCTCCCCTTTAAATACGGTTTTTATGTAGAGCGTCTGGGTGGGGCTGGTTAGTGGTTGTTGTGGTTTGTTTTTTTGCGGCTTCGGTTGCTGTATTTTCCTATGTACCCGAACGGGTAGGGCAGTATGAGTATGGCGATTAGTGCGATGTACGGGGCGAAGGGTAAGCCCGTGATTGTTTGCAGTATGAGTGTGATTGTTGAGAATGTGAGTAGTAGGAGTAGTCCGTTGAGCCAGAATCCTGTTTGCCAGTCTTCCATCTTGTACAGGCGTTGTAGGATGATGATGTTGAGTGTGCCTATTGTTATTGCTTGAATGCCGTATTGGGTGAAGAGGAAGAAGGCGAAGCCTATTGGCGGCATGTAAAGCAGGAAGGAGTTTTGGAAGGCGTCCAGTAGCAGTTGGATTATGACTAGCGCGGCTACGAGTATTGTGCCGTGTATTAGGATGGGTTTGGATGGTTTAGGTATTTTGGGCAATCCATTCACCTACTGTTTGTTCTGCGAGTCTGTCGCGTATTCCGTAATAGTTTTCCGCGCTGTTCCAGTAGACTAGCCAGCAGCCTTTGAGTCCTATGTTTTTGAACAGGTTGAGTCCGCGTATGATGTAGTCGCTTTGTGCTTCGTCGTCGCTGGTGGACATGCCGAACTCCGTGATTACCACGTCTTTTTTGGTTATTTTTTGCAGAAGTTCAATAAAGTTCGGGGATAGAGTTAGGAATGATTCCATGAAAACGTCGTAGCCTACGAAATCGAGTTTTTCGCTGAATTGGATGGGCAAGTTTGAGCGAACAACGAAGCCTGCTCCGAAGTTTGTGTACAGTTGCGCTGAAAGGTGATATTGTTTGACTATTGCGTAGATTTGTTCAAATTTGGAGGTTGCTTCGTCGTCTGTGAACAAGGCACCTATGTCCCATGATGAGGCTGACTCGGGTTCGTTGAGAATTTGAACGTAGGCAAGATAACTGCCCCATCTGTTGAGGTAGTAGTGTATTTCGTCGGTGTCTTCGTTGTTTTGAATTATGAGGGCAACGCGCATGTTGAAGCGTTGAGTTGCGGAGAAGAACACGTCTGTCATGCTGTTTAAGTAATCATTCAGTTCCGTTGAGTCGCATATCATGTTTACGCGGATTATCGTGATGCCTAAATCGTGGATACGCGACACTTCATCGTAGATTTGTCCCGTGTTGTCTTGTTCGTAGACGTAGCTTACTCCTACTTCAAATTGACCGCCTGAATTTCGGGATGCATTTGAGAAGTAGAGGCATGGGAAGAAAATTTGCACTAAGACCAGACTTATGCATACGCTGGTTGTGAGTAAAGTTCTTACTATGTTATTGTTAACGATTGCGATTAGCGCCTGCTTGTTGAAGTGGCTTTTCATCGTTTGCTTTTTGAAGCGAAACAGCAGGACAACGCCGACTACAGCCACTACAACCACGGCGGCTGCGATCCACTCAATCGGGAAATGGTCAACTATTGTGAAGTAAATAGTTTCTGACGCTCCGATGTTTCCCGCGGTATCTTTAGCGTAGACTGTTACGTTGTGCGCGCCTTTAGAAAGTCCAGATAAAGTAATGTTTGCCGTAATAGTTACATTATCTTGTCCGTCGGGGCTGTAACCAATCCACGCTGCAAGTTCATTCACTGTAAAAGTCAATGGGACCTCGTTTGTGTCGTACGTTTTGCTTTTTGGGCTGGATACAGCGATGCGTGGCGGTGAAACGTCAGGTTCTGGTGAAATTTTGGTGAGCCAAATGTTTCCGGAAGCTGTGCCCGCAGTCGCGTATCCTCCGTCGCTGGTGCGTATCAGGGAGGCTGAATTATACAATGGAACATATGCGTAGGTCATGTCCCACTGTTCGCTGCCTGAGGAGTCCATCCTAATCAGCTCTGGGCTGTTGCTCAAAGCCACAAGGTATCCTTCGTCGTCAGTCTGCACAACTGAACTGAACCCTTCAGAAGGTATGTGCCCGTAAGGCAAACTCCACTGCGTGTGCCCTTGAGAATTGATTTTAATCAACCAAGGAACATTCCCGCCGCTCGCTTGCCACATCCCCTCTCCTGCAAGCACGTATCCTCCATCCTTGGTTTTTGCGATGGACGAAACATAATGAACATCTGCTGCTTCGCCGTAAGCGTAGGTTTGGCTCCATTGCAAGTTGCTGTTGGAATCTATTTTCGCAAACCAAAAATCGTTTCTCCAGCTCCCTGCTACCGCGCAGCCACGGTCGTTTGTCTCTATTACCTCGCGAACATGGAAACCTCCAGTGAACGTTTGATTCCACAGTATGCCACCTTGCTCGTTTGTCTTAATCAGCCAAGCAATGTTTTCTCCGTTTTCCTCAGCGTTTCCCACTAAAACGTAGTTTCCATCGCTGGTTTGGATGCCAGCTTCAACGCTTACTGTCCCTGCAGCGTTGACATTTAATTCGAGGTTTCTGCTCCACTCCACATTTCCTTCAGAATCCGTCTTAACAAGGTAGCCGCCTTTGCCGAACAACATGTACCCTGAATCCAAACTCTGCACAACAGAAACAGCATCTTTGTTGTATCCGAAAACTTCCGTTCCATACGACTTTTTCCACTCCAACCCACCTGCCGAATCGGTCTTGACAAATACGACTGTTTGGTTAGAGTAATCAAGCCTATAACCTGAAAACAACGAGTTCGGAATGGTCACAACCGTTGGCGCCGAAACACCAACTATTGCGTATCCTCCATCTGCAGTCTGAACAACAGAATTAGCCTGCACATCGCTGTAGGTTTTATTCCACTCTACTGTAGGCGCTTCGGAAACAGCTTGCAGCAAAGGAACAGAAGCCGCGGCTACTAATGCAACGAGAATTATTGCAACCGCACTTTTTAGTTTCAAGCGCCTATTGACAGAGGCTCCAACGATAGCGCGCAAAGGCTTCACTTTCATAAACGTTGCATTAGTTTACCCACTTATAATTTTTGGAAAAATCCTGACTAATTGACTTCACTAGCAAACACCGTGCCTTTGAAAAACTCACACAGTTACGTTTAAAATTAACCACGAATTATACACGCATTCAGAATGATATCCAACAGAAGAGATGAGCCACCACGTACAAGCCACTCGAAGTCATAGGTCCCGAACACGAGTTTTCCCTCGTTAACGAGGAACTGCAACCTTTACCCATTGTAGATAAAGTCATAAAAGGCTTCCACGGACGAACCGTAAACTTCATTGAGCTGCCAGACTTTGCTTTCGGCAAAGAACTCCAGTTACACGTCATGGAAATAAAAGCGAATACGCCCTTTAAATCGCCTGAACTCTTCGAAGAAACCATGCAGCGCGCCGTGGCAACTCTTCTGGCTTTTCTTGGAAAAAACTATCACGCTCATCTTCTCGGAACAGGAATGCATCCTCTGCTTAGGTTAAACGAGACAGGCATATGGCCTCACCGCCACAGAAAAATCTACAACGAACTCGGCAAACTCTTCAATCTCACACAGCATGGATGGCTCAACATCCAAAGCTTCCACTTAAACCTCCCATACGCACGGGAAGCCACAGGCGTTCTAATGCACAACATGCTTGCAGGCTTATGCGCTTATCTGCCCGCTATATCCGCTGCCTCACCGCTATGCGAAGGCACAATAAGCCCAAACGTGGATAACAGGCTTTACTTTTACAAGCTGAACCAGCGAGAAGTGCCATCGATAACAGGCGACATCATTCCTGAACCCGTTTCCTCTTTCGCCCAATACCGTACAGACGTAATCGGACGGTACTCACAGGACTTAGCCAAAGCTGGCGCTGAAAAAACAATCCTCTTCAAAGAATGGGTAAACTCCAGAGGCGTAATCTTCAGATTCGACCGCTCAGCACTTGAAGTGCGGGTGATGGACGAGCAAGAATGCATCAAATCTGACGTAGCATTAAGCTGCTTCGTCAGGGCTGCCCTTCGAGGATTAATGACTGAGCATTCAGAGCCTTTACCGCATCAGCTTCTAGTCACAGACTTTAACTCCGTAATTGCAGAAGGGTTAAACGCAAAAGTTTTGCACCCCAAAGGCACGACAGCAAGACAAGTGTGCCAGTACCTCTTCAAAGTAGCCGCAGAAAACGCGGATGAAGCCGAGAAAAAATACCTTTGGATAATCCAGAAAAGAATAGAAAACGGCAATTTGTCAGATATCATCCGCGAAAGAGTCCTAAAGAAAGCGCAGAAAACCGACCTTAACGAAGCTATAACCAGCGTTTATTCAACGCTTATTAAGTGCCTCGCTGATAATCAACCCTACTTCTAAAACAGCAAATGAAGGAAACCTTCCATGTCTGATGACACTGTAAACAAAACCTGCTCCTTCGACGTTTGCTGCCTGTGCATACGCAGCTGCTGCCAAGACGCAAAGCCACCACTAACTCCCGAACGCAAAAAAATAATCACCGATTACCTGCAAAAACAAAAAATCCAAATCGCACACCCCTTTGTCGACGCAGCTTATTCCTTTCCAGCAGTAGATGCTGCTGGCTTCTGCATATTCTACAACAAAAACACAAAAAAATGCTTGGTGCACCCAGTTAAACCTGAAACCTGCAGAGCTGGACCAGTAACCTTCGACATAAACCGCCGCACTCGGAAGGTTGAGTGGTACTTGAAAACCGCAGAACTATGCGCACTTGCACACGCATTACACAAAAATAACCCTGCCTTCCAAGCACATTTCAAAGTAGCTAAAACCGAGCTAACGCAGCTTATTTGCCAGCTTGATTCAAAGGCTTTGCAGGCAATCCTGAAAATCGAGGAACCTCAAACATTCAAAATAGGCGAGGACGATTTGCCCAAAGGAGTAACTGAAAAACTCGGGCTCAAACAACAAAACACAAAATAGCCCTTTTTTGCACGTTTTTTGGTGGCTTTTGCCTATTCACCTAGACGCTTCAGAGAAAGCCTGCTTCCTTCAACTTCAACGCAACCGCTATGTTACCTTTAAACTGGATTTTTCCCGTGAAAAAAGCTTTTTCCGCGCTCACCTTGCCGTTAACCACATCCATATAATCCGCTTCTGCCATACTAATCACCATAGTCGGCGACTCATGCGTTCCCTCTTTGACTTCCAGTTTCTGGTTTTTTATCGTAACCGCCCACGCACCGCCGTTAGGACCAGTAATGTTCACTTGAACTGTAACATCTACACCTTTCGCCTTATCAGGGTTAAACCTACTAGGCAAAACTTTATCGAAAAATTCCCTCGGTGTTTCAGCTTCCATCATCCAGCCCTCGTCTATACTGTTTTCTGCTATCTTAACATGTGTTCTGTATTTTGAACTTTTCCTTCAACTCCGCCAAACTACTGACGCTTCCGCCACTCAGCATCATAACTGTAAGCTGAATCTTCGCCGCTTCCTCAACCATCTCATTCAAGCTACACGCCGTTTCTAAGGTTAAGCCAACAGTAACGATGCCGTGGTTCTCTAGAATCACCGCGTCATGATCCACCATTTTCCTCTGAACCGCTTCCGCAAGCGCTTCGGAACCAGGCTGCTTGAACGGCACAACAGGCACTCCCTTTGGCAGAAGCATGAACATTTCTATTTGCAATGGCAAGATTTCTTTTCCTGCAATGCCGAAAGCTGTAGCTGTAGGCGCGTGCGTATGCACTACTGCTTGCACATCTCGTCGTGCCCTGTAGATTGCCGCGTGCATAGGCGTCTCCGCGGAAATGTTTCGTTTTCCGCTGATCTTGTTTCCGTTCAAATCCACAAGCACCAGTTCTTCAGGCTTTAGCCGCCCCATGCACGCGCCTGAAGGTTTTATCAGAAAAGTGTCGGCGCTGGGTATTCTGGCGCTGATGTTGCCGCTGGTTCCCTTTACCAAGCCCTTATCGTACAGTTCTTTGCCTGCCTGCACTATTTTCTCGCTTATGCCCGTAATTACTTCAGCGCACATTTTCCGTTTTCTCCCTTCTAAACAAATCAGCCTCTTTCGGTCTTGTAAGCGTTTTCGCTGATGCGCCTTCTGCTGTTTGGTAATTGTAGCCTCGTATGATGGCGGCTGGTATCCCCTCGCTCGCTTGACCTATCACCAGTTCTGCTGCTGAGGCTAACTCGTCAGCGACGGCGGTTTGTTTTATTCTGAGCACGTAGCCGAACAGGTCTTTTTCCCCACGCCTATCTCTTATAGGCTTGATTCCTGCTACGCCTATTGCCACATTTATCTCGCCCATCCTTAAGGGGCGCCCATGTGTGTCGGAGATTATGATGGCGACGTTGCAGCGTGTTAGCTTTTTAATTTCTTGTCTTATCGTCTGTGCGGACGCATCGGGGTTTTTGGGCAGCAACACCACGTTTCTTTCGCCTTCAATATTGGATTTGTCTACGCCTGCGTTTGCGCAGACTATGCCGCTGTGTGTTTCCGTTATGAGACTGTTGTGTCCCATGCGCACGAACTCTTTGGTTTCGCGGAGGATGACCTCTACTATTGCGGGTTCTTTTCCTACTTTTAACGCGATTTGCCGCGCCTGTTCTGAAGGTGAAACCTCGTCGAGGTTAACCACGTTTCCTTCAGCTTTCGAAACAGCCACATGCGTGATTACTACTACGTCTTTTTCTTGTATGGGCGTGTTCTGTTTTTCAGCGGCGTTACAGATTAGCTCAGCCAAGTTGTCTCCTTCTGCTATTAGCGGTAGTTTTGTGATGGGAATTATTGTGATCGTCGGCACAGGGTTTGTTCCTTCTTTTTCTTTGGTGTGCATTATATTTGTGCAGGAAAAACTTGAACTTATACCTGTTGTTTGCTTTTGCCCAAAAGTTTCCGTTGTGCCGTAGCAACAGGAAGCACATGTAGTTATTGAGCTTTGTTTAAAGTTGGTTGCCTTTAGTTTTAGGTAACCGCATGTAGTGATTTCGGGAAGTTTTAAAATAATTCTTTGTACATATGTTTGTTAAGTTGCTGTTTTGGTGGTGGGCGAAGCTTGGGGATAGAGTATCTGAGCAGCGTTTTTAATCCTAAGAGCATCGCCGTTATAGGTGCCAGCGAGAGCGAGAATTCTATAGGCGCCAAAATCCTCAGCAACTTGCTGCGCTTAGGCTACAAGGGTTCGGTTTTTCCTGTGAACCCTTTCAGGCAGACCGTTCAAGGAATAACTGCATACGCCAGCGTCAGCAAAATTCCAGTGAAGGTTGACCTTGCGGTTATCGTGACGCCTGCGCATACAGTTCCGCAGATAGTTGAGGAATGCGGCGGGGCTGGTGTTTCAGGAGTAATCATAGTTTCCGCGGGTTTCAAGGAAACAGGAAAAGTTGGCGCGCGACTAGAACAGCAGATACTTGAATCTCAAAAAAAGTACGGCTTGCGTATCATTGGCGCTAACAGTTTCGGCGTGATTAGACCGAAAATAAACCTTTACGCCACTTTCGCGGATAAGCAGGCGAATCGTGGGAAAATAGCGTTTATTTCTCAAAGTGCTGCTTTATGCGCTTCCGCTTTAGACTGGGCGTGGGAAGCTCAAGTTGGATTCAGCGCCGTAGTCTCTACGGGTTCAATTCTTGATGTTGACCTAGCGGACTTGATTGACTATTTCGGAACCGACCCTGAGACCCGCAGCATAGTGCTTTATGTTGAATCCATAAGGAACGCGCGTAAGTTTATGAGTGCTGCACGGGGTTTCACTCGAACCAAACCCATAGTGCTGGTTAAGGCTGGGCGTTTCAAAGAAAGCAGTGAAGCCGCATTTTCGCATAGTGGCGCGTTGGGCGGGGAAGACGCTGTGTATGATGCTGCGTTCAGGCGTGCTGGCATCGTCCGAGTTGACGCCATACGTGACCTTTTTAATTGTGCAGAGGCTTTGGCGATGCAGCCGAACCCTGCGGGACCTAACCTGACCATAGTTACCAACGCTGGCGGACCAGCAATAATGGCTACTGACAGTCTCGTCGCTAAAGGCGGCAGGCTCTCGCAGTTGAGTGATGAAACCGTTCAAGCTTTGAAGCGTGCTTTGCCTGCTTACTGTAGCGTAGCTAATCCGGTTGATGTTTATGAGGAAGCTACTTCTGGTAGGTTCAGAAACGTGCTGGAAATTTGTCTGAAAGATCCCAACAGTGATGGTTTTCTGGTTGTGTATACGCCTCAAGGCGCTACGGTTCCTTCTGATTTGGCAGAAGTGATTGTGGATTGTGCTAAACTTACTAAGAAGCCTGTTTTGACGTCTTTGATGAGTGAAGATGCTCGTTGCCGTGAAGCCCGCAAATTTCTGCGGAGTAATGGTGTTCCGTCTTTTGTGACTGCTGAGGAGGCGGTTTCAACTTTCATGTCCATGTACAGCTATGCTCAGAATTTGGCGGTTTTGTATCAGACTCCTGAAGAGCTTTCCGCTGAGCCTGTTAACGCTTCTTTTCTAAGGCGCATTCTAAGAAAGGTTTTTTGTGAAGGGCGGAAAGTTCTGACTTTGCCTGAGTCTATGCGTTTCTTGGAGGCTTACAAGATTCCAGCGGTGAAGACGCTTGTTGCGCGGACTGCTGAGGAGGCTGCTGTTTTTGCTTCGGAAGTGGGCTACCCCGTGGTTATGAAAGCTTTGTCTCCGCAGGTTACGCATAAAGCCAAAGTTGGCGGAGTTAAGCTGGATGTTTGTTCTCCATCGGAAACCGCTGTCGTCTTTGACGAACTATCAAGCAAAATTAGAGCCCGCAGTACCGCGGAGTTTCAAGGCGTTGCAGTTCAGCCTATGGTGCGCGGAAACGGTTGTGAGCTGCTGGTAGGCTCAAAAAAAGACCCCCAGTTTGGTTCAGTGATTGTTTTCGGGATGGGCGGCTCTGCTGCTGAAGCTTTCAAGGATGTAAGTATTGGGTTTCCGCCGTTGAATCAGGTGCTTGCCAGACAGTTAATCGCGGACACTGCCATCGGCAGACATGCCTTATCCAGCAGTCCTTCTTCAAGTGTTAAGCTTCTTGAGGAGATTTTAGTCAAGTTTTCGCGGCTTGTTACTGATTTTCCTGAGATACGCGAAATTGATGTGAACCCGTTGATTGTCAGCGAGGACAACGTCGTTGCGGTTGACGCGCGTGTGGTTTTGGAGTGGGATAGGCTCATGCGGGAGGTTGCTGAGCATCATGACTCTTCGCTTATTGCGTCTTACCCGAAGAAGTACATTGCAGAGCGCGAACTGAAAAATGGCTTGCATGTGCTGCTTCGCCCGATAAAACCTGAAGATGAACAGCGGTTTAATGAGTTTTTGCTGTCGCTTTCTGTGGAGACGATGCGGTTCAGGTTTTTCCAGATACTGAAGGAACTGTCTCATGAAACGTTGACGCAGTATTGCAATTTGGATTATGACCGTGAAATCGCGATTGTGGCTGAGCTTCAGCAAGACGGCAAGCAGCTAATTGGCGCTGGCAGGGTAATTGTTGAGCCTGACGGGAAAAGCGGCGAGTTTGCTGTGCTCATAGGCGACCCGTGGCAGGGCGTCGGGCTGGGGTCAAGGTTAATGGATTACATTGTTACCGTTGCGAGGGACATGCGGCTGCAGAGAATTTTCGGTTACGTCATGGCTAACAACTACAAGATGTTGCGTTTGTGCGGGAAGAAGGGTTTCAGTTTGGAGCCTCTGGACGACGAAACGGTTAAGTTGTCGCTGTCGCTGTGATGCTGTTGCCTAAAAGGTTCAACGTAAAAGAAAGATAAACAAAAAAAGATGGTTGGGGTTTTAGGACCTGAACTTCTGCAGTTTCTGCAGCATCTCTTTGTCGCCTTCAGCGTCGCCTGCGCACGTCGCGATTATGCCGTCAACTAAGCCATCCAGCTTTGCCGCGACTTCTTCAACCTTGTCCATGGTTGCGGTGACTGGCCACCCAATCATTTTCACTGTTTCAACGTTCTTCGGCGTGCCCACCAAGAAGTATGCAAAGATAGGCTTGTTCATCTTTTTGCATTCTGCAGCTACCTGCTCCAGTATCGGGAAGGTTTTGTCTTCGAGTCTCATGAAGTATATGAAGTCCCAGTCGCCTTTTGCTCGGGCGATGGTTTCTTCCACAGAGCGCCGTGCCGTTAGTAAGCAGCCCAGTTTCAGGTTTTTGAGCTTCACCGATGTACGTAGAAAATCGCGTGCTTTTTCAGAGGATTCAAGCATTTTTATGGGTTCGCCGTACTTTGGTTTGTCGCCCATGGTGACTGCTAAGCCGTCTAAGCCGACAATGTCTGATGCTAAGGCTAAGCCGCCGACTTCAACTGGTCCTTTGTAGTGCAAGATGAATATGGGGCAGACGTATTTTTCTGGGTATTTGTATTTAAGTAGGCAGCTTACGACTACACCGCTGGCTGCTGGAAAGCCTGCTGCGCTGTCAGTGACGTTCCATCCATCCACTAAGGGTGCGATTTCTTCTGCTAGCTTCATGAATTTACGTGTTGGAACAAACTCGTTTAGTATCTTCATTGGAGTTTCCTCTGGGCATAGGAGAAGCTAAGTTTGGATTAAAAAGCCTTTTGCATAAACCATAGTGGACCTCTTTTGCCCGCTATTTCCATGATACATCGTGCGTTACTTCACCATTGTATCGCTTCGCCGTAATCTGGCATATCTGGTAACCAAATAAATGGGATTTCCCCGTCACGAATGCGCACGACATTAACGTGCCATATATACATCACCAAACCTCTGCTGTCGCACAATGTTGAAAGTTTCGCTTCCAACTCAGGTGGCACTGGCATCCAATAATACACTTGCGTCCACCCTTTTGGTCCGTTTATGTAATTGCCTTCGTTAACGTGATAATAGAAGGATTTCCCGTGCGTTTTAAACACTTCATCTTTGTACACTACAAGTGTTTCTTCCACCTGTTCAAAATCGGTTTGCAGTTCAGGTTTTACAAAAAACTCGTAGCAGTAAAACAATTCTCCTGTCGTATTCTTTGCAGTTGAAAGTGTTGGTGTCGGTTCTAAAGTCGGCTGTGCTGTCGGCTCAGAAGGGTTCACGAATGTGTTATTTTCGCCGAATATGCTGGTGCTGTTGCCTGCGGTTACGTTTGAGTCGCGTATACGCATTTCAGCATTCTCTATGGCGTAAAAAGTTTGGTATGCGTACACCCTCGATATTGTTATTACTAGGATTAAAACTATGAGGGCTAACGCTTTTTTATCCAAGTTTTAACACCCTCACTGCACTTAACATATGAAGTTGCTGTCTTTTTTGTTTTTCGGAATAATTTCTTTAAAGAACGCTGTCTCTGAAGTTTAGAAAAGCTGAGAATTTTACAAGTGATTACTCCACGTTTTTTGACTGCGCTCGGCGCGCAAAACACCTTTACACGAGAAGAATGTGGAATATAGTTAAAGAATTTCTGATTTCAGTCCAATTTTAGCTTTTTCTTACTTATACTCGCTTCTCTGCCTCTTCCTATGAAGCAAAGCGTTTTGTTTCAAGGAAACGTAAATAAATCTTGAACCGAAAGTGTTTCTTGTTGTGGAATTATGAAGATTGCGGTTTCTGGAAAAGGCGGAGTGGGAAAAACCCTGATTGCAGCGGGTTTAGCGCGCGGCTTTGCTGAGAGAGGCTTAAAAACTATGGCGATTGATGCCGATTCATCGCCGAACCTTGCTCTGTCTCTGGGCTTGTCTGCTGAAGAAGCCCGCAAAATAACACCCATATCCGAAAACAAAGAGCTTGTCGAATCCAAAACAGACACAGGCTACTCAGGCGTGTATCGCTTGTCTTTCACCGTGGAAGACGTAGTCCGCGACTACTCTGTGGCTACACCGCTAGGCGTAAACCTCATAGTCATGGGCACCGTGCAATCAATGGGCTCAGGCTGCATGTGCGCACCAAACGCCGTCATACGCGCTTTACTTCGGCACTTACTTGTGGAACGCAACGAAGCCGTCATCCTCGACATGGAAGCCGGCGTAGAACACATCGGCAGAGGCACCGCGCAGCGCGTGGACGCCTTGCTGGTTGTGGCAGACGCGAACCTGAAAGCTCTCGAAATAGCCAAGCACATTCGCGATTTAGCCGCGAAAGCAGGAATGCAGCATGTTTTTCTGGTCGGCAACAGAGTCATGAACAGTGCTCAGGAAGAAGTGATTAAGAGTTACGCTGCACAAAACGGCTTAACCCTGCTTGCCTTCGTGCCCTTTGACCCGCAAGTTCCTGAATCGGAGATGCGCGGAGAAACCCCGCTTCGGCACAAGGAGTTCGCCTCAGTGCAAGCCATAGACAAAATCTGTGAAACGCTTGCAAAAAAGAACACCTAAATTACCCCTTAGACTCATTAACGAATGTGAGGATATGGAAGAAAAATGAAAACGATTGTAACCATCGGTCGCGGAGGAACAGGCAAATCCAGCTTCGTGTCTTTAATGGCGAAAGCCTTAATCGCAGCTGGTCAGACACCGCTGCTACTGGTGGATGCTGACCCCGACCAGAACCTTGCGGAAATGGTCGGCGTAGACCTCAAAGAAGCTGGAAAACACACAATCTCCGAGTTACTCGTAAACACTTTCATACAAAAAGGCGGCACCACAGTCGGAGTTCCACCCACCGAGCGTATAGAAAGCACCATCTGGTCCAGCGGACTCTACGAAAGCAACAGTTTCGACTTTCTCGCCGTCGGCACCAAATGGATTGAAGGCTGCTACTGCATGCCCAACGCCGCTTTGAAAGGCGCGTTGGAATCGTTAACTAAAAACTACAAGTACGTGCTGATTGACTCGCCCGCAGGGCTTGAGCATTTGAACAGGCGGATAACATCTAAAGTGAATGACATCATCGCCATCCTTGACCACTCCAAAAAATCATTCGACAATGTCAAACGCGCGTACCGCATAGCCAAAGAAGTAGACATACAATTCGACAATTTCTACCTCGTAGGCGGCTACAGGTTCCCCGCAGAACTCGGCGCCAAAGCGGAAACCACGTTAAAGTTCAAGTATTTAGGCAAAATCTTTGCTGATGAGCAACTGGACGAGTACGTTCTAGACGGCAAATCCCTGCTTGACTTGCCTTCTGAAAACGCAGCGTACATTTCTGTGAAGAAAATAATGAAAGCTGCAGGGTACACGCAACAGTAACGTGTCAGTTCAGAATACCCTTACATTCTTATTATTCCATCATTACTTTTGTTAAAAAACTCGGAAAAGTTTAAAAACACTGTAATGCCTGATAAGCATAAACCTTTACGGAGGTTTTAAACTTGACCAGCAAAAACGTGCGCATGAAAATCGGAGAAATGAAGACCAACACTGGTCTTATTAAAAACCTTGAATTATCAATAGGCAGAGTTGTGGACGATTCTTGGACTGAACCCATGGGACCAACCCCGATGCCGGGCTTAACTACCCTGCGGGATTGGGACCTGACGCTTCTCAACAAGTACAAGCCCTTCTACATGCCTGACTGCGACCTCTGCTGCCTCTGCACTTACGGCAAGTGCGACTTGACAGCAGGAAAACGCGGGGCATGCGGACTTAACATAGCCGACCAGTCGTCACGTATCGTGCTTATCGCTTGTTGTATTGGCGCCGCCACCCACAATGGGCACGCTCGACATGTGGTTGATCACTTGATTGAGAAGTATGGTCGACGTTATCCTTTGGATATAGGCGGCTTGAACGTTAAGGTTGAAGCTCCAGTCACAAGACTCGTCACTGGGATCAAACCTGAAACTCTCGGAGATTTAGATGAAGTTCTAACTTACTGTGAATCACAAATTACTCACTTGGTTTCTGTTGCGCACACTGGTCAAGAAGCTAACAACTTGGATTTCGAATCTAAAGCCTTCCACGCTGGCAGAATTGACCAGGTGGGTATGGAAGTTGCGGATATTGCTCAAGTTTCTGTCTTCGACTTTCCAAAGGCTGATCCTGAAGCTCCACTCATCGAAATGGGCATAGGCACAGTTGACACGTCAAAGCCCGTTATCATGTGTATTGGTCACAACGTCGTGCCTTCTGTTGGAATAATTGACTACATGAAAGAATGCAAACTTGACAACAAGATGGAAGTCGTAGGCTTATGCTGCACTGCCATCGACAACACACGATACTTCGACCGCGCAAAAATCGTCGGTCCAATCTCTTGGGAACTCCGATTTATACGCGGTGGATATGCAGACGTAGTCGTTCTGGACGAGCAGTGTGTGCGGACAGACGCTTCATTAGAGGCTGAACGCGTCAAAGCGCCAGTTATCGCTGCGTCAGAGAAAAACTGCATAGGGTACAAGAATCGCACAAACGACCCTGCGGACGAGATAGTGGAGGATTTGGTCAGCGGCAAAGTTCCAGGCGTTCTAATTCTTGACCCTGAAAAAGTCGGGGAAGTAGCTGTAAAAGTTGCTCAAAGAGTTGCTCCGTTGCGTAAGAAAATGAGCTCTCTTCCGACGCTGGAAGAAATAAAAGAGCTTTCGAAGAAATGCAGGCAATGCAACATTTGCCAGAGAAGCTGCCCACAAGACCTCAAAATCCCAGCAGCAATCAAAGCCGCGGCGGAAGGAAACTACGCTCCACTGGCCGACTTATATGAAGAATGCATCGGATGCGGACGCTGCGAAGAAGCATGCCCAGTAAAACTCGAAATCCACAGTTACATACTCAAAGTCGGCGAGAAACACATGCTTGAGGAAAAGAACTTCTGTCGCTCAGGCAGAGGTGCCGTTCAAGACATAGAAATACGCAACGTCGGCAGCCCAATTGTACTAGGTGAAATTCCAGGTATTGTTGCCTTGGTAGGCTGCGCTAATTATCCGCATGGTGGAAAAGACGTTTACGATATATGCCGCGAATTCGCTCTTCGCCGCTTCATAGTGGTCACTTCTGGCTGCTCAGCCATGTCAGCTGGTTCCTACAAGAACGAGGAGGGCAAAACGCTTTACGAAGAATTCCCAGGAGGCTTCGAGGCTGGCGGTGTACTCAACGTTGGTTCTTGTGTTTGTAACCCACACATCGCAGGTGCAGCCATAAAAGTCGCTAACATCTTCGCTAAACGCAACCTCCGTGGCAACTACGAGGAAATCGCTGATTACATACACAACCGTGTAGGCGCAGTTGGCTTAGCTTGGGGTGCATACTCACAGAAAGCGGCGTCAATTGCTGCTGGCTTCTGGAGTTTAGGCGTTCCAGTGCTCGTTGGTCCACACGGCAGCAAATACAGGCGCATGCTTCTCGGCAGAGAAGATAAACCTGAGAACTGGGAAGTTTATGATGCCCGCACAGGCGACAAAGTGAACGTTGGACCAGCACCTGAACACTTGTTCCAGACAGTTGAGACTCCTCAAGAAGCCATGGTCAGCATCGCAAAACTGTGCATAAGACCCAATGATACATGGAAAGGACGCAGCATAAAGCTGAGTCACTACATTGACTTGCACAAGCGCCACTACGGCATTATGCCTCCAGACATACACAGGTTTGTGCGCACGCCCGCGGACATACCCATGACCATGAAAGACGAAATCACCAAGATACTGGAAGCGAAAGGCTGGAAGGAAACGATAATTCCAGACCCGACATTGCTTCCTAGAATGATACGTGCAAAGAAGGAGTGATGTTGAAATGTCGTGTGAACCTTGGCAATGTGCAGAAATAGCAGCAACAAAGAAAGCAAACCCCATACAGAAACCCGAAGTAGCAGTCGCTATGATAAAGAGAGCCGCCCGTCCGCTGCTCGTTGTGGGCAGCAACGCTACTGAACGCTGGATGGAAGGCAAACCACTCATCGACTACATCATAGACTTCGCTAAAGCCTCAAAAGTCCAAGTGGTAGCCACCGCGCACATGGTCGGCGAGTTCATTAAGCGCGGCTATGAACCAGCAGGTTTTATGTCTGCGATGGACATCGGTAATCGCCTTGTTGACCCAGAGTGGCAGGGACTTGACGGTAAAGGGCATCCTGACTTGGCAATGTTTGTTGCCTTGCCCTACTATATGGAGGCGCTGATTCTGTCTGGTCTCAAGCATTTTGCCCCTGACCTTAGAACCATGACCTTGGATAACCTGTACCATGCGCATGCTAGCTGGTCTTATCCAAACGGAACTTTGGAAGAGTGGGCTAACAACCTTAAAGTCATGACTTCAAAATTTGAAGGAGGACAATAAAAATGTCAATGTTTGAAGATATACCTGTCGAAGTTGGCGTAATCTACGAAGGCGAACGCATTCGTAAAAATGACATGCAAATCGAACTCGGCGGCCCAAAAGTCAAAGAGAAATTCGAGCTTGCAAAAGTCAAACCCCTAGACCAAATTGAAGACGGCAAAATCACCATCATCGGACCAGACCTTAAAGACTTGGCCGAAGGAACTTCCGTCCCATTCGGTATCTTAGTCGAAGTAGCAGGCGCAACCTTGGACGCAGGTCTCGAAGGCGTCATCGAAAGGCGAATACACGGCTACCTAAACTACATCGAAGGCTTCATGCACCTCAACCAGCGCTACGACATCTGGATACGCCTAGGCAAGAAAGCCTTCCAGAAAGGCTTAAACAGTTTCGAGCACATCGGCAAAGTCCTGTATAGGCTATTCAAGAGCGAACTACCCATAATCGAGAAAGTGCAAATAACCTTCATCACCGACCCCGCGAAGCTCAGCGAGATGTACCCCGCGGCGCTGCAAGACTACGAGTCCCGCGATGCCAAGGCAAGAGGGTTGAAAGACGAAGAAGTCGACAAGTTTTACGGCTGTGTCCTGTGCCAGTCATTCGCTCCAAGCCACGTGTGCGTTATCACTCCGCAACGCTACTCCAACTGCGGCGCCATCAGCTGGTTTGACGGGCGCGCATCCGCAAGCATCGACCCGAAGGGACCAGTGTTTGCCATCGAAAGAGGCGAACTTATAAACGCTGAAAAAGGCGAGTTCTCAGGCGTGAACGAGGCTGTCAAGAAGAGGACGCTGGGCGACGTAAGCCAAGTTTGGCTTTACACGGCGTTTGACCACCCGCACACTTCATGCGGCTGCTTCGAAGCAGTGGCGTTTTACATTCCTGAAGTTGACGGTTTCGGCGTGGTTAACAGAAGCTTCAAAGGCGTAACCGTAAACGGCTTGCCATTCTCAACTCTGGCTGACTCCACAGCGGGCGGAAGACAAATCGACGGTTTCCACGGCATGTCCATAGAGTACATGCGCTCCACGAAGTTCCTTGCAGCTGACGGCGGATGGAACCGAATAGTTTGGCTGCCTAAAGAAATCAAAGAACGCATCAAGGACTTTATTCCAGCAGACGTTGTGGACAAGATAGCCACTGAAGAAAACGCGCAAAACATCGACGCTCTGAAAGCTTTCCTGAAAGAGAACAACCACCCTGTCGTAGCGAGATGGACTGAAGCAGCAGTTGAAGAGGCTGCACCAGCAGAAGCAACAGAGGAAGAAGGCGCAATGATGCCCGTGGCGACGGCAGCGACTTTGCCCATAATGGCTGGCGGCTTCAAAATAATCCTGAAGGACGCGAAAATCTACGCTAAAAAAGTCATCGTCCGCTCAATGAAAGACGAGAAAAAGAGCTAAGCAAAGGTGACGCTTTTGGCTGAAAAAAAGAAAAAAACTGAGGACAATGCCGGGTTCAACTTCAGCCCTGACCTGCTGGATTTGCTGGCAAAGTTCAAGGAAATCGAACTAGAAGACTTCACAATGGAAGCAAGCGACTTAGAACTATGGCTGGAATCAGGCGCTTTAACCAAGCAGGTTCTGCCAAAAGCAAAAGTTGCTCCTTCACTGATGGCTAAACCTTTAGAATTGCTGCCCGCGCGATTTTCCCCTCCAATTGAAACTTATCCGGGCGCAATCACTGAAGTCAAACTTGGCGGCACTAAAGGCGAAGGCGGAACACGAGGCAAATCAATCACCATCGGCGGCGAAACCGCGCCTGCATTCTACAGTTTTGAGAAGCCAACCCTACACCCCCCAGTGGTGACGCTTGACGTTTTCGACATGGAAGTTCCCTTATCCAAGGCTGTGAAGATGCACGTGAAAGAAGTTGTGGGCGACCCTGCGGCTTGGGCAAAACTTGCGGTTGAAAAGTTCGGCGCTGACATGGTTACAGTTCACCTAATCAGCATTGACCCGTTGCTGAAGGATGCTACACCGAAAGATGCCGTTAAGACGGTGGAAAAAGTGGCGCAGGCTGTTGACGTGCCCTTGGTTATTGGTGGCTGCGGCGACCCAGTAAAAGACGCGGCTGTCTTCGCGGAAATCACCGAAACTTTCGCCGGCGAACGTTTCCTGATAAGCTCGATTACGCGGGACATGGACGTTGAACGCTGCGCAAAGTTCGTTAAGAAGAACGGGCACGTGGCGTTGTCTTTCACTCCTATGGATTTGAACTTGGCTCGTGAACTTAACCGCAGACTGTACGATTTTCTGGGCAGAGAAGACATAATCATGGACTTGACAACTGCAGCGCTTGGCTACGGTTTGGACTACGCGTTCACTAACATGGAGCGTGCACGGCTTGGCGGCTTGATGGGTGACGCTGAACTTGCGCATCCGATGTCTTCGGGCACCACTAACGCTTGGGCTGCGCGGGAAGCGTGGCTTAAGATGTCGCCTGAATGGGAGCCTCGCGAGCTTAGAGGTCCGCTTTGGGAAGTAACTACCGCTTTGACGCTGCTGCTTGCTGGCGTGGACTTGTTTATGATGATGCATCCTGCAGCGGTGAAGACGTTGAAGGACGTAACTGCTAAACTGGTAAGCGGCAAGAAAGCAGATGCCAGTACATTTGCAAATTGGGTTTCTCTGAAACCATGAGACTGGAGTTGTGAAAGGTATGAGTGGAAAAGAAGGAAAAAAAGCTGGAATAAAAGAACTCAGCCCCATAGACATTTACAAGCTTCTCCCAAAAACCAACTGCAAAGAATGCGGGCAAGAAAACTGCATGGCTTTTGCCACCAAAATCGTCAACCGCGAAACTACGTTGGACAAGTGCACTCCGCTGCTTAAGAAAGAATACGAGAAGTCTTACAAGCAGCTGAAGGAAATGCTGAAGCCCGCTGTTAAGGAAGTGGTTGTGGGCGTCGGCGACAAAGCCGTAAAGCTCGGCGGAAAACTCGTTATGTACCGCCACGAATTCACGTACAACAACCCAACAGCCATCGCGATTGACGTAACCGACGAGATGCCCGCAGAGGAAATTGAAAGCCGCATAAAAAGCACCGAACAGTTTAGCTACGAGTACATTGGCTACACGCTGAAGCTGGACATGATTGCTGTCCGCTCAACATCTGGCGACCCTGAAAGGTTCAAGGCGGTCGTCAAGAAAGTTGCTGAAACCACCCAGTTGCCGCTGATATTGTGCTCGTTGAACGCGAATGTTCTCGAAGCAGGGTTGATGGCTGCGCCGAAAGCCAAGCCATTATTGTACGCGGCGACTGTGGATAACTGGAAGGACCTAGCTGAACTGGCGCTAATGTACAATTGCCCTCTTGTGGTTTCCGCGCCGAACGACCTGAACACTCTGGTGTCTCTAGCTAAAACACTGCTGACTTACGGTGTGGAAAACTTGGTTTTGGATCCTGGCACTTTCCTGAATGACGGCTTAGCTGACACATTGAATAATTTTACGATGTTGCGCAGAGCCGCGTGCAAGGGTGGCGAGGAGCTTGCTGGTTTGCCTTTGATGGGTGTTCCGATGGTTGCTTGGATGGGCAAGGGCGATATGGCTGACGAGCTTGTGAAGTGGCGTGAAGCTTACTCGGCGGCTATGCTGATTGTCCGTTACGCTGATGTCATCATAATGCATGGAACTGACGGGTGGATGCTGTTGCCTAACACCGTCCTGCGGCAGAACATTTACACTGACCCGCGGAAGCCTGTGGCTGTGGACGCTGGCTTGAAAGTGTTCGGCACTCCAGACGAGAATTCGCCTGTGTTCTTCACCACGAACTTTGCTTTGACATACTACACTGTTGCTTCAGACATTGAAAGCTCCAAACTCAACGCCTACCTCATAGTTGTAGACGCTGAAGGCTCAGCCATAGACAGCGGTGTAGCAGGTCGCAAGTTGACAGCAGACAAAGTTGCAGACGCCATAAAAGCTACGGACATTGAGAGCAAGGTTAAGCACAGGAAAATCATTATTCCAGGCAAGGCTTCGCGGATAAGCGGCGAGATTGAAGAGCTCAGTGGCTGGAAAGTCATGGTTGGGCCACGTGACAGCAGCGAAATCCCGAAGTACATCATCGACAAGTGGCAACCCTAAAAACATCCCTTTTTCCCTTTTTATTTTTGTATTCTGCAGCATGTAGCCTGTTTTTGTTCTAAAAACTTTTACAAGATGCAGTTCTAGCAGAGTCCGCTTTGTTTGAAGTAGTAATTGTCTTCTTTTTTGGAGCCGAAGCTTCTCACGCCTTCCTTCTTTAACTGTTGCCTCAGCGTTTCGGCGTAGTCTTTGGTTATTTCGCCTTGCTTCTCCAAATACGCAATTATAGCTTCTGCTTGTTTTTCCGTGTCGCAGCGCCGTATGAAATCCACGACCGTGGGGTTGTAATTGTGAAACTTGTCCAGCACCGTGTTTTCAGCGGCGTCTGCGTCGGTTCGCACAGAATTTATTGCGACTTTGCTGTCTTCCAGTTCTAGCTCTTTTGACAGGTTCGGGAACATTTTTTTGAAGGATTTTTTGTCAGTTTCCACAGGTGCCGTCCTCAACAACAGCGGTATTCACTATTAATGTGGGAACGCATCCTTATGTGCCTTTTTCCCCGAAAACCATGGTTTTTAGCATGGCACGAATTTCTGCGTTGGGCTTTCTTCAAGCAGCTTTTTCAGCTCGTGAAGGCTGAGTCCTTTGATTTCGTCTCCAAAAATCTCGCATTTCCGTTTTCTGCCTGCCTCCTCTAAGCTTCGGACCACAATTTCCATTCTATGTTTCCCCGCGGTTTCACCATATATATGGAAGGCGCTTTCCACTGTTCCTTTTTTTGTTACGGTAGTCCATTCGGTTTTAGAAGCATCAAAGCCGTTTGCCTTCAGAAGGTTCACGATTTCGCTTGGCGCATCATGGTAAACGGCTATGTCGATGTCGCTTCCTCGGCGGATGGTTCCACGCCAAACGCTGCCCACCAAAACGGGCTTGTACGCCTCCAAGGTTTTCATTATTTTTAACGCTTCTACGCGCATCTGGGTTAGGCGTTCTTTTCTGGCGGAGCCTTCGTTTTCCTCAGCGATTCTGTCGAGTTCCAAGGCAACTTCAAGGTTTGTTGGAAGAAAATGGCTACCTAACGTTTTCGCCGCTTTCAGTTTAGCTTGTTTGTACTCTTTTTCTGCTCCGAAATAAAGAAGCGTAGCGGCTTCCCTTGCGATTTTACATCTTACGTCTGCATGTTCACTGTTCAATTCTTCACCATGCGCTGGGCAAATCAGCGTTTAAGCAGTTGTTCATATAAGTCTGCCGTTTTCTCAGCGATTTTGCTCCACGTGAACTCGCTTAGGACTCTTTTTCTGCCGTTCTTTCCAAGCATTTTTCGTCTCTCTGGACTTTCCAGCACGCTCATTATACCCCATGCAATGTCTGATGGGTTGTTGGGGTCTATGTGGTAACCGCATTGTTCTTCGCTGCAGCAGACAACTATCTCGCGCATTCCGCTTACACCTGCCGCGCCAACGACTACAGGGCACTCCATGCTCATCGCTTCAAGAGCCACTATGCCGAACGGTTCGTAGAGGCTTGGAAACGCTGCGACATCGCACGCTGCGTAATGAATTATGCGTTCTTCTTCGGAAATGAAATCAAAACGGAATTTCACGTATTCTTCCAGCCTCATGGTTTTCACCAAGTTCACCAAATACTCCTGCAGGTCGCCTACGCCCACGATGACTAGCCGCGTCTTTGGAAACTTGGGCAGAATATGTGGCATAGCCATGATTAGTTTATCCACGCCTTTGACGCCTACGAGTCTTCCCAGAAACAGAATCATAAACTCGTCGTCTTTCAAACCGTAGTATTGCCTGATTTTCCGCACTTGCTCTGCGGAAACGCTTGCTGGATCATATTTTTTGGGGTCAACGCCGTTGTAGCTTACGCGGATTTTGTTTCGCGGAAACCCAAGCTGTATCAGCTCGTCTTTCATGGCGTAGGACACGGTTATTATCATGTCTGCTTTGTTGGCGCCGCGCAGTTCTATGTTGCTTACGACGCTGGAGCCGTTGCCCAGTGTTCTTCCTTTTTCGGTTGAGTGCACGTGGAAGACCAGCGGCAACCCGCTTTCTCTCTTCACGGTTACTCCGCCCATTACTGAAAGCCAGTCATGCGCCACTACCAGATCGTATTTCATGCCCTCTTTCTTGATGAGCTCATTGATGAGTTTTGACGCGGACAGATAATTGTAAACTAAGAGTTTGCCAAATAAGTGTATGCCTCTGCCCCATTTTTTGATGTCCTCTGCGATTACGTCTGGCAGTGAATCTGAAACATCAAGGTGCAGCGGGCGGTGAATTTCTATTCCGCGCCAGATTTCTCTGGTCGGCAACGTGCCCCCATCATCATTCATTGTGAAAACAGTCACATCATGATCCATTAAGACAAATTTACGCGTGATCTCCGCAGCGTACGTTCCCAAACCACCTACAATTTTAGGCGGATACTCATAAACAAGTACAGCAATTTTCATTCTTGGTCTTTCACCATTTCCACTTAAGCTGTGTCTTTTTCATACTAAAACTTTGCCTATCTCCCTTCAGTAAACACCATTAAGCATTTCGTAAAAGCTGAATTGAAAAGCTTGATTAGTTTGTGTGCACATATAGTCTCTGAGGAATGCAGCAAATGAGTTTATCACCTGCTAAATACGAGGTACTGGAGACTCTGCTGTTGCATGACAAACCAGCAAGAGCCATGCAACTCGCAGAAGACGCTGGGCAAAAATTCCCCCCCGTTATGATGCACCTAATCGGGCTTATCCGCATGGGCTACGCCTATTCACCTGAAAAAGGACTGTACGCCATAACAGAAAAAGGCAAAAAAGCCCTCGGCATGCCCGAAATCAACAAAGACACCGCCAAAGCAATACTCGCAGACGCACCGCATGACAAGGCATTTCACTTTTACATGTGCATAGGCAAACCGCTAGACTGCTACGCACTAAGCCTTCCCGATTTCTGCGACAAAATCCTAAAAATCAGCACAGCCTCAATAGAATTTCACTTAAATCACGGAGATTTCGAGCATTGGTTCATAGGACTCGGAGACGTGGAACTTGCAAGAAAAATAGCATTGCTGAAAGAAACGAAATTGGCTGGCGAAGAACTGCGTAGCCGACTGCACGAAATCGTTGAGAATCGACACGCAGTACTAGCTGCACAGCCATAGCACACGTAATCTGGCTCTTGTTTTTGGCTTTTCTTTGATAGGTTTGACGCGTTCTCTAAGCCTCTCCGGAATCTGCCTTGCAACTGTGTGCTTCATTCACGCAGAGGAGATTACCATTCTATGATTAAACATAGTTGATACTGGCGTCTCTGCTTTCCGCCTTCTACTCAGTATGCACTACCAGAAACGCTGCCTAAGTTATTTGGCTGTATACGGGGTGTCCTCTGAATTTTAAGGTAGTTTCTGATTTTTCAAGGGTTCCGCTTGGTAGCCTAGTACATATGGAATCGACAATTGCACCTGTTGGAGTAAACCGCACGCCGTCAAGTAATTCGCCTTTGGTTATGCCTGACGCGGCAAAGATGAGTTCATTTCCCTTTGCCAACTCCTCCTCAGTGTATGTTTTTTCGGTATCAACACCCGCGGTCTTCAATCTCTGCAATCGGTTTGCGTCATCTTTCTTGTCTTTCCACACTCTCACCAGCATCGTTCCCCCCAAGCATTTTACGGCTGTCGCGGCTATCGTTGCTTCTGCGCCTGCTCCAGCACCTATAAGCAAATCAATACCTGAATTCGGCATGCAAGTCACGATTGAGCCTGCAATGTCGCCATCAGTTATTAGAATTATCCTTACACCCAGTTTTCTCAGCCTCGCAAGCAGGTTCTGATGCCTCTCACGCTCAAGCATGATTACCGTAAAATTTGAAAGAAGCAACTTCTTCTGAGCAGCTACAGTGCGCACGATTTCCTCAATAGGCATATCCAACGAAATTTTGCCTTTCGATTGCCCATTAGTCGCCACCTTAAAATAGTAGCCGTCGTCTGGCAGAACCTGCAAACAACCCGTAGGCGCACAAGCCAAAGCTGAAATCGCGTCTTTTTTGCCTTTGGAAGTTGCTGTTGTGCCATCAACTTGGTCAATGACAAGTTCCACTTTTGGACCACTGCGCGTGCCAACTTTCTCTCGGTAGCTGAACGCTGGGGCATTGTCTTTTGGTCCCTCGCAGCAAATCACTTCGCCATCTATTTCTGTCTGGTTTAGCACTGCACGCGAAAAATCTAGGGCAGTTTGGTCAATTTTGTTTGGGTCGCCTTTGCCTATGTGGAGCGCTGCGCCTACAGCCGCCGCTATAGTGATTCTCGTTAATGACGGCGATAAAGCTCTTAACGAAACCATGCTTCATTACCTCTTTTTCTCGCTTAACCACAGATTCGAAAACTCAACGTAATTTGACGCAATGTTCTCAACTGCTTCTTTTCTGCTAATTTTTCCTGTTCTATGATCGCTTAAGGGTTGCCAAAAAATAGTTCTTCCAACGGCAAATCCTATAATGCCTTGTATTTTGGCTCCAACCGTAAGCCATTTTTGCACTTGCTCTTTGGATTCTCCGCGTCCAAGCGTTATAACACCTGCTTTCCTGCCGTTCTTCTGCGCTTGCGCTACCACTGCCTTCGCGGATTCAGGCTTATCCACTCCCTCCAGCTTCCACACTGACGGCTCAACTCCAGCAGCTTGTATTGCCTCCATACTTTCAACCATCAGTTTAGGCCGCGCTTCTTTATCGTAAGCTTCTTTTGACCCGCCTAACTCCGCCAGTTGCGCTGGAGTTGCAGGCACAATAAGTTCAAAAAGAAACGGCTTCTTCGTTTGATGCAAGTAATCGCTGAGCTTTTTCAGCCTTTGCAGTTGTCTTTGGTTTAACGTTGCGTCGCTTGCGGGGTTGTAGCGCACCAAGACTTTAACAAAAGAAGGGTCAAACTCCTCGATGTGCTTGACGTAGTTCTCTCCGTACTCGAAGTCGAATTCTTCTTGGCCAGATTTTTCCACAGGCATGGCAAATGTTAAGCCGTCTTTTTTAGCTTCTCGAAGAATATTCGCTCCAAATTCTTCGTCAACTAGCAAGCCAGCGATTTCGTTCGGAACGCGCTTTTTCAGAGCCAGCGTGAAGCCTTCAAAAATCATTTTTTTGTAGTCTTCGATTTGCTTTTTTTCTTCAGGTGTTGGTTGGCGGTCTTTAATTCCGAATAATTTTTGTGTGAATGAAGAGCGGTGGTCGAACGCCAGAATTAACAATTCTTTTTTAGACCAGTCGGTCAACTATGCTCACTCCAGTTGTTTCTTGTTCCTTCCCTCAATAAATTTCTATTGCCTCACGGTGCTGCTTCTGCAGGTATCTGCCTAGAGTTTGCCCGAGTACGCGCGGCTCGAGGTTGTGTGTGGTGTTTCTGCGTTTCCAAGGAAATTTTTTGGCGAAACTATGAAATAATAAGAGCTGCATAATCACCTACCTGCGTGGTGATGGCGCTGAGCGAAGTCAAAGTGGTCTCAGTGAAGATTCCTGAAGAAGTTTATAATGAGTTGGTCTTGCGCGTTCCAGAAGGTGACAGAAGCAGCTTTATCCGCGAAGCCATATTTGAGAAGCTTCAGAAAACGCCCAAGGCCGACAAACTTCTTGAGCTAGAAGCACGAATGGGTAAAATTGAAAGTGCGTTCGGAGAAATCAGGAAGTACCTTGCAGACTTGGAGTTGCTCACGTATCAGCATGGAAAAATAAATCCGCACGCGTTCTGTATTGACGAAATAGACCATAAAATAGTGGATTATCTTTTGCATTACAAGGGTGCGACTACGCCTGAACTGGCTGACTACACAAAAAAGAACAGATGGCTAATCCTGAATAGGCTGCGGAAAATTCAGCGAACCTCCAAGAAGCAGTATGGAAAACCCGTGATAGACTATTATGCTGGAGAAAAATCTGGAAAGAAGAAAGCTTGGTGGATAAATGAGGAATTAGTCCAAGAATAAGGCGATTAGCTTAAGTTTTAAAGCACATAGTTAATTGAGTTTGAACGGGCCCGTAGCCCAGTACGGATTAAGGCGTCGGCCTCCGGGCGCTTCTGCGAGGGAAAGCCGAAGACCAGGGGTTCAAATCCCCTCGGGCCCGCCACTATGCCCTAGTAAACTTTTTTCTGGAGGCGTTGCAAAGTTTCGGTTAGGCGAAAACGTTAATTGCAAAACTGTTTTTTCTCCTCGCAGCGTGATTTGCGCGTGTGTTTTGCAATTTTGGAAAAGGTTTAAATGATGACCTGCGGCATTTTTTTAGTGCGTAGTAGAGCCAGACGTGAGAAGGGCTTCTATGGAAAAAAGGCTTCTCGAAGTATCGTTACTGCTGATTATTTTTGGGTTAATGTTACTCGGTTCTTTTATGGAAGTTTTTGGCGCTGAGGCTCCGTCTGCAAGCAGCTATGACCGTGAATACACTTTTGATGTTCAATATGGATACTACAGTTTCAGTCGCAAGTTATACACGTCTATGCCGCCTTCCCTCTACGATTACTATCACAGCCAAAGCCACATAATACGTGGTGATAGCGATTATGCTAGGTTTGTAACGCCTGGCGTGTTCAAATCCGTCGCGGAGAATATTCAAAATGTTACTGGCGATTTGTCTGACAGTGAAGAGCAGTTCGCTAATGCCGTGTTGATGTTGACTCGGCAGGTTCAGTACGTCAAGAGCGATGTTAAGTATCCCGTTGAGACTCTGTTGGACAATTCGGGAGACTGTGATGTGGTGTCGGTCCTTGCTGCCTCAATTATGAAGGCTGGCGGCTTAGATGTTGTTCTGCTTTATTATAAGGACATAAGTCCTAGTCACATGAATATTGGAGTTCACCTGCCGTATGCGCCTGTTCACCGCACATGGTGGCTGGCGCCCGCAGGGTTCGAGTACAAAAACAAAACGTACTGGATGGCTGAATGCACTTCGCTGGGCGCGTGGAAGGTAGGCGACTGCCCCGACCTCCTTGCTGATGTTGAGCCGCAGATTATTTCACTTGAAAACTGCGAGGGCGCGTCGCCAGCGCATATGGCATCCAGTTTGGATGGTCCCTTGCTGCCTTCAGCTATATCCATAACTATGTCTTCTGAAAACGCGAGTGCTGCAGAGAGTGAGCACACATTCACAATTTCGGGTTCAATTTCGCCAGTGTACGCGGGGAAAAGCGTCGTGATGTACATCAGCCAAGACGGCTCTTCTTACAATGCTTTTCAAACGGTTTCCACCAGTGAATTTGGGAACTACTCGTTCAATTGGAACTTCACTTCAACGGGTGCCTATTACATCAAGACAAGTTTGAGCGGTTTTTCGAATTATTCTAGCTCAGACAGCGATGAACTCACCGTTTTCACCGGGTTCTACAAACCGTTAATTTCTAGCGAGATGTTTAGTTATTCCTGGAGCACAGGACCTAGTGATGTACTTGCGCGCGCGAACACTGTTCCGTTCTACTGGCTTACCACGCGTCAACGTAGTAAGGAACTTCTTCAAAGCAATCTGACAGGGACTGGCGTATTGCTCAGTGGCGAATTTATTGTATTATGCGCAGACCGGGAAGAAACAACGCTGGAGGCTGAGCAAACAATTCTGATACCAGCTTACACGCAAATTGCAAGACTGCCGGGAAGCAGGCTATACACGGTGATACGGGTACCCGAACAAGTGATAACGGTGCAAAGAGAACCGCCACCAAATACTTGGTTTGGTTTCATCCTGCAAAATCATGGCGACAGTAATTACACCGCGAGCGTTAGAGTGTTGCGTGGTGATGATGAAACGCGGTTAACAACGCAACTTGGTGGAAACAACAACACATTCATTAATGCTTCCATAAGCACAAGAGACAATGCATGGTATAAGGTCGCAGCAAAAATATCTGAGGATGAAACAACCGCCGAGTTATATGACGCGAACGGCACTCTTTTACAAAATTTGACTGCAGATAGTGTTTTAGGCGTCAATGAATCTGGGGTTCTGATGGGATATGACCCCGATGCAGTTGTGGTTTTCAAAAATTTGAAAGCTGTAACTCTTGACCAGTCAGCGTCGCCTATTGACGCTGACCAGTCTCTGGCAGCAGATGAACTTGGACTGTTAGCGCCCTGCATTTGCTTGACCTTACTGTTAGCTGTGGCTGTTGCAACGATAACTTTCATTAAAGAACGAAAACGCGCAGTAACACTTACGTAGACTTCAAGCTCTTGAGGTATTTCACGATGATTTTTGGGTGATTCAACGCCGTTTTGAACACGTTCACCGGGTTCTTAATATGATTAATTAAGGACAACTTTTTGTATTCTCTATTTGCCATCACAGCGATTTCTTTAACTTCACTTGACATGAAATCTTCAGTTTCTATCAGCGGCAGCCCTCGCGATTGCCGCACTTCGGCGAAAGCACGCGGCGTCAAATCTCCCTTGATATACCCCTTCCGTTTGCATTCCTCGTAAAGTCTAGTGCCATATGACGGCGTTGCAAAAAACAGGTGCATGCCCACATCAAAATCCTTCTTAAGCCTGAGGGCAAGTTCCACAGTCCGCAACATGTTTTCTTTCTTTTCACCTGGAAACCCGATAATGTAAAACGCCCCTGTTTTCAGCCCTATATCCTTACACATTTTGGCAACTTCAACTACTTCTTTTAGTTTGAGGCTTTTGCCGATGATATTGTCTAAAACGTACTGGTCGCCAGATTCAATACCGAAGAAGACGCTTCGGCATCCTGACTTTTTCATTTTCTTCAGGAGATTAAGCGTTAAATAATCTGCCCTTATGCCGTTTGGTGTTTCCCAAGCAAATTTTATGCCTTTAGCAATTATTTTATCGCAGATGGTTTCGAACCGTTTTAAGTCAAAAGTCAAATTGTCGTCTTCGAAGAATATGGTTTTAACTCGATATTTGTTTATCACGTACTCGATGTGGTTTACCACGTAGTCTGCAGAGTGCGCCCTGAACATCTTGCCCATGTGCAGGTGAACCGAGCAGAAACAGCAATTAAACGGGCAGCCCCTGCTGGTCACCATTGAGATTGACCTGTCCTTGAAACTGCGATATTCTATGTTCTTAGGAGCAAGATACTGCTCCATGTCCACTAAATGATAAGCAGGATACGGCAACTCATCCAAGTTTTTAATGAGCGGTCTCGGCGGATTCAGCGCTACCGTGTTATTCTTGTGGTAGGCAATTCCCTGAACATCACTTATGTTTTTGCCCCCCTCAACGACGCTGACTATATCCAGCATCGTGTATTCGCCTTCGCCAATCACCGCGATATCCACGTTTTTTGCTTCTTGCAAGAATTCTGCGGGCACTACAGTGACGTGTGGTCCGCCTACAACCGTCAAAATAGCTGGGTCTACCTCTTTAACGATGTCTGCGACTTTGACGGCGTTATCTATCTGGCAAGTGAAGGGGTTTGCTATGCCCACAATGTCGGGTTTTCGCCTCTGTATTTCCTCCCTTATTCGCCTGTACGGCATACCCACTTCTAGCGTATCCTTAACTTTCAGGAAGACAGCCTCTGTCATGAACGCATCCAAAATCTCCACTTTGTACCCTGCCTTGTCAAGAACCGCAGCTATGTACATCAAGCCTAAAGGAAGATTACCTGCTGGCGCATCTGAACCAGGATAAAAAATCTGCGGCGGATTTACAAGAAGCACTTTCATCAATTGTACCTGCAAATGTTAGTAATTAGCCAAATATATTTAGCTTAGCTTGCTGCTAACTTCGACTCCAAACCGCCAAGCTTGATTCCAACATGCCCACTCAGAGCTTGCTAAAGCCAACTTCACAGCACCGCCTATATAAAGAGGGGCTATAGACTTTTCCACACACTAGTTATCCCAGTCCAAAAAACGACAAAATAACAGAACATATACTTTCTAACAGATTATCTGCCAACATGATCGGCAGAGAATACATAGAACACGCTAGAGACAAGCAGTCCTGAAAAACAAACGTTGAATCATTAATCGCAAGTTTAAATAATCAAGCAAATCTACAACTACACTTGTTGGCTCCGTGAGAAAAATGTTAGACATCAAACTTATCCGCGAAAAACCGGAACTCGTAAAGAATAACCTAGCCAAAAGAGGAAACCCAGAAAACATTAACATGCTCAACGCGTTAATAGACATCGACAAAACATGGCGACAAAACTTAACGAAACTAAACGACCTCCGCCACGAAAGAAAACTAGTAACCATCGAAATCGCTACGTTGAAAAAAAACGGAAAAGACGCCAGCAGCCAAGTGGAAAAAGCAAAACAAATCGATGCCGAAATTACAGGTATAGAAAAACAAGTAGTCACAGATGAAGAGAAAACCCGTAACCACCTCATGCGACTGCCCAATTTACTGCATGAAACCGTGCCAGTTGGCATAGATGAAAACGCCAACGTCCAAGTAAAAACGTGGGGTACAATCCCCAAATTCGACTTTCCAATAAAAAACCATATTGACCTAAGCCTAAACTTGGGCATCATGGACATCGAGAGAGCAGGAAAAATCTCAGGCTCCAGATTCTTCTACCTGAAAAACGAAGCCGCACTCCTAGACATAGCATTAATCAGCTTCGCGCTAGGCGAAATGGCGAAAAAAGGCTACACCCCCGTGGAACCACCCTATCTAATGCGCAAAGACGCTTACGAAGGCGTCACAGCACTAAGCGACTTCGAAGATGTGCTTTACAAGATCGAAAACGAAGACCTCTACCTAATCGCAACCTCAGAACATCCAATGGCAGCAATGTACAAAGACGAAGTACTAAAACAAGAAGACTTACCGCTCAAACTCGCAGGAGTAAGCACATGCTTCAGAAAAGAAGCAGGCGTACACGGCAAAGACACACGCGGAATATTCCGAACCCACCAATTCAACAAAATAGAACAATTCATCTTCTGCGCACCCGAACAATCATGGCAACTACACGAAGAACTCATCCAAAACGCCGAAGAACTCATTCAAAAACTTGGCTTACCCTACCGCGTAGTCAACGTGTGCACAGGCGACATCGGAACCGTAGCAGCCAAAAAATATGATATAGAAGCGTGGATGCCCGCACAAAACGCATATCGAGAAATCGTCTCCTGCAGCAACTGCACCGATTATCAGGCCAGACGCTTAAACATACGCTACAGAGAAAAAGAAGGGGCACCTACAAAAGGCTTCGTACACACTTTAAATTCGACAGCCATAGCCACAGGCAGAACCATAGTCGCCATCCTAGAAAACTACCAACAAAAAGACGGCTCAATAACGATCCCAAAAGCCCTAAGAAAACACATGAACGATATCGAGAAGATAACCTTAAAACGGTAAACCTTTTAATACAGCCTTGCGAATCACCAAGGTACGTTCGGAGGATAAACTTGTCTTCAAAAGCGAAACACATACGCGATAAATGGCGAGGAAAAGCATGGTACATGGTAGTGGCACCGCCATTCTTCGGAAACGTCGAACTAGGCACAGTACCCGCAGAAGAACAGGAACAACTCATGGGAAGAATCGTAGAAGCCACACTCTACGACATCACAGGCGACTTCTCCCACCAATACCTAAAAATGTTCTTCCAAATCAACAAAATGGAAGGCAAAACCGCACACACGTTGTTCAAAGGTCACGAGTACTCGCGTGATTATCTGCGGAGTTTAGTTAGGCGAAGAACAACCAAAGTTGACGGCCTTTTCAATTTAACCACAAAAGAAGGTTATAAACTGCGCGTGTCCGTTTCAGCTCTTACGCTTTCAAGAATTAGAACTTCTCAAGAGAAAATCATCCGCAGTATGATGGCTAAAACCATCAGCGAAAAAGCTGCTGCACTGACCTTAGACCAATTCGTTCAAGAGATGGTTCTCGGAAAAATAGCTTCCGACATTTACAACGAAGCCAAACAAGTGGCACCGCTCAGGCATGTGGGCATCAGGAAATCCAAGCTGGTCGCGCAACCATCTCAGGTAATCGCGCAAGAAGCCACGCAAGCTTGACGCAATAGAAGTCTATTTTTAACCTTTTCCTATTTGCGTTTGCTGATGCGAAACAGCTTAAAATGCAGGTTTCTCCAATAAACCATAAGGAAGTGACATGTTTGACTGGACATGTTGGCGTTCATGAAAAAGGAACCCTCTCAATTTTAGATGTACTTAGCAACATCAGGAAAAACAGTAATTTTGAGAAAGCTGGCGCAATAGCTCTTTTCATCGGCGTAGCTCGCGGCGAAACCTTAGAAGGTGAAAAAGTGCAGAAGCTTACATTGGAAGCGTACGAGGAAAAAGCCAACGAAGTTCTAGCAAAAATCTGCGCTGATTTATCCCAGAAACCAGGCATAGTTGACGTTCAAATCCACCATTTACTCGGCGAATTCGATATCGGCGAAGACTTAGTGTACGTTTCAGTTGCCGGCTCACACAGAACCGACGTGTTTCCCATTCTACAAGAAGCCGTGGAACGCTACAAAAGCGAAGCCCCAATATTCAAAAAAGAACGGGTTGTCACCCAGAAGGGTTCTGCGGCTGAGTATTGGGTTTCAGAAAAAGAGCATAAACCGCCATAGCGTAGGTTTCAGCGTGAAAAATTATGATTACTGCTTTGGCTGGTGGCGTAGGTGCAGCGCGTTTTCTCACGGGGCTTGTGAAGCTTGTTAACGCGAAAAATCTGTCGATAATCGTGAACACTGGTGATGACATTGAACTGTTTGATTTGCATGTGTCTCCAGACCTTGACATAGTTGCCTACACGTTGGCAGGTATAGTTGATGAAGAGAAGGGCTGGGGAATCAAAGGCGACACTTTTCAGTGCACAGAAGCGCTTGCGCGGTTTGGGCAGGATGTTTGGTTTGCTCTTGGCGACAGAGATTTGGCGACTCATCTTTTTAGGACTGATTTGTTGAAGAGAGGGTACAAGTTGTCGGAGGTTACAAGTGAAGTTACGCGGGCGTTAGGACTTGGAATGAATATTTTGCCTATGACTGATGACAGGTTTGAGACGCGGATTGTAACGAGGGATGGTTCGATTCATTTTCAAGAGTACTTGGTTAAGAGGTGTGCAAGAGACGAGGTGTTCGGTGTTGAGTTCTTCGGCGTTGATAACGCAGAGCCAGCTGCGGGTGTGATAGATGCTATTGTGGATGCGGAGCGGGTGGTAGTTTGTCCCAGTAATCCGGTAGTCAGCATAGGTGCGCTTCTTGGGGTGAAGGGTATTAGGGATGCTTTGAAGCGGACTGATGCGCGGAAGGTGGCTGTAAGTCCGATAGTTGCTGGTGCTCCGATTAAGGGTCCTGCGGATAAACTTTTGCGGGGTTTGGGGCTTGAGGTTTCTGCTTATTCTGTGGCTGCGCTTTACGCGGATTTTCTTGACGCGTTTGTTCTTGATGTTGCTGATTTGTCAGAGAAGGAGCGCATAGAGGAGCTTGGGGTTGAAGTGAGGGTGGCGAATACTATCATGCGGTCTTTGGAGGATAAGGTTCGGTTGGCAAAAGTTGTTTTGGAGAGTTAATTTGGTGAGGCAGAAGTTCACTATAGACTAAAGTGCAATCTATATACTATTTGGAGATTTCAAATAAGCTAGGCTCTTCACGTTCTATTTGGAGAGAGCAAATGCAACGAACAAAGTCAACGAAGACAAAGACGCAGAACGCGAAACCCGCTGAGTTGTGGTATTTTGCGCATGTATAGCCAGCGTGTTCTAAGTGTTCTCTCGTTGTTAGTTATGGTGTTTGGCATGATAAAGGCGAAAAAAGGAAAGAAAAAGCAGACGCAAATGACCAGCTTGGATTCTGTAGACTGGTTTTTAGCCATTGATGGTTGTCTGGCGTGATGGGACTGCAGTGTTTGGAGGAGAATTTTTGGCAATATTGCCAAGAGAAGGGTTATATTCAGAATCTCCAAATAGTGATATTGATGGAGATGTGACCTATGGAGAGAAGAAGCTACGATTGGTTTGAAAAACGACGTAGAACAAAAGGGTTAGAATTAGCCCATGAACAGATAACGAAAGCTTTTGACACGGTTACCTGGCTTCATAAAGCTACGAAAAGCTTTTCGGAGAAGAGGTACAAGGAAGCCCAAAATTACATTGAAAACTTGTACAAGGCTGAGGAAGAAGTAGACAAGTTGCGCACAGACGTTTTTAAGGAGTTGTCTAAAGGTGCGGCTTTGGTGGCGGATTACCGTGAAGACTTGTTGCATCTTGTGAAGAGGTTGGATACTTTGGCAGATCACACTAAAGACGCAGCAAGATGCTTGGAGATGCTTGGGGAAACAGAGATTCCTGATGAGCTTTGCAAGAAGACCGTGTTCATGACTTCAAAGCTTGTGGAAACCGCTCAAACCCTGCGCGGCAGCATCGAAAAAATTTCAACTAATCCCCTTGAAGCGATAGAAGAAGCCAAAAAAGTTGAAGACATTGAGCACGATTTGGATTCAGAGTACCTTAAGGCAAAATCCTTATTCGTCAAATACGGCACAGAAATCAACTGCGGAGCCATGGTCATCTTTGACGATTTAATTGAGTTCATTGAGCACGCTGCGGACATGTGCGCGGACACTGCAGACTACATTGCCGTGCTTTCAAGCAGAGAGTAAGCCGAGTTCTTTTACCTTTCACTTTTTGTTTTAGCATGCCAATTCTCTAGTGCTCGGAAGAAACTTTCCTCTGGAGTATAATTCATACTTTTTATTGAGTTGCTCTTCCTGCATTTTGCTCCTCTCGCATCTCTTTAAGCAACTGCTGCTTTAAGGCTATGCTGAGCTGGTGAAGCTGTTGCTCCTCTAGTTGCTGGCGTCCTATAACTGTTGCGTTCCCCTTAGCTAAGGCGTCTCGTGTTAGGATTTCTTCTGGGTTCAAACCCCAAGCGCGTATGATCTCTTTGAGCGCATCGATCTTGCTTACTCGTGTCTTCGGCTTGATGCTTAGCCCGGATGCCGCGTAGATGCCTCGAAGGTACTCGATGCCTTTCATCTGGATGTCATGGTAGGTGCTTATGGTGTGTCCCATCATGTATTCGATGTAGTCTGTTTGAACGCCGAGCGCGGCGAGTTGGGTTCTGAAGAATTTGCGTATGCTGTGGACGCGTAACTCGTAGCATCTTCCGACTGGCTTAGGCGGTAGCATTCCAGCTTTAACATATAGGTCATGTACGATTTTGTGGACGCTTTGCGTGGTTATGGGCACTGGCTCTCTGCATTCCAAGTTGCGAATCAAAGGCGAATCATCCTGGATGGTTTCTGGCGGGATCTTTTCGGTGCCTTGGCGTCTGGCTTGCAGGTAAAGCCTGAGGTAGTCGGCTGCTTCTTGGCTTACGAAGGTGTCGTAGTCGTGGTATTTGCCTTTGGTGATGTCCGCTTCGACATGGATGTGGATTGGCGTTACGCCTTTTTCTAGGTCGCGTTTGACGTGGCGGTATTGGAGTTTGGTGAGGGTGCCGTTGCGGAATCCGCCGAGTGCGAGCATGCTGATGATGACTTTTAGGCGTATGTCCGCCATGTCAATTAGCGTAGCGAGTTCTTCTGGTGTGGGTGCTCGGTCTCGGTACATCGTACGCTTGGGCAGGCTGTAGTTGAGTTCGAGTTTTAAGCCGTTGCAGCGGAATAAGGCTTTGACTGCTTTGACGAAATTGCTTACGCTTCCTGGCGCCAAGTTTTCAGCTTGCAAGTTAGCTATGAAATCGTCGAGTAAGCGGCTGGTTTGCGCCAGAGCTTTGGGTTTGGGGTCACCGTCTTCGTCTTGGCACGCTCGGATGATCTGGTCTGGGGTGGCGTTTATCCATTTGCAGTAGCGGTAGATGCCGTACATGTACTGGTAGAGCGTGCATGTGCTGCCTGTCCTATGGCGTAAGAGGTGCTTGGCGAGGTTTATGGTTGAAGCGTTCTCGAAGGCTAAGACGAGCAACGAGGGCATTCTGCCTAGCAACGTGTCTATGATGTATTGCTGAAGCTTTCGGTCAGCAGCGTTTTCTGCTTCTGGAAGCGAGAGCGTTAGCGGAGAGCGGAGTTTGTAGCCTTGGGAGCTTTCGGTGAAGGTTACGGTCTGCAATGCTGTTTTCCCGTTCCGTTTTGAGTTTTTCGCTTCTTTGGCTGAAGCGCGTACTCGCCTTTAACTATAGCCTCGGAGGAATTTAAGTGGCAGTCTGAAGTTTTTTGTAGTGGTAGCTCATGGATTTCGATTATGCAGCTTTTCAGGATGATTAAGCCGCTGCCCTGACCGCTGGAAATTTGAGCGTTCGGAATTGTCCTGTCGTGTTCGATCAGCATTATCTCATCGGTTTGCTTTGCGAGCCAGCCGATGGTTTCGCGTTCCACTGCATCCGCTACGGGCTGCTTAACGTTCTTGAAAAGAACATGGTCTTTGTAGCGGACGTAAACGGCAGAACCCAGAGAAGCGGAAGACGGCATCTGGCAACACTGGTTCTGGTTTACCTGAAGAATTCTTCGTCGCGGAGTTTCTGGCTGACTCTGATGTACCTGTGTTTTCTGCAGAAGTCCAAGATTTTGTTCAGAAGCGGGTCATCAGCTCTCTCAAACTCGCGCTTGAAGCCGACCCTTCCGGTTTGTACGCGGATCTCGAACATTCCGTCGCTGGCAAGAAGCTGGTAGAAACCAAGTTTTTCTCCAGCGTATTCCTCGATCACGTCCCAATCTTCAACAATATTGACCAAACGTTTTCACCTTGAAGGTCTTGCAGGCTGAGAATAAAAAGTATCTGTCGCCGCAAAGACATCATGTCTTTGAAGGTGCCCGCAAAGACATTAATCTGAAAACGGACATATCAAAGATGGGACTTATTAAAGCTATGACAGCGCAGCTAAAAGCATGAGCAGTTGCTTGTCTTTGGCGGTTTGAAGGAAAGTATCCATGTTTATTTCGTCTAGTTTGAGCGCTGCCTTTCCCCTGAGTGTCAACTCGTATACTGTGGAGGAGCCGCGTGGTTTGGTAGGTCTGGTTCCTTTCTGCATTATCCAGCGTTGGGTTTCTAGTGCATGCATGCGTCTGCAAATGGTCTTATGCTTGGTGTGTCTGAAGCCTTTGATTCTTTTAACCTGAAGCCACACTTCATACGGGATTAGAGCGCCTTTCTTGTCGAGAGTTTTGAGTATGACGCGGTTTAGGCGGGCTTCTCTGCCACTGAAAACCTTAAGCCTTGTGCCCTTGCTTTTCTTCCGCGCCAGTTTTCTACTCCCCCTCTAGTTTTGGAAGGAAGTAAAAAGGCGCTGGAACTAGCTTATCACATTAACCATGCTGTTATAGCTATTTTGACTCGAGGCAAAATCTTTCGGCATGCGGAAGTGCTTTGGGCAAAAATTATTAGTGAAGCCCACGTTTACACAATTGATATGTTCATGTAAAAAATTGGGGGTAGCAGGAGTTTTTGCGTTAATTTTTAGCGCGTTTTGCAGGGGTGTTTTCGGCGTGCCGAAACGTTTTTCCCATAGCATTTTCGCCTGCGGAAAATCAAAAGCCAAGCTGAGAAGCGGTTTTGCGGGGGCGCTATAGTCTAAATCGTTTAGTCGGGAGTGTTGGCTGCGTTTGTTTTGCGAGCTGTGTAAATAATCGTTAGGCAATCACCTTGTGATATTGCGTCTACTCTGAAGTCCTCGTCAAAGAAGGGAGTGATTGTTTGGCGAAGCCTGCTTGGGACCTCTAGGAGGTCGCGTTCATATATGTAGACACGCTTGCCGCCAAGGTAGGGTTTTTTGCATTTTCGGCGTTGAATCTTTACCATGGCAGAAATCGCTCTTTCTCATGCTCTTGTGAATCCTATTCCTTTGTCGTTGGGCTTGCATGGGACGCTTGAGTGGGCACTGCGTGTGGTTTTGGGGCTTCTGTTATGTGTAAGAATAACTCTGAGGGTTTCGCCTTCTTTCACTACGTCAATGTTGAAGTCTTTGCCCAGATAGGGCTTAAGCTTCTCGTTTAGCTTTGTTGGGAAAAGCAGTTCGCAACTGCCGCCTCGTGTGCGGACTATTTGCCCGTATTTCTTTGCGTGTTCCACTTCGTCTGGGTTTTTGGTCTTTATGATTTTGAGTTTTAACTTAACCATTTATGCTCACTTCTCCTGATTCTTGAAGGTCGTTGTGTCCGCTTCTGATATGGGTTATGTGGGATAGAACGAAGTCTTGTTCTGTGAGGGCTTTATGGATCAGATCTTGAACTGCAGCATTCAAGTTGCCATTGTAGTAGGGATGCACAATTTTCTCAGCAAATTCCGCAAGCAAAGAGGCGGGAACATTATGAAAAGTCAAATCTACTAAGAGGTCGTCTTCTGTGGCTGAGATTGCTGTTTTCTTTTTCATAGGCGTTCACTTTGGGGCGCAAACGTATGGTTCAGATTGCTTAAAAGAAAAGCGAACTAACTACTCTGCAAGGCAGGGGAGAGGTAAGTAAAAGTGAATGCTTGTGTCGCGATGTTGGTGTTTGTTCTCTTAGGCGTGTGCTTTAGGTATTGAAAGAGTGCGAAAAACCCGATTACGGGGGAATTTTGGTGCGGCTTTCTCGAGAGTCAATTGATGTTTCTGAATTATCGCCTGAAAGAGTACGTATAGACAAGATTTTCAAAAAAGCATATTGAGCAGCCAATAGCAGAGTTAGGCGTGGGCTATGTTGTGACGCTTCAAGGAAGATTTGACAACGCTTATTCGGATGGAGATAGAGGATAGCTCAAAAGATGAAATTCTATAACAGCACGCGCTATCGAGTGGGAAGGAAGGAGAAAAAGGCTAAATTCTTATTCTGTACTGTGGAATAATAGTTTGGTAGATGGCTATGATTGAATTGCTCATGGATTTATTTCATGGACTTGCTAGGGGTCTGATGTCTGGGATTATGGCTTTTTTTGCAGTTTTGATGTTGGCAGTTTTTTATAGGTATTTAACAAATGAGAAGTTTCCTGTGATTCTCGGACTTGCTTTTGGATTAGGATTATGGGGTTTCACAGGAGGATTGCTGGATATTTTTGAGCAACCCAGTTTTGGTGGAGTTTTACATATTTTAACTGTCATGGTTTTTGTTGTATGGGGTATTAATAACGGTGATAAGATAGCTAAGAAGATCCCGAAGAAAAGCATAGGTTTCCTTGGAAGCATCAGGTCTGGAAAACCGTATACTCTTGTCAAGTTGCCTGATGCTCATTTAATTCGTAATATGACTGGCAAGCCGCAAGTTTCCGACTCTCTTAAGGCCGAATTGGCGGATCGAGAGTTTATTTTCTCTGTTAATCTACCGATTGAAGAACTCAGCAATCGAGTTACGAAGCGTCTGATCACGGATTGGGGCATTGGTGAGGTAAATCTTGAGTTAGATCAAGAGGGGATAGTCCTTCACTTGGCAATAGCAGCTAAGGAACAGGGGCTAAGCGACATTATACCTAATGGGTTTTTTGCTGTGCCAATAGAATGCAGAATAATACCGTCCAATTTGCATTCTGGGGATTTTGTAGAAATTAACTTTGAAAATGGAAGTTATTGAAAGCATTGAGGTTAAGGGAGTGGATAGAGATCAGAGAGTGATTACTGTTGTTGCCGATAGGAGTTTGCTTTCCAAAATCAGCGGTAGCAAAGCATCATTGGTACTAGCTTTGCCTTCCAAGATACAGATACCTCATTTGATAAGCGTAGAACATAGGTCTGGTTTGATTGAACCTTTTGATAATAAAAAAATTGTCAGTTCACTGAAGAAAGCAGGGGTTCAAGAAGATTTGGCAGTTGAAATCGCTCGGCAGGTGGAAGATAGAATATCCAAATTGGACCCTCCTGTTTCCACACGAATCATAAAAGCTGTAATTATTAGGCAATTAGAGAAGGCTAATCAAGGGGTAGCAGAAAAACTCAAATCTCGAAAACTTTGGAGATTTTTATAGCGCGCCGCTTTGTCCCAAAATTATGTATTGAAATAGGTTGATGATACAGCTTTTTCGTGGCTGTCAATCCTTTGAGATGCCTCCCTATTCAGAACCAAACGAAGACTGCTGCACAACGCAGAAAACGCCACCTTTTCAGATGCCAAGCGATGCACGTTCGTACTTGTAGACGCGCTTGTTTTTTAAGTATCGTTTCCTTGAGATTCTAAGTTGCAGTCTAATCAACTTCAGCATATCGCTGTCAAGATGAATGAACACTTCTTGTTACCGGAAAGCTCGCGCAGTTTACTCTCCAGCTCATTTATTCTTTTTATTGTGCGAGGAGAATTGACATTACAATTCTCTCAAAAGCGCGTTTTAGCTATAAAGCAATAGCAAATTTCTATAAATTTGCACGTTGTAGAAAAATCATAAAAGCTTAAAAGAACAAGGCATTCTATATATTGCGGTGGACTTTTTGAGTAGGCTAAAAGAGAAGAAACAAACCCTCAAAAAAGGAAAAACGGTTTAAATGCAGCTTCTGTAATCGCAAATTTGAAACTCGTTTAGAGCTTACAACACATAAAAAAGAGCGGCATGGCGTTGTTTGAAATTAACTAAAGACTATTTGCGCTCACTTATCGCTTTATACGCTTATTCGCAGTCGTGTTTTTACCTCTAGTTTTAATTTGCTTTAAACGCTTATCTAACTTGCCAGAGATTTTATCAAAGACATCAAGAAGTGACCAACTTGCAGCACCAACTGCCAACGTCTCTTTTGTCGTAACAGCTCTAGCTTTGACCGTGTATCTTCTTTTGTTACCCTCCGACAAGCGTGCTTTTCCATGCACAACAACCTCCAATAAATCAGGATGCATTTTAAGCCCTCGACCAGCAACTCGCTCGACCTTTCTCTTAGCTAGCTCCATCTGCACCTCATCTTCATTTTCAAAACCAAAAACGTACAGAGGAATCTGAATTCGCGGTTTGAAATCAGCTAAAAGCTTTATTATATCGCGCGGCGTTAAGATACCAATTGGCTTATGCTTTTCAACAACTAAGCAATAACCCTTCTTGAGCGAAACCATTTCTCTTATCACAGTCAGTATTGGAGTTTTTGCAGTAACATGAAGTGGATGTTTATCAACAATGCCCTTTACGCTAATTCTCAGTTTTCCTGCCTTCTCTCCTTTTCTTTCCCCGACTGTTACACTTTCAAGTGGCTTAAAGAAGGTCCACACTAAATCCTTCGCAGTAACAATTCCTCTCAAACTACCGTCTTTGTCAACGACAGGAACATGGCTGATCCCCCTCTTTAGCATAACATTCCTTACAACTCCCCCCGAAGAGTTCAAATCAACGGTAACTGGATTTCTAATAATCAAATCTTCTGCGAAGAATTCACCTAAATCTGGGGAACACGACATTTTCTTAAGAATTGTTGTTTGCCGCGCTACTCCTATTACAGTTGCGCTATCCTTTACGGGAATTATCCTAATTCGATTATTCACTAAGGCTAATGCGACATCATAAATTGGAGTACCAACCTGTATGGGTTGGGGCTTAAACATAACTTTAGATACTGAGGTTCTTTCAGGGTTCATTACCTTTAAGAGGTCACGCACCGTGACTATTCCTGCGAACTCGGCATTACTCACTAATGCTTCATAGCTTTCGGATGAATAAAGAAGCGAGATGGTTTTTGAAACGACCTCAGAACGCGAGACATTAGGATAATCAGTTGCAATAATTCCATCGACCGTAGAGAAAGCCAAATCCCTAATACAAGGCATCGACAAAATCACCACCTAATACTTTAAAGCAAGAGTATTTTAACTGTTTTGTCTGTTAATCTCGTGCGATATGTTTGGTCTTGGAGTCTCGTCATTTTGCCATCAATGGTTTGCAAAAATGGCTAAATTAATATTGCCTTATTACCAGGCACACATGACACTAAATGATAGTGCCGATTAGAAGGATTATGAAGATTGCGCCCGTATGTAAGGAGTATGCTATAATGGAAAATTTTCTTGTCGATATGTTTTTTATCGAAGCCATCAATGTGACGCCAATTTCGGTGGGAAGAGGAGAAGCAATGAGAAAGCCGGCTAAGGACGCGAACAGATATTTTCGAATAGAGTCAGGCACTTTTTTTCGGGCATATTGAACAATTTTTTCTTTTGAGAGTTTTTGCACCTCATCGCTGAAACCATGTCTTATAAAATGAAAGATAACCAGATCGCTCAACAAAGCGCCAACGCCAGCGATAAATCCTGCAAAAATAAGATTCTGTTCCTTAGCAAGTATCAGTAATATTGCAGCGGCTGGCGCCGCGGTAAAAGCATAGGCATAAAGGAAACCTGCCAGAAAAGTTCCGAAATACCCCAAGAAAACCAGAGTATCGTGAAGAGGAGCGAATGACCTGTCGGCAAAGAGGATGTACGCTATCACGAAACTCAAAATAAGCAATAACAGTTTAGGATACTTTATTTTAGATAGAATGTCGCATCAAACTCCTATTCATATGCGATAACAACCTTCCACCATGAAAAACCTCATCGAATAAATATCTTACCTTTAGGCTTTACTTGGCCTATAGCCGCGCGCGTACAGTGTCTGGGATCAGATGTGTTCTCGCGATGAATTTAAAGATGTGATTGTGGACTGGGTAGCGCGCGATGGGCAGTCATGGAACTCGCACGACTATGATTCCAAGAATGCTCAACAGGTTGATCACGTAAAGCAAGAGTAGAATTGCACCCTCTCGGTATCCTGTCTTTCTATTATCGAGGAAGTACCATAGAATAAGGTTTGAGATCACGCTGAACAATAATAGGTCGGAAAGCACGATGACGTTAACTATGAAATCGAGTGGCGTGAAAGTCAACAGCAGTCCCAAGATGAGCGTGCAATTCAAGAAACAACTCCCGACAGCGTCGCCTATGGCAATGTCTAAATGACCCGCGATTGCCGCTCTTAGGTTAACAGTGAGTTCAGGCAAGGTTGTCCCGAAGGCAACCAGAGTCGCGCCAATTATGGTGGCAGGCACTCCAAAGTAGATTGCGATATCTATCGCCGATGTAACAACAAATCTCGCACCAATAATGATGCCTGCCATCCCGGCGGCAACAAGCACTAGTTCCTTTCTGATGCTTCCATTTGGAGTCACATTGTTTTCATCTCCTTTTTCTTTTCGTTTCCTGAATAATTTGAGGGAGTAGACGAAGAACACGCATAGCAACATAATGCCGATATATGTGCTTAGATATTGAAGATAGAGAAGCACAAGAAGTGTTCCTGAGAGAAGGATCAATCCGTTTGTGAGCGATTTCATGTCCTTTTCCTCTATTGCTAACTTGTTCTTTCCAGAGTTTTTCAGATTGAAAATTACAAAGCACACACCGAGGATAAGGCCAATGTTTGCTACGCTAGCACCAAGAATGTCTCCAAGCGAAACAGCAATGTTTCCTACGGCTATCGAATTCATGGCAACAAAAAACTCGGGAAGCGATGTTGAGAAGGCAACTAGAATAAAGCTAATCACTGATTTTTTCAGCCTCCGTTTCTCGGTTATCGCAACCAAGTTGAATACGACTAATCCGCTTGACCCGCCAAGCAACACTAACCCTATCGCTAATAATAGGAGAGATATCAGGTTCATGAGTGAGCACTGCCGAGCATGCTTTCCCATGCTGCGGCAGTTTCACCTAGCTTCTTTCCTTGAAAGCCA
>CAZWDU010000011.1:0-59836 GCA_964632845.1 uncultured Candidatus Bathyarchaeia archaeon | reverse complement strand
TTTGGTCCGCTTGGAGTCTACACGTTAGCCTACGCGCTCATAGCGCAGAAGGATTCTACGTACTACGTGGTTTGGGGCGGGGTAATGGTTGCCGTCGCCCTTATATCCGCATGCTATGACTTGGTGAACCCCTTCGTCATATTGGGCGTTCTGGCAATCGTCATAGCCATCACAGGTATTGTTGCATACCAGAGGAGTAAAAAATGAGTGGAAAAGACTATTTAGAAAAAGTGCGCGGAGAACGCGGGCTTCTTGAAAAAATCATGGGCTACATCCCAGGATACAAAGGCTACAAAGAAAAAGAGCTGAGAAGAGAAAGCGACCGCTTAGTCAGAATGGACGTCGTGAACAGACTTAAAGCCGCAAAAACTGCTTTCAGAAGAACCTTTACTAGTCCATCTGCCGTTCAGAAGCTTTCAGGCGATGACGCTTACCGATTTGATACAGTAAACTCTAGGCTTGACAGGGTTACGCAGCGCATAGACCGTGCAGTCGCAGGGTACGCGGGCATGTTCGACGCGGTCAAAGTCAAAGAGGACAAACTCGACGGCGTTATCCAGCACGACGTAAGCCTAATAGAAAAAGCAGAAACAGTAAAAGCAGACGTGGAAAAAGCTAACAGCATTGAACCGGGAACAGACGAGTGGAGAACCGCAATTGATACTGTGATAACTAAGATTGAAGAGTTAGATAGGCTAGTTGACGAAAGGTCAAGCCTTTTCCGAGGACTGGGAGGTGAAGCGTAAAAATGCCGAAAGTTATTGAGTGGGCCGGAGCTAAAGAAGGCGACATAGTTTGGAAATACCCTAATGAAGAAATAGCGTGGGGCGACAACCTAATCGTTCACGAATACGAAGCAGCAGTGTTCTTCAGAGACGGAAAAGCTTACGACGTGTTCAGAGCAGGACGCCATGCGTTGACAACAGCGAATTTACCCTTACTGACAAAAATCTTCTCAAAGCTTACAGGATTCGACAAAAATCCATTTACAGCAACGATCTTTTTTGTTTCGCTGAAGCAGTTCCAAGGAAAATTCGGCGCGCAAGGACAAACAAAGGAACTTGCTCCTTTGAAGTTCTTTGGAGGCTTCTGGTTCAGAGTTGAAGAGGCGAATCTCTTCGTCAATGAAGTGGTAGGCGGACAAGGCGCGTTCACAACTGACGGGCTGCAAAACTTCCTACGAGGCTACTTCAACGAGCGGCTCATTGACACCTTAAGCCAATACTCGCTGGCAGATGTCTTCGGTAAGCTTGACGAGACGAGTTTGCTTTCGAAGAACGTGCTTTTTGATGCTTTCTCACGGATTGGGCTGGAACTGATAGACGTCAAGTTCGAAGGAATCGACACAACTCCAGAGTGGCGCGACAGACTATTCTACATAAGAACTGGCGTGGGCGCATCAGACGTTCTCAGAATGGAAACCGTGCAGAAATCTTCCGAAAGCTTGTCCAAGAGTTCAGGAGGAGCAATAGGCACAGGCGCTGTTATACTACCACAAGTGCTACAGCAACCCGCAAGCCAAGGCGCAACGCAGGTTATGGTGCTGTGTCCTAAATGCGGAACCCAGAATCCACAGACATCGAAGTTCTGCGGTAGTTGCGGTGCACCACTGAAGCAACAGAATGGCGGCGTCAAGTGCCCGAAATGTGGCACAGAGAACGCGGCAGGCGCAAAGTTCTGTTCAAACTGTGGAACCCCATTGCAGGCTACAACTAAGTGCCCGAAGTGCGAAGCGGAAGTTCAGGCAGGAGCCAAGTTCTGTCCGAACTGCGGAGCCAAACTATAATTCCCTTCTTTTTTATTTGATGTTTCTGTAATGTTTTTATTTCTATTCGAGTTTATGCTGTGGCAGAGTTAGATTTGACATGAGCAAGAGGGCAATAGGCCGCGGCACATGGTATGACATGATGGCGCAGAAAGTAATCACGCGAGAGCGGAAGCTAGGTCGCAGCTTGGACAAGGTGCGAACTGAAATGGGTCTGGGCGCTTCTGGGTTTCCGCACATCGGGAGCCTCGGCGACGCTGCCCGTTCGTACGCGGTTACTTTAGCCTTGAAGGATAGGGGCGTCAACTCGGAGTTGGTTGCCTTCTGCGACGACAAAGACGGCTTGCGGAAGGTTCCCGCTGGACTGCCTAAAACGTTAGAGAAGTACTTAGGGTTCCCCGTGTCCAGCATTCCTGACCCGTTTGGCTGCCACGAAAGCTACGGTAAACACATGAGTTCGCTACTGCTGGAAGCTTTAGATAAATGCGGCATCCAGCACCATTACGTATCTGCAAAAGAAGCCTACGAGAAAGGCTTACTGCTTAACGAAGTTAGGACGATACTGTTGAACGCTCAGAAAGTCGGCGAAATCGTCAAAGAAGAAGTGGGACAAGAACGCTACACTGAAGTACTGCCGTTCTTTCCAGTCTGCGAAAAATGCGGACGCATCTACACCACCAAAGCCCTAGAGTACCTGCCCAAAACGGATAAAGTCCTCTACTGCTGCGAAGGATTAGAAATCAGAGGCAGACTCATCGCGGGTTGCGGGCACAAAGGCGAAGCTGACATCGCCCGCGGCGAAGGCAAACTAAGCTGGAAAAGCGAGTTTGCAGCACGCTGGAAAGCGCTGGATATACGGTTTGAAGCGTACGGCAAAGACATCGCGGATTCGGTGTGGATAAACGATAGAATCTGCCGTGAAATCCTCTGCTTCGAGCCACCGTCACACGCGCGATATGAGATGTTCTTGGATAAAGGCGGAAAGAAAATCTCCAAATCCGCAGGAAACGTTTTCACCCCGCAGGTTTGGTTCCGCTACGGTTCACCCCAATCGCTACTGCTACTCATGCTGAAACGGTTCGTGGGCACGCGCACATTGAACGTTTCAGATGTTCCCACGTACATGAATGAACTTGATTCTCTGGAGGACGTGTATTTCGGCAAGAAAACAGCAAAAGACGCGAAGGAACTTATGAAGCTCCGCGGCTTGTACGAGTACTGCTGGGTTATGAAACCGCCATCTAAGCCGAGCGTTCACGCTCCGTATAACTTGTTGACGTTTTTGGCTAAAATGGCGCCGAAAGAATGCGCAACCGAGTTCATAGCTGAGAAGCTCCAGAGTTACGGTTATCTGCAGAAGAATCAGCCACTTGACGAAGATTTGGCAAGGCGAATCGAGTACGCGTTCAATTGGGTGCGTGACTTTGAGGAGATAAAAGAAACCGCGGTGGAACTCTCAAACGAAGAGAAAAACGCCATTGCAGGGTTGCTTAAAGTTTTGGAAACTGAAGACGAAGCGGAAGAGATACAAGGTGCCATCTTTAATGCAGCCAAAACCAGCGGCGTGTCGCCTAGCCGCTTTTTCAAAACGTTGTACACAATCTTGATGGGTGCCCCACAGGGTCCGCGGCTGGGACCGTACATACTTGCTATGGGAAAACAGAATGTTACTGCTGCGTTGCAGAGAGCGGTAAACAAGAAGTAGTGCTGTAAAAATGCTCTGAATAGCGACATGCTTAACTGTAATAGTCAAACTTGATAAAGATACGTTTATTAGGCAGACTTGAGGTTAAGAGCGGTTCAGTGGTGTAAGTTGAGGGATCGTGTTCATACAAGGCGATTGCGTTCATTAACCGCAAAGCCAATATGCGCTTAAATGCGAAAACGTATTTTATATTACGCATGCCCCTTAACATGAAACCGCAGATTTTCCCCAAAAACATCAAGTCCCATGTAGCAACGGCTCTTGATGTTGCAGCAACGAAAAAGTTAGGTGATGAAAAATGGAAAAAGTAAAATTCGCAATACCCGCTGGCTCATTAGCCAAAGCAACCTTCGAAATCCTGCAGCGTTCAGGGTACAAAGTTTCAGGGCAAGAACGCACATACAGACCGACAATAAATGACCCGAAAATAGAGTTGAAAATCCTTAGACCACAAGAGATACCCGTCTTCGTCAGCGAAGGCCTGCAAGACGTAGGCATCACAGGCCAAGACTGGATAAAAGAAACAGGCGCTGACGTGGAAATCCTCCAGAACTTAGAATATGGAAAAATAAAACTGGTCGTAGCTGTGCCTAAAAGCTTGGGCGCAGAGTCAGTTGCCAGCATCATGGAATCTTTGTGGAGCCAAGGAAAAAACGTTCGCGTTTCCACAGAATACTTGAACATTGCCGCTGAATACGTGAAAAACAATCCTGCCTACCAGAAGCGGTTCGGTAACGCTGAGCCCTTGCTGGTGACGCCTTGGTGGCGGAAAGGAGAAAACTCGCGCGCAAAAATCTTCTTGTCTTTCGGAGCCACAGAAGCTAAACCGCCTGAAAACTCTGACTTCATCATTGACGTCACTGAGACAGGTTCAACAATGGAACAGAACAACCTGCGAATAATCGAAACCGTGATGCAGTCGTCAGCCGTGCTCATCGCGAACAAGAAAGCGTTAGCTGAGCCAGAAAAGAAAGAAAAAATCCACGACATCTTAAGCCTGCTGAAAGGCGTAGTTGATGGCGTAAAACGAGTGCACATATTTGTGAATGTGAGAAAAGAGAACTTGCCGAAGCTTCTTAAAGAACTGCCTGCGCTGAAGAACCCGACGGTTGCGCCGCTGGCAAAGGGCGAATGGTACGACGTGAACACGGTCATAGAGAAAGACTGCTTAATTGAACTGTTGCCCAGAATCCGCAAGCTCGCCCAAGGCATAGTGGTGCACGAACCAAGGCAAGTGCTGGCTCTTGAAGACGTGAAACGGAAAGTGGAAAACGCATGTGCAGCCAACTCCAAGTGAAAATGTGGAAAGCCTCAGCGTTACCTGCAAACTGGAACAAAAGAACACAAACCCTAGATGAAACGCTGTCGGAAAACGTGAAAACCATAATTAAAAAAGTCGCAGAAAACGGAGACGCTACGCTGATTGAGTTTACAGAAAAATTTGACAAAGCAGCGCTGAAAGCTGACGACCTCCAAGTGACCAAAGAAGAAATTAAGGCAGCTTACAGCATGGTCAGCAAAGAGCAAATCGCCGCGCTCAAGCTTATGAAAAACAAAGTAGGCGCCTTTGAAAAGCTCGTCATGGAACAGTTCAAACTTGAAACTTCCAAAGACGGCGTTGCAATTCGAAACGTGCTGCGTCCAATTGAAAGCGTTGGCTGTTACGTGCCAGGAGGACAAGCAGCTTATCCGAGCACTGTGGTTATGACTGCGGTTCCAGCCAAAATTGCGGGGGTTTCACGGATTGTTGTGTGTTCGCCGCCAACCGCGAAAGGCACAGTCAACCCGTTGGTGCTTGTTGCCGCGGACATCTGCGGAGTAAACGAAATCTACAAAGCGGGAGGAGCACAAGCCATAGCCGCTTTAGCTTACGGCACAGAAACCATCAAACCTGTGAAGAAAATTGTGGGTCCAGGAAACAAGTACGTAACCGTGGCGAAAATTCTGGTTTCGAAGGATGTTGCCATTGACATGCCTGCTGGCCCAAGCGAAATTCTTGTGCTAGCAGATGAAACGGCTGACGCTCAGCTTGTCGCGTTGGATATGCTTTCTCAAGCGGAGCATGGTGAAGACAGCGTTGCAGGGCTGATTACGACGTCGGAGAAGCTTGCTTGTGAGGTTGCCGCGTGGCTTGGGCAATTGGCGACGTCAGCGGAACGCAGAGCTATAGTTCGAAAGGCGTTAACGGAGCAGGGGTTCATAATCACCTGTGACAGCGTGAAGGAAATGGTGGATTTGGCGAATGTTTTTGCGCCAGAACACATTGAAATAGTTACGCGCAACGCTATGGAAATCGCTAATCGCGTTACTTCGGCAGGCGTCATCTTGGTAGGCGCGTATAGTCCTGTTGCGCTTAGTGATTATGGCAGTGGAACAAACCATGTTTTGCCCACGGCAGGGTTTGGAAGTGCCTTTTCAGGGTTATCTGTGCTGGATTTTACGCGGAGAGTCAGTGTTGTGGAAAGTTCACGCGAAGGCTTGCTTAAGCTGGAGAGTCATGTGAAGGTGTTAACTGAAGCGGAGAACCTTCCAAATCACTACAAGGCAATTGAAGCGAGGTTTAAAGATGAAAACTCAACGTGAAAAGTGGCTGGAAAAGAAGCTGGCGAAGCTGGAGCTTCTGGAAAGTTACATTCCTGAAAGAACCAACGAGAGCGTAGCGAAGCAACTGGGAATTTCCCCCAGCGAAATCATCAAACTCAACTATAATGAAAACTTGTTCATGCCCACGGAAAAGCTGGTGGGATTCATGCGGGAAGTTGCCAGCGAATGCGACTTGAGAATCTACCCTCAAGAAGAAGAAAACAAGCTCAAAGAAAAAATAAGCAGTTACCTCAATGTGCCAGCGGACTGCGTGGTTGTCGGCAACGGAAGCGACGAGTTAATAGACCGCATAACGCGGCTTTTCTTGGAAAAAGGCGACAAAGCAGTTTCAATTGTGCCAACGTTTCAAGTGTTCAGGCAGTGCATACAACGCCAAAGCGCAGAATACTTTACCGTGCCGCTGCTCAGAGACTTCGGACTGGACATTGAAAATCTCTTAGCCGCGTTTGCGCCTGAAGCGAGTATGCTCTACCTGTGCTCGCCCAACAACCCGACGGCGAATCAGTTCAAAAAAGAAGGTATTACAGCGTTAATTGAGGCGTTTCCAGGGATAGTTGTTCTTGATGAGGCATACGCGGAATACGCAGACTACTCTATTGTTCAGTTTGCGGAAAAATATGAGAACGTGATTGTTTTGAGGACGTTCTCGAAAGCCTTCGGTTTAGCTGGGCTTAGGCTAGGTTACGCCGTGACGAATGTGACTTTGGCTAAAGTGCTCGCGGAGAAGACAACGCTGCCGTTTCCCGTAAGCGTGTTCACGTTGGGCATGGGGCGGAAGCTTCTGGAAAACTTGACGATGGTAAAGGAAACGGTGGAGAAGTTGAAAGCTGAACGCGGAAAACTGACAAAACAGCTCAACAGCGTAAGCGGTGTTGAGGCTTTCGATTCGAATACAGATTTCGTGTTGTTCAACACGGATAAGCCGTATGGGGAGGTTTTCCAGAAACTCCAAAGGCAGGGCATACTCGTCAAAAAGTTTGGCAAGCTTTTGCACTTGGAAAATTGCCTCCGAACCACGGTGGGACTGCCCCAAATGAACGTTAAGCTATTAGGGGCGTTAGAGGAAATAGTTAGGCGATGAAACATGAGAACGGATGAAGTCTACAGGAAAACCCGTGAAACAGAAGTCACAGTTAAAGTCAATTTGGACGGCGAGGGAAAAATCGAAGTGGGAACAGGCATAGGCTTCTTCGACCACCTTTTGACCTCGTTTGCCACGCACAGCCTAATCGACGTCACGGCTAAGGTAAAGGGCGACTTGAAGCACCATGCCATTGAAGACCTATCCATATGCCTAGGCGAAGCCCTAAACAAAGCGTTAGGCAGCAGGGAAGGCATAGTCCGCTTTGGCTACGCCACTGTACCCATGGATGATTCACTTGCCTCCGCTGCAGTTGACTTGGTAAAACGTCCATACAAAGTGATTGACCTGAAGCTTAGTGGTGGATACACGCTGGATGGTGAGACCGTAAAGGTGAACAAGAAAATCGAGGACATGGCAATCGAAGACATCATCCACTTCTTTGAAACCCTTGCTACCTCGCTGTGTGCAAACATCCACGTCTGGACGGAATACGGTAAGAACGACCACCACAAAGCCGAAGCCGCAGTCAAAGCTCTCGCGCTTTCGCTGAAACAAGCTATAGCTGTGGATCCACGGAGAAAAGGAGTGCCAAGCTCAAAGGGAGTAATCTGATGCGTGAAGCAGTGATAATTGACTATGGCGTTGGGAACCTTCTCAGCTTGAAGTGTGCTTTGGAGAAGGCGGGGTTGAACGTTACGGTTGGTTTGTCAACGCAGCAACTGAAAAAGGCAGATGCCATTGCTTTGCCGGGGGTTGGGAGTTTTCCTGCAGCTGCGACTAAACTTGACGCTGTAAAAGAGGAACTTGTTGACGCTGTAAAAAGCGGTGTGCCACTCTTGGGGATATGCTTGGGCTTTCAACTGTTCTTTCCAGAAAGCGAGGAAGGCGCAGGAAAAGGTTTAGCGCTTTTCGAAGGCAAAAACGTCAAGCTGCCTAACTCGGTGAAAGTGCCGCACATGGGATGGAACACGCTACGGATAGTTAAGCAGAACGAGCTTTTCGAAGGCGTTGAGGATGGCTCGTACGTGTACTTTGTGCATTCGCTGTATCCAGCGCCACTGGACAGGAGCATTGTGTGCACGGAAACTGATTATGGAGCAACGTTTACTTCGGCTATAGCGGAGAAGAACGTGTATGGAACGCAGTTTCACCCTGAAAAGTCAGGTGATGTTGGGCTGCGGATTCTGGAGAATTTTGCTAGGATAGTGTCGAGGTGACGCAAGGATTGCAGATTATTCCAGCAATTGATTTGATGAAGGGCAATATTGTCAGGTTGTCACGCGGCGACCCGAAAACCGCCAAAGTGTATACGCAGTTTGGCACTGTCGTGGAAACCGCGAAGAAGTGGGAAAGCGACGGCGCGCGGAAACTGCACATCATTGATTTGGACGCCGCGCTTAGCACTGGTAACAACCGTTCAGTTATTGCTGAGATTGTAGCAAGCGTAGATTTGCCTATTCAGGTTGGCGGTGGAATCCGAACAGTCGCGGCGGTTGAGAAGCTGCTTGAGTTGGGAGTTACCCAAGTTATTCTCGGCGCTTTAGCGTTCAGCGACCCGAATGCGGTTGCTCAGATTCGGGGAAAGTTTGGTGCTGAGCATGTGATTGTGGCTTTGGATAATAAGGATGGAAAAATTATGGTTGAGGGATGGAAGACGCAGACAGCCTTTGGCGTAAAAGAAGCCTTGGAAAAGTTCACAGCGCTTGATGTGCGGACGTTTCTTGTGACATCGATAACGAAGGATGGGACGCTTTCAGGTCCAGACCTTGCTCCGCTTAGAGAAGCTTGCCAATACCCGGACGTGGAAGTGATTGCGGCTGGCGGAATAGGCAGCTTAAACGATTTGGTAGCGCTGAAACGTGTTGGCGTGGCGGCTGCGGTGGTTGGCAAGGCGCTTTACGAGGATAAATTTACGTTTAAGGAAGCTTTAAAAATGGTGGAAGGAGCGTAGAACGCAATGCCCTTAGCGAAGCGGATAATTCCGTGTTTAGATGTGGACCACGGCAAAGTTGTGAAGGGAATTAACTTTGTGAATTTGAAGAAGGCTGGTGACCCAGTGGAGCTGGCAAGGCGCTACTCGGATGAGGGCGCGGATGAGCTAGTTTTTCTGGATATAACGGCTTCCTCGGAGAAAAGAGATACGCTGCGCGAAGTAGTGGAGGGCGTGGCAAGGGCGATAAATATTCCGTTCACTGTTGGAGGTGGTGTCCGCAACGTTTCAGACGCTAGACTTGTGTTGTGCAGTGGAGCAGACAAGGTTTCTGTGAACACAGCGGCGGTTGAAAACCCAAAAGAGATTACTATGTTGGCTGATATTTTTGGGCGGCAGTGCGTGGTTGTGGCTATAGACGCGAAAAGGCGGCGTGAACAGCGAGAGGATAGGGTAACGGTGGAAACCCATGAGGGACCAGTGTGGTTTGAGGTTTACACTTACGGCGGAAGAACACCAACAGGCATAGATGCCATAGCATGGGCGTTGCAGGCGGAAAAGCTTGGCGCTGGCGAGTTCCTTGTAACTTCTATGGACAAAGACGGCACAGAAGACGGGTACGATTTGGAGTTAACGCGCACCATTTCTGAACGCGTAAACGTGCCTGTTATCGCAAGCGGTGGAGCTGGGAAACCTGAGCATTTTCGTGAAGCTTTCACTGAGGGCAAAGCTGATGCGGCGTTGGCAGCGTCTGTGTTTCACTATAACAAGTATCCTGTTTCAGTGTTGAAGGATTGCCTGCGCAAATTGGGGGTGATTGTTAGACCTTGACTGACGAAGCATTACTGGGAAAGCTGGATTTCAAAAAAGGCAACGGGCTGATCCCAGTGGTTGTGCAGGACGCTGAATCCAAGCAGGTGCTTATGGTAGCTTATGCAAACGTGGAAGCGGTGGAGAAGACCTTGAGCACGAGTTACGCACATTACTGGAGCCGTTCACGGGGTAAACTGTGGATGAAAGGCGAAACTTCAGGGCACACGCAAAAAATCAAAAACGTTCTCGTAGACTGCGACTATGACACGTTACTGTACATAGTAGAGCAAAAAGGACCTGCATGCCACACTGGAAAGGTCACGTGCTTCCACAACAAGTTGAAGTGATAACCACTAGTCGTTAGCTCTAGCGCGTTTTTTGATTTATACCTCCGCCTCTTTATATAGGCTGGATGTGGCGGTTTGTTTAGGGTTTGGTAAAGGGTTAAATTTGCGGGTTTGTATTCCAATCTGGGATTTCGGGAATGTCTGCTGTTACGGATAAGGTTGCTGGTGCGTTGTATCGGTCGGGGTGCTTGAAGTTTGGCAGTTTCAAGATTAAGTCTGGAGCTTTAAGCCCGTATTATATTGACTTGGCGTGTTTGCTTTCTTCGCCGAAGGAGCTTTGCGCCGTTGCGGAAGTTGCGGCTGACGTTGTTAAGCAAATTATGGCGTCGGATAACGTAGACAAGTTAGCTTCAATTGAGCTTAAGGGCGTGTTGATTTTGCCCAGTATCGCCTGCAAAGTGGGTTTGCCGTGTGTTGTGGTGAGGAAAGAGGATAAAGCGTATGGCGTGACGGGCAGGGTTGCGGGTGCAGAAGTAGCGCAGGGCGACAGCATACTGTTTTTTGATGATGTGGTTAGTGAGGGCTTGTCGAAGGTGGAGGGGATAAAGCCTCTTGAGGAGCGTGGCGCAGTGGTGAAGCATTTGCTGGTTGTGGTGGACAGGGAGCAGAGAGGCAGGGAGAAACTTGAAAAGTTGGGTTACCGAGTGCACGCTTTGGCGAAAATTTCTGAAGTGGTCGCGTCTCTGTATCGGTCGGGAAGTATCTCGAAGGAGCAGACGGACGCGGTTTTAGGCTACGTTAAAAAGTAGTTGCTGTTAAGGGTTAGTTTAGGACAGGGTGACTGGCGGTGTACCATTTTATGATTTCTATTATTGCGTTGTTGGAGTAGCCTACTTCTTTAAGTGCAGCTTTTAAGTCTTCGATTGTCTCGATATTCACGTTATCCACCGAATCAGAGGTTGTTGTGACAGTATTTAATCTTTCATTCCAGTGTCGGAATATGTCAGAAATCACACCTAAACGCCGCTGAAACAGCAAGTTCAGGGTAATCTTGACTCAAAAATCCGCGTGTTACTCCTGCGGTTCACCGCACAGATATCCCTATATCGCTCATCGACGATTATTCACAACAGAAAGGCTGCATACGCCTTAAAGGAAGGCACATTCAACAAATGCTGAGCCAAAAACAAGTCGTGGAAGCTTTATTGAAGCCTGAAGCGTACGATGAAGACGCAGATGACGTTGAGTTGGTGCAGACGCACATATCCTTCGTCTTCTTAACCAAGCGCTTTGTGTACAAGGTGAAGAAAGCTGTGAACTTCGGCTTTTTAGACTTCACCACTCTGGAAAAAAGGCGATTTTTCTGCGAGAAGGAACTGGAGCTTAACAGGCGGCTATGCGGAGACATGTACCTTGAAGTTGTTCCCATTAACAAGGCGGACGCCATACGAATTAAGGGCGCAGGGGAAACGGTTGAGTACGCCGTGAAAATGAAGCGAATGCCGCAAGAAACTATGCTAAGCAGGCTCCTCGAAGAGAATAAGGTTGACGCTGAGCTTGTTGAACGCATAGCAAAGACCATCGCGGAGTTCCATGCAAAAGCTGAAACCACTAGCCAAACAAGCAAGTACGGCTCCTTAGCGATAATAGGCACTAACTGGAAGGAAAATTTCGAGCAAACCGAAGAGTACATCGGTAACACCATATCCGCAGATGAGTTCAAACTAATCCGCGAAAGCGTAGAAGTGTTCATGAAGAATAACGTGCCGCTTTTCGAAAAGAGAATCGCAGAAGGCAGAATCAGAGACTGCCACGGCGACATCCATTCGGACAACATTTTCGTGACAGACCACATCTACATCTTCGACGCCATAGAATTCAACGAACGCTTCAGATACTGCGACGTCGCCGCCGACATAGACTTCTTAGCCATGGACCTAGACTTCAAAAAACGAACCGACCTGTCAGACTTCTTGATTGAAAAGTACGTAGAGTATTCTAAAGACCGAGAACTGCTACGGCTTCTGCAATTCTACAAGTGCTACCGCGCTTATGTGCGCGGGAAAGTTGTCAGCTTCAAACTCAAAGACCACAATGTACGTAGTACGGAAAAGCACACAGCACAAAAAGAAGCAAAAGCATACTTCAAACTAGCAGCAACTTACGCAAAGAAACTATAGTCCAAAAAATCGCTTAGAGGTGGAATTGACTAGCCACGTATTCTGGGATTTTTATGGTGCCCATAATTATGGGTTTTTGGTGGCAGTCGCTTCCCCCAGTCATAATTAACCCATGCTGCCTTGCAAATTTTATGTAATGCTCGGTTGTCTCAGCGTCGTTTCTGGAATGCCAGCATTCCACACCATCAATGTGCGTCATCATTGACTCTTCTATTATTGCTGTTTGTTCAGGCAGAGCCTTAGTCAACGCCACAAGCGAAATCCCATGAGGATCATTTGGATGGGCTATTACTAGTTTTCCGCCAGCATCCCGCACTAGCCGCGAAGCCTCTTCAAGGTAAAGCGGAAACTTGGGGACATCACACTTCACAAGGTAACGGTCAAACGCTTCCTGCCTATTCCTGACAACACCTTTTCGCACAAGGTAATCTGCTATGTGCGGTCTCCCAAGTGTGCCGTCAACGGAAGCCTGAATCTCTTCAAAATCGCTCCGCGTTAGCTTGCTTAAGCCTTCTTTTTCGAATTCTGCATTAAGATTGCTCAGAATCTTGGCGGCTCTTTCCTCGCGGTACGCAGCCATCCGCTCAAGCTTCGCTTTCAACGCCCTATTCGCTGCGTCAAACTGGTAACCCAAGAAATCCAGCGATACTGCTTTGCCGTCACGATATCGCGAATGCTGAAAAGTCACGTTCAATTCAACGCCCGACACATAGCGGATTCCCAGTTTCTCAGCCAAAGCCACAGCCACCTCTTGGCAACCAATCGAATCATGATCAGTAATCGACATGAACTCGATGTGCCTGCGCTTGGCTTCCCTGATAACTTCGTCAACAGGTAAGGCGCCATCGGAACTTTTCGAGTGAATATGCAAATCAAGTATCATTGCGAAAACGGTGCCCCTGCTACCTTTTTTCTACGCCTATCACAAACCAGTCTTCAGGAGCATCATGCTCCGTGTCCACCGTGAAATGCACAATGCTAAGCTGCGGATACCGTTTTTTCAAGTATTCCAAGTCAACAGGCTCGAATTTGCTCTTGTTATTACGGTAAGCCTCCTCAGTCAAAGCGTTCGACTCATACTTCTCCTTTGTTCGCCTTAGAATCCGCCTAAGAGACGCCTCCTCAGAACAGCTAGTCTGCAGAATCACAAAAGTCAAACTGTGCTTTGCCGCAATTTCAGCCGCGCGCCTCCGCAACTCCTGCGTAACAAAAGTAGCATCCAAAATCAAGCCCTCACGGCTTTTCTGCGCAAGCTCATCCGCACGCCGAAACAGCTCATCATAAACCGACAACCGCTTATGCATGTCACCTGCAACTTTCACGTCGAATACATCCTCATTCTTAAGAACTTCTAGCCGAACCAAATCGCTCCTGAGAATCGGGTATCCCTTAAGCTTGGCCACTTCCTCAGAAGTCTCCGTTTTCCAAGTTCCTGGAAACCCACACGTAATCAGCAAAGTGCCTGAGCCTAACGTGCTTTTAACAAATTGGGCAAAAGGTTCCCTCAAACGCACACACACCGCAAATACGTGTAAACCAAACTATAATTAAACCTTTCCCGCAGCAAAAACAGCCCAAAAAGACCACAACAGCGAACACAGCGAAACACGCCTATGCCAAATTATAAGCAAAGCTAAATAACCAGTCAACAATCTTTTCCTAAAGAAGGAAACAAAAATGGCAGAATTCCAAGTTAAAAATAAGGAACTAGCCCCGCAAGGCCATTTACAAATCGAGTGGGCAACAGCACACATGCCTGTGCTAAGCCAAATCAAAAACAGACTCAGCAAAGAAAAACCCTTCACAGGCTTAACACTGGGCGCATGCCTGCATGTGACGAAAGAAACAGCCGTGCTTGTGGAAGCCTTAGCAGCTGGAGGCGCCACAGTTGCCCTCTGCGGCTCCAACCCGCTTTCTACACAGGATGATGTGGCAGCCGCTCTTGCGGAAGAAGGCATCCACGTGTTTGCGTGGAGAGGACAAAACACAGAAGAATACTACCAGTGCATAAACAGCGCATTGGATTACAAACCCGTGATAACTCTTGACGACGGCGCAGACCTCGTCGGTACACTTCACAGCAAACGCACAAACGAGTTAGCCAACGTTAAAGGCGGAACCGAAGAAACCACTACAGGCGTAGTGCGCTTACGCGCCATGGAAAAAGCTGGAAGCCTAAAATACGCGATTATAGCTGTGAACGACGCTTACACGAAGTACTTGTTTGACAACCGCTACGGTACGGGGCAAAGCACCATAGATGGCATTCTACGCGCCACGAATACGCTTTTGGCAGGCAAAACCTTCGTGGTCTGCGGCTACGGCTGGTGCTCAAGAGGGATAGCCATGCGCGCGCAAGGCTTAGGCGCAAACGTCATAGTAACCGAAGTGAACCCGCTTAGAGCGTTAGAAGCCGCAATGAATGGGCTGCGCGTTATGCCTATAGTTGAGGCTACCAGCATAGGTGACATATTTGTGACAGCCACAGGCGACATCAACGTCATAAGAAAAGAACATATGCAAAAAATGAAAGATGGCGCCATAATCGCCAACAGCGGACACTTCAACGTGGAAGTAAGCCTGAAAGACATAGAAGAACTGTCAACAGCGAAGAAGACCATGCGACCTAACCTGGAAGAGTACATGTTGAAAGACGGAAGAAAATTGTACCTTTTAGCTGAAGGCAGACTTGTGAACCTAGCAGCGGCGGAAGGGCACCCGTCTGAGGTTATGGATATGTCCTTTGCAAACCAAGCGTTATGCGCGGAGTTCATGGCTAAAACAGAGAAGATGCCGCCGAAAGTTTGCACTGTACCCCAGGAAATTGATGAAACAGTGGCTGAACTGAAGCTCAAAGCGATGGGTGTAAAGATTGACACTCTGACGAAAGAGCAGCAAAAGTATCTTTCAACATGGGAAATGGGCACCACGTAGCACGTGCACGCCGACTTCTACGGTAAACTTTAAATGGTTTAAAATAATAAACAGGCTATAAGTGGTGAATTAATAAATGGCAAGCAAAGATCAGGCAATAGGTGGAGTAATCTGCCTCGTATGCGTGCTGGTTGCTGTATTCTACGTGCTAACACTATTCGTTCCAAATTGGCTTTCGTGGATTGGAGTAAATTACACATTCGACCAATTCTGGCTAATTGCCATACCCGTGCTCGTAGCATTCGTTGCAATCTTGGCTATCGGCGCTTGGATCGGTTGGACAATGGCTACCACACCGCCGCCGAAACCCATAGAGGAAATAACCACTGAAATCGAAGAGCAAAAAGAGGAAGCAGCACCGGAAACTAGCGCAGAAGAAAAAAAGCCTGAAAAGAAAAGAAAAAGCTAAAACAAACGTTCTACGTAATCCAGCAGGCAACAATCTCCTAGCCTGTTTTTTTTAAATTACTTAATAAATAATTAAGTTCATCACTAAATCGAGCGAACGCTACCACTTTGAAACTCATGTAGCAATTAGCAATATGGAAAACTTGCTTATCTTTTCATGTTCTTCAGCATACAAGTGGTAAGGTCTTTGCACATGATGCATTCATCAGGAATGTTATCTTGCGTCGACCGCTCGCAAAGATAACCGAGATAATGGGTACATGACGATGAGGGCTTGTCGCTGGGGAACACCGCTATTTTTTTGTCGCCTACGGTTATTTCTGTTAAACAGTAGGGGCATGCGTCATATGACTCGTCGGGGCTAAGCTGGAGATTCAAGGCTCTAAGGGGTTTTGCGAAGACTTTGCCGCAAGCGGGATTCGGGCAAGTATAGCCGCCAAGTGTTTTTGTGTTCTCTTCAGTTTGGGAGATAACTAGCCCTCCTCTAAGAATATTACCGTTGCAAACTTATAGTGTTAATGCAGCCAAAGTAAATATTCAGACTACTCAATTGAGCACGTTTCGCCGGGAGAAGCGAGTTTCTTTAGGTCTTCGACGCCTTCAGAGTACCCTGATGCTATCAAGATGTCACCTGCTTGAATTTTTGAGTCGGATTTAGGACGTAAACATTTGCCTTCTCTTTTTATGGCAAGAATCCACATGCCTGTTTCTTCGTGTACACGTGCTTCCTTCAAAGTCTGGTTTACAAGTGGCGAAGCGGCGGTCACGCATGCTTGGGTAACTGTTTCTTCAGCTTCTTTTATTGTGAGTTTCAACAGCGGGTGTGGTTCAATGCCTCTCAGGACAACCTCAGCCATCTCAGCCGCGGCGTCCGCAATTTTCTCTGTTGCCACGCCTAGGCGGATTAATCCTAAAAATCCAGATGCCTCTTCTTTTTTGAAGTCGCTTGTTAAAGCCAGCAACTCGAAACTTGTATGCAAATGGTCCATGTATTCTTCGAGGCGTTGCACTTCGTCAGCGAGTTCTTTGCTGTTCAGCATAAGTGAAGAATAAGCTAAATCAATCATAAGTTCAGAAGTATTCTTTAGTTCGACAAACCGCGTGGCGATTTCTTCGAATTTCTCATGCTTCTGCTCGGTCATTTTCAGTCCTCCAGCTTTGTAAGTCTGCCTTCGGCGAGGTCTTTGAATTCTTTTATGCCTATGGGAGCCCCACGTGTTATCAGGATGTCTCCGCGAAAAACTTTGTCGTCTTCTTCAGGGTCGATTATCCAATCTTTGTTTCGACGAATGGCAATTATGTCAACGCCCATCCTAGCCGCTAAGTCGAGTTCCCCTATCTGTTTTCCCACTATTATGGAGCTTTCTTTTACTGTTGCCTTCATGAGGCGTTCCTCAACTTTTTCGAAAATTTCGCCGACTATTGGGTGTACGCCAATGTTGTGCGTTACTATAGCGGCTATGTCGGCTGCTGCGTCTGAGATTTTGTCTGTGGCAGCAGCAACTGTGGAAACGCCAATTAGTGCTTCTGCATCTGCGGCGTCTCTGGCGGCAATCATGATTTCCATGTCTAGCAAGTATGCTAAGGTGTCGATGCGGCTCTCAAGTTCTATAACGTCTTCAGCTAGCTCTTTGTCATTGAATAGGGCTGCGGAATAAGCTAAATCAATCATAAGTTCAGAAAGGTTCTTCATTTCTAGCAGAAGATCTCGGGCGGCTATGGGTTGGTATTCTATCTTTTCGAAACGGGGCATACTTTGAGAGTCGCTCCGCGTTTAATAATGGATAGGGGATATTTTAAGTATACCCCGCAGAGTTAGCCTACCAAAATTAAAGCAGTCAGCAACGCAACAGTCATTGCGCTATCAGCAAAAGAGCTTTCGATAGGAATGACGAAGTTATCTGGGTCTAGACCTTTTTTAAACGTGAGAATTGAAACGCCATAAGATAATATGACTATTGCGGTAATAGCAATCACGTTGGCCATAATCAGAGTGAGGATTAGGCTGAAAAATGCGGGTAAGGAGAAAATGCCATGTATTGACAGAGCTGATATGGCTAAAATGACAAACATGATAAGCGAAGCCGTCCACGCACTGAGAATTGTTCGTGTATGGTGTCTTATAGAGGAAAAGGTAGGCGAAAGAAGTCCCAGAGCGAGTTTTGTTGTTGCGGTGGAACCCACAACAGAGCCAACATCGCCTATCAGAGCCATCAAAGCTGGGTAAACTGTGTAAATTTCTTTGCGATTTTCTATCAGGATGTTTATTCTTTTAAGAACTGTACCAGTTATGTTAGCAATGACCGCTACAAACATCATTGTAACCAGAGATTCTTTGATGGTTTTTGTGAATTCGGTTTGATGCCTGTTTTTCGGAATGATGTAAAACACAAGAAGCAAATGAGCTACCGCGATTAAAGCGGTGATCAAAATGCCTGCTTGGGAAAAGAAAAACAGGTTGAGCATTGCGAAGTAACAAATCGTGATGAAAATGTCTGCGACAGTTGACATAACTGGGTAAACAACGATGTCTGGGTCCAAGCCTTTTTTGAACGAAGCAAACGCTACTTTTATGGTTACGAAAGAGATGGATAGCCCAATTGTCATAGTAGACATCACAACTGATAGAATATCTGGGAAATCAGCGAACGTTACTCCACCGAACAAATAACCGAAAAGTAAAGAAATGGAACTCATGGCTACGCTTGTCGCCAAAGTAATAACAACTAACGCTTCGATTAGTTTATAGAAGCTTTTTGTGTTTCCAAGAAATCTAGGATAGATTGTGCCTAAGTGCAGAGCAGTACCCAAGCGACCGCTGAGCAAACCACCAGTCACACCTTTGGCGCTAATAATCGCTGGATAAAGAGCAATTGCCCATGGAGCCAACTCGAAAACGCCTAGTTGCGAAGCAAACACAAAGCCTGCGAGTAAACCGCCTATACTAAAGGCGAAAGCGGCTATTGTCGCTTTAAGTGAGCTGAAGAAACTTTTTGAGCTATCAGAGCGCACCATTGCCTATCGCCTCCTTAAGAGCGACTTGTTTGTTGCTGAAAAGGGTGTTCTGAAAGAATTTGAGAAGCAAAAAAAACAGGTCGGTTTAAAGCTAAGTGAGGTTTGGCAACACTTCGGGATAGTGTTGCTTGAAGAGAGAACTTGAGAAACTGCGAATTGACAATGCGGACTGTTCGCAACTTTCACCCTGTTCCCCCCCTTGCGTGTCTTGATTATTTTTGGCCATCCATAGGCACCCATTCAATAGTACTGTTGACGGCGAGTTGCCAAGCTCCACCTCAACCTTCGCTCCCGAACTTTTTTATGAATTGCCGTACATTGCTTAAATAGGTTTCTAAGAAAGCAACAGAAAGCGTTACCTAGGTTTTACAACTGTTCAAATATTCAAGCTTGAATACTATGCATTGACTTCGCAGAACGCGAAAACGGGAGGACCAGCGTGCGGGTTAAAACTGACGAAAGCCTAAGCGCCATTGGATTTCCGCGCATCGGGTGCCTGTTAGCTGATAAACTCAATAAGGGTCTTCAGCTAATGCGTTTAGAGTTTGGCGTGGTTTTTCTCGTCTTTCACGCATAAGCAAAGTCTACGCTTACGATAGTGTGATTTTCATCAGAGAGATATTATTATCTTTAGTTACCAGCTCGGAAAGGTTGTTACACTCAGGATTCAGGGAAAAAAGTACAGTTAATAAGACAGAAATGCCAATTGCTCAGGCAAAGCACAGCACAATCAGATAAGCTATTAAAGCTTAAAAGCTTAAGACTAGCAGTTTCAGCGGTGAAACGACGTTGATTGGCGACTGGATTTACACGTTAATTGGCTTCTTAGTAATGTTAGGTATACTAGTGGGCATAGGGATAAATCAGCCGAGGGGAACCAGCGTAAAAGCATGGTGCTACGGCTACCTAGCCATAGCCATAGTGTTCGATTTACTCGTAGTATTCGCCCTACTAAACGGGGCACAATACGTTTGGCTTACCAACCTCTTGCTTGGGCTCTCAGCAGGCGCCGCCACGGGCTTAGGCATTCACGTAGCGCATCACATATCTGAGGAAGACCATGACGGCGAAGAACCAGACAAGAAAAAAGAGAAAACCATTTTTGGCTTCTAAGTATACATAGTAAAATTAATGCCTGAAAAAAAGAGTCACATTTCTGGAAAACTCCTTTGGTGATTACGGACAACAAGGACAAGTTGCAATTCATTTATCGACAGATGCGTCTGCACATCCACGGTGTCTTTCCAAGAATTTTTAATAAAGCAGACAAGTTTTTGATAGATATTCCGTGGAAAAATCTTATATTTTAAACGATTTATACAAGGTAGCTACGGTGAAAAAGTTGAAAATGAAAGATGTAAAAGCAGTTGGCAAAATGGTGATCGTTGGCGTACTGATTATAGTGATAGTCATCGCTGGAGTTGCAGGTTACTACCTGATGGCACCGCAAACTAAATTGAAGGATACACTGATAATCGGAACAACTGATTCAGTGGAAACGTGCCTAGACCCAGCGCGAGCCTACGATTTCTTCGGATGGGAAATCATTCAATCATTGGGCTGCTCGCTGGTCGAGTATAAAGCTGGCGCAACCGGCAGTACTGATGATTTAATTCCGTCACTGGCAACTTCATGGAGTGTCTCAGACGACGGCTTGCAATGGACGTTCAACCTCAGGGAGGGCGTCAAATACGATGATGGTGCAGAGTTCACTGCAGAAGATGTCAAATACAGTTTTGACAGAGGAATAGAAATATCTGATGAAGATGGAGCGTACTTAGGCATCGGATACGGCGACATCATTGACAGCATCACTGTGGTAAGCACTTATGTTGTCAGATTTAACCTAAAGATTCCGTTTGCGGCGTTCCTATCGCTGATGGCTTGTCAAGCGTCATACATTGTAGACCCAATATACGCTCCGAAAAGCGGGGACACTTGGAGCGTGGACGACGTGGTCACTTACACTGAAGGGGACGCTAGAGGAAGCCACCCCATGGGGCTGGGTCCTTACACGCTTAAGAGCTGGACTAGAGTTGCTGGAAAAGACACTGAAATGACGCTTGAAGCGAATCCGCTCTACTGGAACGCAGCTGAGGGCTACCCGAAAACTAAAACTATCGTGTTTTCATTCTACGCGGACGCTGCAGGGCTGGCTGTAGCGATGACAGCAGGAGACGTTGATATTGCATTTAGGCAGCTTTCTGCCACTGACATTACTACAATGCAGTCAAACACTAACTTGCATGTTTGGGAAGGCACTGGCGCGTTCATTCAATACTTCTGCATGCAACAAAAGAGTGCGCCGTTTAACGACGTGAAAGCTAGGAGAGCGGTAGCTGCTGCGATAAACCGAACGGATTTGGTCGAAACCGTGTTCCAAGGACAGGCTGAGAAGCTATACAGCATGATACCCATAGGCATGTTCGGCCACACTGACGCATTCGAAGCCATAGGTGACCCAGACTATGAACTCACGCGGCAACTTTTAGGTGAGTTGGGCTACGACGAGAACAACAAATTCTCGTTCACGCTGTGGTATGAAACTTCAGGACACTACCCGCAAAGCCAGCAGCAAGCAGTGGTGCTTAAGTCTTCATTGGAAGCAAGCGGAGTAATCAGCGTATCGCTGGAAGGCCGAGACTGGGCAGCGTACAAAGTTAAAAGAGCAGAGGAAACCATGGAAGCGTACATCTATGGTTGGTATCCAGACTACATTGACCCTGACGACTACATCTACCCGTTTGTGCAGTCTTCAGGCGGGTCTTGGCTCCACCACAACTACGCTAGCGATGAGATGGATCAGCTTATTGCGTGGGCTCGAGGGAACACTACTGCATCGGCTAGAAGTGACTTGTATGGGCAAATTCAGGACTTGATGGTGACGGACGTTCCGATTATTCCGCTGTACCAGAGTGGTGCTTACGCGGTTTCTAAGCCTAACGTGAAAGGAATTTACTTAGACATCACACAACAATGGCGCAACTGGCTACTCTACGCTGAAGAGTAAATTATAATACCTTATTCCCCCTTTTTCTTTTATTAGTAAACGCGTGCGTGAAAAGATGACCCTGCGTACGTACATGATTTCGAGAATTTTGCTCACAATCCCAATGATATTCATACTTTTAACCACGGTATTTGTGGTTATGCGCGTTTTGCCTGGAGACCCAGTTATGCTTCATTTCGAAAAAATGGAGAACCCCGAAGCAATGGCAACAATGCGCGTAAGACTGGGACTTGACAAGCCGTTGTGGGAGCAGTACTTTGATTACGTAGCGGGTCTTTTCAGGGGAGACCTCGGCTTGTCCATGTATGATTATTCTCCTGTGGCGCAGCAGATTTTTTCAGCTTTCCCTGCAACGTTGGAATTAGCAATTTGTTCTATGATAATCGCGGTTTTAATAGGAGTATTCCTAGGCGTAGAATCGTCAAAGTCGTATAATAAGCCCAAAGACCACGTGATAAGAGTGTTTGGGATAGTAACCTACGCTATTCCAGTCTTTTTCCTAGGCATGATTTTTCAGATGATTTTCGGAGTTGGACTGCACTGGTTGCCAGTGGGCGGAAGAACCTACCCAGCCATGGAACCTACAGGATTAACTGTACCGCTTTCCAGTCCAGTCGGCGGGTCCATTAGTCACTTTCTGCTATCAGCAGTAGTGGGTCTAGCTTTGCTAGGTGCATACGTTGTTGTGGCAAGAACAAGACATGAGAAGCTTGACCGCAAAGACTGCCTGATTGCCCTTGTCCTGTTTGTAACGGGGTGGCTTCTCTGGGCAGGATTAAACATGCCATTGTATGGTCCAGCGGACGGTGTTTTTATTATTCACTTTTTGCTATCAGCTGTGGCGGGTCTAGCTTTACTAGGTGTATACTTTGCTGTAACGAAAATGCGGCATAAGAAATTTAACCGTAAATACTTCATCATTGCGCTTGTCCTGTTCGTAACGGGGTGGCTTCTCTGGGCAGGGCTCGGCTGGTATTACAGAACAAGCGGAGAAATTCACGTGGCAACGGGCTTATTCACGGTAGACAGCCTGCTTGAAGGAAATCTGTACAAGTTCGGTTTATCCGTGAAATACCTGTTTTTGCCATCGTTAACTTTGGGTTTGGTTCTCTGCGGAATATTCATCAGGCTCACCAGAAGCAACATGCTGGAAACCTTGAGACTGGATTTCGTAACAGCAGCTAAGGCACGAGGATTAAGGGACAGCACAGTGACCTATGGCTATGCCCTTAGAAACGCGTTCCTGCCTGTGCTCACAATGATGGGACTGCAATTTGCCATGCTGTTAGCAGGAGCTGTGCTGACTGAAACCACCTTCTCTTGGCCAGGTCTCGGAAGATACCTCGTTGACCGCATTAACTTCAGGGATTACACAGCGATTCAAGGAACAGTGGTTGTCTTTGGAGTCCTCGTTTCCCTTGTGAGCTTGGCAGTTGACTTGCTTTACGCTTACCTCGACCCGAGAATACGCTTGTAAAATGGGGATGCAAATGGAGAAACTCAAAATCAGGAGAAGCATGCTTTCACACCTCTTGCCTGGACTTACCTCATTGGCAAAAAGAGGCTTAGCAGGATGGCTAGTGATAATTGGTGCAATCCTAGTCATAGCAGTCGTAGTAATGACTGCGCTTTCACCGTGGCTTGCCCCGTATAACCCTTCTCAACCTAACGTTGGACCACTATTATCATCTCCAAACACTCAGTTTCCGTTTGGAACTGACGATTTAGGCCGCGACATGCTTAGCAGAGTTATCTCTGGCGGAGGCATAATGCTGCAGGTGGCTATCTTATCTGTAATCGTTTGTGTAATCATAGGCGTCCCGCTGGGCTTGTTCTCATCTTACACAGGCGGCGTAATTGACAGATTCATCAGCCTCATCATGGACAGCGTCTATGCGTTTCCAAGTTTGATTTTAGCAATCGCTTTAACAGCGGTTTTGGGGAGAGGCGTTGTCAACATGGCAGTCGCAATCGCGGTGGTGTATGTTCCCTCATACTTCAGGATAATCCGCAGTCAAGTGCTCAGCATAAAAGAGACGCCATACGTTGAAGCCGCAAACGCGGCTGGTGCCAAAAAAAGGGCAGTGCTGTCACGGTATATTCTGCCTAACGCGCTTCCCTCAATCGCTGTGGTTGCCACAGTGAATTTTGCTGACGCCATACTCACCGCTGCTGGGTTAACTTTCATCGGCATGGGAGTTTCAGTGGAGATTCCAGATTGGGGATGGGACTTGACGAATGGGCGAAACCTTCTGCCTAGCGGTGCATGGTGGGTCATAACTTTTCCAGGCTTGCTTATTATTCTGCTGGCTTTAGGGTTCACTCTAATGGGTGAGGGCTTGAGCGAGCTTTTGAACCCGAGGCTGGAAGAATGAGGTGAAATGAACATGACGAAGCAGCCATTGATGACCGTTGATGGTTTAACCGTAGAGTACTGGACGAGAAAAGGGAAAACCCGCGCAGTTGAGAACTTGTCCTTCTCGCTGGAAAAGTCTGAAACGCTTGGTGTAGTCGGAGAATCAGGCTCAGGAAAATCTACCTTAGGCTTGTCGTTAATAGGGCTCGTTCCGTTTCCGGGCAGAATAATAAAAGGCAAAATAGTTCTTAACGGTAAAGAAATTTTGAAGTTTCAAAAAGACGACTTACGGAATTTAAGAGGAAAAGAAGCCTGCTACGTATTCCAAGACCCAATGACCTCGTTAAACCCTGTCAAGAAAATTGGCGACCATTTCATTGAATTAATCCGAACCCACGAACCAGAAGTGACCAAACAACAGGCGCTCGAACGCGCTGAAAAACTGCTGAAGGATGTGGGAATACGGGCTGACCGATTGAACAATTATCCGCATCAGCTAAGCGGCGGAATGCGGCAAAGAGTAATGATAGCTCTCGCGATAACCCTTAAGCCAGCCATAGTTGTCGCTGATGAACCTACAACGGCGTTAGACGTTATTGTACAAGCAAAAATACTGGATCTTCTAAACTCTTTGCGGGACGCCTATGGGATGGCGCTCATCCTGATAACTCATGACTTGAGTATAGTGCTGCAGAGAAGCGACAGGATTATCGTCATGTACGCAGGGCAAATGGTTGAGTACGCACCCAGCACAGAAATTTACTCTGACCCGCAGCACCCGTACACGCAAGGGCTACTAAAATCAATTCCAAACATTGAATTGGCCGACCAGAAACTCGAAGCGATAGCAGGGACTCCGCCAGATTTACTTAACCTGCCTAAAGGATGCCGATTCTGGCCTCGTTGCAGCTATGCGTTTGAAAAGTGCCGAAGGGAAGCTCCGCAGCTCATTAAAACTGGAACGGAACATTTCACCAGATGCTTCCTATACGAAGAAGGAGGGAAAAAACGTGAGCCAAAACGAAATCCTCAAAGTTGAACATCTTAAGAAGTATTTTCCCGTAGAGAAGAGCTTTCTGGAGAAAATGCTGGCGCGAACAAGACACTTTGTTAAAGCAGTTGACGACGTGAGTTTTTCTGTACTGAAAGGTGAAATTTTCACGTTAGCGGGAGAAAGCGGATGCGGAAAAACAACCACGGGCAAACTTGTTGTAAGCCTCATGCCGCCGACGAGCGGAAAAATCTTCTTCAACAACGTTGAAATCACAGCGCTTGAGCATGAGGCACTTCGGGTAATGAAAAGGAAACTGCAAATAATATTCCAAGACCCGTATGCATCATTTAATCCTCGCATGAAAATCGGAGATGCTGTGGGGCATCCGCTTGAAATTCATGACATAGCAAAGGGTCTTGAGAAGCGGAAAAGGGTCGTGGAGATACTTGAACGCGTAGGTCTTACGCCGGCAGAAAAATTTTTGGACTTGTATCCTCACCAGATGAGTGGGGGCCAAAGGCAACGCGCAGCCATGGCAAGAGCGCTTGTGCTACAACCGGAATTTATTGTCGCAGACGAGCCAGTTTCAATGATTGATGTTTCACTTAGAACGGCAATAATCGATTTGATGCTCAAGTTGAGGAAAGATTTCGGACTCACGTACCTGTTCATCACACATGACCTAGCAATAGCTAAATACATTTCAGACAGAATCGCCATAATGTACCTCGGAAAAATTGTCGAGCTAGCCGACAAACAAACGATTTTTGCCAATCCCCTTCATCCCTACACTCAGGCGTTGCTGGAGGCTATCCCTGTTCCAGTACCGGAACCAAAAAGGAAGAAAACCGAACTCATAGGCGAAGTACCGTCTGCCATAAACATACCTTCAGGCTGCCGTTTCCGCACAAGATGCCGACATGCCAGCAAGGCCTGCGAAGAAAAAGAGCCAGAGTTGATTCAGGTTTCGCCTAACCATTATGTCGCGTGCAGTTTAGCTGAAAACTGAGGGCACTGCAAAAGGCGGACTTGCGGTAAACTTTTGTTCAACAGAAACACGCCGTGTTTAAACGTTAAAAGCTAAAATCTTCCGGTTATGCCTGCTTGTTTTTGCATTTTTTGTTTCATTTTTCGCGTATAAGTGCATATCAGTTATCACCAATCAACATTCAAAACATGTATTGAGGACACCAGCATTACTACGTATAATACAGGCCAAAAAAACAGAGGAAAAACAATGCTTAAGAAAGAAGTGCTGTTTGGTTTTGCTCTGATTTTGATGGGCACTTTAGATTGGGTGACCACAGTTACAGGTACACTCTGGTTCGGCGCAGTAGAAGTTAACCCTCTGTTCGCAGGATTAACACAAACGAACATTCTGCTTTTCAGCGTAGTAAAACTCACAGTAGTCGTGCTTACAGGATGCCTGTTTTACAAAGCAGACAAAATCGTGGAAGTGGTGAAAAGCAACTCGCATCTGGGAAAACGCATCTTAGAATCAGGATACGCCGTAGCCCTCATGACGCTCACGGTTGCAGTCACAAACAACATGATTACAGTCGCCAGAGTCATGTAAAAATCGCCGCTGGCAGAACTGCGGCAAACATGCAAAACTAAACCGGGGGATAAAATCCCACTGAAATTATTTAAGGCGTCAGCCACGTGTATTATACAAAAACAGAAAGCAAAGGTGTGAGGAATAACGAGCAAAGCATTAATTGTTTATGGAACCCGCTACGGAGCCACGGCAAGCACCTCAGAAGAAATCGCCAAAGTACTCCGAGGCGAAGGATTCGAAGTTAAAGTGGCAGATGCAAAAAAAGAGAAAATAAACAACATATCAGAGTTTGACCTCGTGGTTGTAGGCAGCGGAATGAAAATGGGCAAATGGACCGCTGAGCCTGAAAAGTTTTTGCAGAAGTTCCAGAAAGAACTTGCAAAAAAGAAAGTTGCAATCTTTGTTTCCTCGGGTTCACAAGCAATACTGGAACATGAAGGAAAAAATGAGGAGATAGAAAAAGCCCGCAGAGAATACCTTGAAGAAAAAGCCGCTAAATACTCGCTGCAGCCCATATCGATGACTGTGCTCGGCGGAGTTTGGGATTACAACAAAATGGGTTTCTTCTTCAAAAAAACAATGAGCGCGTTTAAGCAAGTTATAGAAGCGGCTGGCTTCAAAGAAACAGAACCCGAAGTCTACGACACCCGAGACTGGGACGTAATCAGAAACTGGGCTAAAAAAATAGCACAAAAAGCACAGGAATAAATGGCGCCGGGGAAGGGATTCGAACCCTTAACCAACTGGTGTTATCGCCAGCAAATCCGTTTACTCTGCAGAATCTTTCCCCTTTTTTCTTGCCGATTCTATCGCGAACGCAAACGAACTTTATGAATGGCCCGCTGGGATTAGCTCCGTCGGACAGTGGTGACATCTCGCGGCAACCGCCTTTTTCGAAGATTTCGAAAATTTCGTTGCTCCTTAGTGCACCAATAGGTTTATATGAGTAATTGTTCATATGAATTTTATCTCATTAATGAGAATAGGGGATACGTGACTGGAATGAAGGAAGGAAACACGGAAATTTGTTATCGTTTCTTTACCAATTTGGCAAACCCGACTAGGCTTGATGCACTTGAGTTGCTCATGAATAAACCAATGAGCGTTACTGAGCTTGCTGCGAGTTTGGGACAAGAACAGAGCATGGTTTCTCATAACCTTAAACCATTGCTCGAATGCAACCTTATAGCCGTAAAAAGGCAAGGAAAAAAGCGCATCTACACGGTGAATGAAGAAAGCATTCGCCCGATTTTCGCTACTGTCCAAAATCATGCCGAGAAATTCTGCCCCACGGGCGGTAAATGCCTGAGAGGAAGATGAATTGGTAAAGAGAAAAATCGTAAACATAAATGAGGATCTCTGCAATGGGTGTGGCTCCTGCATCCCCAAATGCGTGGAAGGCGCCCTCCAAATCGTTAATGGAAAAGCGCGAATAATCAAGGACACATACTGTGATGGTTTAGGCGCGTGTTTAGGGGAATGTCCTCAAGGTGCAATAACCATTACTGAACGAGAAGCAGAACCTTTCAGTGAAAAAGAAGCACATGATCATCTTAAGACAGCAGCAAGCGCAGCACAACCATTAACTGCGCAAGCAGGCGCAGCAGCCCAGAAGCCTCAGTGGCCAGTCAAACTGAATCTTGTGCCAGTTAAAGCGCCATTCTTCGAAAACGAAAACTTGCTGCTCACCGCTGATTGCGCACCCGTCGCACTGAAAAACTTCCAGGCCCTGATGGGCGGGAAACGCGTTCTAATAGGTTGCCCAAAATTCGAGGATGCCAGAGCCTACGCCCAGAAACTGACTGAAATCTTCAAACAAAACAACATTCAATCGGTGACCGTGCTTCACATGGAAGTACCCTGCTGCACAGGCTTGAAATGGGCAGTAAACAAGGCAATTGAAATTTCAAGCAAACAAATTCCAGTTAAAGAGTATGAGGTAAGAATAGGAGGAGAAATAGTTGAGCTCTGAAAAACCATTTGAAAAGAACCCTCAAACATGCCCCGGACTGCGAGACTTCCTGCAGCCAAAACCTGCATACATTGCGTGCCACGTTTGTGGTGGTCAGTTGGAAATCTGGAGTGACGAAGACCAAACAACCTGCCCTGATTGCGGTGCAGAATGGAAACGCCCCGACAAGAGCGCTGCCTGCTTGGAATATTGTGAGTACGCTGACAAATGTCGAGGAATAATTGAGTCGAGAAGGAAGTAGGCTGGCGAGCAAATTTGGCGAGTATTTTTATTGCGTACGACAGCAAGCATGGTAACACGAAGCAGGCGGCTGAGACTATAGCTGAAGGAGTGAGAGATGTTGTGGGCGGTGAAACCTCAATTGGCGATGTCAAAGAAGTTGACGTGGAGGATATGACTGGATTTGACGCTTTAATGCTGGGCGCTCCAAATCACATGGCAAAGCCTTCTCGGACTATGATGAACTTTGTTGACAGATTGGCTAAGGGTGATTTGAAAGCTAAACATGTGGCTGCTTTCGGCACCTATTCCGGCAGAGTGAGAGAACCTGATAGAGCGGTGAGGAAAATGGAGAAAATCCTAGAAAAAAGCTGCCTAAGATAACCTTGATCTCGCCAAGTCTTTCTGTCAGAGTGCATGGGGTCACAGGTCCAATATTTGATGGAGAGTTGTCTAGATGCAGAGATTTCGGAAGAAGAATAGCCAACCAGTTGAACCAAAACAGTGAAACGAATAAGGAGCCGCTCCATTTGAAGAATCAGGGTCCACGCATACGAAGAGAGAAAAGAACCATAGACAAGATGGTTCACGTTTACTGCAAAGGCAAACATAAAACAAAAGGAAACCAGCTCTGCGCTGAATGCTCTGAGTTCTTAGCATATGCGTTCCTGAGGCTGGATAAATGTCCCTTCCAGGAGGAAAAATCCACCTGCGGCAAATGCCTGGTACACTGCTACCAGCCTCAGATGAGAGAAAAAGCAAAGAAGGTAATGCGGTATTCGGGTCCAAGGCTTCTCCTACGTGCGCCGAGTTTGGCACTTCATCACGCGTTTGATGGACGCAAGAAGCCCCAGACAATAGAAGAATTCAAAAGAAAAAAAGCTAATGGCTAAGTGTGCGTAACGCTATTACATCTTCCCTCATTGCCGGGTATTCTGCAAATGCATTACAAAAGGCATCTTCATCAATTCTTTCTTATTAGTTGGGTTTGCTGTTCTTTAGACAATTTACATGTATCAGGAATACCGATTTTTCCATGCGATGTACCCCTTTGAACTGTCCAATTTAGAAGGGGAATTATCGCTTTCCATAAACTAATCCCTTCTTCCGTAAGTGAGTATTCTACACGCGGAGGTATTTCGGCATACGACTCACGTTTGACCAAGCCTTCGCGGTGAAGTTTTTTGAGGGTTTCTGAGAGAGTTTTCGGGCTTACTTCCTTCAAATGGCTCAATATGTCTTTGAATCTTGCTTGTTGGTAATTACCTAATGTATTGATGACTAGGAGGCTCCATTTTCTGCTGATTATGTCTATAACTCCATCTATCGGACATGTTTTTGGAGATGATGTTTTTTCACTCAATTCAATCACTGACGCAGGAGTAACTTAGTTACTCACTATACACTTGTTAGTTTAAATAGTTACCTATAGTTACTAATGGGTAGAGGTGCCAACAAGATGGAGAACAAGCACACATGTTGCAACCAAAACTCAAGCCATAGCGGATGCGAATGTTGCGCTGAGGTAACCCCGCAACAGAAAAAAACATTAACACGCAACAAGAGCACAGAGGGAGAACAATGACCATGCAGATTGCATTGCCCGTATTAGTAAGGTTTCTGCACGATTTGTTCACTGCAGTATGGATAGGCGGCTTAATCACTCTAGGAGCCGTTGTTTTACCCTCTATAAAGAAACAGGGAACCAAAGAATTAGCAAAAAACATCCAAAAACGACTAAACACTATCGTAATAGTAAGCATTATCGGATTATGGATAACTGGAATATTCCTAGCTAACAGAAGTTCCGAATTCACAGGACTCTTCAGCATATCAAACACTTACTCACTTGCAATGGCAATCAAGCATGCTTTAGTGGTTTTGATGACAATATTTGCCATAGCTCGAACAATACTAGTAGTGCGGAAAAAAGGAACAAACCCGAAAACAGACGAAATTGGCGCTTTCCTGCTTATTGGAAATATAGTCTTAGGAGTCACTGTGCTGCTATTAAGCGGATATAATGCAACAATCGCAAATCTCCCCATTTCCTAAGGTATATTCAGAGTTCTAAGAGTGTGAAAAATGGTTAAAATCCTGCAGAAATTAGTAATTGTTTCTTTGCAGCCTGTATCTGATTGCACAAACAACAAGGAGGTGACCTATACATTATGACGAAAGTATTTGATTTAAAGAAGCTCACTGCGTTCTCTGAGAAGAAAGGTGGTCTCAATATTCCACAGGATCTGGCCGATGTAAAGAAGGATGTATTAGCAACCAAAAATTTCACTATTGCATTAATATGCCTCGAAACAGGCCAAGAAATTCTATCCCATCCTGAACCTTATGGCGCATGCTTCTATGTCGTAAGCGGGAAAGGCATTTTTACGGTGGGAAAAGAAAAATTTGAGCTGGGCAACGGACAGATGGTGTTCGTTGCAGCAGACGAGATGCGTGGAATCAAGAGCCTTGAACGACTAGTGCTATTGGCAATACACGACCCGCATGTTTAAACCTAGGGCAATGAGCGCGTATTAACAAACGCACCAAACTCCTATCGCTTCCATTTTTTAGTTTTGAAACAGCGTTTTTCAAGCTTTTATTCTCTTTGCCAATTCTTCACCGATATGCTTCACCTTGTCAAGGTCATTGTCGGTTGGAGGACCGTTCACTTCCATTGTGCCAACAACCTCTAATCCTGTTGGGCCAAGCAGTTCAACGGCATGAGCCAAAGCGCCTCTTCCCCACCCGTAAGTTGTCAGGACTACGCCAAGCTTCAGCGGAGGCTTTAGCACTTTAACCAAGTGAGCAGCGTAGACTGCAAGAGGATGCATCTTTCCCAGCACTGTTGGAGTGCCCAAAACAACTGCCCGAGCGTCAACTAAGTCTTTGGCGACCTCGCCTAAATCGGCATTAGCCAGATTGTGTAAGCTTACGTGAATGCCTTTTTGGAGCAAAACCTCTGTGATCTGGTTAACCATTTTTTCAGTTGACTTCCACATAGACACGTAGACAATGATGACTTTTTCCTTGGTTTCGCCTTTAGTCCATTCTGCATAGTTCTCCAAAATCCTCTTGGGATTTTTATAAATGGGGCCGTGACTTGGCGCTATCATTTCCACTTCGAGGTTGCGGATTTTCTCCATTGCCCGCAAGCCTAAGGTTCTGAAAGGCATCATTATTTCGCCAAAGTATCGCTGTGCAAAACTGTTCAGTTCATCTATTTCATCATCGTATAAGCCGTAGGCGGTGTGCATTCCAAAGAAGTCGCAGGTGAAGAGGACTTTGTCTTGAATTAAGTAGGTGAACATTGTTTCTGGCCAGTGAAGCATCGGTGCCTCAATAAACTTGAGTGTTTTGCCGCCGAGCTCCAGAGTATCGTTGTCTTTTACCGTCATTATTCTTTCTTCTGGAACTTTGAAGTAGGTTTGGGCTGCTTGAGCGCCTGTTTTGGTTGTAACCAGTTTGGCTCTGCTGTTTGCTTTTAGAAGGTAGGGGATTGCTCCTGCGTGGTCGGGTTCTGCATGGTTCATTATTATGTAGTCGATTTGGCTGATTGAGGCGATATTGTTGATTTTGCCTTCAAGTTCTTGTTCAAATCCGGGGTTAACGGTGTCTATTAGAGCGGTTTTTTCTTTTCCTTTTATGAGGTACGCATTGTAGGTTGTTCCTTGAGGCAACGGAATTAAAGCGTCAAATAAGCGCCTGTTCCAGTCTCTTACTCCAACATAGAATACGCCATCCCTTATCTGGGGTGAGTTAACTGCCTTCATAATTCCACTTCACATTCAAGTATGGCTATTTGATTATGTTCCTGCTGCGTTCTTAAATACTTCTTGCCTAGCAGCTTCCATTCTGAGTTTTAGAAAGTAAGAGACCCCCGGGTAGGTTAGGCTATTAGTCATATGCTTTGGGTGATATGGTGTGGAAAAACCTAAATTTTCGTTTTTGGTATAGAGGTGTCAAAGGATTGTGAAGTTTATGAAAATCATGAAAGTTGCAGATACGAATTCTTTTCAGAATGTCCATGCAGTTGAAGCAAAGAAAATCTATGATAGCGAACACGCGGAGGCGATTCATATGGCCCTGTCGCCTGGGCAATCTTTAAGGAAACATACTACTCCAGTTGACGTTTTCTTCTACATCCTAGAAGGCAGGGGCGACGTGGAAATCGGTGACGAAAAACAAGAAGTAGAAAAAGACACACTAATAGATAGCCCAAAAGGAATACCGCATCTGCTACGAAATGTGGGAGAGGGTGTTTTCAGATTTCTCGTAGTTAAAGTTCCTAAGCAGAAAGAACCCACAAAAGTGCAAAGCTAAATTCTCTCAAGTTTCAATTGATGAGATTGATGCCCCAAATATAGAAAGGGTCTGCAGTAGTCCAACAAACCTTTACCGTATTTTTATGTTTTTGACAGAAGCGATTGAGGTTAATCTAAAACCCTGCTGAAAGCTCGTGGTGTGGAATTCAAATCCCCGGTGCTTTTGCAGCAATCGCAGGACTCGAACATCCGTGAAAGCGGTTATGCCGCCAGTAAACTCGTTTCTTCGCAGTTAATCTCCCTCTTTTTTCTCCTGTTGGTTATTGCTTTTAAAATACTTCCAAGTAACAAAGCATATTTAGAAAAAGGTCGCAAATACCATTAATCGGTGAATTAGTGAACTTTCCTCAATGGACTGAGGCGCCAAACGATAGCCAGGACGCAATTCAATTTCTTCGGCTAGATGAACTTAGAGACAGTATTAGCGATCGTCTCTTTCCCTATTTACAGACAAACACGCCCTATTTTCGGATGCTATCGTGGTTAACATGGATATATTCCAAGTTGGAAGAAGAACTTGGTAGTAAAACCATGACGGCTCCTGATTATGTGAGCGCTTCCTTAAGATATTACGGGATCTTTGCAGTTGCAGATATTGTATCATCTAGAGCAAGAAAGACCTATCATCGAGGACCAATTGGCGTTGACCCTCTTGGTGGTAGACTGGATGCTCTTGAGGGAAAAATTGTTGATTTTGGACACCCTTCTTTTGCAAGGCCTCCAAACCCAACTGCTATTTATCAAAGTCGTCTAATTGCTATGGGCTTGCTTCATCAAAAGCTACAGCCTTTTTCACAAGGGCGCTTCCAGTCTATTTTACTGGCTTCTGAGAACGGCAAAAAGTTGTCTAAAGCATTCGAGAATAAATGGTCAAATATTATCCACCCCACAAGAATTGCTGATGAACGAAAATGGACGTTAACCAAACTGGAGGAATTCGGCGATATGATTGATCTTCAAGGTCTAAAACCGGATGAATTAGAAAGCAGACTGCTTCAAGATGCCGCAAGGTCAGCAATGAATTATCCGGAGATGTATGATGATTTTGTTTCAATAGTACAGGAGGCTGTTAGCAAAGGTTCTGAAGCGAATCTTGAGTTGTCCTCTTCAGATATAGCTAAGGCGGCTCTGTATCGATTAATCCAAGTTGATGAAGAAACCAAAGTACTGATTAAATTGAAAGACTGCCAAGCAGTTTCCCTTTTGGCTTTTCATGAAATGCATACTCACATGCAGTTTGGAGCTGACGCAGTCCTTAATGGTCTTGTCAACCTGTCCAAGAATAGTGTTGGTGGTATAAGTAAAGATGATATCATCAAGAAGTCGCTACAGTTTTTAAAGCCAGATTCAATTGAGGCGATTCATCAAGAAATAACGGATTCTTTCGTTAAATATCAGGGCAAGTATCAGAAAGGTTATCCAATAGCTTATGGAAAGAATGGGTTTGAAGCCACCCGACAAGAAATTGACTCGTCAGACGACTATTACAAGAAAATTGCTTTTGGTGCATTAATTCTTCTGCAAAGCGCGGCTTGTCACGAGCTTTTTGACCCAGACTGGCTTATCAAAATCTTGCCTTATCACAGAGAAGTTTTTTCTGCATTCAATTTTTTAATCGAGTATCAGTCGCTACCTCCAAAAGCAAAGGCATGGGACTGGCTCCAATCTGTGGTTGACCTAATAATTATCCAGCATGACAAGGTTGCTGACAGCAAAGGCTCCCATGCGAAGCGAATAGAATGCAGGAACAGTAGAATCTTCTATCGTGCAGATGCGCCATTTGCAGAGCAACGTGGCAGATTAAATAACGCTGTCTTTTGGCTATCCGATATAGGATTAATAAAAGCAAAGGATGGATATTTCTCGGCGGTTAAATAGTATGGTGACAGTTCGAGAACAGTTTTCTAACTTTGACAGCAAAAATCCCGTCATTGCGACTACCTATAATTTCGATTATAGGGTGATTCGCGATTTAATCTGTCCTCGGAGGGGAATCCATGAAAGAAGTATTATTTTCACTGACGCGGACTGTTTTAAGGAGACAGCGCTGGGCCAGGATTTCTTCAACCAAGGGCTATCATATTTTGTATATCCCGCACACAACGTTACTATGGCATTTCATCCAAAAGTAGCAATAGGTGTAGACGATGGTGTCCTAAAATTACTGGTCGGCAGTCACAATCTTACGGAAGGCGGCATCAAGTATAATCTTGAAATTACAGGTTTTTATGAAATTCCAATTTCTAAGGAATATGAGGCAATCGTAAGCAATGTATCCGACTTTCTAAATGGGCTGTCCAAGTGTGTTGTTGGTGACCAGATAGCAATAAAATCATTAAACGAGGTTATGCATTGCTTATCCGAAATTCCTGAATCAGATATGAAATGGAAGAAACAAGGTTCCTTCTATTTCCTTCATTCTTTCAAGAAGTCAATCATTGAGCAAGTCTTAGAGATTATGCCAGAAATAAAAGCTACAACTATCTGCGTGCCAACTCACTCAGATGATCCGACATTTCTGGCCGAGATGTGTGATAACCTGGGTGATTTACACTTTTACATAGACCCAAATAACAGGTTCACGGTCAGCGATAAAAACAAGAACCTGTATAGGAAGTTCTCAATAACCGGATTAGAAATAGAGGCTAGTCGAAGTCTTCATGGCAAGGTTTACATTTTTCACACTTCCCAGGGGGACTGGACATTATTTGGGAGCCCGAATTTTACTAAGCCAGCTTTGGCTAAATCGGTGGGTCAAGGTGGAAACTTGGAGGCGGCAATCCTGCTGGAACCTTTTAAGGAATGGAAGGCGCAAACTCTCTTTGAAGAAAAAGCCAAACGTATCTCATTAACCTGGGATCAGCTGTCTTCTGAAAAGGATATGGAGGAAGAAGAAGATAAGAAAAGGGCGATAATTGAACAGTGGGGCTTTCAGACTCCAAGTAATGAAGCGGTTATCTTTTCGCCAGGAGTGAGTAATGGCGAGGTAGTTTTTGTACGACTTTCGGGAATTAGCAAGCCCATAGAAGTCGTGGTAACTGGAGGGATGATTCGTTTCAAGGTTCCAGATGCTTGGGACAATGAGAGTAGATATGAAGTGCTTGATAAAAAAATGCAGGTGCTCGTAAAAGGGTTCTTGAATCGAACAGGTGCGGCGATGAATGAGTTATCGAATCTCGAAATTAGTGATGAATCAAAAATTCGATTATGGTTTTTCATTAATCGTTTGAAGAATTTTGAGCCTCATAAATATGATAGCATTGAATCTCCTATTCCGCTTATTCTGTTGGATCCCAAATTATGGATAGACGGCCCAAAGCCTAGTCCCTGGCTACCTGTTTCGAGTAAATTGGCTAGTCAAAATCCTGACCAGATATTTAATTTGGCTCAAAGCAACTTTGAGACCGCTTGGGACAAGTTATTTGATGATTCAATTAAGACACCTCTAGAATCTAAACTGCGATTGCTTATGGTCGCACTTGATATCTATATCGAGTCGGTTTTCTATGCGTCAGTTGTATCTAAGCAGCCAAATTCATTTATTGCACAACTAGGCTACAAGCTTGCTGAGTTCTTTGACCTACCCTGTTTCGATCAAAGTAATGCTTTATGGGATGGGGCGGTTTGGAAATCTCATTACTTTAAAGAGGCTGGAAAGCTAGAAATCGAAGAGTGGAAAAGAACAGGCTCCAAGATGCGTCCTGATGTTAACCTGCTTTTTGATTTTTGGATCTACTTTTTCTCTAGTAATGTTGGGGGCTATCAGGCGTTTGACAGAAGACCTCTTGATGTGCCGATAAATGTAAACCGACTATACCAAGTATTTCAAGCCCTGAAAATCTTAATATCCCCTGTAAAAGAAGGCGTATCCTTTAGGAAAGTATGGGATGATCGAATGATCTTTTTAGAGTCGGAAGGTATGCAAAGACCAGCGGACTATCAATCTATGATTCAAAGTCTTGAGAACTGCAACTATTGTTTACAGAAACGATTTTCCAAGAAATGAAGACAACTAATATAGTTTGAGCGCAGAGTCAGCAGCCATCGCAATGCCATAACGTGACAGCTCTGTTAGTATGAGCGTCATATTAATCCGTAAGAATGTATTAGCGATGCAAGTTTGAAATACTTTCACAGACGAGAGGAATAATCACTTTGAACAGAGAGAGGTTGAATCTTTGTTCTCTAAAGCTCCTTGGTCAAGAGGTGTTGCCTGCATTCGTAATTTGGATTGGTGAAAATAGGCGTATGGTTCTGTGAGTAATGCAAGTGGCAGACTGCATTGAGATTTCGCTAATTTTTCCTTCATTAACTTTATATATTACTTTGTAAAAGAAAGTAAATACCAAAGTTGTTAAATAGTCACTTTACCATAAGTTGAATGAGGCGAGAAGAAATGAACGATGATATTTATCTTCTGTTGGCAGCCTCTGAGAAATTGAATAGTAGAATTGTTACTTTGGCGAGATGCCTTATTTTGACGCTACTTGCCTATTTCGTGGATGGCATTCAGTTCCGAGAATTGAAGGCAGCATTGAAAATGTCCGATGGAAAACTTATTGCGAACCTCAATGGGCTCAGGGCTATGGGATATATCGCAAAGTCGGAAGTTGAGGTAGATAAGAGGAAAGTCGACGTTTATTCTTTGACTGCAAAAGGGAAAACCGAGTTGGGCAAGATTGTTGAGTGGATGAAGCTTATTCAGAAGGTATCAAGCGAGGGAGATGAAAAATGTCAATTGATCTTGACAAGTTAATTGCTTGTCTCAGATTTTTGGGTTTACGCCCAAGTATGTATGTTTATCGCTGGCGTTTCTTGACGCAAAAAATCGCTTTTCTAGCGAAGGCTCTTGGCATGAACATTGGCTATGACTTCACTATTTATGTTTCTGGACCTTATTCGCGGGAGTTGAATTGCGAGTATTATCCGGATGAGGTCAAAACCAAGATGAATGCTCTTCAAACTGATTACGCGCTGACGCCGTCTGATGTGTCAGTTTTGGCGAGAATCAGAGACTGCCGGGGACTCTTGGAGAATCAGAGTTTGATGGAAGCTGCTTCTACCGCAGTTTACTTGGTGAAACAAAATCCCAAGATTACGGAAGATAACTTGTTCTTGAGTCTGAAATTGCTTAAACCACATATTGGCGATTCTGACCGTGTAGTTGGGATAACTAAGGCAAAAGAGCTGTTATTCAAACCCGAGTATATGACTGAAGAAATCAAGAGAGAAATGGATGAATGGGACAGAGTGGAAGGTTAGATAAGAGCAGATGCAGCGCGCAATTAGACCTAAGGATATCTGGATGGTTTCCTTAACTGAGACGATAGGCAACGAGCAGCGGGGGCAAAGACCAGCGGTTATTATGGCTGTTCATCCTCAAGGTAATGTCAGTATGGTTGTGCCATTGACAAGCAACCAAGACGCATCAAGGTTCCCTTATTCTCACAAGGTGGCTTGCACCCCTAGCAATGGCCTCACAGAAGATTCTGTTGCCTTAATTTTTCAGATGCGAAGTCTCACAATGTCAGCAGGAAGGTTCCTGTTCAAGATGGGTACAATTGAGCAGGGACATTTTGTAAACATAAGAACATTGGCGAAGGATTATCTGCAAATTGAGTAACATAGCGAAGTGGAAAAAGCAGCTTGAGAACTTTGACTTGCTGATCAAGGAACTCAAAGAGAGCCGAGATGCTCATGCAAGACTGCGTTTCGGTCGCTTAGTTATAGCAGCAAGCGACATAGCAGAGCAGTTCTATTGTGAAAAGAAGCTCGAAATGGAGTTTTTGCATGGCGAAGTGGAGACTGAAGCTAAGAACATTGGCACTGAGGCACATGAAAGTCTGACCGAAGACGCTGTGAAAGTGAATAGAGAGCGCTTGTGGCAGGATATTTACAGCGATAAACCAATGTTTGCTTTGGAAATGCCCCTGCTTGGTAAATATGGAGACGTATTTTTGGCTGGGAAGCCTGACTCGGTTCTTTTCGCAAGTGGATGCCCACTGGTGGTTTTTGAGTACAAGTTTAGCCGGAGTGGTGTAGCTTATCCTTCGTATCATGTGCAGGCGCAGATTTATTGTGTGTTACTTGGAAGCATGGGCTTTGACGTAAGCAAGTTGTTTTACGCTATTGTGGTGGCGGATCCAAAGACCAAAGGGAGCAGAGCGCTACGGCAAGAGGTAGCGAATACCGTAACAAGGAGAGAAATAGAGGAAGCAACGCATTCAATTGATAATGCAAAGATTTACTGCAATAAATTCAACCGCGATAACGCAGAAAAAGATTTGATGTGGGCTTTAGAATTCTGGAAACAGTCCAGAGAAGCCCAAGAAACAAGCAACCAGAACAAATGCGCAAGATGCGAATACCAAATCCACTGTCGCGGCTCTACTGGCCAAACTCTTTTTTCCGAGGGTAATATCTGCTAATTTCTTCTTTGAGATGTTAGCTCCTGGAAATTTCTTTTCTTTGAATCCTCTAGTTGGGTTATCAGCAAATTTCTTGTCGGAATAAAGGCGGAGAAGTGGTAGAAATTTTGAGAAAAGAGCCAATTGAATCTTGCCTACGAAACCTGTTTCAATAAATATGCAGGGGCTCTTCATTTTGAGGTCCTTTGCTTTGCTATTACTCAGTAAGAATGTTTTCTTAAGACCCATTCTAAAGAAAAGCCTTATTTCAAAGAAAACTAAAAGGAGCAGACCTTTCATGTAACCTGGAGTTTTTTCATCATTGAACAGATCTCTTAAGAGGGTCTTCAGCCCGTTTTTTTCTTTAATGTATTCCATTGAGTAGCGCATGTAGACTGTACTTTCGTTATCAACTATCTTCCTGTGAAGCCCTGTAAATCCAATTTCAGAATTGTAGAATACCGTAACGTGATCTTCTCTTCCGATTTTTCTTAGACTGTCCAGATATCCTAAGGTCATGCCGTCTTTGGTGCGACTGGCGTAAATTCCTCCAAAATTCTTAATGTAAACGTAGATTTTGTCTTTTTTAAAACTATGAAATGAAAGAGCTAACTCCATTAAGTCCTTGTTCTTATCGATATCTATTTTGTTGTCCCAGCTGTCGTTAATCTAATTCTCATGCCAAATTGGTTTGTTTTTGTATAGCGAACCAATAAAAGAGTAAAAACTTTTCTTGCTTTTCATAGTCCGGGTGTTTCTTTTCTATTAGTGCCCAAAAGCGCTCATTATGTCTTCTTTCTATGTTGTGAGTTATTTCATGATAAATTATGTAGTTTATGAGGACTTCTGGGAGGTATCTCAGGAGAGTGTTTATGGTCAGGTTGTTGTTTTTGCTGTGGCTTGCCCATTTGGTTTTCATTTTTTTGAAGTAAATTTTGTTGATTTTTGTGTTGAGGTCTTTTTGGGCTGTTGCGGCGTATCTGTTGACGAGGTGTTTGAGCATCTTGTCTGTTCTTGTTGTGGTAAGGCTTGCTTCATTGGTTTGTTGGAGTGCTGTGGTTATGGTTGCTTGTTTGCGTTTTATCCATGGTTCGTATTTTTCGAGGACTTGTTGGGGTGTCCACCCTGTTTTTGGGAGAATCATAAGCAGTGTGCCTGTTTTGTATTCTAGGCGTGGGTGTTTCACGTTGCGGTATTCTACGGTGTACTCTGGGGTTTTAGGCATAGGTTTTCACGCTGTCGATTAGTTTTTTGTAGAGTTCTTCCATGGTTGTGAGTGTGAGGTTGTTTTGGCGGATGTATTTTCTGAGGTATTTGCGGGTTTCGCGTTCTACGCTTTTTCGGGCGGTTTGTTGGTATTGCCATCCTTTGAATAGGTAGGGCTTAAGGAGGGTAGTGAGTTGTTGTGCGTCGTTGGTGCGGTCTACGTTTGTTCCGAGTGTGTTTTCGATGTTTAGTAGTATGGCGTATTGGAGGTTTGTGAATTGGAGTTGTTTTTGGCGGGCTTGCAATGCTTGGATTTCTTGGTAGATTTTGGCGCTTTCGTTGTAGATTTTTTCGAAGTCTTTGGTTTTTTCTTTCCAGAGTTTGAGTATGCGTTCTACTTTTGCTGTTAGGGTTTCGTAGACTGGGTTGCGTTGTTTGTCTATTATGATGAAGCGGTTGAGTGTGAAGAGTATGTTGGCGGCTTTTTCTTGTTTGGTTTTGAGTTTTTCTTGGAGGTTTTTGAGGTAGTTGGCGTCGAATTGGATGGTTGGGTATTGTTGGTCTAGGTCGGTGATTTCGGTGGTTTTGTAGATGTATTTGAGGGTTTTTTGGAAATATTTGTAGGCGATGGCGTTTTCTTTGGCGAGGTCTTGTCTGGTTTCGTGTAGGTAGTAGTTGTAGACTTGGGTGAGCCAGGTGTAGTCTTTGAGTTTTTCGAGTTTGATTGGGTGTGGTCCGAGGAGTTCGAAGAGTTTTCTTAGGCGTTTGTAGTTGGTTTGGAATTTTTTGGTGTTTTGTTCGTCTGTTGTGATGGCTGTGAAGGCTTGGAGCATGGTTTGGCGGTCGTACTGGTCTTTGGGTACGTCTGCGAATAGCTGGGTGGTTTCGTCTAGTTTTTGGGTGAATTCTTTGGCGAGGTCGTCTGTGTTGATGAGTATGCCTGTTATGTCTTCTTTGGTGTAGTTTTCGAAGGCGCGGGTGAATTCTTTGAGGATGCCGACGTAGTCGATTATGAGGCCTGCTTCTTTGAGGTCTTTGTAGGGGCGGTTGGTGCGGGCTATGGCTTGGAGTAGCCGGTGTTCTTTGAGTGGTTTGTCGAGGTACATGGTTTGGAGGATGGGGGCGTCGAAGCCTGTGAGGAGCATGTCGGTTACGATGAGGATTCGTGGGTTGGGTTCTTCTTTGTATTTGGTTATGGTTTCTTTGCGGATGTCGTCGATTTCTTTGCCGTGGTTGTTTTCGATGAGTTCTTTTAGGTAGTCTTGGATTTCTTTGGGGTCGTTTCGGGTGTAGGTCATGACGATTTCTGTTTGTTCTTTGGGTAGGAGTTTGTCGAGTTCTCGTTTGTAGCGTACGCAGGCTAAGCGGTTGACAGCTACTATTAGGGCTTTGAATTTGCCGTCTATGTTTTCTTTGAAGTGCGCGGCTATGTCTTGGGCGACGAGTTTTATGCGGTCGCTGTTTTCGAGGAAGACTTTGATGAGGTTGAGTCTTTGTTTGATTTTTTCTTCGGTTTTTTCTCGGTATTCTTCGGGGATTTCGTCGAATTCTACTTGGATGAATGTGTCTAGCATGTCTTTTTTGAGGTGTACGTCTTCTTCTAGGCGTGGTTGGTAGGCGATTTTGAGGGTGAAGCCGTCTTCTATGCTGTCGGTTATGAAGTATTTGTCAAGGTATTTTTCTTCGGGCGGGTAGCTGAAGCTGCTGTAGGTGTCGCGTCCGAGCTTGGCGATGGGTGTTCCTGTGAAGGCGTAGGCTTCTGCGTTTTTGAGAATTTCGTTCATTTGGGCTGCGAGTGTGCCGTATTGTGTGCGGTGGGCTTCGTCTATGAAGAGGATGACGTTTTTGCGTGTTTGGATGGTTTCGCGTGTTTTGCTTAAGATGTTGAGTTCTTTGTGGAGTTCTGATAGTTCTTCGGGGCGGAATTTGTGGATGAGGGTGATGAATATGCCGCGTTTGCCTCGGTTTTCGTCGTGTTGGATTATTTTTCTTAGTGCGTGTATGGAGTCTACGACTTCGGGTTTGGTTATGTCGAGGGCGTTGAATTCGTCGTTGAGTTGGGTTTCGAGTTCTTCGCGGTCAACCACAAAAAACACTGTCGGGTTTTGCAGCAAGGGGTGGCGGTAGAGTTTGTTTGCGGCGAATATCATGGTTAGTGTTTTGCCGCTGCCTTGCCAGTGCCAGATTAAGCCTTTGTTTTTGTCTGTTTTGCCTTGTATGTTGTTTAGTACTCGGTTGCTGATTTGTTCGGCTGCTCTGTACTGCATGTATCGGGTGATGACTTTTGTTGTGGCGCCGCGTTCTATGCGGATGAAGAGGTAGTTTCGGACGATGTTGAGGAGTGTTTCTGGCATGAGCATTTGAATGGTTGAGTCTATGGAGTCTTTGTTGATTTCGCGCCACTCGTGGTAGCGTGGTTCGCCGTCTTGCTGCCATGGTTGGGTTGGGAAGTATTTTGCTTTGTTGTCTGATGCGATGCCTATTTGGATGTACTTGTAGAGTTCGGGGACATCTCGCTCGTAGCCGAGAATTTGCGTGAAGGCGTTGTACCATGTTTCGGTTAGGCTGGCGGGGTTTTTGCATTCAATGTTCACTAAGGGGATGCCGTTGATGTAGAGGATTATGTCGTTGCGGATTGGTTTGTCGCCTGCTTGGTGGGTGATTTGTCGGCTGATGACAAAATCGTTTTTGGCGATGTTGTCGTAGTCGAAGACCTTAACGTATTTGACGACTCGTTCCTTCTCGAACTTGATTGGGACGCCATCTTTGAAGTAGTTGAGAATTCTTTTTGCGTCCTCGCTGCTGCTGCCCCTGAGCTTGAGCTCGTTTAGGACCTGCTTTACTTCGCCGTCCTCTATACTGATGTCCTTGTTCACGCGTTTCAGAGCTCGGATAAATGCTGGAGTTAGCAGAGGTTCTTCTTGGGATTCCCGTTCCAACTCATCAGCCGAGATAAACCTCCACCGTTTATTGCTACGCTCCTGCAACTGCTCAACAAAATAATCCTCAATCAAAGACTTCTCACTAAAAAGAGGCATCTTTTTTCATCCCCTGTAAACATTATTGATGCTTTCTAAGTCAACTACTTTGTTAGTAGGCAGCTCTTCAAAGTCAATTAGAAGGAATTTTGGACCAAGGCGTATTTTCTTATAGAGAAGATAAAGCATAGATTCACTAGTTAACAACAGTCCTTTTGAAGACGTTTCTTTTTCTATATCGTTTATTTTTTCAACTTTGCCGTAGGAATGGGCAATGATAGCAAAATACACTTTGTCGATGTTCCTTCTCTCTTCTATTCGTCTTTGTTCATGTTGCACATATCGAGTAACCGCTCGTTTGTCTTCAGCGTTTAGGAAGTAGTTATTTCGATTTTTGCAGTCGTAGATTATCGCAAAGTTCTTTGAGTAAGCAATCCCATCTGGGTATTCCCCTTCTTGTTTGTGACCAAGTTGTTCGACTTCAAAACCGAGTGCAGTTAAAATTTCAGCTATCCTGTCTTCGTAATCATTGTTGGATATTGTTAGCTGTATTTCTTGGAAATACTTGCCTATCCAGTCAAACCATGAAGTCACGGGGATAGTTTTCTCACCGAGTAGGCTTTGCCATTCTTGAGGAGGAGTTAAGCCCAGTTTCTCAAGAATTATGTGAGTCTTTTCTTCAGTAATGGTGTAGAATAAGTCCATTCTTGGCGTTTCTTTAATGAAGGTAGCGCTTGTGACCCCTTGCATTTGCGAAATGAATTGAATATCAAATTGTGGTTCGCCATTCTCATTTTCTGAAAGGTGCTTTATGATCAGAAAGCAGGGAGGTCGGCTAGTGTAGTCTTTGCCTTTCCCTTTTATGTAAACGCCGATTGCTGCGATTGGGGGCCTGTCTTTTAGATGCCTAATCGAGTCAATAGACCTTTGGGGGTACGGAGCAATCCTGTCCTTCTCCCAATAATTCGGTTCCCAATAGGTATTCAAAACAAGAACTTCTGTCATTTAATCCACCTTAATCCTAATTTTACCTGTAAGAAGCAAATCCATCAAACCCCGCTTGATTCTTTCCAATCTCTGTCTTTCAGCCGTATCAAGCTCCAGTTTCTTATCTACCTCGAAAAAGATTTCAGCGATTCTTTGCTGTTCATCAGGTGGTGGAACTGGGATTTCAAGCCTTTCCACGCTTTCCTTAGACGCTCGTTGCCTCCCTGTTGTTCCTATCATCGAGGCGATTATCTGGTTCCTAAACTGTGAATGCTTTAAAACATAGAACAAGAAAAATTTGTTAATTCCAGTGCACTTTAAGGGGAAAACCTCAGTAGTAGCCAGCGCAATTCCGTTGGGAACATCCGAAAGCACTATTCCCTGTTTTCCATTCTCTAGCGAAGGAGTTATTTTTGCTAGCAGAAGGTCGCCAGCTTCACAATAGGTAGCGCTCTTTACGTCATTCCGTTTTCTAAGTTCATATTTAGCGAAAATTTGTTGATCAGGCACTAACTCCATTGGGATAAATGCGATGTTCTCGAAGTGGTTTACGCTCATGTTGCTCCTCAGTTCAACCAAATTTCCAATTCTATCCACGCCCCACTCTTTGGGCAGATTTCCTATTGGTGTTTGTTTGGTTTCTGTGTGTCCTATGCCGCGTGTTAGGAGCTGTTGCATCAACCCCCGCTTAAGCCGCTCAGACCCCGCAATTACTTTGTCGGCTAACTCGATAGCGGAGTCAACATGACTCAACACCTGAATTATTTGCTTCTGTTCCATAATTGGAGGAACTGGTAGCCAGATTTTTTCAACGGTGCCCTTTTTCAGTAAGGCTTGATTTACTGCACGAGTACTAATTGCCATCAAAAAACCTGTCCCGTGCAATTGCATAAGCCTATAAAGAAGCCATTCTGGAATTATATCCTCAGAGTCCAATCTTATCCTAGTTAACAGATTGCCAAAGACGCATTCTGAAAACTCACCTTGGAAAATAGCGCTTTTTCCTACTAATGAAGCACTATTTCGGTTATTCAAAAGAACATCGCCAGCTTTTACAAGGTAATTGTCTATATCCCTGTCGATTGTTATTTTGGCAAATGCATCTTTGTTTATCTTTCCATCTCGAATGCTGTCAGCTTTAAGCTGCAAAATATTCCCTTGTTCGCTTCTCTTTCCATAAATTCCTTCCTTAACGGTAGCTATATCCATGATTTTTACCGTAGTCCAATCCGCAGGGATTGACTCCCCTTGGTAACTTCTGAAATTGCTCTCAATGTAGAACTTCACTTGAACCACCTTTCGCTTGAGTTAATTCTCTTATGTAGACTTCAAGCTTGGCCGCAACTTCCTGCCGTTGTTTCTCTAATTCTTTAAGTTCGATGTATTCTTGGGCTATGTTGATTCCTTCGTTTTCCTCGTCTTGCATGACGTAGAGGGTGACGTTTAGGTTGCTGTCGTTTTGCTCTAGTATCTCTTTTATGGGGACTATGCGGGAGAAGCCTTTCTCTTCGTTGAAGTTCTTGTAGGCGCCTGCGATTTTTTGTATGTTGGCGTCGCTTAGGCGGTTGAGTTTGCGCACTTCAGGATGCTGCTCGGCTTCTTTGGAGGCGTTTATGAAGAGGACTTTGCCTTTGCGTTCGGCTGGCTTATGGAGGTTGAAGATTATGATGGCTCCGGGTGCGCCTGTGTTATAAAAGAGCTTTTCGGGCAGAAGTATGACGCATTCGACAAGGTCATGCTGTGCGCTTAGGACGGTGCTGCGGATGGCTTTTTCTTTGCCTCCTCGGAACAGGCACCCATTATCGATAACTATGCCGACTCTGCTGCCGTTGTCTTTAGCGGAAGCAAGCATGTGCTCAATCCACGCCCAGTCCGCACTTTGACGAGGAACAAACCCGAACCCGAACCGTTTCTTATAGAATTCAGCTTTCTTTAAGACCTCTTCGTCATAGCCATCCTGATTCCATGGCGGATTAGCAAGAACTACGTTAAATTGGCGTATGCTGTCGCCTTCTTTGAACTTAGGATACAGGAAAGTGTCCCCAAACTCTAAATGTGCATTGTTGATGTCATGGATGTACGTGTTCATTTTCGCCAATGCCAGAATACTTGGATTAGCTTCTTGCCCAAACAGCAGCAGCTTATCGGCTTCATCTGTTCCATATTTGGGATTATCTTTCACATGCTTGTAAGCGACAATAAGCATTCTGGCGGCGCCGCAAGCAGGGTCATAGACACTTTCAAGCGGTTTAGGGTCTAAGATTTCGACCAGAAGCTGGATAACTTCTTGCGGGGTTAAGATTTCGCCTTCTTTAGCTCGGCTAGGGGCAAAATACCTAAGAACCCACTCATAAGACTCCCCCAAAACGTCAGCTGAGACATGATTTAGCTTCTTCTCGCTGAACAACTCGAACAGTTGTCTAAGGACCTCTGCGTTCTCTCTACTGCTGGCAAACTGAACGAAGTCAACACTTTCGAAAACAGTTTTTAGGTCAGGATTATGTTCAGCAATAGCTTTGAGGGCTTTAGAAAAATTCTCAGTTAAGCTGCCTACGTTTTTTCGCAGGTTTTCCCAGAGGTATTCTTCGGGGAGGTTGAAAAGGTGGTACTCGTCACGTTTCGCCTCAGCCCGTGCATCCTGTTCGCTTAAGCCGTCAGTCAGCGCCTCTTTGTATGCTTCTTCAAATTCCATCTCCCACTTATCGCTGATACGCTTCATGAAAAGCAGAATTAAAATAAACTTGTAATCCACCCGAGTCCGAATCAAATCCGCAGCCCGCTTAAGCAACGCATCAATATCACCACGCCCCAACCTCTCCACAATCTTCGCCGCCCTACTCACCAAACGATACAACTTCTGCCGCGCATCACGCACATCAGACTCAGCAACCAAGAAGCCTGCCTTGCGAAGCTGCGAAAGAAAAACAGGCACCTGCTCCCAAGCATCCTTATTCTTATCCATCAAAACCTTTGCGGCGTCCTCAAACCTGAAAGTTTTATCACCAAACGACGCCCAAAGAACCTCGTAACGCCGCTCAACCCACTCTGGAACATCACTTTTCATCTCAATCGCACCACAAGCACATACCACGTACATGCCTATAAGGTTTGTGCTTATTTAATAAGTAAAACTAATTTCACTTATGTATTTGATGGAGGCTGCCTGCTCCTCCCCCAAAGCAAAGAGAAGAAGCAGTGCGACCTTATCCAGCCTGCACCACTACAGCCAGCACCTACTGCAACTCGGATTTGACTGGTAGAAGAAGAAGCGAGAAAAAATCAACCTTCTTCTTCTACTACAAAAAAACTAAAACCTGCTAAGACACTCTTCGATGGAAACAAGTAGCTTCTTTACGTTACTGCCAATTTCAGAAAATCAGTTCTACCTCTGAAAAAAGTGGCAATGTCCAAATACGCTAATAACTTGGAGGGCTTGCTATCCCTACATACGGTCGCCCTCTACCCCCTGGAGTGTAGTTTTCCCCCAGAAACCGCAGAGCCCTTGAAGGCCAAGAAACCACAGTATCTCCATCATCCGAGAGGCTAGGCAAAAGACAGGCATATTCTTTCAAAAAACGTTTAGCCTCCTCAACCACATCAGCGCTCTCATCATAGTCAAAATCCTCAGATTTGCCATCCTCGGCAACATGTTTATCTCTGATTCTTGCGGCACAAACCAAAGCTTCTCCCAGCTTCACTCGCGCATCCCGAATCAACTCAGGCGTCGGATTAAACCACCCTATCTGAGTTGCCAACTTGTAAACAAGCTTCTCAGCCTCAACCGGAGTAATCCCAGCTTCAACAGCAATTTCATCCACAGTCGGCATCCGCAACAGCACCATCTTCAACCTTTTTATAGCACCAACAATTCGACCAGAATCAACATCCAAAAGATATTCTTGCCCAGGCAACATGTACCAAGTCCCCCACCGTCGCCCCTCAATCTGCCTTGAAACGCCGACAGCCTTCCCCGAATTCTTAAGCTCATTAAGAGTCTTCTGCAACTTCTTTTTTGACATAACCAAGGGACATAACTGAATAAGAAGCCATTTTCTCTGCTTGGGACCATCTTTAAGCAAATCTAAAACCGCTTTTTCATAATGCGACACAGATTAGCCTCCGTACCCTCGAGTTTCCAGCATGGAACCTTTGCAGTCTATTGCTGACCTCCCACGCTCATAAGTATTGTTTAAACAAAGGTGCAGAAAAATGCCCCAACAAGAAAACAGAAAAATCATAAGAATTGGCAATACAAGTCTTGGCGTAATCCTGCCGCGGGCTTGGCTCCGCTACTTCTCATTAAGCGCCGGTGACGAAGTTGAAGTTGTCAGCAACGGCAACATAATCGTGAAGCCACTATCGAAGAAGGCGCATGAATCACCGAGGGATCAACATGAGCAAACAAGTTGACTTCTTGGTGAAGCTGCGAGATGCCGCCCTAATGATGGCTGATGCTGCAAACGAGTACATTGAAAGCATGGCACCGCCTCAAGTCACAGGAAACAGCAACGAAGAAAAACAGTACGATGTCGATAATATAAAATGGGAAACATCAACAGGCTCAAAAGGAGAATACGAGCGCAGCGAAGACATTAACAGCACAGATCACAAAGCACTGCTTAAGGAACTCGCGGCTCACCAAGGCAAGCTAACCCAAGACGACTATTTCTACTGGACTTTCAAAAACGGTTTCACCATTGGACGAAAAAAGAAACCGAACAAAGTGCCATAGACGGCAGGAGCTTCAATGATGACCAGAGACTCAGAAGAAACCGAACAACCAAAGTTTTCACCAGGCTTCTACAAAGACAAATTCCTCTTCGAACAAATAGCTGGTCAACAATTCGTCAGCAACAGCCTAAGCCCAAGCGAAATCTCCAAACCCAAAACAACAGACACCATTACCATAGGCGACACCACATACACTCCTCTGCAAAATTGTCCTTGGCCATTAGCCAAAGACGCAGTCGTCTACGACGACCTCAAAACTCTATGGAACGAAACCCGCAGCTTCATCTACGAACACCTATTCCTGCCAGAAGAAGCGCTGTACGATGTTGCCACTGCATGGGTAACAAGCACATGGATTCACGAAGTCTGGCCCGTTGTGCCCTACATCTTCTTTTATGGTCCTGTGGCTTCAGGAAAAACCCGCGGCTTAGAAACTCTGCAGAGAATCAGCTACCGCGGCATACTCGCCAGCAACATAAGCGCAGCCGCAATCTACCGCACCATACAAGAATGGCACCCAACACTCTTTCTGGACGAAACCGAAATCTACAGCAAAGAAAACAAAGCCGAAATCATCGGTCTCCTAAACAGCGGCTACCGCCGAGGACAATATGCTATCAGGAGCAAACCAACCGACCACGGCCAAGAACTGGAAGTGCTTGATGTCTTCGGGTTTAAGGCGCTCGCAGGCACCAAAGGCTTAGCAAATGCGTTAGAGAGCCGCAGCATCATGGTACGCATGCTAAAGCGCCGCAGGATAGTGAAACGTTTCATAGACGAGAAATGGGCTACTGAGCTTCGCGGCAAATTGTTAATGCTTAGGCTTAATACGTTGGGGGCGCATGCATTCGGTGACCTTTGTGACCTTTTTGACTATTTTACAAAGGATATCCCCCAGTTGAACGTCTCGGACGGGCGCTTAGAAGAGCTCTTCACCTGCTTGTTGGCTGTAAGCAATGACGGCAGGGAAAACATTGCTGGATACGCGCGGGCGCTTGAGGAGATTAGGCAGTTTGAGGAAAAAGCCAGCGACGAAGCAGAAATCGTGCAAATCCTCTCCGAAAATGACGGTATAATGAACGAAAAGTCCATAGTTTTAACCAAAGACATAGCTGAAATATTCAACAGTAACCGGCCTGAGAGGGAGAAGTACAAGACAACAAGCGTCGGCTGGATAATCCGCGAATTAGGCTTCAACAAAGTTCACACAAGAGACGGCAAAGGCTGGCTAATCAACAAAGACCGACTCAAATACTGGCAACAAATCTACCAAATAGATGAGGCTTCTCCAGAAAAAGGTAACAAAGGTCAAAAAGGGCACACGCCCGAGCAACCAGCTTCAGTGCAGAGCGTTCTTGAGTTTGTGAGAAGCCGTTTCGTGGAAGGCACTCAGGAAGAATGGACCAAGTTAGCTGTTGAAGCCGGGTTAACAGAGAAAGACGCTTATGCGCTTTTCGAGAAATTGCAGGGTACTGAACTGTTCTGGCTGGACCGCGAAGACGGCACATCAGTTTGGAGATGGGTTAAAGCATGAGCGATGAAGGCACCCGCGAACGATTAATCCAGCTGATTCGGCAGGTCGCCCGCGAAGAGGTTACTGAAGCCCTCGACGAGCACTTAACCGATTACGAGCACAAAGAAACACCAACAGAAGAAACAGATCCACAATAAAGGGAAGGTAATACTACGTACATCACAGACCCCAAGGAAGTACGTAGTAATACTCCCTGCCCTTGCCCTCATTGTGGCTCAAGCAGAGTTTGGCGAGACGCTAAACGCTACACCAAATTTGGAGATGAAATCCAACGCTGGTTCTGTCGAGACTGCGGGAGGCGGTTTTCAGATCCAAAAGATGTTGAAAGGTCTTGGAGCAGGCGCGAGCGGATTGAAAGGCAGTCATTAAAAAGCGGCACTGGCATAGTATCTAATGGCCAAATATGCGTCAAGGAGACGAAAAACTTGGCAGCAGAACCTCAAAGAAATAGGTTTCTGCGGAGAAACGAAACACTACAACTCCAGGCAAACGCAAACACCTCCGAAAAAATCGTAAACTACCTGCTATGGCTAAAGAAGCAAGGCTACGCCGAATCAACAATCTTCAGCAGAGTCAAAATAATGAAACACCTCGCCAAACATGCGAACATAGATGCCCCAGAAGCAATCAAAGAAGTAATCGCCAAAAAAGAAAGCTGGAGCCTCGGACGTAAAGAAATAGTTGTAGAATGCTACAGCAACTATCTAATTTGCGTAGGCGGAACATGGAACCCACCCAGATACAGAGCCATCGAAAAACTTCCTTTCATTCCCACAGAAGGAGAAATCGACTACCTAATTGCGGCGTGCGGACAAAAAACCAGCACCTTTGTTCAGCTACTAAAAGAAACAGGCGCCAGATGCGGCGAAGCATGGAGACTCGAATGGATAGACGTCGACTCAGAACGCAGCACAGTGCGAATAACACCGGAAAAACACAGCAACCCAAGAATGCTCAAGGTATCCAGACGACTCATAGAACGCTTGCAAGACCTACCCAAAAACTCAAAATATGTTTTCGGCGACACAAACCTAAAAACCACAATGCGCCTCTTCGAACGCAGCAGAAAAGTCGCAGCCACAAGAAGCAAAAACCCACGACTAGAAAAGATAACTTTTCACACATTGCGCCACTGGAAAGCTACAATGGAATACCATAAAACCAAAGACATCCTCCACGTTATGCGCCTCTTAGGTCACAAAAACATCAAAAACACAATGCGCTACACTCAATTGGTAGACTTCGGCGAACAAGACTACGTGGTTAAGGTTTCATGGACACTTGAGGAAGCCGTTAAGCTGCTTGAAGGAGGTTTTCAGTACGTTTGCGATTATGAGAATGGGAAAATCTTCAGAAAGCCCAAGTAACATACACGCCGGGGGTTTGTCCAATTTGATGTTGGTGGCGCCGGGGAAGGGATTCGAACCCCTGCGAGCCAAAGGCCCACTGGCTAACCTGTCTATGGCACAGCCCACTTTACGCTTACGCGGATCTCGAGGCCAGCGCGATAACCACTCCGCCACCCCGGCTCAACTAAAGAAATGTGGCACTGTCTAAAAGAGTTTTCAGTTCACCTAAAGAACCAAAAAGCAAAACAAAAACCAACAGCGGTCAACAATCAAAAAAAGTAATAGCATTTCCCACGCAACGAGCACTGTCTATATAAAGAGGGGGTATAAGTTTTTTCAAGCGATAGTTTCATCAACATCAGAAACACTACAAAATAGAGGTCAAACGTACCATAGGCTACCTGTACAGCACCGTTTCAAGCAACCTGTCAAGCTACAGCTTCAAGCCTTGAAAGCAGTGCGCTCAAACAACCAAATCTGCCAAGTCCACACTGTGTTCATAAATCTGCCTCAGAAAAGACGCTACAGCCAAAATTTGAGGCAGCAACTCAAGCGGCTGATCCTTTGCAGATTCCTCAATTTTAGGGAACACTGGTTGAATCCGCTCTCGCATGCTCCGCACACCTTCAGCCAAGGCAATGTCCTTGTTCACGAACGCTTTTAACGCGTGTTCATGTGCTTCATAACAAATCGCCTGCAAACCAACAAGCAATCCCCGTAGCTCTTGAGAAAGTTTAAACCCGCTGAGTTCAATAGTCTTGGCAGCTATTTGCACGCCGGCATCACCGATAGCCTCAATCAGACTCGCAGCCAAACGGTAATCTAAACACTCTATCGGAGTGATTCCAAGTTTCTCGCTCAAACTAGGATTCTGAATTATCGTACGCAAAATACGAACCAAAAGAAAATAGAGTCTATTGCTCTCATCATCGCGAACAGTAACGCTCTTCGCCAACTGCGAATTACCATCAACAAAGGAAACCAAGGCATCACGGTGCATCCCCGCGACTATAGCATAGTTACGCCGCAAAATCTTTTCTGGTGGAAAACCAGAAGGTTCCAACAAGCACTGTAAAACCATCTGAGAATACGTTTCCTCAACAATCTCCAACCCAATCAACGAGCCCACAGTCGCCTTAACACTGTTCCTAACATCGAAGGCTATACTCTCCTTCGCCTCAACACGGATAATGTCAAAACCAAGAAGATACCGCCCAACAATCTCACGCGACAAATAAGGTCCAGTATTCAAAGTTGCGACTTTAGGCAAAGGTTCAGCACTATACTTTGAATCAATAAGCAGTTTGCCGTCGCCAGTTTCACCTAGCTCCACCAATTTGCCCTTTTCCAAGCCATGCGGCTCAGCCCAAGAACGCGGTAAGCAAACAAAAAAAGTGCCAGTGGGAGTACGTTGCACCTTACGCAGTTCACCCATTCACGACCAGAACTCCTTTCATGTTTAATTTATTGCTGGAACCAGATCTAAATAAGAATTGCGTATATAAACTTGAAGGCTGATGTTAGAATTCGAAAGCAAATGTACAATAGGTATAGATTTAGCTGCACTAAGTAAAAACCCCACAGGATTAGCACTGCTAAAAGGCAAAACAGTAAAAACCAGCTTAGTCTACACTGACAAAGAAATTTTAGAGTACATAATAAACAACCAACCCGCACTTATAGCCATAGATGCGCCATTAAGCCTTCCAGCAAAAGGCGAAGCTTTCAGGAAAGCAGACAGAGAAATGGTAAAAAAGGGCTACCACGTATTTCTTCCAACCTTCCTCGCAATGAAAACGCTTACCCTGCGAGCAATAAAACTGAATAAGCTAATAGAGGAGAACAAGTATAGAACCATCGAAGTGCACCCAACATCAACCCGCAAAGCCCTACAGATGTCACTAAAAGAACGGAAAACAATTCAAGAAAACCTAAAAAATACTGGGGCTGAAAGACGAATTAGAAAAACGCCTGTTGGCAACACATGAGATTGATGCCGTTACAGCGGCTTTAACAGCAACACTGCACCTGACGAAGCAAACAGAACAAGTAGGCGACGAAAAAGCCTGCATAATCGTTCCACGGAAAATGAACTGGAGAAACCTAATAACATGAGCGAGAGAGAAAAACTTCAAAAAGCCATAGAAACCGCCATCACAGCAGGATACCAGCTAAACAGAGACGCTTTCGAATTCCTAAGCTTAATCGCCACTACAGACGACCCCACAGAAGTAATAAACAAAGCGGTACAGCGAATAAACGAGTTGAAAGATAAACCCTTTTTCATAGACAGAACCTTCCTCGAAACGATAATGAAACCACCAGAACCCGCAAAAGAAACGCAAAGTCAACCGATAGAAGAAATATTTACAGAACAACCAGAAGAGCAACTGACGGAAGGAAAAAGCGTTTTCCACCCTTACGCAAAGGACATAGAAGCAAGCATCAAAGTAATAGAAGACCCCACAGGCAAACTCAGCTCCAACGGAACAGTTGAAGACTACCTCCAATACTTTCAAGACCGCTTCAAACGGCTGGAACGCTTGCTAAGGCAAAGAATCGATGTCAAAGCCGCAACACCAATATCAGAAGCCGTCAAATCACCGCCCAAAACAAAACTAAAAATCATCGGCATCGTAACCGAAAAACGCGAAGCAAAACAACAAATAATACTAACAGTTGAAGATCTACATTCAAGCGCCACCGTACTCGTATCCCACAAAGCACCAGAAGAACTACACAAAAAAGCCCGCTTACTGCTACCCGACCAAGTCGTATGCATCGCCGTGGCAAAAACAAGAAGCCGTCTTTTCCTAGCTGAGGACATAATCTTGCCAGAAGTAGGCCAAAAACCCCATCGCAGAGCAAACGAAGCCGTCTACGCCGTGCTCACCTCCGACATGCACGTAGGCAGCACCAAATTCCAACGCGAAGCCTTCAACCGTTTCATATTATGGCTTAACGGGAAATATGGCAACAATAGAATGCAAGAGATAGCAGGACGCGTAAAATACGTGCTAATTGCAGGCGACATAGTTGACGGCGTGGGAGTTTACCCAAACCAAGTACAAGAACTAGTGGTAAAAGACATCCACAAACAATACCGTCTTGCCTCGAAACTAATTGAGCAAATACCAGACTATGTAGAAGTAATTATAACACCTGGAAACCATGACGCTTCAAGAAAAGCGCTACCGCAACCAGCCATAGCAAACGACTACCTCAAAACCCTGCAGGAAACAAGGAAAGTGTATTCTCTTGGAAACCCATCCACAGTCAGCCTCCACAACGTCGAAGTGTTAATGCACCATGGACGCAGTCTAGACGACGTAATTGCCACGGTCCCAGGAATGGATCACGCACACCCAGAGAAATCAATGAAGTTGCTGCTGCAAAGCCGGCATTTAGCACCATTGTACGGCGGAAAAACACTGTTATCACCTGAAAACAGAGACTTCCTTGTCATAGAACGGCCACCAGACATCTTTCATGCTGGTCACACACACGTAATAGGCTACTGCAATTACCGTGGCGTGTTAATTGTGAATTCTGGCGGCTGGCAAGAGCAAACCGACTACATGCAGAAACTCGGGTTAATGCCGACTCCTGGAATAGTTCCAGTGGTGAACCTGCAAACGTTAGAACCCAGCGTCATCTCATTTGTCTAAGAAAACCACAGACGAATAAGTAGCGGTGCACAAAGACTCGGAAAAACTGTGGTTGCGGGTTCTTCTGGAAAACGCTGCCGTCAATTGTTGCTATTCGCGTTTTTTGAAAGAGTCTTGGCTTTATAATCAAGCATGCGTCCAAGTCTATCGTCGCTCCCGAAGACATCCTTGAGCAGAGTTCGAGAGATTTCCAGCCGAATCTTTTTTGTGCGACCATACCGCCCCATACTGACCACTTTTGCGTTCAAAAGCCCCATCGCATCAAGTTCATTAACCAGAGTGCCTAAACGCCGTTGCGTCAAAAGCACAACACCTAACTCACCGCAGAGCTCATTGTAAACATCATAGATGTCTCCAGTAGTAGCACTTGACTTGTTCAAGTGGTAAACGCTAAGAAGCACAAGTTTAGAGTGCAAAGTTAAATTCTGTAAAGCATCCACCACACGATTATGTTCAATGTGTTTTTCAGCTTGCCGCACATGTTCCTCAGCAACCACGGTTGCGCCTTGGCGTTCAGCAACTTCGCCTGCCACCCGCAACAAATCCAGAGCACGTCTTGCATCACCATGCTCCGCAGCTGCCAGAGCAGAACAAACGCTCAAGCCAGCTTCAGAGAGCGCTCCATCATGGAAAGACAGCTTTGAACGTTCAAGAAGAATATTACGCAGTTCGCTTGCGTCATACGGTCTAAAGACCATTTCTTCCTCGCTAAGCGAACTAAAAACACGGGGGTCAAGGAATTCCTTTAAGCGTAAATCGTTAGATATGCCGATAATCGAAACCTTGCTTTTACGTAAAGTCTCGTTTATCCGCGTTAACTCGTAGAGAAGACCGTCACCACGATCTTTAATCAGCGCGTCTACCTCATCTAAAACTGCGATGAAAATCGTTCGAGACGCGTCCAACCCGTTTCTGAACCTATCAAAAACTTCGCCCACAGACAACCCAGTGAAAGGAATAGCCATGCCTATGTTCTGGCTGAGACTCGCAAAAATGCGGTACTCTGAACCTATCATGCGGCAATTAACATAGCAAAACCTGACTGGCGCACCGTACTCCTTAGCTTTGGTCTCCAAATGGCTTAAGACGTACTTGGTTACGGCAGTTTTTCCAGTGCCAGTTTTTCCGTAAATAAAAATATTGGAGCAACGAGCATCCCTAAGGACAGGCGCAACTGTTTCACCAAGCCGTCGTATTTGCTCTTCTCGGTGGGGAAGTTTGTCAGGCAGGTAGTCATGCCTTAAGACTTCTCTGTCTTTGAAAAGTTTAGCGCCGTTCACGAATTTTTCGAATACACTATCAAGTATAGCTGAATTACCCATTTGCTATTTCAACCTTATTTCAGAGGCAACACCGTTATTTCGTGTGGAACAAATAAAGGGTACAGTACAAAAAACTAGTTCCGTAGCATAATAATTCTAAAAGGACATACTGTTGAAACGCTGTATGAGCAAACAACACGGACGCCCCCCAAGATTTCTACTGGAACTCCATAGTTTAAAGTGTTAAAAGAAGTATGATTTCCTTTTATAGGAAATATACTCTAATAGGTAAAAGCCATTAGAACTATAATAATAGTTATTGTTAAAGAAATTAGATAGACCTTTTACAATTTTTTGGACTACCTGCTGTGAGTGTGCACTTGTTTTATTTTTCGAGAGGAAATGGAGGGGTGGCTGAGCGAGTACAAATTTCACCTTGCTTTTGTTGGATATTTCATTTTTTTCTTCAAAAATTATCCAATAAAAAGTCCACTGTAGCCTTACGCTCCTTTAAATAGTTCCGCCACAGTGTTTCCTTCGGTGTTTTTCGTTCACAAATTGTGAATACCGTGTGAAATTGTACTAAAAATGTTGCTTTAATAGCTCTCTTTTACGCGACCTTACTTATTTCCTGTTCCTTTTCTGTGAATAAGACACCCCTACACTTCTACTGGAAATACCGAATCACGCCATGACTGCTTTTTTTCCACGATTCTAGGACTCTGTGAAACCTGTAATGCTAGAAAAACTACAATTTCTGCCCTGTTTCAAATTTGAGGGATATTCCTTTCTTTTACATTTTTTTCTTTTCACCATAACAGCTATAAGGTGTGAAGTGTAAAGCTTGTGAACACCCTTAAGGTGTACAGCACAATGCCTGCTCGAAAAATGCGCGTGGAGCTTTTCGACAGCGAGGGCAATCGATATACTATCGCCTTCGAAGGTCAAATAACCAGAGATAAGGCTGTACGCCTCTTAGACCTTGTGGAATTGTTAGGCGGTATGCCTGGCGAAACCGTGAATCCTGGAATTAACACCCCAGTAGCGGGTAAAAGTTCCTCAAGGTTTGAAAAAGTCCGCGCAGTTATTCAGAAAAGTTTCCCATTAATTTGGTTTTCTTCCCGAGACGTTCAGTCCGTTTACGAACAGGAACTTAAAGAACCCGTAAGTTTAAGCACGATATCTACTTACTTGGCGCGAATGGCAAGCAGAGGCTTACTTCTAAGAGCCGGAGAAGGCAACAACCTGAAATACAAAATTGCTCCACCAGTACCTCACGCAACAATCAAACAACAAATGAAATAATCTCACTACAAAACTAACCACTTGACAGTTTGCCCCTGCACGCTGCACTCTGTGCCTTTTAGTCTCGCAAAATATTAAAAGCCTGTCTCCAATTCTTACCTTAACCCTAGTCTTCGTAATGCCTGAAGGAAAGAATGCCTGATGAACTCCTATGTAAATACAGACTTTAGCGAAATGGAGAAAAAACTGAAATGTTACGTAGACAGGGGTCGCGTGGCAGGGGGCACCGCAGTCAGAGTGGAACCTATGGTGGCAGTAAAACCAGACGCTTCTTTGATAAAACCCCTTAAAAAAACAGGTATATCCACTGGGCACTTCATAGCTGTCGACTGCTCCACACGAACGCTGAAAAGAGCAAATAATTGGGGAATCTACCTTATGCGTGTCTCATGCGCAGCGGTTAAAGGGCGTACTGTGGATTGGGATTACTCCGAGAGAGTGTGCACCGTTGTCGGAGATGCCCATGTACGTAGGAGCTTCCTGCAAGATGTCAGAATCGAGCTGGAAAGTCAAATGGCCCTAAAAGTTCTCAACGAAACAGCATCTCAGCCTTACTACGTACATGGAGATGTACGTAGTATGTACCTTCTTTTGGATGGTGGCGGCTATTTTGGTGGAGAACGGAAGTTTCGCGTATCTCTTTATGAGTACTGTGAAAAGAAGGGGCTGAATCTTCTTGCTATTAGTAAAAATTCTCCTTCGTTGCATGATGACAAGGGGCGAGATTTGGTGGCTACTACGTACATGCTGGCTCCTTATGACATTTGGGTTTATTACCCCGTGCGGAAAGCCGACAAAGACCGAAGCTTGTACGGTGATATCGCAATTATAAAGTTGTGTGCTGACAGTGCTCGTGTGTTTCGCTGTGACATAATGGATTACTTGACTAACCAGAACATTACCTCGTTGCTTTCACCATTAACCAGCGTATCCGAAGATCCAAGGTGTATCGGTTATCCGATTAGTCTTTGGCTTGCTCATGAATTTTCTGCTCCTTCTGACTCTATGCTGTTGCACTATCACGATCAAATTGAAGACACGCTGAGGGATGCTGGCTTGTTGGATACTTTGAGACGAGAAGAGCATTGTAGTAGTTTTGCTGATGAAATTCACGGTGCAAAACACGCTTTTGACTGGGAGTGGTGGGATGACCAATACTGAACCCGTAGGCTTTGTTTGTGGAACAAAGGGCGATTCTGTCTCCTTTTTAGTTAACAAGGATGTTTGCCTTTCTTTTGGGCAAATTGTGC
>CAZWDU010000010.1:0-73689 GCA_964632845.1 uncultured Candidatus Bathyarchaeia archaeon | reverse complement strand
TCATAGCCATGGCGCTTCATGCTATCAATCCACTTAGGGTTAAGAAGACGACTGCGAAAAACGTGACAAGTCTCCTCCGCCGTACTTCTAACCTTAACTCTGTCAGGGTCTGAGCTGTCGCCACAGTAAGACCGCGGTGCCTTCCCTGTGAGAACCCGAACAGAGTTAATCATGCCACCGTGAGAATCATACCAGTCGTCGCCGTCCAGTATATCGTATTCACGCGAATCCTGATTCTTCACTGTGACGTTAATACTGCCCAAACGCCGCTTAAACTGTTCAGGAACCGAACAGCCATAGTTTTTTCGGCTATAAGCATAGCTTCCCCAAGTAACATAAACATCACTTAAATCCTTCTGATCCTTCCAGTTCTTCGAATCAATTAACTCACTGACGCCACAACCGTAAGCACCGGGGCGGTCACCGAAAATCCTGTAAGACGCCTCTTCCTTCGCCTGCGCCAAGTCAACACCATGGTCAACACGCTCTTTCACTTCGGTTTCCACATGTTTTGCAATGTAGTTTTTCTCAGTGGACTCTTGCAGGCTGGCTACCAACGCTACAGCATCATCAATAATGTGAACAATATTGGGGAAAGTGTCTCTGAAAAGCCCGCTAATCCGAACAACAACATCAACTCGCGGACGCTTCAACTCCTCAAGAGGAATCACTTCAACTCCGATTACACGCCCACTGGTCTCTTCCCACACAGGCTTAACACCCATCAAATAAAGAATCTCAGCTATGTCATCACCTTTTGTTTTCATAGTGTCAGTAGCCCAAATGATAATACCAACGCTCTCAGGGTACTTCCCCTCCTCCTTCAAATACCGCTCCAGCAAACTATCGCCCAAGGCGACGCCTACTCGCCACGAAGCTTGGGAAGGCACAGCGCGAGGGTCTACAGAGTAGAAGTTCCTGCCAGTCGGCAAAATATCCGCCATGCCTCGTGTTATGGAACCAGAAGGACCCGAAGGAACATAATGACCGCCACAACCTGCTAGGGTATTGGTTAGCTCATCAGTAGTTGCTTCTAAAGCAGGGGCAAGAAAACTTCCAACGTAAGTCAGGCACCGGTGAATGCTGGGAGCATTTCCGCCCAGAATGTCGTGTGCTATTGAATCGATACGCTGCTCTTTGAAGCTTGCAGCATGGAATTTTTCAATTAGCTCAAAAGAAAGGTCATGTAGCTCGCGGATTATGTCACCGTTTGTTTTGCCGCTAACGTTCAGTTTGCCTCTGTTCGCTATCAAATCCTCGTAATCATAACCCTTCAATTCGGCAAGCGACTGCCGCAAAGAAGGAACAGAGCCATTGCGCAATCTAGTCAATGTAACTATGAACTCTTCCAGACGTGAATCGGTTGGCGGTTCACCAAAAGTATGTAAACCATCACGAATTTGGGCATCGGACAATTCATGTATGTAAGCATGCAGCTTCTCCAAGAAAGCATCAAAGTCCGCGAAAGCAAATTCCTCAATAACCTCTAGGTCATGATCCAGCTTAGCTTGAACCACGTTTTCCCAGATCAGCTTTTGAGAAACCAGCAGTTTACCTGGGTCAGAGGCTTTAGTGTGGTAGTATTCTTGCAGTTGAACTTCCAGCTTTGCCAGTTCCTCATACGTATCGGCATTATGCATAACTGGAACTAGGTGCTCTATGATGCAGCAGTAGCTTCTTCGTTTTGCTTGAGTGCCTTCGCCCGGGTTGGTAATAACGTATGGATAAATGTTAGGTAAATCAGAGATTGTTATGTCAGGTAGACAGGAGGCGGAGAGTCCGACAGATTTGCCGGGCAGCCATTCTAGCGTGCCGTGTGTGCCGATGTGCATGATGACGTTAGCCTTGAATACGTCTCGAATCCAGCGGTAGTAAGCGTAGTAGTGGTGTGGCATCGAAATGTCGGGGCTGTGATAGATGCTTGAGGGGTCTTCTAAGAAGCCGCGGGGAGGCTGAAGACCAATGAAGACGTTGCCAGTTATCATTCCAGAAACCAGCAATTGACCGTTGTAGTTGAAAACTTTGCCTGGAGGTTCGCCCCAATCCTTTTTCATTTTTGCTTGGACATCGGCGGGTAACTCGTTGAACCATTCAGCGTACTGTTGTCTGGAGATTTTAGCTAGAGCTCTTTCTGAAAGTTCGTCTGAGCTTAACCATCTGCGGTCGTTAGTTAATCCGTTGATGATTACTTCGATTAATTTTTGTCCATTCTCTGGAAGGTCTTCCAGTTTGTACCCTGCTTCCTTTAAGTCTCGCAGAATATGGTGAACTGAAACTGGGGAATCAAGTCCGAAGGCGTGACCGATGGTGTCGTTTCGAGGTGGATAATTGTGTAATATTATTGCGACTTTCTTTTCAGTGTTCGGGATGTGACGGAGTTTTGCCCAATTTATGCTTAAACTAACCACTTTGGCGACTCTTTCAGGTATAGGCTCGTATTGAAGTATTCTGGCTCCTGTAGAAGGGTCAGTTAGGGAGAAAGCCATCGCGGCGATAGGCACGGTAATTAAGAGCCCATCAAATTCAGGCATTGCCACGCTTGAAGGCAGGTCAATAAGGCTGAGCCCTTGCATCGTGTCGCGCCATTCTTCGTAGGTATTGCAGGTCAAAATCGCCTTTATAATGGGCACGTTAAGCTTCTTCAAAACCGTGATTGGGTTGAAACCTGACAATGACGTAGCCAGAGAGAAAGATAAGGCGCTTATGACGACGTCAACTAAGGGGTTTCCGTCCTTCATGAAGTAGTTGTCAATTACCCATTCTAACCCTTTTATGCCTAGAGTAGCATTTTTGGTGCCGCTGAAAAACACAGGGATTACGTTGACCCCTTGACGCTCGGTTTCTTCGATTAGACTGTCGACGAAGCTTGTGTTCTCACCTTGCCATTGCGTGTGGTGGAACCAGATGCCGACTGTGGGTCTGCCGGGCACAAGCTTTTTCGCTATGTACTCTTCAATGCTGGGCGGATTCTCGAATTCAGGATGGTATATGCCTTCCCATACGGGTCGTTCAGGAGCATTAACTGCGTAATTTGCGCCTGTGAAGCGATTTGCTAAGTACAGCAGAAGGTTTTCAAAGTTCTTTTTTCCGCCGTAGTTGAGGTATTTGAAGATGTTTCGGTAGTCTTCTTGTTCAACCGTGGAAACGCTTTTGTACTCTTTGTTTTGTCCGAAGAAGGCAGTGGAGGCAAAAAGTGGGATGCCTGCATTCTTCAGTGAAGATGTGATATTATTGAATTCGGGGAGGTTGCCCATTAGATGTATGATTGTTATGTGGGATTTCTGAGCGAATTGGATGAACTCGTCCATGCTGCCAAAATCCCTGAAGTCGCCGCCAGTTCTAAGGTAGGGCTTTATTACGTTGCCTATTTTCTTGTTTATTGATTTTACTGCTGAGCTGAAAGGTGCAGCATCAGTTGGGATGGTGGTTATGAAAGCTATTTTAGTTTGTTTCATCTGTTAATCTCCTATGTGGATTTTGCCGCGATTTCTTGCGGCAGTCTTAGGTTTTTAATTCCGTTGAATTCAGATACTAGAGGTGTAATCTGAGGGCATCCCGCAACCGAGTTTGTAACTTGTGCTTTGATTCCATAGACTGATTCGATGTTTTCTTCAGTTAACACGCATTCTGGTGTGCCAACAGCGAAGATTTGCCCTTGCTTGAGCATGAGCATTCTGTCCGAGAATCTGCTTGCCAAATTCAGGTCATGCATTGCCACGATAACTGAGCGTTCTTCAGTTTTAGCTAAACTCTTGAGTATACACAGTATCTCCAGTTGATGCTTAATGTCCAAAGAACTCGTAGGTTCATCAAGAAGCAAAAGTTTAGGCTGCTGAGTGAGAGCACGCGCAATTATAACCTTCTGCTGTTCGCCACCGCTAAGCTCATCGAAGTGGCGCATGGCAAGGTGACTGATGCCTAGAAAATCCAACATGTCTGCGACGATATCGTTATCCCGCTGACCTATATTCCAATGAATGTAAGGTTTTCGACCCATCAAAACTACATCAAAAACTGTGAAGGAAAAAGTGCTTGTAGAACTCTGCGGAACATACCCCATGAGCATGGATAACTCTTTGAGGGTTAGATTGCTTGTGTCTTGGCCGTCAATTAAAACCGAGTTTTGTTGTGTTTTCAAGATTCGATTGATACATTTTAGCAGGGTGCTTTTGCCTGAGCCGTTGGGTCCCACAATGCTTAGCATTTCGCCTAGTCCTACTTCTAGTTCTATGTCTTTCAGGATTGGGGTGGCATTGTAGTTGAATGAGAGTTTGTTTAGGGTTAGTTTCAACCGAAAGTTCGCCTCCTTTTACTTACCAGAAGATAAATGAAGAATGGAACTCCAAGCAGAGAAGTTACAATTCCCACTGGGAGTTCGGTGGGCATAATAATCAACCGCGCCACCGTATCGGAACCAAGAAGCATCAATGCCCCCACACCAATACTGCACGGGATAAGGTATCGGTGGTCGCTGCCAAGTAACATTCGGGCAATATGAGGAGCAATCAAATCAACGAAGCCTATGATTCCTGTGAAGGATATTATGCTCGCCGTGGCAATTGTTTCTAACAGCATAGTTACTGTAAGAACACGCCTGGAGTTGACGCCTAGACTTACTGCCACATCTTCGCCCATGCTCATAATGTTCATGTTCCATGACTGCGTCATCATGAGAACAATTGTGATTGCAACAATGGGTAAACAAATCAAGATTTTTTCCCATGTTGCTGAATAGAGCCCACCCAAAAGCCAGAAAACAATGGCAGTTATTGCCTTATCCTGAGGCGCTATATACTGAATTAGAGAGAGCAAAGCGGAAAAAAGAAAGCCAACGGCGACACCTGCCAAAATTACTGTTTCGGTGGACATGCCCCTTAACCGGGCGATTGAGTAAACTATTATCATGGCAAGCAAGCAAAATATGAAGGCATTACCGATTATCAGATAGCCGCCAATAAAAGGTATGACGCCTATTCCGAAAACGATAACCAACGCAGCGCCAAAGCCTGCAGCTGAAGAAATCCCTAAGACGTAGGATGAGACGAGGGGATTACGCAAGACACCTTGCATGGTTACTCCAGAAGCAGCTAGCCCTGCTCCAGCTATTAATGCCAAAACAATACGTGGAAACCGTATGTCCCATATAATAGTCTGAGCTAAGTCGGATCCAGGGTCGAGGTTGAGAAACGGAAATAGTTTTGAAGAAATAACCTGAACTGCTTCAGTTAGACGGGGGGAACCTGCCCCGAAACTAATTGAGACCACTACTATGATAATTACAGCTACCAAAACAGAGAAAATTGCAAGAAGCTTTCGCTTCTTACCTTTAGTGTAGAGTTTTTTAAGATCAGTAGTTGTTGTCATGGATACGCAAACGTCCCTGCAATGCTAGTTCCGAAAAACTTTTGATTAAGTTCCTGATTAACAGTTGCTGGGTCTACGTCTGGGAATAGGCTTGGCTGAAGCCACTTTGCCCAGTAGAGGTAGCCGATAACGCTTCGTACACCGCTCCTGGCGTAAAAGTCGCAGATGTAGACCCTTCCATACTTAACTGCGTCAACATTTTGAAGAGTGTCTCGACTCAATATGTCATTTTTCGCTGCTATGAAGTCATTTATATTGTGTGCGGGACTGTATATCAACGCAATTATTGCCGAGGGATTTTGCTCAACTATGAATTCGGCGCTGAGTATGGGTGAGTAAGTTGTTTGATTTTCAGCAATGTTGATTCCGCCAGCTTGGTATACGCTTTGAGTAACAAAAGTTCGACCGTAGCCATACCATTCGAGGTAGACGTTGATTAGTTGATCCCGACTTAAGGTGTATATGCGGTCTTTAACGATTTTGTTGTAATTTTGCGCCCACTCGATGTATTCGGTTGCTTCACTTTGATGACCCACGATTGCAGTAAAGTTTTGCATCAAGCCGCATGTGAAGTCTATATTTGACGGCGCATTGTACAGTTCATCTTTGGTCATATCAAAAGGATTGACGGGTTCAGGTGCAGTTGTGTCAGTGATGTAAATGGGTATGCCTGCATTTTGAAGCTGTTCATAAGAGGTAGGATTGTAGGGTAACATCGAACTGGCAAATATGATATCGGGGTCAAGTTCTATGAGCGCCTCAACATTTGGTGCATAATCATTTTCGCCAAATGAAGGCACACTCAAAATAGAGGGCGGCATTGTGCACCCGTCAGTTCGAGCAACGATTAAACTTTCGGCGCCAATGGCGCAAAGTATCTCGGCTACGCCCCCATCAAGTGCAGCAATTTTTGTCACTGGAAGAGGTATTGTCATGGTATTTCCTGCACCATCGGTAACAGTAACGCTGGTTGGACTTGGCGTAGGCGTAGGTGTTGACGTCTGCGTTGGAGTGGCCGTTGGAGACGGCGTTGAAGTCGGCGAACTCGTAGGGCTTGGGGTAGCAGTGGCTGAAGGCGTTGGAGTGGCTGTTGGAGACGACGAGGGACTCGGTGTAGGAGAAGATGATGGCGAGGAGTCCAGCAGGTTATAGGCTCCGTAAACTGAAGCAGCTATAATTATCACAAGTATAACCGCTGTTGCTACAAGAGTTGTTCTTTTCAATTTTTCACCTCCCTTTGTTCATTGTTAAAACTCAGAGGATTACGAAACAAATTGTCACGAACAACTGAAGCGATAGGTGCAGCGCTCAACTCCTCCAACCGAAAATACTTTCCGTTCATCTCGTTACATATCTGCTTAACCATTCCAAACGTTATGAAATCTCGTTCAGTATCAATCGCAACAGACTTTATACCTGCGGAACGTATCTCATGAGCTACACTTTTCGCTTCTTCCACAGGGTCTCCGCCATTGAGAGGAACATTTGCTCGACCATCAGAAACAAAAACCAACAGAGGAAGAGCCTCTTTATCACCTCTCACATAATCCTGAATTGTATCCAACCCGAGTTTCAAGCCATGAGCCATCGGCGTGCGTCCGCCAGTAGGCAGCTTGGACAAACCCTTCTCAGCTAACTCCACACTGCTAGTGGGAGGAAGCACAAGCTCAGCCGTGTTTTTTCGGAATACCACCATCCCCACGCGGTCTCGCCGTTGATAAGCATCAAGCAAAAGAGATACAATAGCGCCCTTAGTAGCAGTCATACGCTCTTCAGCAGCCATCGAACCACTGGCATCTACTACAAACAAAATCAGATTACCCACCTTCCTTTCACGTACTTTCTCTCTCAAGTCAGACTTTTCAATAAGTAATGTATGCTGAGTGCTGGATTCGTTCTTTCGCCGCTTCTGAAATGGCGCAGCGACCCTTAGCGTAGCGTCAAAAGCTAAATCCGCCACTTTTCCATTAGGAATTGCACTGTCCACGTAACGCCCTGACTTGGAGCTACTTCTGCTTTTAGACCGCCTCCCCCTACAACTGCGCGGCATCTGGTCTAGCACAGATGTGGCAAAACGTTTCACTGGATAAGGAGAATCGGCTTCAAAAACCTGTTCCCGTTTAGGTTCTTCCCCCTCCGAATTGTCATCATTGTCGTCCTGAGAAGAATTACTGTCGGAAGGCGGTGGTGATTGCTGCTTCTCTTTGTTTTGATCCCATCTTTGGATGCTTTCTTGAAGCTGTTGCTGTTCTAGCATGGGTTCTTCAAAAGGTTGACGGCGGCGACGATGAGGAAGCGCCAACTCAGCGGCCTCCTTGATGTCCTCTTCGATAACTGTTGTTCGCCCTTTGAAAGCAGCGATGGTGCAAGCAGTTTTGTACATAGTGATGTCTGTTCTGTGACCATCAACAGCGAAGTCTACGCAAATTTGAGTGATTAGATCCAGCATTTCGTCGCTTAGCTTCACTTTGGGCAAAAGTTTGCTGGCTTCAACAATCTTATTGCGCATCTGTTCTTGGCTGTCATAGCATACAGCAGCGAATGACGCAGGATTTGTTTCAAAAGCGATACGACGCCTCACTATTTCCGCTCTAGCCTCCCGATACGGAATACCCTTAACCTCAACTGAGAGGGCAAAGCGGTCTAAGAGTTGAGGGCGAAGCTCACCTTCTTCAGGGTTCATTGTGCCGACTAAGACGAACTGTGCAGGATGACTGAAAGAGACACTCTCACGCTCCACATAATTTACGCCCATAGCTGCGGCGTCAAGCAGAACATCTACTAGATGATCATCTAACAGGTTTACTTCATCGATGTACAGAATGTTTCGGTTAGCTTCTGCGAGAATCCCCGGTTCAAAATGCTTTTCCCCAGTTTTAATTGCTGTTTCGATGTCAATTGTGCCTACAAGCCTGTCCTCTGTGGCGCCAATTGGCAACTCGACCACGTATACAGGTCTTTTAGCAGCAGAGAGTTTCTTGCCATCAGCTAGCTTTGCACTGCAGGCGTCACACAACTCTTTCGGGTATTTGGGGTCGCAATGAAAGGGACAATCGGCTACGACATCTAATTCGGGTAGAAGATGTGCTAGGGCGCGCACAACCAAGGATTTGCCGGTTCCCTTCTCGCCTCGAAGGAGGACCCCGCCAATTTTGGGATTGATAACATTAAGTATTAACGCCAGTTTCATTCTTTCCTGACCGACAACGGCGCTAAAGGGATAAACTGTTTTAGTTCGCCAACGCATTAGCCATTACCTATTGGCTGGATTATCCAGCTAACTATATAAAGATTGGTTTAACTAAAGTTAAGCAGAGGTTGAATAAGACTCAAACGGTTATAACGGGCGAAGTGTTTGATTGTAGCGGATAAAATGTTTTATGGATGGACGATCCAACCAAACATTTATATGAATACACGCCTAAACAAACTCCAGTTAACCCCGAGGTAGCCGGGAGATTCTCTACAGGGAGACTGAAAGAGTGGAAAATAGCGCAATTGCCGGTGACAAAACGGCTGACCAGCTGTTCAGAGGACTCGGTTTTCGCAATAGGTGATTGGAAGTGAAGTCAACTGCATATAGTGTTCGAAAGAAAATTAAACATCTCAAACCGTGCATTCACGGGGGTGAAGTATGGGAAGTTGCAGGCATAACAGGCCTTAAACGTGAAGAAATTCTGGATTTTAGTTCAAGCGTTAACCCGCTGGGGCCTTCCCCGAGAGCGCTTGAATCGATGAAGAAGGACCTCAGGCACATTGCTATTTATCCTGATTCTGATTCTACAGAATTACGGAAGGTTATTGCTAGCCATTTCGGGGGAATCAGCGAGAACAACGTAATTGTAGGCAATGGTTCTACTGAGCTTATTTACTTGTTTGCTGAGGCATTTATGGAAAGCGATGATATAGCGCTCATTCCTGAACCTACGTTTAGTGAATACGAACGGGCTGTACAAAAAACGGGAGAAAAACCTAAAACTGTAAGGTTACAACGGGATTTCCATGTTGACCTAGACGCTTTTTTACGTGGAATATCTGGAGTGAAGACTGTTTTTTTCTGTAATCCGAACAATCCCACTAGTGTTCTCACGCCGCCCGAAACTTTGACATTGATTATTGAGAAAGCGCTTGAAGAGGGCGTTCTTGTGTTTCTTGACGAGGATTTTCTTGAGTTTGTTGAGGGAGAACGCTATTTTTCAATGATAGGCAAGATTGCGAAGTATCCGAACTTGCTTATTTTGAGGTCGTTCACAAAGATTTTTGGGTTAACGGGACTTCGAATAGGGTACAGTATTGCTTCCGAAGAAATAATCAATGCCTTATTGAACGTGAAGATACCTTGGAACGTTAACTGTTTAGCTCAAGCTGCTGCTGCCGCGGCATTAAAGGATGATGAACATCTGAGGAGAACACATGAAGTTATAAAAGTGGAAAAAACGTTTCTATTGAACGCTCTGCAGCAAATTAAGGGTTTTAAGGTTTATCCTGCTGACGCAAACTTTGTGCTAATAGATGTCAGGAAATCGGGTTTTACTGCTGGGCAACTTAGGGCGAGAATGTTGGATTATAACGTGCTCATACGGGACTGCAGTTCTTTTCGCGGACTTGACGAGTATTACATTCGGATAGCGATTAAAACACACGTTGAGAATAAGCGGCTTTTGGAAGCTTTTGGAAGGATTGTGATGAATTATGCGTAACATTCGATTTATTGCTTCTATGAAGGGGCAGTTTTTCGGTTGTTTGAATGAGCAAGTTTGAGAGAGGCGTATGTTCCTAATAGACGGAGTAACTCTTGTTGATTCCGTGTTGATTTTTGTTCTGGCATTTTTGGTTGATTTGGTTTTTGGAGAAATTCCAGATCGGTTTCATCCGACTGTGTGGATGGGCAAAATTATAACCTATTTTAAACCTAAAATCAAAAGCCCAAACGCGAGAACTGAAAAGGTGAATGGCTCTGTGTTGGGCTTGTCAGTTATCTTGCTTTTTGCAGTACTTGTGTATTGTGGTTTGTTTCTAGTTCGGCAATTTTTGGGTTGGGTAGCATACATTATTGTGGCTGCTGTTTTGTTGAAGACGACGTTTGCAGTGAAGTGCATGTGGCATTATAGTGTTCCGATAATGGAGGCAGTGGCTGATGGTGATATTGACAGGGCGAGGCAGATGTTGCATTATGTGGTGAGACGGGATCCGACCAAGTTGAGTGAGCGGCAGATAATTTCTGCTACTGTGGAGTCTGTGGCTGAGAGCACTACTGATGGCGTGACTTCGCCGTTTTTCTATTTTGCTTTGTTCGGTGTTCCGGGCGCGTTCGCGTTCAGAGCGGTTAGCACGTTGGATTCGATGCTTGGTTACAGGGATAAGGAGCATGTAAATATTGGATGGTTTTCAGCAAATTTGGACACGCTGGCCAATTATGTTCCAGCGCGGTTGACGGCTGTGTTAATGGTTGTGGCTGTGTTTCTTTTGGGGGAAAATTGGAGGCAGGGCTTGAGGATTTTGCGGAGAGACAGAGGGAATATGGCGAGTTTGAATGCGGGGTGGACTATAGCTGTCATGGCGGGGGCGTTGAGCGTGCGGTTGGAGAAACCTGGATACTACACGTTGGGTGATGGTGAGGGTATTTCAATGAGGGACATATCGAAGGCATTGAGGATTATGGAGTTGACTGCTGTGTTGTTCGGTGTAGTTGTGGTTTTTCCAGTTTTACTGCTGAAAGATTTGCTATTAATATAAGCAGTAACGCTATTCCTGTTTTTTCATCCCTTCTCCCCGCCGACTGGAATGATCCAGACTGTAGAAGGGGATTATCCAACCACCTAGTCAAACCCTAGTTCAACTTAAAGTAAAATTAAGTTGAATAAACCACATAAAGCCATTAGGAATCTTCGGAACCCCCAGCAACCCGTAAAAGAACCCTAAAACGGAGCTAGTACGAGAAGCATTTTAATAGCAAAACTGTTACACAGTTAGTCTTCACCAATCACAAGTTGAGTCAAATGATATTTGAAGAAGCAGGGGATGCAATCAGAAGACAAAACAGCGATGACGATTTTCTCTATCCATGCTACGAAGAAAACTGCATCTCAAACATCCCAGGAACAATACTCAACTTGTTCGGTATTAAAAACAAAAGACCAAAACTACCAATTGACATAACCAGCAGAATTGACGAAGCGGATAAGGTTGTGCTTTTTGTTTTAGATGGCTTTGGATACAACCAGTTTCTGCGCCGTTACAAAGGCCACAAATTTTTGAGAAAGCTTGCTGAAAAAAGCAATGTCTTCCCGTTAACAAGCATCTTTCCTTCACAAACTACGAATGCTCTTACAACCTTGAACACTGGATTAACTCCCCAAGAGCATGGACTTTTTGAGTATTTCATCTACCTCAAAGAGGTTGATAGCATAGTTAACACTTTACTTTTTGAGCCAATGGGGTCTAAGCAAAGAAATGAACTGTTAGAAAGGGGATTCAAACCAAACATTTTGTTCGAAGGAAAAACAATTCAAAACATGCTAAAAGAGATTGGAGTGAAGTCATTTACTCACATGTACGCTTCATATGTGTACAGCCACTACTCAAAAATACTTTTCTCAGACAGCACAGTCACACCCTCTCTGAAGTCATCAGACCTTATCGTTACGTTGAAGAAAAAACTGGAACAAACAAAGGAACCAGCATACTTTTTTGTACATCTAAGCAATCTGGACACTATAGCTCACGAGTACGGACCAAACAGCTACGAATACAACGCAGAATTATCAGCCATCTCATACCTCCTAAACAAGGAATTAATACAGAAAATCAATGCTGAAACCGCAAAACAGACTTTGCTTTTAATGACCTCAGACCATGGAGGAGTAAACATAGTTCCAGAAAACACAACATACCTTAATAGGTTCACTGAGGTAATAGGCAACCTCAAACAAGGCAAAACAGGAAAAACCATTTTACCCACAGGAAGCGCCAGAGACGTTTTCCTTCATGTCAAAGAAGAAAAACTTACAGCGACACAGAAATTGCTGACGAAAAAAATAGGCAACAAAGCAAAGGTCGTTGAAACTAAAGACGCCTTAAACAAGGGACTGTTTGGGCGAGGAGAGATAACCAGCCAGTTCGTTGACCGAGCTGGAAACCTGCTAATTTTGCCATACAAAAACGAAACAGTCTGGTTTGAACACTTCAAAGATATTAAATACAACCCCGTTGGTCAGCATGGAGGACTAAACGAGGAAGAAATGCTTGTCCCTCTTGCAGTAACCAAACTCAGCAACCTAAAATAGCTACAACCAACATTTGCGCATTAATGGACGCTAATCCTTGGATAAAAATACTGAAACAATTATTCTCAGCCTAAGTTTAATAAGCGTTCATACTCTAAATTTGAAATATAATTACTGTTAGTTACTTTTGGTTGTGGCTTGAACTTGTTAGGTTAGTTGTCCGTCTTTGACTTCATAAGTTACTTCTGTGTCGGTAGTCATGTTTATTGTGTCTATTTCTTCTATCACGCGGTTGACCATTCTGCCGACGACCAGCACAAGCACGTTTAGCCCTCGTGAAGCTGCTATGGCGGCTGCACGGCTGATTCCGAATTCAAGGTCGGGTTTGAGGCTTAGCTTGTTTAGGACGGCTCTGCCGACGGCGCCCATGACACCTATTCGGTCTGGCTTGAATTCTCTGTAGAACTTGCGGATTTTTTTTAAGTCTGCTTTTCTGGAGCCGCCTTTTCTTATGCTGGGCAGTTGAATAATCAGTATTCGTCCTTGTTTCACTTTTACTTTGCCGCGTAAATTTCTTAAGCCTAAATCTTCGCCTACTTCCGCGTCCATCATGGCGGTTCCTTTGGCTTCAGTCGCAGCGTCATCGGGGGCTATAGTGTACATTACGCCTTCTTTCAGGACTAAGCCCACTTCTTCGCCGGCCTTCACTGGTCGCGTTGCTATTGCTGGCCAAGCGCGTTCAATTTTGACTTCATGTTTGGCTGTGGTGACGTATTGCTCTATGTTTCTTATGTCTTCGCGTAGCTTCGCAACTGCTTTTGGGGTTAATCTGTAGTCTGCGCGTTCTGATCCAGCTTCCAGTAAGCCTTCGTTGGCTAGTTTTTTGAAGTATTTTGATACGGCTTGTATTGTGATGCCGAGTGCTTCGCTTATGTCCTTTTGCTTTATGTGTGGTTGGTTGCGCATGAGTTCTAGGAGGATTTGGAACTTGGTGAATTCGCCTTTTTCACGTAGTATGAGGTGGGGTTGTGGTTTTCCATGCATATGTTATTCAACCTAACTTGAATTTTAGTAAAATACGGGTTATAAAACTTTTTTATTCGGAAGACTATACCCTCGCGGCGTTACCATCTTCTTGTTGACAAGGCGGGTTACAGAGTTTCCAATGATAATCGTGGTGACCATGTCCACGTTGTTGTCCAGCATGTTCTTGAGCGTGGTGATAATTGTTGCTTCGCCTTGTCGTCCCGCATTCTTAACGATGCCAACAGGCGTTTCTGGACACCTATGCTTAAGCAGGATTCTGTGAGCTTTGGCTAACGGTTTAGTTCGCCCTTTGCTTTGAGGGTTATACAAAACAACTACAAAGTCAGATGCGGCAACAGCTTCCAATCGTTTCTCGATAATGCGCCAAGGCGTCAAAAGGTCACTGAGGCTTATCACGGCAAAATCATCCACTAACGGCGCACCCAACTTTGCAGCAGCAACCGTAGCCGCGGTCACGCCGGGAACAACATCAATGGGAACACGCGCGTTTTCAAGTGCGGCAACTTCTAAAACCACACCAGCCATGCCGTAAATTCCTGCGTCGCCGCTACTGACAACTACAACTTTCTTGTTCTCCAAAGCCTTTGCCACAGCAGTTCTGGCACGGTCAACCTCACGCCCCATGCTACCCGCAATCGTCTTAACGCCACTCTTGATTAAGGATTCAATTAACGCCACGTACGTTGCGTAGCCTATAATGACATCTGCGTTTTCGATTTCTTGTCGGGCTTTAGGCGTCAGGTGCTCAAGGGAGCCAGGTCCGATGCCTACAATGCTTATGCGCCCTCGGCTATTGCCACCGTTACACTGTTTAGTTTCGTTTTCTTCAGAATCAAGTGTGCATTTTTTCCCGCAGTTATCAACGCTGCTCGTTCACATACACCTCCAACTCCAATTTTCTCTTCAACCAATTTTGAATCAGGAGAAAGCTCTTCATGCTTAAGTGCGCGGAGAGCATCAATGCTGACAAAACTGAAAACCAGCCCCAGTCTCTTCGCAGCATGCATCATGTTTAATGAAGTTTTCTTAATTTCAACAGTTGCCAAGTGGTCTACTCGCGCTAAAGGCAAGTTTACGCGTCTCAAAGCAGAATGCACAGCTTCCAGCACATCACTTTCAGCAACATCCTTTCTTGCGCCTAACCCTACGACTACGGTTTTAGGCTTCAAAATGGTGACAGGCTTCGAAAAAGCCACTGTTGAGGACCATTCTTTTGCGATTATTGCACCTGCATCATAACCGTTTACGATATTTACTGTTTGTGTTTCATTCTCCGCCTTCTCAACTGTGTAGCCACATATGCTGTTCACTGGAATTTTCACGTCACCCACCAAAACTAGGGCCGCGCGTTCCCCATTTACTATGGCGGCGTTAACAGCAACCAAGCTCTCAGGATTCGCTATCGCTAAATGCAGTATACGGGCAAGTTCATCAACACTTTGCTTGCCCATAACGTCAGACGCAGTGGTAACCACAGGTGTGGCACCGATGCCCTCAGCGATTAACCGTGTCAGTACGTTTGCGCCGCCGTAATGCCCGCTTAGCAAGCTGATGGCAAATCGTCCAGAAACGTCAACGCCGACGACGGCAGGGTCAACGAGCTTGCTTTCAAGGCAGAGCGCAACAGCGCGGATGATTACGCCCGTTGCCATGACAGCCACTATCGCGTCAGTTGTGGCGTAGACGCTTCGGATAAACTCGCTCAGTTTCTTGTCCATTGGCATAACGCCTCCGCGGCTATATTTCTCAGGTGCATACACCTTGCAAGGCAATCCTAAACTGTTTAGCGTGTTTTCGATTTTGAGCGCGGTTTCAACTCCCCGCTTGGTGATGGCTGCTACAACTATTTCTTTAGAGTACATTGTTATACGCCCTTACGGAAGCCCGTAGTGAATGACGCGTCATAAAGCTTGGAGAAATCGTAGCTTTCAGGAGCCAGCACTTTGCCCACAAAGATTAAAGCCGTTTCAGTTATCCCCGCAGCCCCAACCTTCCTGACAATGTCGCCTATTACACCTTTAACGATTTTCTCTTGTCCTGGCCAGGTAGCCTTGTAAACCACTGCCACAGGCGTATCCCGTGCATAGCCGCCCTTTTCAAGCTCAGCCACAACCGAGCCAATGTGCTGGACGCCTAAGAAGATAACCATAGTAGCCTGATGCTTCGCCAACTCGCTGATGCTTTCAGACGCGGGCACAGGAGTCCGACCCTCGGGACGTGTGACTATGACCGTTTGAGAAATATTCGGCAAAGTCAACTCCCGTTTTAAGCTTGCAGCTCCACCCTGCAAAGCGCTTACGCCTGGAATTCGCATGTAGTCTATCCCTTCATTTTCAAGAAAATCCATCTGTTCTTGTATGGCACCATAAAAACTCGGGTCGCCATCGTGCACACGGGCAACAAGCCTACCAGCCCACACAGCAGCAACCATCACTTTCAGAACTTCCTGCAAATTCATAGTAGCACTGTTGAAGAGTTCAACATCAGGCTTGCAGTACTGAAGTATTGCTGGATTCAGCAGCGAACCAGAATAAATAACGACATCAGCTTTTTCAAGCCACTTCTTTCCCTTGATAGTAATCAATTCAGGGTCGCCAGGACCTGCACCGATAAAAATAATCTTACTCATGACTAATCACCTCGTTAGCGTTAACTGGAAATTCACTTCGTTTTATTATCGCCACTGAGAAATAGTCTGCTGCAATATCCCATTTTGCCACGTCTCCAAGCCGCCCAACAAACACCTTCTCCTCAGGAAAAGTGCACCGCTTCACCACCGCGATAACCGAATTCTCCGTGAAACCCGACCTCTCCAAAAATGGCGCTATTTCTTTAATTTGATGTGCATACTTCATGAAAACAAGAGTATCCGCGTGCCTGGCCGTCTCCTCAACCAACTGAAAATCAAGATGAGAAGGCACTATCGAAACCACTTCCCCTTTTTCAGCAAGAGGCAGCCTCGCGCTTGCAGCCGCCGCAGTCACCGAGGTCACACCAGGAATTATCTCCAATTTCACATCAGCGTACGCCTCAGTCACGCTTTGGTAAAGATACAAAAAGGTACTGTAAAGCATCGGATCGCCCAACGTGACGAAAGCCACGACTTTGCCTGCCTTCGCTTTCTCAGCCACGATTTCAGCGTTCTTAAGCCAGCGCGTCTTAACGCCAAGCTCGTTCTTAGCCATCGGAAAAACAAGTTCAAGCACTTCTGGCGGCGTCTCCCGTTCTTCTAGAATCTGCTTAATCATTCCAAGAGCTATGCTGCGCTTGTTAGCGTGAGCTTTCGGGACGCAAATTACATCCACTATCTTAAGCGTTTTTACAGCCTTGACAGTGATAAGCTCAGGATCACCAGGGCCGATACCAATACCGATAACTTTTCCTTCCAAACTTTTCCACCTACCCTTTTGTAGCTGCTATTATTGTAATGGGGTTCCGCGCCAGCATCATCGTTCCCACGTTCATAGCTTTACCTTTAGCCACAAAAACCTGCACAACATCCACATCCCTGAACCCCAACTTCTTAATCTCATCCAAAGCCGTACAACCAGTCTCCAGCAGTATCGCATTCACAACTACCCTGCCATTCGCCTTCAATTTTCGGCAAGCAACCTGTAGCACCTGCCTTAACGACTGGCTGCCGCCAACCAGGATAGCATCCAACTCGGGCAAATCAGCTAATGCTTCAGGCGCAACGCCCCGCGTTACCTGAACATTGTCTTGAACGTTGAACTTTGCAACGTTACACTTAGTTAACTCAACCGCCTCTGCATCTTCATCAAACGCGAAAACTTTGCCTTCTGAACCTACTTGGAACGCCGCTTCAACAGTCAAGCCGCCTGTGCCGCAGCCCACATCCGCAACGACCGCGCCCTCGCGGAGACGCGCCTTAGCAATTGTTAATATGCGTATTTCCTCTTTTGTGGGCCCAGGCACCGCATCGCTATGGATGAACAGTTCATCAGGGATTCCCAGAGCCTTATAATTCCACATTTCAAACACCATTTTCATTTTTGATAACCATCACACAAAGAGAAGCAAAATCAAGCTGTAGCGCTTCTTCCAAAGTGGCTTCAACAACCCTCTCATCAACCAACGTCAAGTTCTCGCACACTACAACACACATTGATTTAGCTACGCCCGCTTTAATGAGGAACAGCGCGACATCACGCGGAGTAAACTCCCGCGGGTCGGGAAGAAGCATAACGTCTTTCCCATCCTTAACCGCTTCAACAAGCGCAGCCTTCTTCTCGCTGGTCACGCCACCATGAAAAGTAAACAAGCTCACAGAGTCCCAGCACATACAAAGCCGAGCAGCACACGCCTGAACCGAACTCACGCCGGGAATAACATGCACCGCAACATCTTTGCCGCGAGTCCTATTCAAAATTGACTTTAGAAGCCCTGAAAAGCCAGGGTCACCCGTAGACAGCAAAGCCACGTTTTTGCCTTTTCGAGCGGATTCAACCGCGTACTTGAGGACAGCGTTCACGTTTTTGGCGGTTAAATTGCATCTTTCGCCTTTTATGTCGCTTTCAAAAAGGCTCAAGCTTCTTTCTGCACCAATAACTACCTGAGCGCCCTGCACTGCTCTGCGTGAAGCGAGGGTTACGTAGTCTGATGAGCCTGGACCTACACCGATTATATTCAGTTTGGTCACGTTTTCATACCTCGGGCGTTTTTGTCAGTTCCCAGAACCGCCCCGCTCATCGAGACGATTATGATACTGAATTTGATTTTGTTCTTTGTTCTTTCTGTAAGGCGAAAGTTGATTTTCTGGGCTATTTTATCGTAGGTTGCCTGCAGCAAGCCTGCGTTGCTGAGGATTTCAGTTGCTTCTTCCGTGGTGTTTGAACTCAGTATTCGGGTTATGAGCGCGGAGTCGGCGCCAGCAGCGCCTGCGTAGGCGGCAAGCACCTCGTTTCGTGCGTCACCCATCTTGTGATGAGTGTTGAAGATGCCCGCAGCCAACTTCACCAGCTTACCTGAATGCCCCAGAAACACTATCTCTTTGACGCCTTTCTCAACAGCCTTATCCAGCATGTAGCCTACAAAGTCGCCAGTTTGCACAACCTGCTCATCAGCAACCTTGAACAGATGCTTGGTGAGTCTCTCGCCGATGTTACCTGGTACAAAGAAAACGCGACTGTAGCCCTTGGCAAGAGCAACATCAATTTGAGGAACTAGCGAACGCCTGCAAGCTTCTAACGAGTAAGGTTTGACTACGCCTGTGGTGCCGAGAATGGATATGCCACCGACTACGCCGAGCTTCGCGTTAAACGTTTTCTCAGCTACTTGCTCGCCTGCGGGAACGGTGATTGTCACTTCAGCGCCTTTGCCTGCGGGTAATGCTTCTTTGACGGCGTCGGTTATCATCTGCAGGGGCACAGGGTTTATGGCTGACTCGCCGACTGGAACTTGCAGTCCAGGTTTTGTGACTTTGCCTATGCCTTTGCCGCCGTTTATGCTGATTGTTCCGTTGTCGGTTATCTTCACGATAGCGTCGATGGCGAGTTTGTCGGTGGCGTCGATGTCTTCGCCTGCGTCTTTCACGACAGTGGCTACGGCCGTGTCATCAGTGGTTTTTGTGCTGCTTTTAACAGGTATCTCAAAACGGATGCCTATTGGTGTGGGAATAACAACCCGTTCAACAGGATTGCTGGTTAACGCCAGTAGGGCGGCTTTGGCTGCGGCTGCCGCGCACGCGCCAGTAGTAATACCGTACTTCAAAAACTTTGCCATTTCAGTCTCCCTTTTGAAGGCTAGCTTCAGCCATGTTAAGTAGCGCGTTAAAGATAGCCACGGCAAGTGTGCTTCCGCCTTTTCTGCCTTTAATGATGATGTATGGTATGGGTAGTTTGGAGATGGTTTCTTTTGATTCTGCGGCGCCCACGTAGCCTACTGGAGTGGCTATAATTAGCGCTGGTTTAGCAGAGTTTTGTTGTACGGTTCTGGCTATTTCGAAGGCTGCTGTTGGCGCGTTGCCGATTAGTATCACTGCACCGTTTACGCCGTCTTTTACTGCTAAGCGCATAGCGGCAACAGCGCGGGTGGTTAATTCAGTGTGGGCTATTTTGGAGGCGCGTTCATCATGGAGGTAATTGAGGATTTTGCCGCCGAATTTTTTTACCCGGTTCTCGTTGATGCCTGCTTTCACCATTTTTACGTCAGTTACTATTTTTGCTCCTGCTTTTATGGCGGCTACACCTGCTGTGATGGCGCCGTCGCTGATGACTAGAAGTTTTGCGAATTCAGGGTCGGCGGTGGTGTGGACAACGCGTTCGATTATGGGAACATGCTGTTTGGGGGCGGCTTCTAGGGCTCCGCGGATTTCGGGTCTAATGAGGCTTAGGCTGGTTTCATAGATTTGTTTTGCAGTCTTCGGCATGTTCATTTCTTGGGTCGTAGGGCGTGGTGCAGTTTCTTTTTTGAGGGCGTGGAACGCTTTTTCTTCAATGATGTCGGCTATGCGTTCATCTGAGCCTAAGGGGTCGCCGTAAATTAGGCGCATGCCTTTTGCTGTTAGCTGGGCTTCTTGGTCTTTTATTTCGATGAGTTCAGGGATTTCGTGTATGGTGTGCATGCCGTGGGATAGAAAGACGGGTATCAGAATGATTGTTGTGACGCCTTTTTTTGTGATGCTGTCTATGGCTTGAGGGATTGTGGGGGTGTTTCTTACCATAAACGCAATTTCGATGTTTGAAAATTTGGAGCGTTGGCGCAGGATGGCAGCTAAGTTTTCAATGTTGTCCCTACTATGGGGAAGTTTGCTTCCGTGCCCAATTATGATTAATCCAACTTTGCCCATAAACACTCACCTTTCTTAACTTGGCTCTAAGCCGAACAATTTGATTGCAACCTCTATCAAATGTTTATCATCATCCTTGGCGGCTAAACGTAAATTTTCGACTATGGGGGCATAAGTTTGTTTAAGTAGGATGAAAGTCAAATCTTCTATGATCTTTTTCTCTTTTGCACTGACATGCCCCAACATATTAAGAGCCGTCGCAAGTTCGTTTTGCCGTATTTCCTCGGCACGTGAGAATAACAACGAAACAATATCTCTAACAGACTGGATTTTTATATCTCTATTTAGCGAGATTAGTTCTTTTTCTATTATTTCGGAAGCTTTTTCTATGCTTTTCTGTCGTTTTTGCTTGTTTTTTTCGGCTATTAATTGAAGGTCGTCGATGTCATAAAGTTGTACTTTCTCTACTTCCCGCGTTGCTACCTCGACGTTTCGAGGATTTGAAATATCAATTATTATCAAATAATTCTTGTTTTGGCGGTTCTTCATAAACTTAGAAAGTAAGTCTCTGGTTAACAGATAATGTGGTGCAGCGGTAGAACAAATAACTACATCTGCGTTTACGAGGGTTTCTTCCAGCTTATCAAACTTTATAGCCTTGCCCGAAAGGTCCTCAGCCAATTTTACCGCGCGGGCATATGTTCGGTTAGCAATGAATATGGGTTTGAGACAGCGTCTAGCTAAGGCCTTAGCCACAAGGGTTCCTATCTCCCCCGCGCCCATTACAAGGATTTTCTTTTGGTCAAGTTTACCTAACAGTGATTCAGCCAGTTCAACTGCTGCCGACCCTATTGACACCGCGCCTTTGTTGATGCCTGTTTCTCTTCTTACGCGTCTTCCTACGCTCATTGCTCTCATGAACAAATGTTTAAGGACTATACCAGCGGCGTTTGCAGACTTGGCTTCTAAGTAAGCGTCCCAAACCTGATTGAGAACTTGGTCCTCGCCTATCACCATTGACTCTAATCCTGAGGTTAGTCTTAATATGTGTCTAAGGGAATCACCCGTCAGAGAACACTCTATGGCTTTAGAAGCTTCTTCAACCAATTTTCCAGCTCTCTTCGCCAAAAAATCTTTTGCCTTCTCGGCTATAGCCTCGCCTTCGTCACTTACAATATAAAACTCAATTCGGTTGCATGTTTGAAGGAGAACGCACTCATCAACGTTTTCCATGGAGCGAACGGTTTTTAACGCACTCCTCATGTCCTTGAAAGCTACGGCTTCCATTAAGGGAACACGTGCCGTTTGGTGTGTAATCCTCACGTTTAAAATGTTGATGTTTTTTGCTGAGGAATGCATGGTTGGATAAACCATGCAACTTAAATATAAGCTTTATCGTAACTAGCCCAAAGGGTGGCAGAAAGCAAAATTGCGGCGCAAAGTAGGATTGGTTTACTTGCCCGGAGCATTACCCTGCTTCGAAACATTCGGAAACTTGCCAACCGACCTCGTACGCGAAGACGGACTTGTAGCAGGCAAACCAGCCTCAGAAAAACTTGACATGATGATAATCCCAGGCGGAAGCCTCGCAGAATCCCAAACCATCAAAAGCAACTTGACGCGGGAAATAGTAGACATGGCCGACAATGGCAAGTTTGTGCTCGGCGTCTGCTCAGGATTCCAAATTCTGTCAAGAGGAACCGACATCGGAAGGTTATCAGCCAGCCCAATCATACGTAAAGGACTGGGATTAATAGACGCAGAATTCAAGCCGCTGATCTGTACAGACCAAGTTAAAGCCACAGTCGTAGGACCAAGCTACTTAACAGACCAAGTAGGCGCTGAAGTCACTGGGTTTCACTGTCACACGTACGGCGAAATCACACTGCATAAGGAAGCTAAACCCATACTGGTTTCCCAAACTAAACGCCTCAACTACCACAACAACAAACAAGACCTCATTTCTGGCGTAGCTAACTGGAAAGGCAACGTAGTCGGAGTAACAGTTCACGCGTTACTGGAGCAGAACCCGCTGATAATTCAGGGCATCACCAAAGCGTTGGACATAAACCCTGAAGAACTCCAAGAAATCAGAACCGCAAACTCAAAACTACTGAGAATTATGAAAAGTGAAGTGGGAATCGCAACTGGCATCTATTCAAAAAGTGACACCACAAAAAAAGCAAAACCAGCGCCATTACTACTGATAACCGCGATGGGAAGCGGCTCAGGAAAAACATTCATAACCACAGGCATAGCAGGCGCACTAAAGAAAAAAGGCGTCAACATCGGCGTAGTCAAAGTAGGCGGCGACATACGCGATTCTGTACCCGCGCTTTACCTGATAAAAGAACCCATCCGAAATTATGCTTCGTTAAAAATTGGAGAAAGCGGCTGGAAACCATTCGCCGCTGCAGTCAAAGACGCAAGCCAAGACTACGATTTCCTGCTCATCGAAGGAGCCATGAGCGCTTTCACAGGACTGCTCATGAACAAAGCAGCTAAGCCTAGTTCAACCGTGGAAGTGGCAGCCGTCCTAGGCGCGCCAACGGTCATAGTTGCAGCTTGCGAAAAAGAAGGCGTTGAAGGCACAGTCTTGAACACGCTCAACTACGTCAAACATATGCAAGCCCTAGACGTAGAGGTAAAGGGCGTAATACTGAACAAAACCAGCACAAGCTACCTAACCAACGAAATTAAAACAGCAATAAAACAAGCTTTTGAAAGTGCAGGCGTCGAACTGCTTGGCATCGTACCGCGAATTGAACTGGAAGGACGCGGCATGATTCCTGAAATCGAAATCAGGTATGAAGAGTTTGGAGCCAAAGCAATTGACGCTGCAGAACAGCACTTGGACTTGGAGAAATTAACTGCAATTGCAGCACCCTGCAAAAAAACCAGTGTCGATTATGAGGCATTTTCTGGAAAATTCAAAAAATCACTCATCGAAGACTTCAGGCGCGTTAACCCTGAAGGGAGTTGAAGAAACAGATGATAGTAGACTTGAAAATTGCTGGAAAATACGTTGTCGTAATCGGCGGAGGCGCAGAAAGCTGCAGGAAAACACGGGACTTTCTAGAAGCAGGCGCAAAAATCCTCGTCGTCAGCAAAACCGCCTCAAGTGGAATCCAGAAACTCAAGCAGTTGGGAAAAATTGCTTTGCAGAAAGAAAACATCGAAAACGCGGAAGCTTACGTCAACAGCCTCAACCCTAAACCAGACCTGCTTGTCGCAGTCACAAACAACCACAAGCTTAACGCCGACCTCAGCAAGCACGCCAAAACGGCGGGATATATGGTCTACACACCAGACAACCCGGCAACCAGCGACTTCACTCTACCAGCACTGGCAAAAATCGGCGACGTAAAAGTAGCAGTATCAACGGCGGGCAGAAGCCCAGCAATGGCAAGTATCCTTAGACAACGTATAGAGAAGATGATTACGCATGGAGACCTGCTTCAGGTCAAATTGCAGGACCAACTAAGGCGAAGCCTCAGGCAGCAAATCGCAGACCAGAAAACTCGAAGAAAGCTTCTCTACGAGGTACTTGAAAATGCAGAGGTAAAGAAGCTTTTGAAAAAGGGAGAGTTTGACAAGGCTCACGAGGTGGCAATGGAAACTCTGAAAAAAGCCCGCAGTGAGAAATCGCCAACCGCCACCATACAACATGAACACAAGGAGTGCGCTAAATGAGTTTTCCAGCGGTAAGAATGCGAAGGCTCCGCAGAACACCCGCCATAAGAGAAATGCTTCAGAAAGTCAGGCTACACCCCAGCGAACTCATTCAGCCGATGTTCGTAGACGAAACAGCGCAAAACCCTGAACCAATAGAAGCAATGTCTGGTTGCTATCGGTTACCCCTTGAGCAAACAGTAGCAGAGACAAGGAAACTTTTAGAGCAGGGAATAAAAGCCGTGCTTCTTTTCGGCGTACCCACGAGCAAGGACGCGGCAGGCTCCAACGCATACGCTGCGTCAGGCATAGTCCAGAGAGCAAGCCACAAGCTAAAAACCGAGTTCGGAAATGAGCTAGCGGTAATCGCTGACGTTTGCCTCTGTCAGTACACTTCCACGGGGCATTGTGGCATAGTGAAGGATAACGATGTAGCGAACGACTTCACGTTGGAAGCCCTGCAAAAAGTAGCAGTCAGTCAAGCCCAAGCGGGCGTAGACATGGTAGCACCGTCAGCAATGATGGACGGCCAAGTGCAATCAATCAGAATGGCTCTGGATGATGCGGGTTTCAACCAAGTTGGAATAATGGCTTACTCCGCAAAATACTCGTCAAGCTTCTACGGTCCATTTAGGGACGCAGTTGAGTCCTCGCCTAAAAGCGGCAACAGAAAAAGTTACCAGATGAGCGGGGGAAGCCAAGCTGAGGCTTTGCGGGAAATCGAATTAGATGTGAACGAAGGCGCCGACGTAATAATGGTTAAGCCTGCCTTGTGCTACTTGGATATAATTCAGCTTGCCAAGTCAAGCTTCAAAGTGCCAGTTGCAGCGTACAATGTCAGCGGAGAATACGCCATGATAAAGGCTGCTGCTGAAAAAGGCTGGATAAACGATAAAGAAGCGGCTCTTGAGATGTTAACGGGGATTAAGCGGGCTGGCGCCGACCTCATTATAACATATTTTGCCAAGGAGGTAGTAGCATGGTTGAAACAATTTTAAACAACACTAGTTCACGACAACTGTACGAGAGAGCGAAAAACGTTACGCCTGGCGGGGTAAACAGTCCTGTCAGAGCGTTTGAGCCGTACCCATTTTTTGTTGATAAAGCGAAGGGCGCAAGAATTTACACTGTGGATGAGGAGGCTTATGTTGATTATTGTATGGCGTATGGCGCGTTAATTTTGGGGCACGCAAACGTGGACATCAACACTGCAGTATCAAAGCAAGTAGGGAAAGGTTCGCTCTACGGGGTGCCAACTGAACTGGAAATTGAGTTTGCAGAGCAAATCAGCAAGCTGTCGCCATGCATGGAGATGCTTCGTTTGGTTAATTCTGGCACTGAAGCCACCATGCACGCAATAAGGACGGCTAGAGGTTTCACTGGAAGAAAGAAAATCGTAAAGTTTGAAGGTTGCTATCATGGGTCGCATGACTGCGTTTTGGTGAAGGCAGGGTCAGGAGCGGCAACTTTCGGAACCCCTAGCTCACTGGGAATTCCTGAGGAGACCACGCGGAACACCATAGTTTTGGCTTACAATGATGTTGAAGCATTGGAGGAAACGTTGAAGCGTGAAGGACAAGAGGTAGCCGCGGTTATTGTTGAGCCAGTCATGGGCAACGCGGGACTTATCCTGGCTACGAAGGAGTATTTGGGCTACCTGAGGAAGCTGACACGGGCGTGTGGTGTGTTGTTGATTTTTGATGAGGTTATCACGGGTTTCAGGCTTGCCCTTGGAGGCGCACAAGAGTACTTTAATGTTAAGCCTGACATGGCGACGTTGGGGAAGGTTGTAGGCGGTGGCTTTCCGATAGCGGTTTTTGGCGGTCGGAAAGAAATAATGCAGCAGGTTTCGCCGTCTGGAAAAGTGTACCAGGCAGGAACCTTCAGCGGTAACCCTGTTTCAGCAACGGCGGGGTATACTGCAGTTCGGATTTTGCGTGAGAGGCAACAGGAAATCTACCCGAAACTGGAAAAGAACTGCACAGAACTGAAGAATGCCCTTGTGGATTTTGCTGTAAGTTATGATGTGGAAGCGCAAGTGCACAACATAGCATCCATGTTCCAAGTGTTCTTCACATCCAAGCCAGTTCGCGATTACACAAGCGCCAAGTTGTCGGACGCCAAAAAGTTTCAAGCATACTTCCGTGAGCTTCTGAGGCAGGGCGTGTTTGTTCCGCCTTCGCAGTTTGAAACTTGTTTCCTGTCAACGGCACATGCTGAAGAAGATTTTGAACTTACCATTAACGCTTTTGACAGGGCGTTGCGTGCAGCATCAGCCCAAGGCAGGTCTGGTTAGGCATGATTTTGACTGTGGGCACCAGACGCAGCAAGCTTTCGCTGATACAAACAGAACAGGTTATTCAAGAACTTAAAGCGGCACATCCAGCGGTGGAGTTTAAAGTCAAAGTTATCGCTACGCTTGGGGATACGGAAAGGGGCAAGCCGCTCTTCACCATTGACAGTAAAGGTATTTTTGAGAAGGAAATAGACCAAGCGATAGTGAACGGGGAGGTTGATTTTGCTGTTGCCAGTTTGAAGGATGTGCCTACTGTGGAGTCAGCGGGCACGGTTACAGCGGCAATACCAAAGAGGGCTTCACCGCGTGACGCGCTTGTTTCACGAGGCAAACTAACATTCAAAGCTTTGCCAGAAGGCGCGGTTATAGGTACAGGCAGTTTGAGGAGGCTGGCAGAAGTTAAATTTCTCCGTCCAGACTTGGAGGTTAAGCCCATCAGGGGCAACGTTGACACCAGAATCCAGAAAGTGCAGAAGGACTTATTTGACGGCTTAATTGTCGCGGAAGCAGGTCTCAAAAGAATGGGGTTGGAAAGCCTAATTACAGAACGTTTCTCGCTGGACCAGTTTCCCCCAGCGCCCGGGCAAGGTGCCTTAGCCGTGATTGCAAAGAAGGACAACTGGGAAATCATTAAGCTTCTGCGAGCCGTGGAGCATAAGGCAACAAGGGCGGAAATTACTGCTGAACGAAACTTAATGTTGCAGCTGGGGGGTGGCTGCCGCATGCCCGTCGGGGCTGTTGGACACGCAGATGGCAAGCACTTGTCGCTTGAGGGTTTCATGTTCAAACTAGACGGCGCAAACAGGATTTCCGCTACTGCAGAAGGCACAGTTGATGAAGCTGAAAACGTGGGTAAGCAAGTTGCGGAAAGCCTTCTAAAGCAAGGCGGTAGAGATATAGAGAGGGAATGGAGAGAAAAATATGGGTCAGGGTAAAGTTTTCTTGGTTGGTGCTGGACCAGGCGACCCTAAACTGCTCACCATTAAAGCAGTTGAAGTTTTGAAAACCGCTGAGGTTGTAGTTTACGATAGGCTTGTAAGCAAAGAAATTCTCAAGCTGATTCCTGAGATAGCAGAAAAGGTTTACGTTGGAAAGAGAACAGGGAAGCACGTTGTGTCTCAAAAAGAAATCGCTACTTTGCTTGTGAAACAGGCGCTTGCCGGCAAAACTGTGGTTAGGCTAAAGGGAGGCGACCCGTTCGTGTTTGGGAGAGGCGGCGAAGAAGCTGAGGCGTTGGCTGAGAATAACGTTGCCTTTGAAGTGGTGCCAGGAGTTACTTCAGCAATTGCTGCTGCTGCATACGCAGGCATTCCTGTGACGCATAGGAAGTACGCTTCGTCGCTGGCTATAGTTACGGGACACCGCGCGGGAAATGGCGATAGAACTGTTGACTGGGGCAAGATTGCTGGGGCAGTGGATACGATTGTGATTCTCATGGGTGTCGAGTCGTTAGATGTGATAGCCAAGAAGCTTATTGAGGGAGGTCTAAGCCCGAATACGCCTGTGGCTGTAGTTGAGTCTGGAACGTTGAAGCGCCAGCGGGTTATAACAGGTAAGATCGATTCCATTGCTGGGGAAGCAGAAGCGAAGAATGTGAAGCCTCCAGCGGTTATCGTTGTAGGTGAGGTTGTGAGTTTATGTGGGAAGATAGCATGGTTCACGAAGCGTTGTCACTGAAAGGAAGAACAGTAGCTATAACTAGACCGCGTGATCAAGCTGAGGAAGTAGCGGAGCTTATCAGACGAAGAGGGGGAAAACCTTATTTCATGCCGACTATAGAGGTCAAAGTTCCATGCGATTTGGCACCTATAAAAAAGTTCATTGTGGAACTGGACAAAGGACAGATCGATTATGTTATTTTCATGAGCGTTAATGGCGTAAGATTTCTGTTCAATGCCGCGGAGAAGTTAGGACAATTGGACAACTTGAGAGAGCACATATCTGAAACTCTGATTGCAGCTGTTGGTCCGAGAACCGCCAAAGAACTTGGCAATCACCATATTCATGTCAGTTTCATTCCGCCAAAATACACTTCAGACGGAATAGTGGAAAGCTTGCAGAAAATCGGCGTCAGAGACAAGTCAATCCGCATTCCCCGAACATCAGCAGCGAGCCCCACGCTAACAGAGAAGCTTAGAGCCTTAGGCGGGTTGGTAGAGGAAGTTCACGTTTACGATTCAGCAATGCCAGCAAACAACAGCTTGGCGACAAAGTTCTTCAGCAACCTAGCCGCTGGAAAGATTCACGCCATCATATTCGGTAGCTCGCTGTGCGCAAAAAACCTGCTAAGGATGCTTGATAAACAAGGCTCAAAAGAGAAGCTTATTGAATTGATGAATACGAAGGCAACCATAGTGGCAATAGGTCCCGTAACCGCCAACACCTTGAAGACGTTAGGCGTTAAAGTCGACGCGATGCCGATAAAGCACACATTTGAAGAAGCGGTAACGGCGTTAGCCCTCTTATAGAGGCTACACCATTTTGAACTGCCTAAGCCGAAACTGCTTGCTACCAAAAAATACTTGATAACGCGTTTTGGGTAGTTGCCAGCGGTTTCCGCACAAATTGCCTTTCTGCTTAGGAAAAATGATAAACAAACTATGCAAAATCAAGCGCTTATTTTTGCCTTGATTTTCGGCAAAATCTCCTTCTGCAGCTGAACAACACCAAAAGTCGCCAGCCTAAACTTGTCGTCAGCCGTCTTCATTGTCATGTCGCTTTTCACAAGCTCGCCAAGCCGTGTGCTGGTTATTTTCCCGCTTTTCCCAAGCTTCGCTTGCAACTCCTCTTTCGAAAACGCATCAGTCTCCAACATTCCAAGCTCATGCCCCATGTAACCCGCTAAGAGCCACAACAGCAAAGTCTCGTTATCCGTCAACTTGTTTTTTGAAACTATCAGGCTTGCGCCCTCCTTCGAGAACGCAATTAATCCCTCGCATTCCTTCGCAAGACTCTGCAAATCAACGTTCAGCCACAGCTTACCCGCGATTTCAAATGAAGGAATAAACTCGCTGAAGAACTTGTTCAGCAAAAGCCACGCTTCCTCCAGTGGAGCAGAGAAGGTTTTCTCGATGTCTCGGTACTTTACGTTCACGGTTACTTTTTCCGTTTTCTCCGTCAACTCATCTTGCCTCTAAGCTTAGCTAAAACTTCCTCTTCAACCCATTTTTCGCCTTGAATAGTAAGCTTAAACTCGGGCTTGGATGGGTCAGGCTTAAACACTTGTCCCCGCTTAGTCATTTCATTCAACCGCGCCGGAACCATGCTTTTTATGCCACTGGACTCCAAAAGCTTCGTCACCTGTGCAGCCGTGCTCTTTCGGTCATCCGACGCGTAAAGCACTAAGCCCACCGCCTCATAATGCGTAAGTTTTTCCCGTGTCACAATAACGGGTCCTTCAGTAGTAGCTTCAACAATGCCTTTCAATGCAGCGCCCGACGGTGTCAACCTGTTCGAAACAAAATCTGAAAGCTTCTCTACAAAATCCGAGGGCATAGACTCCAGCATGCTGAGGATTTCTTTAGGTGTCTCGCCTTCAATTACGACTTCGCCGAAGGGCGTTTTTATCCGCGCTTCAATCCGCTTCATTTAGACTCGCCTCCACGGCTTGAGGGTTTTTCATCTGCAAGTATGTAAACGAAACCCGTGTTTGTGTTCCAACGCCGCACCTTGTCTTTCTCAGCAAGCGCGTCAAGCGTAGCGCTTAACATGCGTCCTGGGTACTTTAAGCCGTTCGCGTTCATGGCTTCCTTCAGTTCCTCCATCGTTCTCGGTCGCCATTTGCCCCAGTCAGTTTCCAAAAATCGCAGTACGGCTTCGTCGCAGTTTGCCGGCGCAGTTATCTTCGGGTAGCTTTGTGCGGACGCTTCAGCCGCTGCTTTAGCTGTTTCTTTAGATGGTGGTTCAGTTTTCACAGTGATTGTTGCCACAGTTTTAGGTTTGGCAATTTCAAAAGCCTTGTTAATGTTCGTAAACAAGTTTGGAAGGTTCTCAAGGGTTTTTGTAACTTCTTCATGAGTTCCCTTGAGTTCAACTTCGTACTCACCTAGCTTAACGCGAAAAACAAACCCTTCTTGCTTTTCCTCGCTTTTTTTCCCTTGAACCTTTCTCGTTGGCAATTTTATCCCATGATATACACGTATGTTATGCTTTTTAGGATTTGCGCCTTCAATTGCAGCTTCTGTTAGGTACACAGCATCACATATTGAGGCTTGACTTCAGCGGCTACTTCAACCGCTCCTTCAAAAGCTTACCAACAAGTTCTGGATCAGCTTTTCCCCGAACTTCCTTCATCACCAACCCCATAATCATCCCGAAAGCGTTCTTCCCAAGCTTATCCACCGCTTGCCTGTTCGCCGCAACTGCGCGGTCAACCAGCGCCGATAGCTCCGCTTCAGAGAACATTTTCAAACCCAGCCCATCCACAGCATCCTGCATGCTTTTGCCATCATGCTTCGAAAGCCACGTAACGACATCAGCCACTGCCTCCTTCGCAAGTTCCCCTCGACCAATCAAACCGAAGACTTCACGTAGTTGCCTTTCGAAAACTTGTTCGACTGGGACGCCGTCGCGTTTCAGCGCCTTCAAAGTTTCAGTCAGAAACACTGCAATTGTGGTGGCGGACACGCCGCTTTCCCGCGCTATAACTTCAAATAAGCCACTGTACTCTGAATCGACAATTTGCTTAGCCAACTTCTCGTTTAGGCTATACTCCCGCATTAAGCGTGTAAGTTTCTTTTCCGCAGGCTCAGGCAGGTTCTGGCGGACTTTTTCCACGAAGGTACATGTTACCGGCGACGGCGGAATATCCGTTTCAGGATACATCCTCGCAGCTCCTGGCCTAGGCCGCATATACCGCGTTGTTCCATCCGCATTTGCCGCACGTGTTTCTGCTGGCACGCCGCTTATGGCTTCTTGGGCTCTTTCAACCACTGCCTTTAAAGCGTCTGCAGCGTTTTCTGGGGTGTCAGCGACGAAAACCACGGCGTCCTCATCACAGGCGTTCACCGCTCTTCTTAAGGCTTCAACCTCTTCTGAGGTTACACCATAAGCAGGCAGCTCGTCTGTGTGAAATACGCCGCCGACTCTTCCCCAGAAGCGCGCTCGGTCAGCCAGTTCGGTGCCCAGACGGAAATCTGGCATGAGTTCCCGCTTTAGGAAGCCGCTGAACCTGGGCAGTTTCACTGCTTTAACACAGTGTTTTTTGTTTAGGGCTTTCTGGATGACTTTGCATGTGGTTTGCTTGAAAACGCCTGTTACGTCGATGAATTCCTCAGTTAAGCATGCGGCGTCTACGTTCGCTTTTTTCAGTTCGTCGCTTATTGTGAGAAGGTTTAGTTGGCGTTGCAGTTCGTACTCTACAACTTTGGAGATAAGCTCTAGCTCTTGTACGCCTTTGATTTCCACTAATGCACCGTTGGGGATGGATACGTTCAGGTCTTGGCGTATTGTTCCTAAGCCGCGCATAACCCTGCCTGTATCTCTTAGGATTCGCCCGATTGCGAAGGCTACTTCCTGCGCCTCAGCAGGCGAGTTTATGACGGGCCCCGTTGCCACTTCTATGAGCGGTATGCCCAGTCGGTCTATGCGGTAACGTATTATTTTGCCGTCTTCTTCGGTGCCTGTCTTCCTTGCAGCATCTTCTTCTAAGCTTGCGTGTTGGATGGGAATGATTTTGCTGCCGACTTTGATGTAGCCGTCTAACGCGATTACGCATGTGCGCTGGAAACCCGTGGTGTTAGACCCATCAATCACGGTTTTGCGCATGACATGCACCTCGTCAACTGGCTGCGCGTTCATCATCAACGCTGCCATCAAAACAGTTTCCACTGCCTCCATGTTCAGCGGGTGCGGTGGCTCCTCATCCATTTCTACGAGGCAGGAAGTTGCGCGGTTGGCTTCGTAGCGGATGCGCACGCCTTTTTGGAACTCGAAGTACGCTGCTGGGTCTACTTGTCCCAGTTCGCTTTGGGTGGGTCGGAGTCTGCGGAGAAACACTATTTCAGGTTGTTCCTTGAAAAGTTCAGGTGGGCAACTGCAGAACAGTTTGGTTGCGGTGGCAAGCTGTTGGTGGATTTCTAAGCCCACTTTCAACCCTAATTGGGCGTAATCAATTTTCAACTGTTGTTTCGTCTCCTTTGTTGGCTATTTCTTGAGGTAGTGTTCGCGGCGAAAATTCGCCTGCAACATTCGTTTTAAAAAGCGTTTTGGCTTCTTCGGGGTTGCTGGTTTGTCCCAGAGTCCACATGAGTTTGACGAGTGCGGTTTCGGGAAACATGTCTGCTGTGGGGATTACGCCCCGCGTTAGCAGGTCGCGTCCTGTGTCGTACACGTTCATGTTTACGCGTCCCCAGATGCACTGTGAAGCCAACGCGACAACTACGCCCTGTTCAACGGCGTTTTCTATAGCGTTGAAGCAGTATTTGCTTACGTGTCCTAAGCCTGAGCCTTCCAAGAGTATGCCTTTGTAGCCTCTTTCCACGTACCAGTTTATCACGTCAGGGTTCAAGCTTGGATGGAACTTGATTAATGCGGTTTTGTCGCTGAAGGCGGGCTTTAGCTTAAGCGTTTTCGCGGGGTCGCGTTTCGCATAGTCGGCTGTGAGCATGGTTACGTCTTGGTTGTTTACGCGGGCTATGGGGGTGGTGTTTACGGGTTTGAATGTGTCTCTGCGGCTGGTGTGGCATTTCCTGACTTTTGTGCCCCTGTTAATGATTATTGCCGTGTCGGAGGTTGTTTCGTGCATGGCTATGACGACTTCGGCGAAAGGCGCTTTTGAGGCGGCTTGAACTGCGCCTATGAGGTTGGTTGCTGCGTCAGAGCTCGGTCGGTCAGATGAGCGTTGTGCGCCTACGAGTATCACGGGCACGGGCAAGTTCTGCAGTGCGAAGCTTAGGGCTGCTGCGGTGTAAGCCATCGTGTCTGTGCCGTGTGCGATTATCACGCCGTTCACGCCCTCAGCTATGTGCTTGGCTACTGCTTCCGCTATTTGCGTCCAGTGCTGGGGTGTTATGTTTTCGCTGTATAGGCTGAGCAGTATTTCGGTGTCTACGCGGGCGATGTCGCTGAGTTCTGGGACAACACCGTACAGGTCGCTGGCTGAAAGTGCTGAGCGCACGGCTCCTGTGCGGTAGTCCACGCGGCTGGCTATGGTTCCGCCCGTGCTCATAATAACCACTCGCGGCAAGTCTGGGTTTTGTTCGGGGAGCGCAGGTGCAGCAAAAGCGGGTTTAGCACCTTTGCCTACTTTCTCTATTTTCGTGTCTGGCGTTATGTGTACGCCGATGTTGTAGCCGCTCTTCAATTTAACCACGACATGTGTGGTGTCGCCTGTTTCTGAGCAGGGAATAAGAATGCCCTCGTAGCTTTTTGCGCCAGTTGCGATGCGTATAACATCGCCAACCGCGCATCCTGCTTCTTTGAGGGCGTTAAGTGCTTTGCCTTTGTAACCTGAAGTTTCCTTGTCACTCATGGTGAATACTCCAATAATTCATTGAGAAAGAAGGCGGTTTAAGTCTTTAACTTTATCGCACAACAATCGCTCGCTAAACTTTTGACGGCTACTTTTTTAGTTAACCTTCAAAGCAGCTTGGCAAATGGATAGAACCTCAAGACTAGCAGTTATTCAATTTCGAAAGACGAAAAATAATTTGGAAATTGTTGTGTGATTTTTGGCTTATACCCCCTCTATATAAAGGCTGAACGTTTGAGTTGGGCGCATGGTGTCTTTTGATGTAATGGGAAAAAGGAAGTGGATACTGGATAGAAAAAAGAGGGAAGTGGGGTTTTGTTTGTTAGTCCATTATGACTACGTTATCGAATTCTCCTTTTGACAGGGGCGTGTATAGTCCTACGTATCCAGAGATAGTGGCAAGGTCATCGTTAGTGATATCGATGTATAGTTTTCCGTTTACCCAGACCTTAGCGTTTGTTCCGATGATGCTGACAGAGAGTACATTGACGGCCCAGGGATCCAGCGTAGGGTCAAAAGACTGAAATTGCGTTGAGTTTTGTTCCCCGTTTTTGATTATTGAAAGCTCGACTATTCCGCCGATTTTAATAAGCGCGTAGATTCTGTTGTTTGCATCTTGCGTTTTAACATACAGCCAGGGTACGTTCCATGTGTCTCCGACATGGTAAGTAGTTTCGATATCGGTTTTAACGTATATGTTTGTTGCGAAAGTCTGGTTTACGAATATGTGCGAGCCGGGGTCTATCGCCTGTAGTTTTCCACCTGTGACTTGCCATGTGCCGCTGGTGGTGTCCCAACCGTAGTAGGTGTCTGTGTCGTCAAAATAGTCCCAAAATGACGGCGTCGGAGCTAATACGAAGTTGTCAAGGTAGTCTGTTCCATTTGACCTCGATCTTAATGTGCTTGCGAAAGCGTAGATGTAGCAGTCGTATGATGACAAGGCGTAGGGTTCCGCGTACCGCATGTTTCCATTCTCGTAAAACGCGATAGCGCCGTCGCATATGTCAATGCTCAAGTTTCCGGTCGCACCAGCCCAATCCACCACTGCCCTGTTGTTTACGGCGCCGCCGTCTATTTTGCTTTGCACATAGACTTTTGTGTCGTAGCGGGCTTTCAGGATTCTGTACCAGTTATTTTCGTAGATTGGATCTGAATTTGTTGTGTTTGTGAGGCAAATCTGCAGTATCATTTCGTCCAAGCTATCAAAGTTTGATACGTCTATGGTTATTTTGCAGTCTTTGACGTTGTACGTGTTTTTGGTTACGTATCCTGCCTGCGCCCATATTTCCTCAACGCTGCCGGGCGCGTATACGCTTAGTTGACTCCCTGCTTCGCTGGCTAGAGCGCCGTTCACTTCCAGTTCTTCCCACTTGGCTGTATCCATAGAATTGTCGTTGAAGTTGTCATTCCATCCCGGCGTATAATAGCGCAGCTTTACGTTGCCGTTACCATAAACAGCCATAGTGCAAATCGGATCACTCCAACAGTTGCCCGCCGGCTTCCACCAGTACGCTGGGAATCCTGTCTGAAGGACGCAATCTCCGAAACTCAATCCCCAAGTTAGCAACGAAGCATGATCCAGAGCAACGTTAACCGACATGTCATAACGCAAAGCGTAATCAAAGAACCTGTCAACCCATTGATGATAATACTGTGATTCTCCTCCGTCGTATGGTACATGTTGCATGAGAGACGCTGAACCCCATGGAAAACCTATGTAACATTGAGAACCACTATCTGGGTCGGTGTAGCCGTCGTCGCTTATGTGATCCGCAATGTTAAAGCCGGGATACGTATTTTTGTCTTTTACAAGGCGATGGGTCCAAGCATACGGCATTCCCCGCGCTCGGTTGGTGCCTGGGATAATGCCTTGCGTAGCAGTGCAATTTTGTCCATACTGGTCGTATTGCGTATCCGAAGTGTTTGCTGACATGCATGTGTTGATGAATGCAAAGACAATTTTGCTTGCTGTAACATTGGAGTATATGTCCATGTCGTAGACACCATTCTCAGGCTGCGCGTATTGATAGTCATAAGTACCCCCTACGGTGCCATTATTGTCTTCGAACAGGTAATGAAATTCATTTGGCGCCAAGTTATAATCAGTTCTTCCAACGCCATGGTCGAAATCAACCACCGCCACGCAATCGTAAGTGCTCTGATAAGTCTGAAGGTCGCTTAGGATGTTAGTTTTCAGTGAACCGGGGTCTCCTTGCCTATCGTAACCGGTATAACCAGCCTGGCTGAAATAAGACGCAATAGTGCTAGCCATAGAATTCTGTAATTCAACCTCAGTGGTGTTTTTGCGGTAGTTAGCTTGGCCAATTCCAGCTCCAATGCTCTCGGAGCCCCATATTACTCCTGCCCGTGTTGTTGCGCTAACAGTTACGATGGGCGCTGAGAGTACTATTGACAAGATGAGAATACAGAGTAATGTTCCGGCGTTTTTGAGAGAGCGCAATTTTGGCAAATTATAAGATGGCAATTTCTTTCTGCGTACCCAGAGTGAAGTAGTTCCTATCGTAGCGATGGCGATTGTTGCAAGTGCAAGCCATATGTTCAAGTTCGGCATGGCCTCAGCAGTTGCAGGCTCTTCGGTAACTGCTTTGCTGACTGTGGTTATGTTCGCAGTGGGTGTTCCTTCTGTCTGCGTCATTGTTGACCATGCTTCTTCGACTATTCTGACTTCTTTGGTGTCTGCCCAGATGTCAACGGTTATGCCGTACATGTTGCCGTACCACTTGTTTAAGGCGATGCCGACTCGCCAAACAGGATAAAGCATCAACGCGTCTTCGTTGCGGGTTTGGTCTGCGTAGAGGGAGCCGTCGAAAATGAGGTTTGCCCAGCACACGCTTGACTCGTTAAAATTCGCTGCGTCAAGAGCGTCAGCTTCCAGTTCCAAGCTCCACTGGTGCGCCTTAGCAGCATCCAACGCTATGGCTATGGCTTCTCTCTCGGAAAGGTTCACGGTTGTGCTGCCAATCGGATAGAGTTGCCAGTTGTCCACAAAATACGTTAAGAAACTGTTGTTGAAACCTAAGGATACAAACTTGGCTGGAGCTATAGCGCCGTTGGATGTGTATGTCCATTTGAACGTTGTGTAACCGCTGTCGGCAATAACTTCAAGTTGGGTGTTTCCCTCTGTTTTTGTGCTGTTTTTGCCGACATCCACGTTATCCAGCGTTGACTTTAGTTCGCCGTAAAACGAATCTTCGGTATATGCTTGGTAGTTGGTGAGGAAGTCCTGAGCCAATTCAAGGGAGCTGGCTGCAGTTTTGCTCAGGTGCGGTGATCCCTCGTTTTCAAGTACATGTATCACCTGCAGGCGAGAATTCGCGAATGTGCAGAGCGTTTTTACTTTGCTTCCTTCAGCGGTGAGCTCGTATTCCACGTTTTCTTGAGCGACAACGCCGAGGTATGAGGAGTTGTAGTTTTGAGGGTACACTTTTGTGGTTACCGCGTACTCGGACATGTCAAGTTCAGCCGTGTTGCTTAGGATTGACAGCCCCTTCTCAGGGGTTGTTGGTTCTGTCGCGTGTGCACTTGGAATTAGAATTGCGCAGGCACTAGAACTCAGTAGTACCATGAGGAAAAGTGTTATGCACAACAGGTTACGTTTAGAATTTTTAGCCATTTCTTTTTAACTCCTTTTTTATTTGGGAAAAGTAGCGTTATTTCCCACTATACATATCGTCGCATTCGCTTTTCAGTCTTATTTCACAAGAAAACATACAAAAACAAAAAACAATTCAATAACCACGATGAACATTTAGTGAAAAACTGTTGAAGCCGCCAGCACAACCAAAGAAAACATTAAAGTTACATACAAGCCTGTAAACTTCATTCAAACTATCCACCATCACTTTGCATTATTTGAGTAGAAACAGCGCCTTAACTGTAAACCCGCAATCTGTTAACACTAAATCCGTTCATACCACAAGTAAAGGGGCTATATTCTCAGGGTGGTTGTCAAGAAACCTTGACTAAATTTTTCTCGTTTAGTCAAGAAACCTTTACAAAAACGCTTTTATCACGAAAACAACCTATTAAATTCGGGATGAGCATGAGTAAAACCGCTGCTCTAGTGCTTGTTCTGGTTTTCCTAACGGCTTCATGCACATGCGTCACTGTGCCTGTTGGGGTTTCTGCTGCAGTTGAAAACTCATGGGTGCCGAAGGCATCGATGCAGGAGGCAAGATGCGGCTTAAGCGTTGCTGCGGTGAATGGGAAAATCTACGCGATTGGAGGCGCCACCGAATGCAGCTACGGTACTATTACCAGCGGCATGGTGGGCACAAACGAAGAATACAATCCAACAACGGACGCGTGGGCGTTCAGGGAGCCCATGCCGACTCCAAGAACGCGTTTCGCCATAGCCGCTTACCAAGGCAAGATTTACTGCATAGGCGGAACCACGGGTTACTCCAGTGACACCAAATATGAGCATACTGGAGTAAACGAGGTTTACGACCCAGCAACGGATAGTTGGGAAACGAGAGCATCCATGCCTACCGCCAGATCGTGCATGCATGCAAACGTTGTAGGCGGCAAAATCTACTTGATAGGCGGGGAACCAAACGGAGCCTTTAATGAGGTTTACGACCCCGTCGCCAATACTTGGGAGACAAAGACGCCGATGCCTAATGGCACAAGTGGTTATGCTTCAGCCGTTGTTGACAATAAAATATACATTTTCGGGGCTACCTTAAACCAAATATACGATCCTGCAACTGACAGCTGGAGCCAAGGCACATCATCACCAAGTTACATAATTGGAGAGGCGGTCGCGACGACTGGCGCTTCAGCTCCCAAGCGAATCTACGTTCTAATCTCGCCTGTATATACTAGTTTCGGCCCTCAATCACCATGCCGTGTTCAAGTGTATAATCCTGCGAATGGCGAATGGACAACTGCCGCTAACATAACCACAGCACGCTCCTATTTTGGCGCTACAATCTTAAACGACAAGATATACGCAATTGGAGGCGCCATTTACAACGAGTTAGGCGTCGGCCCAACAATCGCCGCGAACGAGCAGTACACGCCCATCGGCTACGGCACACCCGAACCAACGCCGTCTCCTTCACCGTCGCCATCACCAACTTCCTCACAGTCGCCTTCCTCGTCTCCTTCAAACCAGCAACCCGAACTCACCTACGCCACAGCAGCAACCGCAGCAACCGTCACCCTAATCATCATAACTGCAGCGGCAGTGGCGCTCAAGAAAAGACACAAGCTAAACGCAAAACCTAACCCATAAAGCACATTTTTGGCTGGTTAAAGCTTTAAATCTCCACAAATATGACTAGTGCACATGCGAGCTGACTTAAAATGGCGTACGTTTTCAACATACCCTTCCGCAACAACGCTAAACTGAAACATGTTATGAACGAAATCAAAGCTGACACGAAACTGCACAGTTTCTGGAAATGCGCAAACATCATGGCTATTGACCGCATGGGCTACACAGACCACGGTCCAACCCACGTCAAAATCGTCGCTAACCTAGCACTAAAACTGCTACGCATCCTAATGGACAAACAAGTTACACCAAGCATAGTGAAAAATTACGGCATGCACAACGAAGACGCCGAAGTCGTAGTAGTTCTCGGCTCAATCTTCCACGATTTAGGCATGGTCGTCACCCGAACCGACCACGAAAAATACAGCGTGCTACTCGCCCTTGAGTTCATCGAAAGATGCCTAAAGCCTGTTTACTCGGAAGAAGAACGCGCAATAATATGCTCTGAAGTGTTACACGCCATAGTGGCACATGAGCAGCCGAACAAGCCTTTAACCGTGGAAGCAGGCATCGTAACCATCGCTGACGCATTGGACATGGAAGCAGGAAGAGCAAGAATCCCATTCAAATCTGGAAAAGTAGACATCCACGCAGTTTCGGCGCTTTCCATCGAAAAAGTAGAAATCATAGAAGACAAAAAGAAGCCGATTACAATAAAAATAACCATGTCTAACTCAGCAGGCGTTTTCCAAATAGACGAACTCCTGAAACCGAGGATAGAAAGCTCAGGGCTTCAAGACTACATTCACGTGATTGCAGAAATCACCGGCGAAAAAGAAAGCAGAATCATAGACAAATTCGAAATTTAATACTGCCATTCATGTGGCTGTTCCGTAAACGTCGATTTTAACCACAACATCTGTTGACTCCAGATTCGATTTGGCATCAACCAAAATAGCCCATATAACGTTCTGCGATGGAAACAACCTCAGCATATCACCGTCGCTAAGCCACAAGGTTGAACTGGTCGTAAACGTTTTCTCAACGCTTGCTGAAATCGTGTTGTCCAGAAGTTCCAAGCGGATTCTAACCGTGACTGTTTCGCCGTCTGCGAAGCTGCCCTGCACGCGGAGTCTCGGCTTGAAACTTGAAATTGTAAGTGGACGTGCATGGATATCTTCTGTTGCGCCATACTGGTTGCTTACGCCTATTGGTATGTTAATGCTTTCTTTTCGGAAGATGCTGCCCAATCCAGAAATCCACTTGCTGTAGGGATTGTAGATTCTGGCTGACCAGTTGCCTAAGAAACTGACGCCGCCATCAAAAGTTGGAGGCGTCACTGCGTTTCCACCAAATACCACTGCGTAGAGATTTACAGGCGCATCGGCAAATGATTCGAACACTACGCTGGAAATCAACGTTTGAAACATTGAGCCGTCAACCAGAAGCCCAGTCTGGTTGTTTTGGCCGTTTTCACCCAGCCAAAGCCGCGAATTCAGAAACTGACTGTCCGAGTATTCTGCTTTTCGTTCAACGTTTATTCCTACGGAATTGTCCTTGAGATTGAAGAAGCAACGGCTGATTTCTGTGCTGGCATAAGAGCCTGTTGCGTTGCCTGTTGGCGTTCTGAATGCTATGGCTTCTGTAGAGTTTATGAAGTGTATGTTGTCTATTTTTGTGCCTTCGCTCCAAGTGTTCGTGTTCGCGATTTCCAGTGCCGTGGAGCAGTTCTCAAAGACCATGTCAGAAACCGTTGTTCCAAACGAGTTTTCGATCCTAACTGTTCCGTTGACTATTTTTAAACCAGAAATAAGATTGTACTGCGACGAACTGTAGTTGTCGCCACGTATAGTGAGCTTGTTGCCGTTTCCTATTATGGTTGCGCCGTCGCTGACCATCCGCGCGTTTCGCTTGTTAATTACATTAACATCCGTGGTTAATAGGTAACTGCCAAATTTGATGTAAACAAGGCTGCCTTTGACTACGGCTTGGCTTATAACCGACGCCGCGTCAGTTGAAGCGAAGTCAACGGAGCCGCTTGACTGATTCTTTGCTTTGTACAAGTCGCCATCTTGGAAAACCACGTAAGCGTATATTGAATCGTCCGCCGAGTAGTCTCTCTGCAACGTGTCCAGTTTGTCTTGCAGTGCACGAGTGCTGTCCAGTGTGAGGTAAAGGTTGAAGGCTGAAAGTGAAACAGCGACAATGCAAATTACGGCGCAAACGCGTTTGGAGAGAGCAAACTTCATGCGTGGTTTCTTCCCAATTTAGTCGCAAAATTAACTGTAAGCGCTGACTTGTTAAAAAGCTTCCCATAATACGCGTTGGCAGTATAAACGCGGAATATTTTCCCTTTTTTTCACGCGGTGTAATTTGAAAGCAGTTGCCTTAAAGTTTTACGACTTGCGCGTGCGGTACGCCTTCAATGTTCAGCACGGCTTCAGGATGCACGTAGCCCTTCTCTATGGCTTTCTCCACGCAGTGTTTGCCCACCATGTTCACTATCGTCGAATTCGCAATCATGCCCACAGCTTCCTCAACAGAAACTTTCCCGCCATTATAAAACTCGTCCTTAACGTGAAAAACAATTTTTCCCTGCCGCAGCGTCTTGCCAAGCACTTCGCAGTCGCAAATAGCTAAAAGCACGTTTCTGCCGACTTTCTTAAGCTTAACGTACACTTCCAACTTGCACGCGCTCACAACTGCTTCACAGATGACCTTGCACCGCACGCTTTGCACACCAAGAAGGTCAAGCGTTTCTCTTTCACGACCTTCGTGTCTGGACGCTTACAAACAGGACAAATCACGAAACTCTCCATGTACCGCTGCAGCAACCGCTCAAAACTATCGTGCCGAAACTTCCCCTGAAAAATTGCCCTGCCATCATGGTACGTTGCAGCCGTAGCCATCTCCCGCGTCAAAAACTTCAAAATATGCTGCGGATCACGATCCAAAGCAGCGGCAACGTCTTTGAAGTTAGAAATTGTCGTGCGCATGCCAACCGTGGAAATAAGCAGCCGAGGCAACTCTAAACGCTCAACTTTCAGCGAAACCTCGGGCATCTGCGAGCACGCCCGCTTCAACAACTCATCATAGTCGTACTTCATCTTTCTCGCCAAAACAACATGCAACACCATACTATTTAACATTTATAACAATCCCCAACAGGAAACACTATAATAGGAACGCGGCGCGTCTGAAACCAATATAAATTCGAAACCCATACTCTCCTATTAACCGATACAGAGGAAACCGTGTGGCAGAACAACAAAAAATAAACGCGCTTGAAGCAATCAACCAGCAAATAACCGCGCTAAAAGAACAAGCCAACAAGGCAAGCACTGAAACAAAAACGTACGTCGAGAAAAGAAACAAACTCAACGAGCAATTCAGACAACTCCGCCAAGAAATTAACGCACTCACAGATGAACGCAACCGCCTAAACGAAAAAGTCAAAACTCTGAAACAACAACGCGACGAAGCACGAACAAAAATTCGCGCAGCCATCGAAGAAATAAAGGCAATCCGCCAAAAACTCATGGAGCTGAAAAAGAAAAAACCCAAACAAAGTCACCAAGAACTGCAAAGAGAATTTGCAGACATCGAATGGAAAATCCAAACCACATCACTTGACCTGCAAGAAGAAAAAGAGCTAATCGAAACCGTCAAACAACTCGAAACGCAACTGCACGTTTACAAGAAAATCGAGCAACAAAACCAGAAAATTACCGAGTTACAAAAAGAACTGGACGCCCTTAAAACAAGGGCAGATGCATCCCATCAGGAACTGGCAGATACCGCCCAGAAAAGCCAAGAACTCCACACAAAAGTGCTCGCCAAAATCGCTGAATCAAAAAAAATCAAGAGCGAAGCCGATGGCTTGCACAACGCGTATTTGCAAGAGAAAGAAAAGACTGCGCCTTTGCGTTATGAAATAAAAAAACTATTAGAACAAAGAGCAAAACTGCAAAGCGCTATGCGCGAAGAAGACGACGAAAAAAGGAAGACAGCAGAGCAAGCGTTAAAGGAAAAACTTGGTTCTCAGGCGAAAGAAAAGCTGCAGCGCGGCGAAAAACTAAGCTGGGACGAGTTTCAACTCCTCTCCGAAGACGACGACCAAACACAAGATTAAAGTTAATCTTACAGAATAAATAGGAAACGAGATAGATGACTGGAAAAAAGGCGGCGGAGCCCCAAACGCAAAAACGCATTCTAATTCTATGCGTAGATAGAGATGGCGATATAGAAACAAAAGCCGGCATCAAAACTCCCCTAATGGGCAGACCCGCCAACATGGAAGGCGCAGTGTCTCTAGCTCTGCATGATCCAGAAGAACCTGACGCCAACGCCATGTTCGAAGCAATCCGCGTCAACGACCGCCTGCAAAACGAGAAACAACCCGACGAAAGCTTCGAAGTCGCAACAATATCAGGCTCAGAGCTAGGCGGAGTAAGCGCCGACAGAAAACTTGTCGCTGAACTGAACACGGTGCTGGCTTCGTTCAACGCAAACGAAGTGATTTTGGTTTCAGACGGCTATTCAGACGAAGCAATCTTGCCGCTTGTAGAATCCAGAGTTCCCGTTTCTTCCGTTAGACGAATCGTTGTGAAGCACAGCGAATCAATCGAGGAAACTGCAGCGCTCTTCTCAAAGTATATTCGTCTTTTGTTTAATGACCCGCGGTATTCCCGAATTGCCTTAGGCTTGCCAGGGCTGCTAATCTTAATTCTGGGAATTCTCTACGTATTTCCTGGGTATCTTGATTATTATTTTATCGTGATCGTGCTTATTTTAGGCGTTTTCATGCTTGGAAAAGGCTTCGGAGTTGACAAGGCAGCTAGAAACCTCTATAAATGGACTAAAGAGTACACGCCGCCGCCGCTTCCTATTCAAATCGCGAATTACACGGCTATCGTGGGGATTCTCTGCCTAGGCATCAGCGTGTATTTGGGAATAGCAAGCGCTGGCGCTAACCTAGCTCAATCTCCAACAGATTTGGCAGGCTGGCTCAGTGCGCTTCCAACAATGGCGGGTTGGTTTATAAAAGGTGTAATGGACCTCATGGTGGTGGGCCTAGCCACTATACTCTTCGGCAGGAGCATCCGATTGTACTTTGAACGAGACGCACGGCTGTTGCGGAACGCTGCCCTAATAGTGTTAGTTGGTTGGTCGCGTTGGATTCTCTGGGCAACTGCAGATATCCTCATAAATCCAGATATGCCCCCTGATAATCTGGCTTTCGCAATAATTGTCGGCATCCTCATCGGCATAGCCTCAGTCTTGGCTATAATTGTCATTCACAGGTCAGCCAAGGGCTTCTTCGGGGAGTCAAAAGAGGAAATTAGCGAGTTTGGGGAAAGCTAGTTTTGCTATCATCAGAGGCAACTGGAGATTCAGCAAGCTTTAATTAAAACCAGCAGGGTTTTACCTCTGGAACGCAGAGAATAGCCGGGTAATAGTGCCCTTAAAGATGCGAGGTTCAGGTAGTGGTTCTCAAGAAGATTCTTTCAACTATTGGCGCATACAAGGTATATGAGAAGTGGTTGTGGCTTCAAGTTAAGAACGGTGAGAAACTGGAGCACATAGCCATAATCTTGGATGGTAACAGGCGGTGGGCTTCTGAGAATGACCTTAACCCTTGGCTGGGTCACAAGAAGGGCGCGGAAACGGTTGAGCAGCTTTTGGAGTGGTGTGATAAGCTTAACGTTAAGATTGTGACTCTTTACACGTTTTCCACGGAGAATTTTAGGCGTTCACCTGAGGAAGTTGAGGAGATCATGCGGATAGCTGAGGAGAAGTTCCGCAAGCTTTTGACTAACGAGCGTATACACCGAAACAAAGTTCATGTTAAGGTCATCGGTCGCGTGAGCCTTCTGCCTGAAAGTTTGCAACAGCTTATTGCGGATGTGGAAAAGGCCACTGCGGATTATGATAACCAGTTTTTGAATTTTGCCTTCGCGTACGGTGGTAGAGCGGAAATCGTGGATGCGGCAAAGACTATTGCTGAAAAAGTGAAGAGTGGTGAATTAGAGCTTGACACTGTGGATGAAAGCACGTTTGAGAAGTACTTGTACACTGCGCACATGGCTAAGCAGGAACCAGACTTGATTATTCGAACGTCTGGCGAGGAACGGTTAAGCGGTTTTCTGCTTTGGCAGTCTGCTTACAGTGAACTCTGCTTTTTAGATGTTTACTGGCCTGATTTCCGTTTGATAGACCTTTTAAGGGCTTTTCGTACTTTTCAGAAACGCAAGCGGCGTTATGGCGCGTGAGAAAGCTCAAGCGCGCTTTTTTGCACTTACAATTGAGATAACATCTCTGTCCTTTAAAACAGCGTCTTCGCCTATCCGCTTTTTTCCTCGCGCGTCTACTGCGTAAATGAAGCTTTCGCCGAGTTCTGTGTGGATGATGTAGGCGAATTGGTGGGCGGTTGTTCCGTAGGGCACAAGATAAACATCTGGCAAAACTTGGCCTCGATGGTTGGTCAAATGCTCTACATCTTCAACTGGATAAACAGTAATCATGCTGAGCAGCTTGAAGTATGCGGTGTTGATTGCATCCTGGATTCCTGTGGAGCCATTCTTGAGGAGGATTTTTTCTCTTATTGTTTCCAACGCTTTTGTTTGGCTACTGGATAGCTTTTCTGACTGCGTTATTTTGAAGTTGCAGTCTCCTGGCTTATAGTCAATTAGCTGCTTCTCTGCAGCACGCCTAAGCGCTAATTCAGCTTCTGCGCAACAAGGGATAACGGTGTAGCCGAGTTTCTTCAGTCGTTCCACATTTGCCTCAGCGGTTGGCAAGTCAATCTTGTTAGCTGCTATCAGCATTGGCTTTGCGATTCGCCGGACAGTGTCAACGAACTTCAAGAAGTCTTCGTCGCTCCAAGTTGTTGGCTTGTCAGCGTTTAAGCCTGCTTTCTTAGTTGCTTCGAAGATGTGGTTGCGTTTTATGCTTAAGCCACTTAAGCGTTCTTCCAGCATCGTGTAGATGTCTTTAGATTCAGCTTCGGCTGTTCGGGCAAGTTTAGGCCAGTCTTTTTTGAGTATGGCTGCCATCCACATGGTTATTTCTTGCTCTAAGAAACGCACATCTTCCAGTGGGTCGTGTTCGCCTATTTTGCATATGCGTCCTTCGCAATCTGTTCCTCCAGAAGCGTCAACGACATGAATTAGCGCGTCTGCTCTGCGTATTTCGTCTAGGAATTGGTTGCCGAGTCCGCGCCCTTCCCATGCGCCTGGAACAATGCCCGCGATGTCGATTATCTCTACTGGGATCAGTCTTGTGTCGTCTATGCAGAGTGAGTTGGATGGGTTGTCTTGGACTTGGAATTCTTCGTGGACGCAGGGGGTTCTTACGTAGCCGACGCCGCGGTTGGGTTTTATGGTCGTGAATGGGTAATTGGCGATTTCTGCTGGTGCAAGGGTTGCGGCGCTGAAGAGCGTTGATTTGCCAGTGTTGGGTTTTCCTATTACTCCTAATAGTCGTGAGTAAGACCGTTGCATAAAGGCTCACAGCTATTTTATGTGCATTGCGCTATATGGTTTACGCTCTGAACAGTGAATTTTGTTTGTGTACGGTGTGTACGCCGTAATTTGTTCAAAAAATTGGGTGCTGTAGTGTGTTGGCGCGTTATTCTTCCATCATTATCAGTGTTAGTGTTGACCTGACTTTGCTGAGCGCTCTGATTTTGCGCGTTACTAGTTCTTTAAGCTGTTCCATTGTATCAGCTTTGATTTTGGTGACTAAATCGTAAACGCCGTAGGAAAAGTAGGCTTCTTCTATACCTTCAAGCTTCTTGATTTCTTTCAGAACCTCATCTTCTGAACCTGACTCTACATTTATCAATACAAAGGCTCTTGGCATTCAAAATCTCCTCAATTGTTAGTCTAAGCGGTTTGGGAATTAAAAACATTTTGTCGCAAATTTTCGCTATACGCCTCTGTTATGGTGGATATAGCAGTTGCCATTGCAGCTACATTTGCTCTGGTGGTATGTGGTTGTGCGATTGTTTGCTGTGCTTGCTTAGTGACGTGCAGGCAACTTGGGGAAAAACTGGTTATTTCGCTAAAGCTCGCAGAACTACAGGACTACTGCTTGGAAAAAGCCATCGCTACCTTATATAAAAGATTGAAGTTTGAGTTTTGGTCATATGCTTCGCAAATGGTGTTGGTGTGAATACAGAAAAAGGGTTTGGGTTTTTAGCGTGCTCTTGAGCGTACGCGTGGTTCCAGCAGTGTCCAGAGCCAGTCTACGAACTCTCTGAGGTTTTTGGTTTGTATGTAGATTTCGCCTGGTCCAGTTATTCGTGTTACTAAGCCTTCGCCGCCGAGGAGGGTTTCTTTTAGTCCGCCAAACTTGGTAACTTTGTAGCTGCACGTGTCACTGAAGCCCACTAGGTGGAAGTTGTCAACTATCATTGTTTGTCCTGCTTGCAGGGTGTGCGTGTCTATTGCACCGAAGGTGTTGATGAATAGTAAGCCTGTGCCTTTGGCTTTAAGCATGAATAAGCCTTGCCCGAATAAGCCTTTGGTGAAGCCTTCCCATTTAACATCTAAATCTACGGTGTTTGTTGAGGCGATGTAAGCGGATTTTTGGATAATGTAACCTTGGTTTGGTTTGACTTCCAACATTGTGATGTCGCCTACGGGCGCGGAGACGAATGCGGCTTCTGCTGGTCCTGAGGTTGCGGTGTAATCGTTAACCCAGAAGGATTGCCCGCCTATGAGGCTCAAGCCTAAGCTGCCGAGGAGGCTTCTTTCGCGTTTTCTCGTGTGCGCTTCAATGCTTGGGTCCATGTAGGTCATGGCGCCTGACTCGGCGGTTATGGTTTCGCCTTGTTCCAAGTTCACAACGAGCATAGCGTAGGAGGGTTTGTATTTAATTTCATATCTCATTCTGACTTCGCCTGTTAAGGCTAAGGTATGTGGTGTAAGATAAGGTTAACTACGTTGGAATTGGACACGCGTGGCAGATTACCGCTTTTTCTTAAGCACAAGCACAAGTGTAACAACTTGGACAGAAGCGATGACTATTAACGCGATGATTATGGCGGTTTCTGTTCCGCTAAGCCCTGTCTGCGGTGAGGGCGATGTTGCCGTTGGGCTCGGAGAAGGCAATTCTGTTGTAGTTGGTGTGGATGCCGGCGCTTGCGTAGGTGCAGGTGCTGAAGTTGGCGTAAGCGTCGGTATTGACGAGGGAATTGCTGGCGCTTCAGGGTTTGGCACAGTCAAAAACGGCGTGAAAAGTACTGCGCCCAAGTTAAAGTCGTCGTTGACATCGTAAATTGACTGGTCAATTGCTACTGTGTCGGTTGTTCCCCACCAGTTGTTCGAAATAGTTACGTTGCTTGGGAATTGGTTTAGTTTAAAGCTGTATTGGCTGTTATCATAAATGTTGTTGTTTGAGATGGTTGAGGTCAACACGTAAGGGCTGTATTGGATGCCTACGACGTTCCTAGCGACCGTGTTCGCTTGGACATCCACTTCGGGGGTAGTGTCCCACGGGGGATATGAGCCAGATGCCGCTATATGTAAAACAATGTTTATCCCCAAGTCACAGTTAACAATCACGTTTTTGAAGATTTGCACGTTGCTGTTTTCAACAGATATGCCTGTTTTGCAGCTGTAGATTTGGTTTTGACTAATTGAGGCAGAGCCTAAAATTCCGCTAACCGTTATGCCCATCGGCTTACTGCTACTTCCGATGAGTATATTGTTGGTGATGTCTGCATGTGTACCAGCAACCAAAATAAGCGCAAAATTGTTCTTCGAGCGTATTTCATTGTGCGAAATCGTTATTTGACCACTTTTAGCGTCACAGTGGATACCATCGCTGATTTGATTATTGGAAATTACGGGTGAGCCGCTTCTTACCCAAGGTCGCGTATCAATATTGTTAAACGTGACTGTCGGAGAACCATGCAATGTGAAGGAAGTGGTTATATCATTGTTAGTTATAATCGGCGACGCATTCGCTCCAACGAAAATCGAGTTTATGGAATTATAAGAGATCACAGCTGAACCACCATCCAAACTTAACTGATTAACAGAACTCTTTGTTATCTTAACGGAAACATCAACTGTCAAAGAATCAGTTACAGTGTTTTCGAGTATTGAACCAGAACCAGCCTGCTCATTCCAGCCATTGCCGATAGGCGTAAACACGATTGAGCCACCATGAAAATAAATTTTATCGCTATCTGAACCCCTCGCCGTTAACGTTCCATTCACCTGAATGTAATAGGCGTTAAGGTTAACGGTTACTCCGGGTTCAATCGTTAAAGTTACCCCACTGTTTACGGCTACGGGTCCTGTAAGCGTGTAGGGGCTGTTTGCTTTTGTCCAAGTGGCGTCTGAATTGATTATTCCAGTTACGTCTGTAGAGGCTTGCACGGTGCCAAAGGGAGGCGTTTTCAACAAAATGAATCCGCCTACCACCAAGATGCCTATAAAAAAAGCCAAAAATAGTTTCTTGTGCACAGCCAGCCTCCACAATAACATCGGACTGTTTTCGTAATAAAAGCGTTTTTATCAAGGTTTCTTGACCAAACAGGCTTTTTCTTAGTCAAGGTTTCTTGACAAGCACAGCAGCAAGTAGAACAGCAGAAGCTCAGCATACTTGAAACTTATAGGAGTCTACCGCATTGCCGATTGCTACTGTTGCTGGTCTGCTCGTCTACTTGAGGAAAAAGTAAAAGTAATGTCTAACAGCCAAAACGCAACCTTCACTAACTATCGCCTGCAATAAACCAAGCAAGAAAAACCTTTAAACCTTTAATTAAAAACGGTGGCAGCGTTTCCGCATAAACCTAATGATTTGTTCACGCTCTAAATTCGGAGCGCAACCCCCTGCGTCCATTGTACTTTGCAAAACCGCTTAGAAGCCCAATTGCACATGTCAAACGGCTTGAAAGGCGCTTTTGAGAAAAACATTTTAATGCAGAAAGAGACAACATTATGTGAGGAGTTTGTATGCCTACAGCGTTTGTGTTAATAAACACCGAGATAGATTCTGAGGCTGATGTCCTGAAAGAACTAAAAAAAGTCGAGGGTGTAGATGACTCTTTCGCCGTCTACGGCGTCTACGACATAGTTGCACGCGTTAAGGCAGACACAATGGATAGACTGAAAGAAACCGTGACATGGCGCATCAGACGACTTGACAAAGTGCGCTCAACACTAACAATGATAGTCGTCGAAGAAAAATAGCAATCTTCCCTTTCTTTACCCTACTTCGTGAAACGATTGATTAGTAGTCTTACACCTGTAAAAACTACTGCTGAAGCGTTTACGCCTCAAATACTCTTTTTACCCAGTGCAGCCCCATACTCTACAAGAGCAGGTTGCCGTTAATGAAAAAGCAGAGAATGCACATTGGCTTCGATGATACGGACTCAACTAGAAAAGGCTGCACCACCTACGTGGCTGCGCTTCTTCTGGAAAAACTGGAGAAGCTAAACGCCAAGTTTCTGGATTATCCGAACCTGGTTAGACTTAACCCTAACGTGCCTTGGAAGACTAGAGGCAACGGCGCCCTATGCCTAAGAATCGCATATGATGAAGGACTGGAAGAACAAATTAAAGAAACAGCCATAAGCTTGGTGGAAGAACATGCCGACCTTAGCTTCAAAGGCACCGACCCGGGAATCGTTTTTCTCACACAGGCTACGGTTCCAGAAGAAGTCACAGCTTTCGCGAAAAACGCCATAACTGGCATCGTAACCCTAAAGGAAGCAACAACACTTATTGAAAAGTTTGAAGGCGAAGCCTTAGGCTTTAACACTTGCAGAGGCATAATTGGCGCGTTGGCAGCCATCGGCGAAACCCTCAAAGGCGACCACACCTATGAACTCATAGCGTACCGCGCGGCAGAAAACTGCGGTTCAAAAAGAAAAGTTGATGAAGCTTCCATTTTCGAAATGGACAAGGTGACGCAGCCGTACACGTTCAACAATGTGGATGTAGAAAAAGGCAGAGTTATCATCACGCCGCGGGGACCAGACCCCATTCTCTTCGGCATCAGAGGCGAAACGCCGGAAATCGTAAAGAAAGCTTTTGCGTTGGTTAAGCCGCTGGAGCAAGTGGAGCGGTGGGTAATTTTCCGCACGAACCAAGGTACGGATGCACATCTCAAACAGGTGCCCGCGTTAAATCACATAAAACCGTATAACTCAGTCATCGCCAAAGGTGTTGTCTCGCAGAATCCGCGGATAATTCCTTTGCGACACATAATTTTCTCCATTAAAGACGAAAGCGATGAAGTGGACTGCGCAGCTTATGAACCTACAGGTGCTCTTCGCAAAGTGGCGATGAAACTTATCGTAGGTGACAGCGTAGAGGTCTGCGGTGCAGTGCGTAAGCCGTCGCAGGGTAAGCCTTTAACTGTGAACCTTGAAAAAATCCGCGTCACTACGCTTGCTCCAAAAGCACGTTACCAAAACCCATTGTGCCCCGAATGTGGCAAGCGCTTGAAGTCTATGGGTAAAAATCAAGGTTTCAGATGTGAAAACTGCGGTTCAAAGTTTAACAGTGGTTTAGCGAAAGTTGCTATTGCTGTGGACCGCGAATTAAAAACTGGGCTTTATGTGACGGCTACTAGGTCGCAGCGGCATTTAACTAAGCCACTTAGACGTTATGGCTTGGAGAAGTGCTGTTGGGAAGCAAGGGACTTAATTGAAGGCTGGCATTCGTCTTAGGTAAAGCCTGCTTGAGCAGAGTGTTTTACGCAAAAGGGTTTTAAACTGAACCTGCGTTAGCATATTCTGTTGAGGAAGAATATATGAGTGAAATATTTTCACCTATTGTTTTTCAGCTTGGACTAGGCGCGGTCGGCGGTTTCATAGTGGGCTTTGCGCTTAAGAAACTAGCTAAACTCTTCATTGTTCTCATAGGCATATTCGTCATCGTCCTGCTTTATCTGGGCACAAGTGATGTGATAAGCATAAACTTCGGTGCTCTCTGGAGCACAATAACAGGCTGGCTTGGCGGTGCAGCACAAGCAGCATCTTGGCTTGTCGGCTTAATTTCGCTTTTACCGTTCATCGGCAGTTTCATGGTGGGCTTTCTGCTCGGTTTAAAGATTGGGTAGCGAAATTCTTTAAATCTATCTAGTTCGTAAACCCTCAATAAACTGCAATAGCGAACGGAGTGCCTTGAAAGTTGAACCGATTTCCAGCAGAAGAATATGCGCTTCCCTTCTTCAAAGAAGAAGGCTTCGTGAGGAAACTCTGCCCACGATGCGGAGAGTATTATTGGACGCAGAATCCGCAGCAGGAGACATGCAGCGAATCTACCTCAGACGAGTGCGCCTGCTACTCATTTCTTGGCGATTCGCCTACAAAAAGAAGCTACAGTCTTCCAGAGATGCGGGAAGCTTTCCTGTCATTCTTCGAGAAACATGGGCACATGCGCGTTAAACCTTACCCTGTAGTGGCGAGATGGCGCGCGGATATTTACTTGACTCACGCGAGCATAATTGATTTTCAGCCTTATGTTACAGAGGGCATTGCGCCGCCGCCTGCTAACCCGCTTGTGATAGCGCAGCCATGTATCCGACTGGTGGATATTGCCAACACGGGACCAACTTTTGGCAGGCACTTGACTATTTTTGAGATGGGCGGGCATCACGCCTTCAATTATCCTGACCGCGAAGTGTACTGGAAAGACCAGACTGTGCGGTACCACCACGAGTTTGTCACTGACGTGTTAGGCGTGAAGTCTGAGGAGGTTACTTACAAGGAGGATGTTTGGGTTGGCGGCGGAAACGCTGGACCCGACGTGGAATGCATCATTGGCGGATTAGAAGTAGGCACGCTCGTTTTCATGCAGTACAAAGTGGTGAACGACGAGTTTATGAAGTTGCCCATACGCACAGTGGATACAGGCTACGGGTTAGACCGCTTCGCGTGGCTTTCACAGGGAACCCCCAGTTGCTTCCACGCTGTTTACGGCGACTTGCTAAGTAAGATTTTCAAAATGGCTGGATTGACGAAAGTTGATAATGCGCTTCTGCCGCGTGTAGCCAAGTATTCTGGACTAGTAAGCGTGGATAAAACCGTGAACAGGTTCAACGCGCGACGCCGTGTAGCACAACTCGTTGGAATGCCCATGACTGAGCTGGATAAGGTGCTTGCGCCTGTTGAAAACGCTTTTGCCGTTGCGGATCACACAAAGTGCTTAAGCTTTATTCTTTCGGAGGGCGTGGTGCCTTCAAATATTCATGAGGGCTATTTGGCGCGGTTGCTGTTCCGCAGGATTTACCGTTTACTGCGGATGCTTGGCATGCCTGAACGGCTTTACGACATAGTGAACATGCAGATTGACTACTGGGGCAAAGATTACCCGCATGTTAAGGCGATGCGAAATGAAATTATGGAAATGCTGAAGGTGGAAGAAGAAAAGTTTGAAGACACAATAAAACGCGGTGAAGGCATGGTGAAGCGCATCGCTGACGAGCTTAAGGCAAAAAGCGTAAGCCGTATGCCTGACGCTACGCTGTCGGAGTTGTATGATTCGCAGGGGCTTCCGCCTGAAATCGTAAAGCAAGCGGCTGAGGCTGAGGGCGTGCAGGTGGAGATTCCTGAGAACTTTTACGCGTTAATCGCTAAACGACACATGCAGGCGACTAAGCCTGTGGAAGAGGAAGCAGAGGCTGAGCAGGCGCTGGAAGCCGCTGTGGAAGGATTGCAGCCGACCGAGCAAATTTACTATGTGGACCAGTACCTGAAGGAGTTTGACGCCAAAGTCCTCAAAGTGATAAACAGTGAATACGTGGTTTTGGACCGTACGTGTTTTTATCCTGAGGGCGGGGGGCAACCTGCAGACCACGGCTTCATAGCATTTGGCAAAGTGAAAGCGGAAGTTGTTAATGTACAGAAAGTGGGCAGAGTAATCGTACACAGGCTGAAAGGCGCTGCACTACCTGAAGAGTGCGCTGCGGTGAAGGGTATTATTGATTGGGAGAAGCGTTATGCACTTATGAAGGCACACACGGCTACGCACTTGATTAACGGTGCTGCAAGGCGCGTGTTAGGCGAGCATGTGTGGCAGCACGGCACCCAGAAGGGGTTGGAAAGTTCGCGGTTGGATATTTCACATTATCGCCGTTTATCGCCTGAGGAAGTGCACAAGATAGAGGCGTTGGCGAATCAGGCTGTTCTGGCAAATTTGCGGGTTGAAACGGCTTGGATGTCGCGGGGCGAAGCTGAGAGCCGTTACGGGTTCAGGCTTTATCAGGGCGGTGCGGTGCCGGGTAAAGAGATTCGCGTGGTGAAAACTGGCGATTGGGATGTTGAAGCGTGCGCTGGAACACACTTGAACAGCACGGGCGAAATTGGATTCATCAAAATCGTTTACACGGAGCGTGTTCAGGACGGGGTGGAGCGGCTTGCTTACGCGGTTGGGCTTCAAGCGTTGAAGGCGGTGCAGCGGCAGGAGCTTTTGTTGTGGAAGGTTTCTGAAGTGCTAAGTGCACCTGTGGAGAAACTGGATAAAACTGCTGAGAAACTCGCGAAAGAGTTGAAGGAAACTAACGCGGAAAAGCGCAGGCTAATCAAAGAGTTGGCTGCTAAAGAAACCGCTGGTTTTGATGTATCTACAGCTTCTGAAGCAGTGCAGGAAATCTGCGGCGTGAAGCTGGTGAAGCGAGATTTTCAAGAGTTAATTGACGTGAACCGCATGGTGCAGACGGCAAACAAGTTAATCGAGCGTGATGAGGCAACGGTTACGTTGTTTTATGGTTCGGATGGAAAAACCGCGAGGATACTTGTTATGGCTGGGAAAACTGCTTTAGAAAAAGGCGTGCACGCTGGCGAAGTAGTCAAAGTGGTTTCGCCTATCATTGGCGGTGGGGGCGGTGGAAGACCAAACTTTGCACAAGGCGGCGGAACACAACCTGAAAAACTGCATCACGCCGTAGAAAAAGCTCAAGAAATTATCCAAGAACAACTACACCACTAGAATCCATTGAAGAAGTAACCCATAGGGTTGTCTAAAGAGCAAAAGTAACCAATTTTTACTTGCTTATTTTTTCTGCGTTTCTTGGCGCACGTTTTCTGTAGTTGTTCTGTTTGTATATAAAGGGGAGGGGGTGTGGTTTTTGAGTACTGTTTGTTTGGGGTATCTGTATAATTTAGTTTGCAGAGAGTAAGAGTCGAAAAGTTTGTGCATGTCCTTTTTCTGCAGGGCTGAAAGCTTTTTGGGTTTTGTATGCGATTAGTTTTGTGCGGTGTCTTGGAAGGTTATTAGTTCAACGTTTAACGCGGGTTTTACTGCTTCTGAGACTCTAGCGGCAACTATTCGTTTTATGTTTTTTTCAGCTGCCATGTCGACTATGCGCTGGGTTATTATGCCATCAAATATTATTGTGTCAACGCCTTTTGCTTGCTGCAGTTTTTCAGCCAACTGGCTTACGGGCAATCGCTCCATCTGTTCAAGTTTTTCGCTGAGGAGAACTGCTTCAAGTGTGCCTTGTAATGCTTTTACGCCGTGGCTGATTGCTGCTGGAAGTTCTGGTTTTGGGCGTTCTTTCTTCGGCTGCTTGAAAAGTTCTGACACTGGAACTTTAGCTTCTAATGCTTCGCTGATTTCTTTGCAGTTGCACTCTTCGATTTCTTTTCCTCTGGGTGCGCGTCCAACGTAGCGTACGCTTGTGACTTGCAGGAGTTCTTTGAGAATTAAATCTCCACCTCTGTCGCCGTCCAGCAACGCGGTGCATTCTTTTTCTTTGGTGAGTTTTTTTATGGATTCAGGGACTTTGGCGCCTTCTAGTGCTACGGCGTTGAGTATTCCGCAGCGCATTAGGTTGATTATGTCTGCTCTGCCTTCGACTATAATTACTTCTTTGGCGGTTTCGAGCGTTGGTCCTGCTGGTAGGTCTTCTGGCCCGTATTTTTCGACTTTACCGATTTTCATGGTGTCGCTGATTTCTTTGTAAACCTCATCCACAGTTGGCATGGATTCGATGTTCCATTTGTGGAGGATTTCTTTTGCGCGGTCGATTATTACTTTGCGTCTGGCTTCGCGGATGTCTTCGATTTTGTCTAGGTTGACTTTTGCTGAGCATGGTCCTACACGGTTTATGCTTTCGACGCTTGCGGCAATTAACGCGGTGCTTACGCGGTCTAAGCTGGTGGGGATGGTTATTGAGCCTGTGGTGCGGTCATTTTTTGAGTGCAGTTCGATTTCTATTCTTCCGATGCGTCCTGTTTTCTGAAGCTCTCTTAAATCAAGTTCTGGTCCGAAAAGTCCTTCTGTTTGCCCGAAAACTGCGCCTATAACATCTGGTTTTTCTACTACACCTTCGATTTCAAATCTAGCGTGTATAACATACTTTATGGTAAATGCTTGGGATGCTCCCGTAAATGTACACCTCCAATGTGTAATGTTCTGAGTTAAGTTTAACCACATGAAACGCGAGCTTATTCTCGCTGTTCATGAGATTATCTAACGTTACTTGTTATTAGCTTTATGAATGCTTAATCTTGCTCTTTAAGGTTTCTGCACTTCTGTTGTGCAAATCTTTGGACTATGCCCTCTTCTATATATACCCCGAACCTTCAGTGCAAAACTAGTTGGGGCTAGAGACAAAGTTTTTGTGTTGCAACAGGAGTGAATCGGAAAGTAGGCATTGTCGTGTAGTTAGGAGTGAGTTAGGGTATGTCCGCGTTGTTTGGGTAGCCTCTGCTTTCCCAGTAGCCCGTGTAGCCTACGTTGTCGGATAGCTCGATTTCTGTTATCCACTTTACCCATTTGTAGCCCCATTTACTTTCGGCGACAAGTTCAAACGGGTAGCCTCTTTCAGGCGGAAGAATTACGCCGTTCATTTTGTACGCGATGAGTATATCATTGTTCAAGAGGTAGTCCAAAGATAACGAAGTTGAGTAGCCGTCGTACGCGCGGAATATTACTACCTGCGTTCGGTTGTCTATCCCCGCGGCTTGCAGCAAGTCTTTCAGTAGGAAGCCTTCCCAGAGAATTTTCGCTGACCAGCCTTCCACGCAGTGCAGCGTAACGACTTTCTGGTATTTTGGGAAGCTGTTTAGAACTTCATCGTACGTGTAGGATGCAGTGTTATTTACGAGCCCTGTTATGGTTAAGCGGTACGTTGCGTTGGGCACGTGCTGTGGTCCTTTGATTGAGTTTTCTCTGAAGGTACTTATCGAGGATAGGTTTTCGCCTTCATATTCCCTGATTTCCTGCGGATACAAGGTTTGCGGCGGCTGGTTTCGAAGGTAAATGCCGACGCCGACTAAAATTAACAGCAACACTGCAACGGCTGCGGGAATTAATTCTTGGGAGTGTTTTATTGTTTCAGTTGCCCCCACATAAATATTACTTATGTCATGTTTATATCTCTTCCCAACAACACATCCACCCAGCACTAACAGCGAAACCTAACTCGCCGAAACACCAATCTTAACCCGCAAAGTCTCCATATACGCAGCTAAACCCTCAACACACTGAATTTCTTTCCCAACCAAAGCCAAAAGCGCACGCCAACAACTCACGTTAACCTTAATCTTCTCCCGCTCAAAATGCTGCTTCAGAAGCTTTGTGCCTTCTTTCCCGCGCCTGTCAAAATCCAAAAACAAAACAACCTCCCCAGCTCCAGCCTGCTCTATTTCCGAGACAACATCCAAAAAAGACCTGCCGCCTGTTTTAGCCGTTATTATTGCACCTTCAACGCCGAAACCGCGCAACGCTTCAACATCCTTTTTGCCTTCCACAATTATCGGCGTGCCCTTTGCTGACTCTTCCACTACTGCATTTAGGATTTGGAGGATTTTTTCCTGTTTCTCTTTAAGACGCGTCGACAAAATGTCTACCTTGTCACTTTAGCTTCCCGCACCACATCCAAGCACTCTTTAGCTTCTTTGTCAGCCTCAAAATAGCGCCGAACCGGCTCAAGCAAAGCTGCAAGTTCCTCTGCCACGCCGTTTTTAAGGTCCTGCGGGTGCAGTTTGCCTTCACCATACGCCTTCTCCAACTCACCAATGCTTTCAAACGTCACTGAACCGCCGAATTTAGCGGGACGCTCAATCGTAAACGCGCTTTTCTCATGGAATATCACGTGTTTGGCGATTTCCAGCAACGGATTCATCTCCACAGACCGTTCAGGACACCACGCTCTCCGCAGCTTATCCTTTATCTCCGCTGCCGTGTCATGCACAAATATCGCTGTCCACGGCTTGGACTTGCTCATTTTGCTGGCGATAACCTGCTCCAGCTTATCCTTAGTCTCAAGCTTAACAGGCTCCGCTATCCCCATCAGCACATGATGGTGAACCGCCACAGGCTTCGCCCAACCCATCTTCGGAAAAACTTCCCGCGCCAAAATGTGCGCTTTCCGCTGGTCCATGCCGCCGTGAGGAATATCCGCTCCAATCTCATGAATATCCGTAGCCTGCAAAGGCGCATAAAAATACTGCGACAAATCCAATTTTTCATTCTCGCTTCTACCCATAATCGTCATGCACCGCAAAGTGCGGCTCAACGTCATGTGCTTCGAAAACCGCAGCAAGTTCCGCCAGTATGCATCATTATTATGGTAAAGCTCAGAGCCTACCACGACTTTGACGCCGGGACAGAAAAACTTGAACGCTTTCTCGTAGTATTTTGTTGCGGCTAAAATCTTGTCCCAGTCGCCGCCGAACTTGTTGTTGATGAAGCTGTGCCAATCTGCGAGAAAAACTTGGCAGCGCATGCCTGCCTTAAGCAAATCGTTTATTTTGAAGCCAGAAACCACAAAATTGCCTAAGTGGAGCATGCCTGAAATCTCAAAGCCAATATAATGCCCTGGATGCTCGTTGGTTTCCAGCAGCTGCCGAAGCTCATCTACCGTAAGCACTTCTTCAGTTGGCGGTCTGCAGATTAACTCAATTTTCTCTTCTATGTTCACGTGTTACCCAGCCTGCTTTTAACTTTCTAACCTCCTAATGTGAAGGCTGAACTTAAAAATTTAGCCTGTCAGCAAGGCACAACAAGCGCAAAATAAGACTTGCAGCGGCGCAATATTTTGTCGCGGATGAGTGTGCCCCACGTAACTTAACACTTAACTTCACTGAAGAGCGGGGCGCTCACCTAAGTTAAGCTCTCTACAGCGTGGGAACAAATGCGCCCGCGCCCACCGTGCCCAATGCTTGGGTAAACCCGCCCATATAGGGATAAGTAAATCCAAGCGGGTCAAGGAAATTGCAGGTTGAAATGGATTTCATTTTTGCGATGCTGCGTTATCGGTATTTCAGATAGCCTATTGTTCAATTTTGCAGCCTCGTCTGGAACGAGCGAGGCGGAGCGCAAGCGACGTCAAGCCTTAACTTGAGAGTGTACTGTCAAATCTTGAGAAAAATTCTAAATAACATCTTCTTGCGCAACGTTTGGCTTCTGTGCATGCGCTCGGCGCTACGGCAGCAAACCGCGAAAGCATGTTAAAATCTACTTTGCTCTTCTTTGACGGGCTGTTGTCTCCCACACAACTAACTCTTGACTTCATTGCAGAGCATTGCGCTCCTCTGTGCCAAGTTCTCTCCTTATGGGAATTTTGCCCGTGTCTCGTCATGTGTCACGGTTGGGTAAGAACTAAGGTTCACGGGTACAAGTTTTGTGTGGCTTGCTCCTCTGTTAGTTCCGTCATACGTGATTGCTCTACTGACAAGACATATGAAAAAGAGAGAATTGTTGCTTATTTGCGTTTCTCGAAAAATTTCAGCCCATCCATTTCAGTCACGTACTGTAATCCTGTCCCGCCATCACAGGCAAAGCAAGCTTTGGGACTTGCCGCTTCCGTTGAGTCCGTCGTCATGGCTTTATCCAGCGAGACAATTGAATAGACTATCAGAAAACGTTGCCGTAGAAGCTTACAAACCAGTCGGCTTCACCTGAAAACGTAACGTACCGCCCAAATGGAAACCAACTAACCTTTTTAGGAATATCTTTTATCGCCATATCCTCACCAAGATAATTAAAGTGCACATCTGAACCACCCAACTTTTCCACTACGCATTCAACAACGTAATCATCGCTAAGCCACGGTGCCCAAGCCAGCAGACCCACAGCCGCCACTGCCACGGCAACAACAACCAGCACCACTACCCTACGGTTAACCCTCAAATTGCACCCTCATTCTTAGAAGGATATAAAATGAAAATAACTTTTGCTGTTTCAAAGGGGCCGAGGCTGGGATTTGAACCCAGGCAAAAGGCTCCACAGGCCTCTAGGCTACCAAGCTACCTCACCTCGGCCGCATTTTGGAAGTCTTCGGCCACTGGCGACGTCAAGTTTTGTTATCATTTGCGTTTCCTCAGGAATATTAACGTATCTTTCTGACAGACGTACTCGAAGCCTACTTCTAGCAGCTCTTTGATTTCTTCGGGTTTTTCGGCGATTCGTACTGTGAATTGGTCGTTGGCGCCAGCTTCAAAGAGTGTGTGTTCGATGTTTATGTATATCTCGGTTGATTTTAGCGATTTGTGTCCAAGGAAGTGTTGTACGTAGTATGGGTCTTTGGTTTGGTGGTAGAGCATTGTGGCTTTCCAGTGTCTTAGTGTGTGGAATGTTATTCTTAGTAGGCGTGGGTTTTGTAGTGTTTGTGCTAGTCGTTTGCGGGTTTTGACGAAGGTTGTTTTCATTGCTCTTAAGGAGCCAGTGAAAACTTCTGGACTGTTTCTCGGCAGGGCGTTTAGCATTTCTATCAGTGTTGTAGTGACTCGCCACATTCTTGGGTTTGAGCCTTTTTCGGGTTGGTTGAGTGTTATTATGTTTTTTTCGCGGTCTATGTCTATCCATTCTAAGCGTTTTGCTTCTCCTGAGCGCATAGCAGTTTCTTTGAGAAGTTGAAGGTAGGCTGCGTTTTTTCTGCCTGATCCTGCGATTAGGGCGTCGATTTCTTGTTCGGTGGGTATGAATGGGAATTTTTGTGGGACTTTGCATTTTGGTTTGCTCCAGATTAATCCGTTTACTTTCAGGAACAGGGTATAGGCGTTTATTGCGTTACGTTTTCTTGCTGGGCTCCAGTTTTGCTCTCTTGCTAAGGCTTCTTTGACGCTTTCTGGGTCTGCTAAGTTGGCGCCTCTGTTGATTAGGGCTCTTAGGCAGCTGCTGTTTACTCTTACTGTTTCGAACGCGTATCCTTCTTGTTGTAGTCTCCAAGCGAATTGCACTAGTTTTCCTTTGACGTCTTCCATTCTTTCCGGAACTTGTTGTATGGTTGTTTGCTCCGGACCCAAATTTTTCGTCTCCTTGACGCGTATTTGGCGAGAGGTAATTATGTCGTCTGTGCTTTTTAATGACTTCGTATCAATTCTTTCAACGCGTTCGATCGTGCTCCAAGCTTTTTTCATGTCTTGGAGGTCGGAAAAGCGGAGTCCGCAGTTTCGGCAGAGCCACCGCTGGATTTTGTCGTTAAATTGAGAATATCGGTTGCCGTCGCGCCAGAGTTTTTTGGATCCGCATTGTGGGCAGTGGAGGCTGGAGCCGGCGGATTCTTCGGTTTCCGACTTACCTGTTTTAGTACCGGCTTTGTTGCCAAATTCGCTGTCGAAGGGTGTTTGCGTTTGTGTAAGTCCAGCCATCCTTCTGCACCATTGATTTGTTTAGAGTGGGGATTGGGTTGTATGTTCGGTTTTCTCAAAATTGGTTTGTTTCTCGAAGACGGGTTGAAGCGTTATGGATCCGTCGACTTCCAATGCGAGGGCTATTACTTTTTTTCCTGCTTCGTCCTCAGCGTTTGTGATCCATGATTTGGGGATTGTTATTGCTTTGCTGTTGCCAATGTCTATGATGCGTCTTATTATGGGCATGTTTGTTTCTCCATTATGCGTTGTTGTGCATAATTAAGTTTATATTCCATATTAACGTTTTTTGTGCATAATAGTGGCGTACTCATGCATAATGAAAAGAGCAAAAAGATGAAAAGCCTGTTGCCCCCGCTAAACTATCTTACGTTCCATAACGAAGCAAGCGTCGAAGAAATAGCCAAGAAAACCAAAAAGAACTATTCAACAGTTTTAAGGACTATCTCCGAGCTATGCCAGAAAGGCCTAATCAGTTTCCGCCTAGAGAGAACTGCGCCCAGAGGAAAAGAGCTACGCTTGTATTCGTTGACTTTTTATGGTTTAATTTTTTATATGACTCGTTCAGGCGAGTTGAATTTCACTGTTCCTGAATTTCGCGAGATCGCAAAAGCTCATGAAGACCTGTTATTTGTTTTTAAGAAGTGGAATAAATTTGCCAGCGCTGGTTTTGAACAAGAACTGTTCTCGAGGGTAAGGTCCGCGTTAAATGTTGAATTGACATACAACACTAGTTATAGTTATGTAACTTTTACAGCGTTCACCATAACGAATCTTTTTCCCAAGAAAGATGAAGCTTTACGCAGAAGCGCATTTGACAGCTTGGCTTTGGGCTTCTTTTACATGGGACAACCAATTCAGCATATTCGGGAGTCTATTGGCGAAAAGCAGTGGAATATCCTGGAAAAGATTTGGAGCGTTGTTGAAAGCGATTATGAGCTAAGAAAGAAGCGAGACGTTTTCTTGGATTTTCTAGAGTTAGAGCATAACGAAGGGCTCAAAGCAATTTCAGAATGGAGAAATTACCTAAAGCAAGAAAAAAGCAGTTCCAGCGACAAATCTGCAGTTTAAGCAAGAATTTTGTCTCAAGAAGTTGTTGTTCGCGCTGATTTGCAGTGAACAACAACAAGCAGTTAGAAGAAGAACAACAGCTGCATTTTTCAGTGTTGTTGTTCTATCAGTTATGTCCAGTGTTGGCTGGTAGTAGTAGTCCACTCTGTTTTTGGCTTGGACGACTACTTTTAAAAGAAGAAGAAGTGGTTGTGCAGACACGCTTCTTCTTCTTTTAAGAAGTTAAAAACCACCTGGGTGAGTGAAAAGAAGAAGAACAACAGTTGTAAAAACGTGTGTTGTTTGTTCTTTCATTTTATCTTGGTAGTAGTCGGCGGTGGGAACTTTGGGCTACTACTTCTCGAATGATAATAGGTTTTTAGCGATTTTTGGAAAGTTTTAACTTCTTATCGCAGCTATATTCTAAGAATCGTTTCCGTCTAACGTAAATCCCATCTGTGGGAGTTGAATAGGGTTGCCTGTTGAGATCACTTTGGAGATGTATGCTGAGAAGCCTGTTGTTTTGCCGTTTTTTACGGGTCATGTTGCGCGAGGTTTATTGCTGCATTTTATCCGTCAGGTTGACCCCGCTGCTTCGGGTTTGCTGCATGAGTTAAATGTGTCTAAGCCTTACAGTGTGACGCCTTTGCGGTTCAAGAGCAAGAATCGCACAGCGGATGGTTATGTTTTGGATCCGTTGTTTCCTTGCAAGGTGGGTTTTAGGTTTTTGAAAGACGAGTATTCGGCGTATCTGCTTAGTTTCTTTAAGAAGCAGAATAGTGCATTGATTTTTGATACGACTTTTCAGATTGCTTCGATGAGCATTAGTTGTAAGAGTTATGGGGATTTGGAGAAAGAGGCTCAAGCGGTTGATGGGTTTACGTTGGATTTTAGGACGCCAACTTACTTGGCTAATTTGAATAGCGGTTATCATTGGATGTTTCCTGACTCTGTGAAGGTGTTTTGCAGCTTAATTCGGTGCTGGAACCAGTTCAGCGACGAACGGCGTTTCACTAAGGAAGAGTATGTAGCCTACAAGGATTGGTTGTTGAAGAATGTGGGTGTGAGCCGTTATGAGTTGCGGACGCGGATGGCGGTGATGCGGAACAAGAAAGTCACAGGCTTCACAGGCTACGTCACATACGAGTTGAAAGATAAAGAAAATCCTTGGAATAAGACCACGTACATGCTGGCACGTTACGCGGAATACGCTAACGTAGGCGGAAACAAAACAGCAGCATACGGACAAGCCAAAATCAGTTCGATGTTATGATCTATTCACATTCAGGAATTAAGAAGCCTATATCGTGCTTGTACCATTCTTTCACCTGATTTCTTGGAACATATCGGAATTCTTCTCCGAAAAGATGAGGCAGCCTAGCTAATTTTTTCATTTTCCATGAGTATCTTATGTTAATTGTGTTTTCATTTATTTCTCTCTTCAACGCTGCAAGTTTGGCTTTTCTATCAAATTTCTTGCCTTCCATCAAAATATTTTGAATCTCCTCTCTTATTCGGGTAGTCTCCTCGTCCCTTTCGATAAAGACAGAGATTTCTCCGTCACTGTTTTCAATAAGCGCAAATTTCTCTGACTCAGAAAGGTCTAATCTTTCTAAGTATTGGATCAGCATCCCAGATTCTTGGGAGCTGCTTCGTTGGTGGACCAATGAATAGTAATTGCCCACTGCTTTACCCAAATCACGTTCTGAGAATTTGTTTCCTAATTCGCTCAAAACTTTTTTAGTAGCGTCTATTAGTTCATCGTCGTAAACAAAGTGATGGAAAGGACGACCAGCTTCATCTTTTAATGGCACTATAACGAATAGCCCTTTTTCCTTACCGCCGTTTCTATTGCATCTTCCAGCAGCTTGAATAATACAATCCAGAGGCGCTAAATCTCGATAGACTATCGCGGTGCTGATATCAACTCCTGCTTCGACCAGTTGAGTGGCAATAATAACCTTTCTGCATTTATCTTCTTTTATTCTTTGAATTCTGCGAAGTCTGTCTCTGGGTAATACATGCGTTGAAAGAGTAACCAGTTCCAATTCGTTAAAATCACAAATACCATCATCATCCACGGTTCCTTCTCCTAAAGAACAAATCTGTGGAATGTGACTCTTGAAAAATTCAAATATTTGTTGGCATAAACCAATTGTATTAACAACTATCATGATATCTTTTTTGCTGGTTTTAATGACATCTTTTAGCCGTTCCTTAAACTGTTCAAATGTCTGATAAATCACCTTACTTTGTTCGTCCAAGTCTACTCGGAAATCGACACGGTCCAATAAGTCAAAATATTGACACTTGTCGTGCGTTAACTCTCTCATTTCATTAGGTTGAAAGATCAAAGGTTGGGTGGCGGTCATTAAAATAATCCAAGAGTTAAATTTAACGGTGAAATCTCGCAACATGCGGTTTATCAAAAGCCAGTATTTCGAAGGAATGGCTTGAACCTCGTCTAATATGATTATAGAGTTTGCCATATTGTGGAACTTTCTGGCAGCTTTATTCTGATTTGTAACAAGGCTGTGAAAGAACTGCATGAAAGTGCTAATTATGATTTCTGAGTCCCATGCCTCTATCAGCAACAACGCTTTATTGGCTTCTCCAGCAGGACGTAATTCTGCATCATTTAGTTCGGTATAGCTGATATCAGAAAGATGATGATGCTTAAGAAATACGTTCGAAGGAATCTCTTTGAATTGTTTTTGAAGGACTTTGCTTAATACTTCACTGTTTTGGTCTACTATGCTGAGAAATGGAAGACAGTATATAATGCGCGGCACAAAACCCCTGTCTGCTGATACCCTTTCTCTCAATTTTAATGCGAATGAAAAACTGGACAGAGTCTTCCCTGTTCCTGTCGGTAGATTTATCGAGAGAAGGCGGTCTTTCTCGAGTTCAATGGTAGTAGTTGATTCGCTAATCTCTTGATAAGCCTGTTCTCGAATGGTTCCGATAGTCTCAGCACTTTTTATGAAAGTTTCCTTTCGGTAATCATCAACTAAAGTTGCTTTGATGTCTGTAACTCTGTCAGGCAAATTGACGCCTGTAGCGTTGACTTTGTCAACATCCACAAGAACCGAATAGAGAAACAACAATGTCAGGTAATTTTCCATCCGTGCGTCGCGTCTTATTTCCCTTAGAGTTGAACGGATTTCTTTAGTTAAATTTTCCCAACAGTAAATTTCATCGAGGCATTTTAGAACATCAATTCCTTCCAATAGTTTCTTGAAAATGAGGAGAACCTCTTCGCGATTCATTGCTAAAATGTTTTCAATTTGCTTCTTCACAATAGCCTGTTCGCCAATGTCACGTAAGGCTGCTGCTTCGGATTTGTCGTCACCAATCAGATTATGAATGTTACCGTGATGCCTTTTCACTACAACCCATGCTAATGCGGGTAACCACTTGAATTCCCCGCTATATTTTCCTTTTTGGACTAAATATTCTTTGATAACCTGATATGACAACAAAGATGACAATAATCCATGGTTCGCGTAATGGGTTCTTGAACCTATGTTCAGCAAGTCTTGAAAATAGGTTGTTGCTTTGCCAAAGTCGTGTGTTATTCCTATTAAATAGGACACTTCAGCAATTGTAGCCGTGTTCACGAAGGTTGTAGAGGTAACGATTCCCCGCGATAGTATGGCAACCTCTTCAAGATGGTTTACCAAGAGTTTATCTCGATGAGACTTAAGCTTGTAGGAACACAATGTTGTCAGGTCCGACTTTATAGCAAAGAGCATTTGACATTCTAACAGGTTTTCCTGTTACTTCATAGACGATTTCGGCGTAATCCTGCACAATCCTCTTTTGATCCATGTAGATGGGTATTCTTTCAATGATATATCTTCTGCCTGATTCGATTTCTAAATGACCATTATCCATTCTTGCGATGCTGTGAACAAGGTCGCCATTTGCCTTCTCCAATTTATATTCATTTTCATATGAAAAATTCGCTATCATGTTTGCAGTACCCAAGGTAGGCGTGTAATAGCTTTTGTGTTCCTTCAAGAACCGCTTGAGCTTTGCTCGCAGAGCTTCATCTTTCAACCAAACATATACTCTGAATTTTGGGTTCTGGATGAATTCGTATGGTATGAGCGTTCTGGGGTTTTCGCCGATATCTTGAAGGAAAACGCCTCTTGATGTATCTAACAATGTAAGATTCATTCGGTTCTTTTTGGGCGGATTGCTTAAAACCTTTATTGCAAATTTCATTTTTGATGGTGCCAATTCCTCGTAATATGAGTCACGTTCAAATCCTATTATGGCAGCAATCATGCCCATTAGGGCAGTGCCAGTTGGAATAGAATAGGTAAGTGGGGACGTGGTAGTTTCTATTTTTCTGTAATGTGCATAATCGCTCCATATATCAAAAACGATAACTGTGTCTGTTGTGCTCGAAAAGGATTCTCTTTCACTGCTCAAAGAAGATCACTGTAAATGCAAATCTGTTACTTTAAAGTTCCTTTCAAGCGCTTCTCTAAAGCTTTTACACGTCATCGATTCCCCGTTGCTTACGAAATTCAGATCAGGGCTTAATTGAAATTCTAATTTGAGTATCTTGTCCTTATTCGCCTCTATTGACTCCCACAACTCAGTTACATCCAACTTGAAATCTTTTATGCTCCGAGCTTTTTCATCATTCATTCCATTTTCGTATTTAACATGAATTTTCTTGTCTAAATCGCCGATGTGATAGTTTTCTTCTTTGTATATCACTCTCAAAAGCAGATGGGGCATTTGACCAATTTTAGAGCGAGATATAAGGTTCTTAGTGCCGCTCCATATACCCGCTAGGAGCAAGTCTATGTCCTCCTCTGTCAGATGTGAATATTTCGAAGCATTTTCATTTATTATTCCATAAAAACATATGAGAGAGTATGGCAGAACATATTCGTCACGGAACGTTTTTTGCTCCTTGCCTGCCGCAGATGCAAAGGCGCCAGTTCCTTTAATGTGGATCACTTCGACTTTGTGTAAAGACCTTCCCATTCTAAATTGCACAGGTCCTGTTAAAGTGATTGCGCTCTTTTCGTTTGTTGATTTTTCGATTGGTATCGTGCAGCCGAATAGACGTACGTCAATGCATTCCTTCAGAATATTTTCAAGGATCAGATTTTTCATTTCAGCAAGCGTTTTTACTTCATTCTTGTCAATCTTTTTTCCGTCCTTTTTAAGAAAATCTTCAGCTCGCAACTTTGCGTCCTGAATCTTTCCCACTTCGTATTCAATTTCTCTAACAAGTATCTCTTGATTTTTGAAATCATGCAAGTAATCTCTGATAGTTCTCTTTAGTCGCACATCTGTAACAATGTTAACGCCTAGCTCTTCATCAATTCGTGGCTTGTTCTCATCCATGGGGTCTCCGTTAGGATTGATGTCCTTTACATCATACAAAAAGAGTATTTCTGATCTGTTTTCAATCATTTCTCATTCACTCGCCTTTTTCTTGAAGATAGGTGCTAAGATCATTCCTAAAGTGAAGAAATAGCTCACTTCATCAGCCGTCAAATTCCATCTTGTGTTTTCAGCTTCAAGGAACGCTTTAGAGGTGGCGGCTTCCAATGAAGGATATGCCATCTTATATTCTCTCAATTTCTCAATTATCTCTGGAAAAAGTTTCTTTGCTCTTCTTTCGTCTATTCTTAATCCACACAATCTGTCCCTGAATGGCGATGACTGTCGATTCGCAAATTGTACATCCATTAAGAATTTTGCAAGTGTGCCTTCCAGAAAGGCAGCTTGTTTGCTTGGAGAATTAAAAGCAATCTTGTACTGACTGAAGAAGCTGAAGAATTCGTCATTCTCTACTGATGACATGAACTGTCCTTCACCCCAGTCTTTTAATATATCAAGTTTTCTGGTTAATAAAACTAACATCAGCGATTTTAAAGCAAGTTCTTTTGTATTTCGCTCATATCGTTTAATAAATGACGCCCGAAGGGCTTTTACAAACGCTTTTATAAGAAAGTGCGCCCGAATTTCTCTTTGAACAAGAATATCACTCACCAAATCTATGAAATATTTATCGTATACACCCTCGTATTTTGAATGAGGGAAGAAGGGTCTAATCAACCCACCAAGTGATGTATCCCTCACGGTTAAGTTGCCTACAAAGCCCTTATCGCCAAATATAATTTTCAAAAAGCTTTCCTTGAAAATAGGCCATTGTTGGTCGGGTGAGTCGATCAATTCTTTCATGTTTCGCTTGATTTTCCTGAGATATGAAGGCGGGACATCTTCAACATAACGAACTATTCTAAAAGTCGCCTTTTCAGGTCTTGTAAAAACAAAAGTCAAGGTTGCCTGTTCAAACTTTTCTGCCATAATATCTGAAATGTCGTCTTCATTCCCAACAATCGCCCAATAACTCTTTCCAGGTTTTACTATATACTCAAGAACTTCATCATCAAACTTAAAAGCGAAGCTAGGTATCACGTAAAAGTTAATACCGTAAAATCTTTTGAACAAATAGCTTTCAACAAATTCCCTCCCTACACTTGAGAGGATGGCGCAATCCATACACAGAGGAAGCCGTTTCCAAGCATCCACTTGAAGAAAATCAGGTGCAAAACCTTTTTGGTCAAGTGTGTATACAGGAAAAGGAGAAGCAAAACCCATGACTTCTTTTTCCTCGCCACATAGATAGCATTTACCTTTACCCTTTGACTCAACATTGTGCTTGGCATAATATCCACTGCATGCCTCTTTTTTTAGAATCTCCTTGAAAACTGCAAAGTCTCCGAGATGCTTCTCTGAATCTATGGTGATTGTTACAATGGTATTTCGGGCTTCATCTCTGCTTAATGTTTTAAACCGCTCGTCAATATCAGAAAATATTTGATCGATTTTGCCCATAAACTCATTCTTGAGAGCTTGCAGTAACGATAAATCGGGTTCTTCAGAATCTTGAAGGTATTTGCTGCAACATTGTTTGAACCAAAGGTCAAATCGTTTTTTCAGCTTTTCAGGATTACTCATTTTGGAGGTGGGTGTTACTTCAAATCTGCGATGGCTAAACACTCTATACAGATACTTTGTTGATTGATTCTGGTCGAAAGCTTCGGAAAATAAACCTGTGTAAACAGCCTTGCCGTTGGTAAAATTGAAGTTAATGCACAGGACATTTTTGATGCCTTTAAGTTTTGACGATTCAACAAACCTGCTTTCTTCTTTGATGTTTGTGGTTTTGCATACATGTTCTCCGAGAGCTTTCACCGCAGGTAGCATTAGTTTATCGCCCCACGTTATTTTGTCTGAAACAATAGTACCTTTAGCTGACTGTGTTTAAAAAACTAATTGCACAATATTATTCAGCAAACAGCGCCCCATTTTTTCATTATTGGCTTTTGATTGTTTAGTGGAAACTTTTATTGTTGGCAAGTTTGCTTGTGGCCACATCCACCTGCACATTTGTATTTTGCTGCTCGGATTGGTGGCAATTCTTCATCTTTGATTATCCGTCTTATGTGTCCTAAGACTCGCTTCACAAAAATCTTCATGGTTGGCGTAATCTCAAACTGCAAAATCAGCCCTTCCGGAATGTAATCCACAAAAGCCCGCTTAACAACAGTGCCAAAGTTATCCTCAATGAGCAGGGCATAGCCGACAAGCTGGTACTTGTGCTGCATGCACACTCTGCCCCTGTCAGAATTCATGTTCTTATACTCAACAGGAATGTACTCTGCCTTAGCCGTTTTGATCATGCAATCCACGTTCCCCTGCAAACCATATGTCTTCGAACAAAGCGAACTGAACATAATCTTTTCTGCCCCAACAAACTCAGGCGAATAATAGACAGCATCTTTTCGTCTCAGCTCTTTCGCAACGTAATCCTCATGCAACTCCTTACTGTCACCTTGCTGCGAACCAAAAATCGGCGTCGCATGCAACACCCTATCAAAATAAACTATACGAGGACAATAAATATACTGCTTAATATCTGTCACAGAAACAAAATCCTCAGCAACATCAGAAACATGCATCCTCTGCTGGTTCTTCAGCCACTTGTCCTTTCTCGACACCTTAGCCTTCATGGCACAATCCCCAAACTAGAAATACGCAAACTTTTCTTTCTCTTCCTTAAACTCGTACTTTTTCGGCTTCCCAACTTCCTTCTTCCCCCTCAAACAGCTGTCACACATTGGAAAAAGCTGCACGTTCTCAACCAAATCCTTAATCAAATTCCGCAAATCCACAAGCAAACTGTTCAACTCGTCCCGCCGAAGATCCCCCATAAACCCGCTGTACTGAATCCGCTGTAAACCGTAATCCTTGAGCGTTTCAGCCACAAGTGCGCGAAGGTTGTCATCGCTGATATCATAGATTACAACATACCGCAAGAACAATCACCCGACAAATGCACAGAAAAAAAGAATTCTTTTTTTTAACATGTGCCTACCATCCTAAACAGAACGGTGCATAATCAGCTTCCTTCAGCAGATAGCGAACTACACACCGGGGCTGCAAATGAATAAAACTCTTCAACGACCCCTTCTGCCCATTAAACATAACTTCACTATCTAACCGCTCCTGAAAACTCGCAAGCAAAACCTTAATCACCTCTTTACTCAAAACCTTGCCCTCCTCAACTGCCTCAGCAGCCAAAATCTCATTCGGCTTTATCACACTCTTAGTAATCAGCCCAATCAACGTTCTATCTACAAGCTGCTGTCGAAACTCCTCCATCATATCCAAAACAAGCGAAGGCTTCCCAGACCGATCCGCATGCAAATAACCCGCATAAAAATCCAAACCCGCATAACTCACAGCTTTCCACACTTCAGGAAAAAGAACAGTCTGATAACCAAAATTCAACATAGCATTAAACGGGTCACGTGCTCCACGCGTCTCTCGTCCAGTAAATCCTAATTCAGGCGGCAAAATCTGCCGAATCGAATTCCAGTAGTAACGTGCAGCCTCAGCCTCCAAATTCATAAGCTGCAAACGCTTCTCGTCAATGTTGCTGCCTTGCTCTCTGCCAATTCGCTCGTTGGCATCATCAATCATTTTCCCTGATTCATACAGTCTTTCAGCCAACTTAGGGTCAGTCTGCCTTCTGTTCTTCGCCATAAGCTTCAAAAAATTCGCCTGATTAACCAGCTTCCCAGCAATAAACTTCTTAGCAAGAACCACACTACGCTCATCATTATACGCAAGAAACTGCTCTCGCCTAGCCCTCACCGAACCAGTCATCGACGCCGGCATCAAGACAGCATAAGGCCAACCACGATACCGAGCAAAAACAACCTGAATATTATGCTCCACAGCCAAATCCAAAGCGCTTGCCGAGAAAGCAACGCCCGAAGAACAACATATTATCGATTCAACATCATCAGCCACAATCTCTTTAGCTTCGTTATTCTTCTTTACAATGAACCGGTTTCTCTTCCGCCCCAAGAAAATACCAAAATCATCCAGAAAAACATTCACAACAAACCACCAACAAGCAGCTTAACCATAACAGACACTGTGGTATGGGCAGTACTCTTTGCATTGCGAAGACTCAGGCTTTCCAGGGTCTTTCCTTTCCGCCACAATCTCCAGCTTCCTATCTCTTTCCTCAATCCACCACTGCCTCAACTCATCATTAGCAAAAAACAGGTCCTTCTGAACACTGATCTTGCCATTCTCAACATTCAAGTAAACCGTGCAACAGACATCTACCGGCACTTCATGAATGCTTTCAAACACAAGCGCATATCCTAACGAGTAAAGCCTATGCCAATCGTCTTTCGCACTAGTCACCTTCAAATCAAACATAATCGTCCTAAGATAATCAAAACAATCCACACTAAGCACATCACTCAAACCCAGCAACTCGCCAGAAATCTTGTGCTCAACCAAGAAAGGAACAGCAGTAGCCACCAAATCCAACTCGCGGGCATAAGGCTGGCTGCACGAAAGCTCCGCCAACTCCGCCTCACACATTTTCTGCGTAAACTCCCACACCTGCCTACAACGGTCAAGCACGTTCTCGGGTTTTTCCGAAATCTCCTGCCACCTAATCTTCCGCCACCACTCTTCAAAACTCAGGTTTTGCCGCTGACGAAAAGCCTGCAAACAATCACTCACAACACCATGAAACAGTTTGCCTAACGCCATTCGCGAGCTTGGTGCAACATACTTTTTTTCAATATGCCTCAGGTACACATCGCGATTTGTGGGACAGTATTTGGAGCTCACTTCGTACATCGGCAACTTGACATTATCAAAATAGGGCTTTAGCGGTGGTTGATGCCAGTTCCAGCCGCGTAGCTCCTTATTGACGCCTACTTCGCGTGCTGTTGGCAGAAGCTGATAAAGGAGATGCTTCTGTTCGATATCAGAAAGGAAGTACACTCTGAATCGACCATCAGAAGTGGTTTATCCGATTATCTTTATAAATTGAATTACATTCTAATTATAATCGAGGCTACATATCCAGAATCATGTATAAAATAGCCTCTAATCGGCGAATTAAGCCAAAATCGGCTCGGGTGCATGGAAAAATCCCAAGCAACGGGAATTGAAAGACAGCAACACCCTACTACACAGTAAGAGTCTACATATCCGGTGCATGGAAAAATCCCAAGCAACGGGAATTGAAAGGATGATGTGACGTTACATTTTAACGGCTCACAGTCGGGGGGTGGGTGCATGGAAAAATCCCAAGCAACGGGAATTGAAAGGGTAAAACATGGGATCCAGCAGGAGTTAATATACCGCCGGGTGCATGGAAAAATCCCAAGCAACGGGAATTGAAAGCTTTGGGCTAACTGTCGGTGAAAAAGTGACTACCGTAAAGGTGCATGGAAAAATCCCAAGCAACGGGAATTGAAAGAGAAGTTTATGACTACTTCCAAGATGCAAGAGACGACTAGGTGCATGGAAAAATCCCAAGCAACGGGAATTGAAAGAGAAGTTTATGACTACTTCCAAGATGCAAGAGACGACTAGGTGCATGGAAAAATCCCAAGCAACGGGAATTGAAAGAGAAGTTTATGACTACT